>NZ_JBKFEE010000002.1:0-586522 GCF_046503825.1 Asticcacaulis sp. W401b
CCGTATCGTGTCGCCAGGCGCCACTAACACCGACGTCCCAAGCGGGACCTCAACCTCACTCTGCTGGTTGGCATGCTTGATAAAGACCCGACGCGTGTCCGCTCGATAGGTATAACCCTCAGCGCGCGCCACCGCATTCACAACCGTCAGCCCGGTGCTGTACGGGTATTCGCCAGGCTTATTAACCTCGCCCAGAATATAAAACGGACGGAAGTTCAAAACCTCAAAATTGATCTTCGGATCCTTCAGATAGCCATTGCCATAGCTCTTCGCTACGCTCTCCTGAAGCTCCGTAACCGTCAGGCCAGACGCCTTAACCTCGCCAATCAGAGGCAAAGAGATCGTCCCGGCGCCATTGACCACAAACTCTCCGCTAAGCTCCTTCTCGCCAAAAACGATGAGGCGAACCTTATCGCCCGAGCCGAGCTTATACTGATAAAGAACCTGCTGGACCTCAGCCGCATTGGAGACCCCGGCCCCGCCCTCGGCCACAGGTGCCGTGGCACTGGCCGTAACCGCTCCACTCGTTTCGGGAAAAGGTGCCAGCAACGATCCCGTCGCGCACCCAGACAGAACAAACGCCACTGAACCGCCAACAATCGCATTCAGGCCAGACTTGATGAGCCTCATTCTCCACCCCTTCTCAATCACTTAGCTAAAATTACCGCATCGCAATATCTAAACCAACTCACCCTTTAGTGTCAATTTGTCATAATCCCACCTGCACCAGACGGCGCTCGGTGCCCTCGAGATAGATGGCGCTCAGAACACCCGTGGCATAGGCACCGGTATCAAGACCAATCCGCCAGGGCAGAACGGATGCCGTTTCTTCCGGTGTGTGACCATGTACAACCACCTTTTCGCAGGCCTGATGGGCACTCAAAAACTCCCCCCGTATCCAGAGGAAGGTCTCTTCGCCTTGCGCATAAAGCGGCTGCCCTGGACGCACGCCGGCATGGACAAACAGGTAATCGCCGGCCTCAAAGAGCAATTCGCTACGCTCCAGAAGATCCTTATGCGCCTTTGGGAGGGCACGCTCAAGGTTTTGCCGCGTCACCTCCCATGCCTCCATATCGTTGCGACTGGCCGGAGGAGCGACACCATAGGCCGCAAGCGTGGATAGTCCGCCATACTCCATCCAGCTCGGACCATTCTCTGCACCATTGAGAAAATCCAAAAGGGTGGCCTCGTGATTGCCCCGTAACACGATAACTTCCGGCCAGTATTGCCGCAGGTGTTCATCCTGAGTGAGCCGCACCAGCCGTTCTACCACGAGATTTGATGACGGGCCGCGATCGACATAGTCACCAAGGCAGACAAGCCTGGCGGGTTTTCCACGCGCCTTGACCTCCGCCAGTATCTTCGCCAACAGGCCTTCGAAAAGATCGCTACGCCCATGAATGTCACCAATCGCGTAGGTAGGCATGTCGATCACGCTATTTGCGCCTTCGCTCTGAAGCCCTTCAGGAAGCTCCCCATTTTTAATGAACGACCAAATCTTACGGAACATGACTATCTCAAATCTAACGAGGGCGTGACACTATAGCCAAATCAGGAAGGCATGCCTCATATGCAGCTCTCTTTAACATTTAATCAACTCTACAAAATAGCATTTTCTTAAGTTTAAATATTAAGCAAACATTATACATGAAATTTATCGGTTAATTGAAAACTCTTTCGTAATATGCAGTCAACCCATCAAGGATTGGCTCATGTATAAGCATAGTAAACACACTCATTGCGCCCTAATGCCTGTGATTGCTGGTCTGGCTTTATTGCCGGCTCTATCCTTTGCGCAAACCGATTCCCGATTTATGCCGAGAGGTCAAGTCGCGAGCACACCCACGGCTTATCTGTCCTTTTGCAATCGCGCGCCAGAGGAGTGTGTTCAAGGCGATGCACAGTCCCCGGAAGCCGTGCGAAGCAAAGTGCTGAATTTATTGTCTGCCAAGGTTTTTGGGCCCGCAACCCAAACCCTTGCCCCGTCTCAGATCGATCAGGCCTCCACGGAGACACCAAACGAAGCCATAGAGCAACCCCTTTATATCGTGGATGCCCCCACGCGCATCCACTCGCAACCCACAAGGTATATTCGCTGGGTCGGTAAGGTAACAAGGGATGCCGAGACTATTGTTGACGCTCCGAATGTCGCAGATCTTGATCTGCAGACAGAAACCCGTGCTGCGTCCGACGTGAACGTCAGCGACGAAGCAAAGGACTGGCAACTGACTGACAAGGCGTATGTTTCCATCGAAGCTCCCGCGCCCTTGCTCTCGTCCGAGCCAGAGGGGCTCACCACGCCCCTCCCCCGACCGGACCTGTCTGTCTACCAGGCAGAAATCCAGCCTCTGGCAGTGATGGCTGTACCTCACTTCAAAGATACAGCCTTCGCTGAAGCTGCGCCGCAGACTGAATCGGCGCGGGCTACTGAGTGGTATGTAGATGGGGTTCCCGCCTCCAAGCGTTTGCAGCCAGAGACCGAGGTTCGCGAAACCCTGCAAGCCGATGAGGGCGAACGCATGGGGCCCGGGCGCGTTCACATGAGCCCGGCCCTGTGGAGGGACGTGGATAAGGTCAATTTCACGGTCAATCAGGTCGTTCGGCCCGTCAGCGACCGGCGACAGTTCAACAAGGCCGATTACTGGTTCATGCCCGGCGTGACAGGCGATGCCCAAGGGGACTGCGAAGATTATGTGCTCGAAAAGCGGCACTTACTCCTGGAAAAAGGCATCCCCGCGACGGCATTGAGCATAGCCATTGCCAGGACCCCCAAGGGTGAAGTGCACGCCGTCCTCATCCTGACGACGCTTGAAGGTGACTTCGTTCTCGACAATCTCACGCCCAGGATTAAGCCCTGGCGAGAGGTCAATTACGCCTGGATATCAAGACAGGATCCAAACCGGCCCTTTGAATGGATGTCTGTCCCCAGGGTTTGATATAAAGCGTGATGTCCAGGCAAAACTAACGAGCCGCCGCCTTTGATTGCTGAGCCTCCATCAAAGCCTTCTGTTTGAGGCTCTGATCGATCTGAGCCTTCAGAAGCGATATCTCGACAACCGATCTCCCGGACCCTTTCAGGGTCTGGGAGAACTTGCGCATAGAGCTTACGCCGTAGCCGCGTCTTAAGTACTGGTTGAGCTCATAGACGGCTGAGGATCGGACATCGGACGGCATAGCATCCCAGTGCCTTAGAATGAGACGTAGCCGGGGTTCATGCGTATCGGGCGCCAGAGGCATACGTTCATAAGAGGTGCGAAGAGCTCCAACGACCCTCGGTGAGATCGCCTTGTCCGCCTTCAGATAGGCGTAGGCCAGATAAGCCTGCGTACTCGCGCGTCTTGGGCCCGCCTGGTCCGCCCGCTGAAGGAAAGCAACAGAGGTTTGCGGATCTGGCTCCCGCAGACCACGGCTCTGCAGAACTTCGACAAAGGCAAACGGACCGGTAACCGGACGATCCCAGTCCATGCTGTTGAACTGGCAGGCCATCACCGCACACAAAACGCCCACGACGAGAGAAAGGGCAGCAAACACCAACCTAAGCCCGACTTCTATCTGCCCCATAGATCCCTTCCCCACCGTAATAGCGATCAGCGCAAAGCCTCAACACGGTCCACACGCCTGACAAACACAATGCGTCGGTCTAGTACGGCCGCTCCTTTTGCCACCGAAACGCCGTAGCGACGATCGACTGAACATCCGAGTGTTTCGGTCTCCAGTCAAAGACCGCCTGTATCTTTGAAACGTCAGCAACAAGGGTCTGCGGATCGCCCTGACGGCGAGGCTGAAGCGAGTAAGGTACAGAATGACCCGTTACGGCCTGGCACGCCTCAATAATCTCCATAACCGTCTGGCCGTGACCCGTGCCGACGTTGAAGGTATCACTTTGACCACCTGCGAGGAGATATTTCAACGCCTCCACATGCGCCGCCGCGAGATCTACAACGTGGATATAATCTCTGATCGCCGTCCCGTCGCGGGTGTCGTAGTCGTTGCCGAACACCGACAATGCCTTTCCGGTGCCCAGCGCGGCCTGACAAACCAGGGGAATAAGGTGGGTCTCACACATATGGCTTTCGCCCACCTCGCCATCAAAATCGGCCCCTGCCGCATTAAAGTACCGCAGGGCAACATAGCGGAAATCGTGCGCCTCAGATGTCCAGCGCAAGACCTTCTCAAAGCCAAGCTTGCTTTCGCCATAAGGGTTGATAGGCCGTGTGGGATGGGTCTCGCTGATCAGTTCACTCTCAGGGTTGCCGTAAACCGCAGCTGTCGACGAAAAAACGAAGGCCTTAACGCCGGCCTCGACGAGGGCCTCGGCAAAACGATTAGCCGAAGCGATGTTATTGTCGAAGTACTTCCCGGGATCACGAACGCTCTCACCGACAAGCGAAAACGCCGCAAAATGGATCGCCGCCTTGATGTCAAAGGTACGGACGACGGTCTTGATCTTTTCCTTGTCGGAGATATCGGCCTCGATGAGCGGCCCCCATTTAACCGCTTCACGATGACCGGTCGATAAATTATCGACCGTGATGGGTATAAAACCATTCTCAGCCAGAATCTTGCAGGTCTGTGAGCCAATATATCCGGCCCCGCCGGACACCAGAACATGTATCGACAAAATCAAATTCCTTCAGAAAATTCGTCTCAGGGCATAAAATAAGATAGCCATATCGCACACTAGTCACGGGCCTATTCAAGGGCAAGCCGAGATCGCAATGACGATCAAACAAAAGCGGCCGAGGCCTCACACCCCAATAGACAGACAAGCCCATCCCCGAACCTCTGGCGCATACCGCGTTTCGCGCTGTCCCGAGCGAAAAGACTTGTTCTTGCGGCGCCCTCGCGGCTTACGGCTTGGGCGGCAGAATAACCTTTGGTGCCGATGTCAGCGCGTTATCGTTGGCGGGCTGCACCAGGCCGGCCTTTGCCGCAAGGCGCGGCAAGGCCTCATTCACCGCTTTTTGCATCGCATTGCCGAGCACAATCTGCATAGCACCCTTTTCTTCACCCTTATAAGATCCTAGCTCGGTAAAGGATTGCCCGGTCCGGACATTGGTGAGGGTGTATTCGACCCGCAGCGTAACATTAAAAATCGCCCCGGGGTCTTCAACCGCCTCACCCACCTGACCCGCCGCGTTCAGGGCATTGCCCAGGTCCTTTAAGGCGCCCACCCCTCCGAGGATCTGTCCAATCGCTTTCCCCTTGGAGGCAAGGCTTTTCTTCTGGGTGAGATCTCCCTGGATCACCTTCCCAACGAACACAAAATCGGCATCGCCAAACTCAGCGAGATTGCCAGAGGCATCGAGATTATCTTTCGTGACCGGCCGCAAAATGATTTTGGGCTGGCCTTCAAAATACTGGCGCGCAGAGGACGTGGCTATATCTCTGACGTAGTCAAGATCAGAAAAAACACCCACAAACAGGATGACCGTTCCCGGATTTTTCATAATGTCCTTGAGCTGATCATGGAGGTAATCCTGACGGATGATCTCTACGACCGACGTCGTCGCCGCTGCCTGCTTTGCCCCCTTGGCCGCAGTCGCTCTCTCCGTCGACGTACTTCTGAGGATGCCGGCCAGATTGCCCCCAAATACAACCGGACTGCCGCTGTTGCGTTGTTTGACGCTGGCGCGAAGTTTAAACGTTTTACGGTCTTGTGAAACGAGTACGCCGGGTTCAGACGACATGCTGCCTTCATCAAGGCTCACAATGTAGAATTTAAGTGTTTCATCCGTCAAAGCCTGATCAAGCCGCGGCGCGAGGCCACTTCCGTCCTGCCACGGTAAGCGACAGTCAAACTCCTTGGGTACAGTCACACTAAACACCACGAAGTCTTCATTTCGGTCGGCATTCGACCGCAAAACCTTGATGTCGCCCACGCTTGAAAACTGGTTCTTATCCGTGACGGTGACCTTCCTGGCCTGATCATCGTCCGAAAAAAGAACGTGAGCCGCGGTAACGATAAGACATTCGGCGCCCTTCTGCACGGCATAGCCCACGCCGCGCCGGCCATCCGCCTGAATGCGAACAGGGCTGTAGCCAGCGACCTGTGCCGAGGCCTGAGGAATCGTCACGCAAAACAAAAAGGCGACAATAGATGCGATCCTTAACACGGCTTCCCCCTACCTTACTCGCAAGAAACTGAAATACGTTGCCAGGGTTCCAAAGAGTAGGAACAGCATTTGCACAATCGGCTGACGTGAAAAAATCGTCCAGGCGTTGGGCGCTAATAAAGTCTCACCCTTGATCGTGGTGTCATCATTTACAATTGTGGCCGTAGCTCGCTGTGAGCGCAGGCGCGCCAGCATGGGAGCGTCACCCGATTGCAGTGTGATGGTGCCCCACGCACTCGGGATGTTCTTCGGTGAGCCTTCAATCCTGACAACGTCACCATACAACAGATCCTGAGACTGGACTTCATAACGGGTCCGCGCTCCCCGGCTATCACTGTCAAACGGGTCCCTTAATGTCCAAGGCGTGTCATAAAAGACGACCTTGCCGGACTGAATACCCGAATTGCGGATCAGATTGGACTGAGACGCGTCATGGGTTGATGTCGGAGGTCCTATCCTCCGTCCAAGACTGCCCGTCGTCAGCTTCGCCGCCCGCGAAACCGTAAATTCGTGGGTTAAATCTCGATCAGAAGAACCGGGGCACTGCTCTGTACCCTCCATTAAACCAAACGCATGAGACGAAAGCTCTTGAGGCTTTAAGAGGGATTGGGCGTCAGACTCAGTCGTCGATAGCGCTACAGGTTTTGCGGCAAAATACTCAACGTCCTTGGGATTGCCGTTAAGCTTTAAGGGGAATAGTGCCTTCACACATTGTTTATCGGCCTTATCGGGGAGAGTGCGCACCTCCCAAAAGCTCATCTCAAACCGACAGGGACTGAGCCTTTTGAGGCGGACGCCGGTGGGCTGACTGACCCTTACGAAGCTACCATCGGGGAAGACATAGGTGAGATTTTCCGCTGAATTCCGACTGGTCTGCGGGTACTGCAACTCGCTGTTTCGGTTACACTCCCCCCCATTTAAACCGACAAGAGGCTCGGGTAAGTCAATCCACTCCACAAAATCGGTTTCAAGATCATAGGTCGTCGTCAGACGCGACGCCAACAGGTTGGCCGCAGAAGGTTTGTCTTTCGACGTGCCAAGGCTTTCGAGCGCGACAAACGCGGCCATGCCGAGTACAAAAACAATCAGTGTCCAGATGAAGGCATAATAGGCCCTGTCAATCGGCTTGGACCCGCCAGGCGTGTTTTTCGTCATTGCAGTTTAACCCGAATGACCGGGGCGCCATCGCGACCGAGAGTGACCTCACCCGCGCTTGCCTTAACCCGGCAAATCAACCGGAACAAGCGATAGGGTCCTTCACCTGCATCCGCGCATTTACCGCCAGCAGATGCTGGATAGACGGCGACATCGCCACCGTCATTGTTGAGATAGATGCTGAACTCAGTCGCATTTCCCTGGCCCTCATACCAGATGGGCAAAACAGAGACAGACTTCCCCCCAGCGCCACATGGCTGGTCGAGGCCAACCGCGCCCACCGCCACAGTATCGACAGTGTATTGCTCTAAATAGTCGAGTTTGCTGCCATATAGCGTAATACCGATACGCCCCGTCGCCGACCTTGGGACGTTTACGCAGTATCGACCGATAAAGGTCGCATCGACGACCTTTACCGTCAGACTGACCGCCTTAACCTCAGCCGCGGGCGTGGCCATGACCAGTTTCAGCCTGAACCTCTTATCGGCCGCGGTCCCTTGTAGAACCGGTATCGCAAGATCCCGGTTATATGGAGACGGCCCCTGCCGCATGATAGCGATGAGTTCCTCCCCGGCGACCGGCACCTCCGGGTCAATCGTCTCGTCGATAAGCTCAGCGTCCACCTGCGTGACCTCATCCACCACGGGCCCTGCAACTGTGCTCTGCTGGATCCGGGTGGGTGGTAAGGTCAAAAGCCGTTCGGTTATCGCGGCCTTCAACGGGCCCTGTGCTGTCGATAGGGCCTTGCGGAAATAGCCAATCGCGAGCTCCTGATCCGCCCGCACACCAATGCCTTCCGCGTAGATATTGCCGAGATCCACATTGGCAAGCGCATTACCCTGCAAGGCCGAAAGCGTCAGCCACTTGTTCGCTGTCACCGCATCGGCGGGTGTGCCAAGGCCCGCGGCATACATTTGCGCCACGATATACTGGACATCCGAATTGCCAGCTCGTGCAAGCTGCTCGAAGAGTTGCAAGGCTCTGCCATAGTCCTGTTCAACCCCCAGACCCAGATAGTGCAGTCTGGCAAGGTTGAAGACGCCGTCCGGGTCGTTCTGTTCGCCTGCGGCTGTAAACCAGCGCGCGGCCAACCCGTAGTTCTGCGGCAAGCCAACACCCGACGCGTAGCGCTGACCTATAGCAACCTGAGATCTTGCGTCCCCCTGATAGGCCTTCTCTAGAAGACTACTGACGGCCTGACTCAAACCGGCCGCTGGCGAGGCTTGCGGAAGGCCACTGGCGGTTTGCGCGCTGGCCACCTGCGTTGATGCCGCCACTAACGACATGAAAAGCGCCATGCCGGTTGACACTTGCCTGATCATTCTGCCCCCCCGATAAGCCGAAGCCCTGATCCTTGTCCACTGTTGACTGGACACAGAAAAACCCAAAAGGTTAATGCGCGTCAAGGTTTATGCCGGTGAAAACGCACCTTTAGCCTCCATTGTGGCCAAATTGCCCTAGGTTGCGGCGTTACACACCTACCCTCTTCGCTCATTTTTGTTGCGCTGCACTATTTTTAATGCTTGGCTGAAAACGATGTTCGTCGGGGTCATTGTAGTCCCGCTTTTAAGGGCCTGGGAGGGGTACCATGGCAAAGATACGTAAAGCAGTCGTCCCGGTTGCCGGGCTCGGCACGCGCATGCTGCCTGGCGCGAAGGTCGTGCCGAAAGAACTTCTAAACGTCGTTGATCGGCCAATCCTCTCCTACATTGTCGAGGAAGGGCGCGCTGCAGGGATCGAGCATTTCGTTTTTGTGACCGGTCGCAACAAATCAGCCATCGAAGACTATTTCGACCACCAGGTGGAACTCGAAGAGCAACTGCGGGCTAAGAAAAAAGACAGCCTTCTGGCAGAGCTTCTCAAAGACCTGCCGGAAGCCGGAAGCATGAGCTTCGTTAGACAGATGCAGCCAAAAGGGCTCGGCCATGCGGTCTGGTGCGCGCGCGATATCATTGGCAATGAACCCTTCGCCGTCATGCTGCCCGATATGATTATGGACGCGGACGTCCCTGCGCTAAAGCAGGCGGTGAGCGCCCACGAGGCCACTAATGGCTCGAACATCATCGTCGTTGAAGAGATGGCGCAGTCACAGCTTCATCAGTACGGCGTGGTCGCCCTGAGTAAACAGGATGGGCGCTGTAACCCCATGACGGGGATGGTGGAAAAGCCGCAACCGGGGACCGCACCGTCTAACCTGATCGTGTCCGGCCGCTACATTCTCAACCCCGAAATCTTCGACCTTCTCTCCGATCAGGCCGCAGGGGCCGGTGGCGAGATCCAGCTGACCGACGCAATGGCCCGACTGATGGCAAGCCAGTCCTTCCACGCGCTGCAATATGAGGGCGTCACCTATGACTGCGGCGACAAGATCGGTCTGTTGCGCGCCAATGTCGCCCTCGCCCTCAAACACCCACAACTGGCGGCCACGGCCCGCGAGGCGGTAACCAGCCTTCTTTAAACTAAACAGTCTCGGGAGCCTCTTCGTTGGCGCAAGAGGCTCCCGAGCTCATCCCTTTGCCTTCACTCGCGCATGGGTTTGAACCAGGGTCTTAAATCTCACCACAGCCGCGCTCTCGTCGAGGTGCCCTCTTGCCAGAGATCGGAAGAGGTCAGCCACATCACGATCATAGTCACGTGTCGCCGCTCTAACCCAGTTTTTTGGCACAGTCCGAAAGTCATCCATGTCCGGCTTTAACCCCCCAGAGAGATTGGATGAATTTTCATACCGCGCCGCACAATCTACCGCAAGAGGTCCTCTGAACAGAGGTTATGCTGGAGGCGTGAGGTTAAGCAAAAGCGCAATCAGGGCCGCCTAACCTGTAAGTCATATAAAAGTTCAACTGTCTTCAGAGCCTTTTGCCGGAAAATGAGCCAGAGACGCCAACCCATTATCGATTAATCTCAGTCGGAAACCCAAATGGACTATTTGATTGCCTTGTTTCTCGGTTTCGTCGAAGGCCTGACCGAGTATATTCCCGTCTCCTCGACCGGCCACCTGCTGCTTCTGTCGCATTTTCTGGGCTTTGAGTCCCCCAGTAACACCTTCGCCGTGCTGATCCAGTTGGGCGCCGTGCTGGCCCTGCTGAGCCTCTATTTCAACAAGCTGTGGAACGTGCTGATCACCCTGCCGACCTCGCCGGAATCGCGTGGGTTTGCGGTGTCTATTCTTGTGGCCTTCTTTCCGGCGCTGGTGATTGGCGTGCTGGCCCACGACTTTATCAAGAGCGTGCTGTTCGAAAGCCCGCGCCTGATCTGCATCAGCCTGATCGTCGGCGGCATCATCCTGTGGCTGGTGGACAAGTACGCGCCGACGCCGGACAAGGGCGACGCCTTCCGCATCGATTTCAAAACCTCGCTGATCATCGGCGTGTTTCAGTGTCTGGCCATGATCCCCGGCATGTCGCGCTCAGGCTCGACTCTGATCGGGGCCATGCTGTGCCGCGTTGAAAAGAAGGCGGCGGCGGAGTTTTCCTTCTTCCTCGCCATGCCGACCATGCTGGGGGCCTTTACCTATGATGTGTACAAGACCCATAACCAGATGAATTTCAACGACATGGGTCTGGTCGCCGTAGGCTTTATTGCGGCCTTTGTGACGGCGCTGATTGTGGTCAAGGCGGTGCTGAACTTCGTGGCGAAGAACGGTTACGGCATCTTCGCCATCTGGCGCATTGTGGTCGGCGGCCTGGGCTTGATCCTGCTGTCGCTGGAGCACTGAACCTGGAGCATTCGTGGGGTCAGGTGAGTTGTTGCAGTGCTCTGGTTTTTTTTAACGCCGTCATACCGGGCCAGGGACGTTGGTATGGGCATCGACCTGCACAAACACTCCTTTCACTACCTGCCTGGTTTTCAACGAACGGTGAAATGGGTGAAAGCAGTGAATCTCCGGCTTCAAAGGTCGCCCCTTCTTTCGCAAGAGTTCAGTCTTCGTCGTTAATGAAGAATTCCCCTACATAGCGTTCTATCTCTTTCTGTATGGCGTTCTTTGCCACCGGTCCAGCCCATTACTAACAATAGAATTGCACATTAACATTGATGACGTTAACATTCAGCTTAGTGTTATTGTTGGTGTCCCAAATTCTTTTCCGGAGGATCACATGGACGCTTTGAAGACGTTTCGCGTCATCGGCATCCGGCACTGCCTGAGTAATTCTCGCGCCGCGCCCTGGTATCGAAAGGCGTGAACTATTCGGCAGACGCAGAGACCGAACTGGCGGCGGGCGATAGAGAGGCCGAGTAAGCCCTTCACCATCGGACCGCAAGGCGGGTCAGTTCTCGGCAAGATTCAACACTGAGTGATGAAAAGGCCGGCCCCGCTTTCGTGACCGGCCTTCGTAACATTAAACGCCGTAGGCTTTGGCAAACAGTCGTGAAAGCCTCTCTGCAAAGGCTCTTGGATTGGCGGGACGATCGCCGTCAAGGACAAGCGCTTCATCGAGGAGAAGCCACGCCGCGTCCTCCTTAGCGCTCTCTTCAGTGAGCTTCGATACGGCCTGTACCAGCGGGCTATCCGCATTAATTTCCAGCACGGGCTTAGAGGCTGTTTTCAGGCGGCCGGCACTCTGCAGAATCTTCTCAAGCTGCCGGTCGGGTCCGGTGTCCGAGGCAACGAGACAAACTGCACTCTCCGTGAGACGCTTTGAGCGGCGGACATCGGCCACCTGATCCTTGAGCGTCTCCTTCATAAACGCAATCAGAGATGACAGCTCGGGCGTGTCTTCGTTTTGAGAATTGGCAGTGTCTTCGCTTCCCGCCTCCGTGTCGAGGTCGGCAAGACCTTGCGTCACGGACTTGAACGTCTTTCCGTCATAGTCGCCAACATTCGAAGTCCAGAAGCTGTCCACGGCATCGGTCAGGAGCAAAACCTCAACTCCCCTGGCTCGGAACCCTTCCAGCTGCGGAGACGCCTTCAGCTGCTCCAGATTGGTGCCGGACATGTAGTAGATGTCCGTCTGGCCGGGCTTCATATCCTTGATGTAGGCGTCGAGGGTCCGAGCGTTGTCGTCCGACACGGTTGTCCGGAAACGCGCAAGCTTTAGCAACTGCGTACGCCGCTCAAAATCTTCGTAAATCCCTTCCTTGAGTATGGGACCAAAGAGCTCCCACATCTTGGCGAAGGCTTCCGCGTCCGTCTCGGGCAGTTTCTCAAGCGCTGTGAGAAGTCGCCCGGTCACCCCCTTGCGAATGGCCGTCAGAACGGGGCTTTCCTGGATCATTTCGCGCGAGATGTTGAGCGGCAGATCAGAGGTGTCAACAATGCCCCTGACGAAACGCAGATAACGCGGCAGCAGTTCAGCTTCGTCCGTGATAAATACGCGACGCACATAAAGCTTCATGCGGCCATTGCGCTCGACGTCAAACAGATCGAACGGCTGTGAGCCAGGTACGAAGGCAAGCGCCGTATATTCATGCAGACCCTCCGCCCGAAAATGGACATTAAGCAGAGGCTCATCATACTGGCCAGAGACGTTGCGGTAGAAATCCGCATAGTCGTCCTTTGAAATCTCCGATTTGGGTCTGGTCCAAAGCGCCGCCCCATCGGTGACCTGCGTGGCCTCAGCGCCCTCTTTTTCAATGAGGTCGATAGGTACCGGCACGTGACCGGACTGTTCGCGGATGATGCGCTCAACCGTCCACTTACTGGTATAGGTCTTCGCGTCTTCATTCAAATGAAGCGTAACCCGTGTACCGCGTACCGGCGCGTCTGAACCTTGCGCTTCACCGATGCTGTATGTGCCCTGACCGTCAGACGACCAGACCCACGCCGCGGTCTGTCCCGCGCGGCGCGAGATGACGTCCACCCGGTCAGCGACCATGAATGCGGAATAGAAGCCGACACCGAACTGACCAATGAGCTGCGCGTTTTCTCCGCCCTTGGCCGCTTCCAGCCGCTCCATAAAGGCCCTTGTGCCTGAACGGGCGATGGTGCCCAGGGCATCCACCATCTCATCGCGGCTCATTCCGATACCGTTATCCTCAATGATCAGCGTGCGGGCCTCTTCGTTCAGTTGAACAACAATACGAGGGCGCGCACCGTCAGCCGCCAGATCCGGATTCGAAATTGCTTCGTACCGCAGTTTTTCGCACGCATCTGCGCCGTTAGAAATCAGCTCACGCAGGAACACGTCTTTGTCAGAATAAACCGAGTGCACCATCATGTGGAGAAGGCGGCTGACATCGGCTTCGAAGGCGTGGTGCTCCACAGGCTTTTCTTCGGTCATCGTGGTCATGGTCATCGTCACCCCTGAAGTTACAAACCGAGGGTGAGATGGTTTTGGGGGGATAGGTTGTCAAGCGGAGGTGAATCTAAATCCGCGAAAAAAGGGGGGCGCTTCTAACCGCGACGGTCTTGCCTGGTGAGAAGAATCTGGCCGTCAGGGCTGGTTGTCACCCGTACGCCAAAGCTCGACTGGACCATCCGCAGAAACCCTTCAGGGTCTTGTGAACTAAACCTTCCACCGACCGATATAGCCGCAATCTCCGGATCCACAATGATCATTTTCCGGTGCAGGTACCGATTATACTCGTCTACCACATAGGCTAGCGGCTGACCCCCAAACTCGAGCGTATCGCTGCGCCAGGCGGTCGCCGCCTTTGCCTCCTCAGAGGTGAGGCCGCGGACCTTTGCCTCGCCGGCACCTGCCAGGATAGACTGCTGAGGTTGCAGGCGCTGTGGGGACGCCTTTGTGTGGCCCTTGACGATGCAGGCCCCGCGCAGGACCGTCAGGTCCAGGGCGTATGCACGGAGTCGGGCATTTGCATCACCGCTGATTTCCGCGGTCGCCGATGGGGTCTCAAGCACACACGGTCCCTGCCCCGCCGGTACAGACACAGCCACCTCCCCCCGAAGAAGCCACAGACGAACCATCCCATCCATGCGCTTCCATTCAACGCGCGTATCGGTGTTAAGCTCCATACTCATGCGATCTGGCAATGCAATAAAGCGCCGCTCGCCGACCCCAGTTGAGGCTAATGCACGGCGCTGACTAAACACCCAGGCGCCAGCGCATAGCGCCAGACCTAAAACCGGTATGGCAGTACGTATAAGACGTCTTCTTATTACGCCATTGCCGACGCGGAGGTCAGGGTCGTCTTTGAAATCATACTGACGAAGATCGTCAATGGCATCCGCGGTGGCCTGCACCAGCGCAAAAGCGAGCGAGTGTCGCGGGTCCGCGTCTCTCCACGTATTAAACGCGTCGAGGCTGGCCGTACCGGCCTCCAGGCGCGAATGCCAGAGCGCGGCCGCCTCGTTCAGACGGTCTTCATCAGTTGCGATGTCATCAGTCACGAGGTGGTGCATCCATTCCCGCTCAAGGCGCACTCAGAGCCGGTGTCTACAGTACACGCAAACCCAACGCAGAATCTACTCGGAGACCGAAGTTTTGAGCCGCGGCTGCGACGGCTTTGATCTCTTGTCATAGGGTTCACCCAGTCGTTTGGCGATCAGGTTCATGCCCTTGGCCAGATGTTTTTCGACCATGCTGACACTGATACCCATCTCTTGCGCGATGTCCGCAGGTAACATCTCCTTCAGGCGCCTGAGTTTGACGACGCGACGGCATTTAGGAGGCAGCGCCTCAATGGCGTTAAGGATGATCTGACGACGCTCGGCCGCTGACAGAAGTTCATGCGCATCCGGCTCGTCCGATGCCTGATCGACCGCCTCAAGGTTGGCCATCAGCTCTATGGGGACAATGCGTGCGCGTTCAAATTTTCGCCAGGCCAGATATTTTACGGCCTTGGTCACATAAGCTCGCGGATGCTCAACCTTTCGCCAGTTGTCGTCTCGCACAAGGCTCAGATAGGCGTCCTGAAGGATCTCCCGCGCGGTTTCCCGGTTGCCCGTGATGCGCGAAGCCACACGCATCAATACCCCCTCATGCGGCAATAGGTTGGTGGCAAACCAGCGGTCGATGTCGCGATACCAGGGCTTGGTCTTGACTCGATTCAGAGCCCTGGCGTCGAGTCCCAGATAAAAGTAACGACCAGAAACGCTCAGCACCTCGGCACAACGCATCAGCTCGACCGGACCGATGCGCCGTCTGCCCGCCTCAATGGCAATAAGATCTGTAACCGGCACACCAAGTAGCTCGGCCAGCCGTGCCTCCGACATTTGCAGGAAAAGACGCCTGGCGCGCAGACGCTGGCCTATATGAACCTCAATGGGATTGAGCGTCTCGGTCATCGTAAAACCCCCGAGGCTCCAATGGGCGGTACGTCCCCGCCTAGGGAAGCCTCTTCGATCCTGGAGATCGGGAAGTTCGAAAACCGCACAAAGCACGGTCCCTGTGATGGGGTGGACGCCCCATCCCACCGTTAGTGGTAATCTGGGCGAAGGTCCATTTGCAAAGGATACTTGTCATGAGCGAAGTTGTCACCGTAGGCGTTGATATCGCGAAGAACGTTTTCCATGTTCATGCCGTAGATGCGGCCGGGCGACTGGTTTTGCAGAAACAACTCCGGCGCAGCAAGGTCGTAGAATTCTTCTCGAATCTAGCGCCCTGCCGTGTAGCGATGGAGGCGTGCGGTAGTGCGCACTTTTGGGCACGGGAAATCTCAAAGTTTGGCCACGCCGTACAGTTGATCCCGCCTGCCTACGTGAAACCCTTCGTGAAGCGGCAAAAAAATGATGCTGTTGATGCCGAAGCCATATGTGAAGCTGCGCAGCGACCAAACATGAGATTTGTTCCAATCAAGAGTGAAGACCAGCAAGGCAATGCCTTGGTATTTCGGGCGCGAGACCTGCTGACACGCCAACGCATTCAAATCATCAACTCCCTACGCAGCCATATGGCAGAGTTTGGTATTGTCGTAGGACAAGGCCCCGCACAGTTACCTGAATTGCTGTTGCACATCACCGAGCCTGATAGTGGCCTCCCGGAATGTGCAAAGCCTGTGCTTCAGGTGTTAGTCGACACATTGGCGGCGCTTCAGGCACAGATCAAAGGTCTTGACGAAGAAATTAACCGGCGGGCTCGCGAGGATGAAATGGCTCGCCGGTTGGCAACGGTTCCGGGAGTGGGCCCGATAACCGCCACGGCGCTTGTGGCACTAGCTCCCAACGCCGCCAACTTTCGCCGAGCGCGAGACTTTGCTGCCTGGCTCGGGCTGACACCTCTGGAACATTCAACGGGCGGAAAACAGCGGCTCGGCGCCACCTCAAAAATGGGGGAAAGAACCCTCAGACGCCTGCTAATTCTTGGCGCATGCGCAACAGTCCAGCACCGCGCTAAGCACCTGTCAAAAGACACCTGGTTGGGCAAGATGCTCGCCAGAAAGCCCAGAATGCTAGTGATCGTCGCACTCGCCAACAAAATGGCGCGCATCGTTTGGGCACTGATCGTGAAGGGCGGAAATTATAGAGTTTCGGAAGCTGTGGCGTAACGTTTCGGCTTCCGGAAAACGCGAGAAAGGTCAGAGGAAGGTATGGCGCAATAGTCGAGAGACGGGATCGGAAAGCCAGATAAAGGCTGAGCGTCTTATGAACGCGCCCCTGTGATTAGGCTCCGATCCGCGAACTCCCATACGGGCCGGCGACATCTTGATGGTCGCGTTAGAGGCCGGACAGATGACCGCACCGACTACCGGCTGATACCTACCGAAAAAATTTCTTGCGTTTCAAGGGGCGTCCACAGAAGCCTTTAGCCGGGGCCTGTTGCATACGCCACAGGCTTCCCGACCACATAGGTCAAGGAGGCGTGTCGGAATGGCCGACATCAAACCATCTTTGTGAGGGGTTTCGACGCCCCGGCGCTGCACGTACAACGCCAAGAATGAGTGTACATTATACCCTTAAGGATTGCCAGTCCCTATCCGGATGAACCCGGGTTGAAGGCGCGGTATGCGCGTTGGCTCTCGGGGCTATCTTCGTGCGCTTGCGTCGTTAGGGTTTATCGAGCCGCCTGCCTCAGAAAAGCAAACGGATGCCGCTCGAAATGCGAGGGCATCCGTCAAGCTATCACAGGGTCCCGTGAGGGCGTTCGGGGGGGAACAGAACCCGACAGCCCTAGAATACTGCACCCGAGAGGGTTTTGTGACCAGCGGTTGATTATCACACTTTCGTTAACTTTGATGGGTCGTCACCCTGTCGCCGCAAAAGATATGCGGGCGACCACATGACCATGTAGTCATCAACCCCGCGCCTCACGGCTAGCTTCATCTGCGTACTCAGATCCGAAAGGAAGAACGCGATGAAAACGGTTAAGTCCCTTCCCCTCGCCGGCATGTTTGCGCTGGCTCTCGTCTGGTCCTCCGGACCCAGTAACGCGCAAGTCCCCGTACAAGAGCTCGAATTCAAGATCAAAACCGGGGGTGATGATCTCCGAGACGGTGCCCTTCTCTTCGGTCAGGTCATTCTGCCCAACGGCAGTGAACAACCGCGGTTTCGGATAAACCTGCGTAATGGTCGCCCTGTCGCTTTGCAAAATGGCACGGAGACCGTGTTCCGGGTCAACCTCCCAGCGCCCATTCCAGCCGCGGATTTCGCCAAAGCAAAGTTTGTCCTTACCCATGACGGCGAGCCCCGAAACTTTGGCGAGGGCTACGATAACTGGGACCTGCAGGGCTTCAGCGTTTCGACCGTGCCCACCTGCAAAGGCGGTGAGACAGTCACCGAAACCCCAGCGGCAACCTCGTGGGCTCGCTTCACCGGTGCGGATACCGATCGTATCTTCCCCGTCGTGGTCGCAGGGTCACAAAAAAATGACACCCCCAATGCCCTGGTCCTAAAAATTACCACGGGCGAGGATGATCGACGCAGCAACGCCGATACCAAGGCCTTTCTGACCCTGAAAGGTGGCAAACGTCTTCCGGCGGTTTTCGTAACCGGCACCACAGGGGCTCTGCCCTGGGTGACCCTGCCTCTTCCGGAGAAAACCAAACTGGCAGACGTGGAGAGCCTGACCATTATTCATAACGGCGCCGGCGGCCGCACAGTAACTGAAAGCTATGACAACTGGGACGTAAAACGCCTGTCGCTTGCCCTACCTGTGGTGTGCAAAAGCACTCAGTTTCTATCCGTGAACGGAGCCCCGTGGAAGCGCTTCACGGGAAGCGATCGCAACGCCACCATCCCCATGGGCACGAGAGAGACGATTGTGCCCAAACCGATTGTCGGGGGCTCCGTATCCTTTGAAGGCGGCGGCTTCTAGAGCGATGTGCGGAAACGGAGTTCGGCGAAGCCAAATGTGTGACCGGTTTACCGCAAAAACATCGCGACAAAACAAAAATTTAGAGCGAAATGGCGGTTCCATTTAAAGTCATGCCGCTCTCAACCAAACAGGCCGACGGCTTGAGCGGGTTTTACTTCAATCGGAGTGAAGCCCGCTTGAGCACGTTTTAAAACCAACCTCTTCAAGGACGCCTTTGCGCGTCATCACTTCGGAGCAGGCAACGAAATATGGCTTTCTAACGCGAGAACAGACCGAGCTTAGACGCGATGAAAACCGCCTCTTTGGCACTGGAGACCCGCAAAGCCGCATAGATCCGTCGTATATGCCACCTCACCGCATCAATCGACACCTCCATCTGATCCGCCACGGCCTGGTAGGAGTGCCCCTGAGACAAGAGCTTCAGGACCGTGACCTGCTTCTGACTTAAGGCGCCGGCCAGGGGCGCATCGTCATCCGTCTCCCGTGCGCGGGCCCGCAGAAGACCAAGAACATAGGCTGCAAGAGGGGGGGAAAAAACAGCCCCGTGTCGACAAGCCTGTTCAAGGCTCGAAAGCAGTCTCAGAGGCTCTGCGTCTTTCAGAAGATATCCATCTGCCCCAGCCCGAATGGCTTTAAGCAAGGTCGGATGATCCTCATACACGGTGAGCATAACTGCCCGCGCTTGAGGATAGCACGTAACCAGCCCCTTCAGCGCCTCAATACCGTTCGCTTTTGGCAGATCGATATCGAGGAGCACTAAATCCCAAGGCAAGGGTAAACCGGCTTCACACCTCTCTTCGACGCGCGCCATAAATGGCTCAGCCGCACCAAAGGTATCCGCAACACGGAGGGCCTCGCTCGTGTGCGCCAGAAGACAAAGGGCGTTGCGGAAGGTAAAGTTGTCTTCGACAACGCAAATCTTAAATCGCTGAGTGGTCATGCGCTTAACCAGGATGAGCCCTTAGTCGAGCAGGGAAATCGCAGCGTAAGAATAGTTCCGTTATGCGGGCTTGACACTACCGTCAATGCGGCGCCGATGCGCTCAGCACGGAGTTTCATGTTGGAAAGACCGCTGCCACCGGATTGCGTCAGCGGGTCAAAACCACAACCGTCATCGGCAATCTCAAGGAGCCAGTGCTTTTCTGTGACCACATAGTCCGCCCTGACCCGAAGCGTCTTGGCCTTCGCATGGCGTTGCGCATTATGCAAAGCTTCAAGGTAAATCAACGACACCTGACGCTCAATGGAGGCCTCAACCTGGGGTGCGGCTTCCAATCCCTTCAGTTCAAAAAACACCTCAGGCGGCGCGTCTGGAAACATGCGGCGCGCCTGTTCGCGAAGCTGAAAACAAAATGCAGCCCCGTCGCTTCCAGGGCGAAGTAGGGTCTGGCCCAGAAGCCTCACCGCCGCCCCCGTCTTTTGAGCCAGAGCAATCATCTCGTGCAGATGTGCGCGTCTAAGCTCTGCACTCGCCTCGCGTTCAGCGACCGTGCCCAAAAGTGAAATACTGTTCAGGTTCGAACCAAGCTCGTCATGGAGATCCATCGCGATCGACAATCTCTGACGTTCGAGAATGAGCAAATGGCGTGTGCGCAGGACGTGGGCGCCGAAAAGAAGCCCCAGAAGAAGGATGAAGTAAAAAGCGAGGGCCAGTGGGCTGCGCCACAATGGGGCTGCGACCGTGAAGGGAAGCGTTGTGCTCGCCGTCCAGTTTTTCTGATCGGCACTTGCCTGGATTTCAAGCGCATGATCCCCCGCTGGAGGCCGCAAAAGCTGGATCCTGTTTTCACTGCCGCCATAGACCCACGGATCACGCGCCGATAACCGATATCGATAGAGAACATCCTGTGCATCAAGAAAGGACATGGCGGAGAAGGTAACCGTCATGAGCCGCTCATCCGCTCGCATACGCACCGGCGCCTCTAGATTCACAGGCATGCCGTCAACACCCACCTCTGTAAACAAAGGCGGTGCCGGCCTCAGCTCTTTGCGCCGGGCAGATAACGGAATGAAAAAAATGCCATTGTTCCCCGCCACCCACAGGTCACCAGCCGGCGTTTCGACCACATCCTCGGCACTGCCAGGCGCAAGACCATGGCGCACGCCAAGCGTCTCGCGAACCGTCCACCCCTCGCGGCATCTCGTACACGGCTCTATTCGCTTGGCAACACCACTCCCGGAAACCCAGAAGCCTCCAGATGGGCTTGCCCTTATGTGATCGGGATCCTGCATGCCAAGAAGCTGATTTCCTGGGAGGGGCTTCAGCGCATCCCCAGCGACCTCATAAACACCAGATGTCATCGCCTGAGACAGGCTGATTGCAAGTATCCAGACCCGTCTGTCTGGTAAAATCGCAATATCTTTTAGTCGAAGCCCCGGTGGCACCTTCACGCAATCACGATCTTTAAATTCAGGGCTGAAGCGACAGAGTTTGGCGCCGTTCATAGCCCAGATGAAACCGGATGACGTGGTTGCCAGCCTATCCACCCCTTCTCCATCCAGATCGCCACGCCATCTCGCCCTCTGGCCTGAGCGTGCAACCTCAAAAATCCCGCCCTCGCCGGCCAGAAGGGTGCGGCCATCGCCAAGCTGATGGCAGTCCTCAAGGGCTCCAACCGGATCAAGCGTGCGCGCCTGTGTATCTTTTTTAAACCGGCCCTCCTCCGGCACAGGCCCTGACCAAAGCCTGTCCTCTGCACTGACGCAATAATGTCCATTGGGTCCGGCTAAGGGCTGCATGGTTTTGGAGTGAAGAGAAAAGCGCGCCGCCGACCACTGCCAGCCCGTCGCCCACACCTGACTTTGTCCAAGGCTTAGCCTGTAAAAATGCGAATAGGCGAGCCCCTCACCCTGGTCCCACTGCAAGGTGTCCGGTTCCGGAATCTGAACAAGGTCAACAAAGGTACCCATCCAAAGGCTACCCTCCCGGTCAACTAACAGAGGGCCACCACTGACAAAGCGACCCGCCCCCCCTCTAATGCGCAAGCGCCCATCCGAACGAAAGGCAATAAGCTTTGAGTCTAGTGACACCCATAAGGTGTCCCCGCGCGATGCAATGCCCAGCACGCGGCCATCTGGTCTTAGAAAGCGACGAGCCCCGGTCTCGCTCAGCCGCCAGGCATAATCATACCTCTGGCTCTGCGCACCACCAAAAACCCAGTACATGCCTTTATGCGCGAAGGCATGTGTTAAACCCGTTCGCCTTAGACGAAGACGCGGGGCGGCCTCCCGGTGGCTATAGGTATAGAAACCGTCAGGCGTAATAAGGCCAATCTCATCGCCAAGCGCGAAAAGCCGCGCGCTTGACACGCCCCTTGGGCCCTTGACTCTATACCATTGACCCTTGCTTCGTACGGATAGACCCGAATCCGAAAAAGTCCACACATCGCCACTTCTTGAAACCACGAAGGATCGTACAGTCGGTGCATCAGATGCCCCCGACGATGCGAGGAAGGTCAGTCCACGCCGTTCAACCCTGAAAATCCGCCCCTCGAGCGTTCGACCCCAGACCCGCCCATCCGGCCCGGTCAAGAGCGACATCACGGCAAAGGAGGTGTCAAACGCGTGGAACCTTACGCCATCATAGCGATAGAGGCCACCACCCCCGCCAACCCAGATTACGCCATCACCATCCTGCGCAAGCGCCGAGGTCTCATTATTGCTTAAGCCCTGTTCGGTATTAAAATGGCGAGCGAAAAAAGATTGAGCGCATACCCCAGATGTCAGCAAAGCGGAAATCGCAAGGCACGAGATCGCGAAAATGATGGTCCGAGCGAGCCACGCCGCACCCACCGTAACTTCATACCAAAGGCGCAGGCCAGTTGCCCGAAGCCTCATCCCCATTGCCTTCAAAGCCCCATCCCAACTGCCGTCAGTCTAGCAACGCACTCGGGGCCTATCCATCAGAATGTTAGGCTTCCCTAACGCCCACGGACGGAAAGCCAAAAAATCTTGTTTCGAATGGCTCCCCTACACGCCGCGCTGAATGCCTCATCGGGATATGGTCAGCACGGGTTGCTGCGGATTCATTAGCCAGTCGCGAATGCGGACAAAATCGACCTGAAGCGCATTGTTGTTCAGGTTGGCATCGCTACTGCAAGCCGTTGTATCGGCGCCTGTGTAGTCAATCCACACCCTCAACGGGTCGCTGGTTGAGGCGCGCAACGCCCCGTCGTCAGGGGCCATTCTCACGCCGCGGTGAAACAGGCCAAGACCCGGCACAGGCGTGCCATCTGTGGGCGCCACTTTAAGTTCTGCGATCACGCGACCTCGTACCGTCGGGGTGAAGCCGTTTGGCGGCGTCGGCAGCGAACGAAGTCCCGGAGAGGCGATCCTCAGCTTAGCCCCCGGATTGGCCTGGAACTGACCTTGCGGGCCCTGTCTCAGATTACGCACATCAATCTGGACATCAAAATCCGCACGTGTCAGGTCGCGCCCGATAAACGCTCTCGTCTTCTCAAGCCGGATCTCAGTGACCGCAAGATCCGGCGCGCACTGCGCCTTGGCGGTCAGAGGAGCAATGAAGGCCAGTGACAGGGTGGATACAAAAGTGAGGCGGCGCCAGATAGCGCTTTCAAGGCGGACAGCACGCATGTTGAGGTCCCAAATTGTGTAGAGGGTAGAGGAAAGCACAGGCTCTGTTTACGAGTGACGACGGAGAAAGAGCTCGGCTGGTAGGCCTCGCTCAACGCACATAGAAAGGCGAAACGCTAAAAGGCACGACATCGAGCGTGAGGCCGGTCCTGTTCTGGTCGAACCTGACCCCAATGGGACTTGTGTTGGCAAGCTGAAGGCGCTCACAGGTCATGGGGGTACGAACGGTAATCCGCTTAAGGGACCACTCATCAGGCGACTTGATTAGGATATTGCCCGGGTCTGGCCGAAAATCGAAAAGTAGCGCGCTCCAATAGCGGAAAGGACCTACCGGTGAACGCATCTGAACAGACTTCGTCCAGGTCTGCCCGCCTCCCGTACCAACCGTGGCGCCCTGGATGGAAATGCGTTCCGAGATGGGATCATTACTGCCATTCTTCATGATAGAGACCTCAGCGCGCGACCCAGCACGCATGTCGTCATCCGTCTCGAATTCGATGACAATCGTCTGGATGACGCTATCGTCCCTGTTTTCAAAGGGCACGCCGTAAACGGGCTGCCCATGATTGAGCTTAATTACCGGCGCGCCCCTCTTTTCCAGCAGAATGCGACCCCCACTGCACGCCTCCGCCGATGCGCTTATGGCAAGCTGTGTGGCATCATAACCGTCCGTCGGTCCTCTTGGGCGACCATCCCATTGAATATCAAATCGAGCGCCTCTGAGCTGTGCCACCGTCATGGGCGCCGAGAGAGGGAAAACGCCCCGATATTTCGCCCGCTCAGAAATGCCTTGCCCCTGATTTATAATGAACGGCGTTCCGCGTTGACCATTACCCAACACCAGGGTCGCGGTGATCTTGGAGGCGCCGCGCACATCATCCGATAACGCACTCAGATCGAAATCTATGCTCTTGATCACCGCGGCAGGCTCAGTGCGAACCTGAGCCTGGGCAAGGCTCATCGGAAATAGAAAAAGGCCGAAAAAGGCGACCGACAGACCGAAACGTTTCATCGCAAACCTCGCTTGATAGGCCGAGGCTAGTTGGCATGCGCCACTTTACAACTACATGATCATGCGCGTCACAGAACAGATTTCAGGAGGGCTCGGAAAACCAGACTTTACAGCGGAAGACCCATTTGTGCGAAGAGCGCATCTCGGTTCGATAAACCAAGGCCGCAACCACTAGCTGAACAAAGCCTCAACATCAGCGTCTGATAACATCTCAACCGCCTGAGCATCCTCGCTGAACAAAGCATCCGCCAACCCCTTCTTGCGCGCCTTCATCTCGTCCATCTTATCCTCAATCGTACCCTCGGCACACAGCCGATAAACAAAGACAGGTTTGTCTTGTCCAATGCGATAGGCGCGATCTATGGCCTGAGCTTCAACGGCAGGGTTCCACCACGGGTCATAAAGGATAACCGTATCGGCGCTTGTCAGATTAAGCCCGGTTCCCCCCGCTTTCAGACTGATAAGAAAGATTGGGGTCTCGCCTGACTGAAACGCATCGACCTCCTCTTTGCGGTTTTGCGTTTTCCCGGTTAGCAACCCATAACTCAACCCGGCCGCTTTGAGGCGCGCGCCAATCAGATCGAGCATGCTCGTAAACTGAGAAAAGATCAGTATGCGCCGTCCCTCTTCCGTCAGTGCACTGACCATCTCCGTCAGGCGTTCAAGTTTGGCGGACGGCGCACCCTCCGCCCCGGGAAGATCAAGCAGCGACGGGTCACAGCAAACCTGGCGAAGCTTCAACAGGGCATCCAGCAAAATGATATGGCTTTTTGCCAGGCCACGCTCCGCAATGGCCTGGCGGACCTTTTTGTGCAAGCTCAGCCGGATCGTGTCGTAAAGATCGCGCTGCTTCCCCTGCAATGAAATGCGCTCGATGATTTCCGATTTCGGCGGGAGCTCGCGGGCGACGTCCGTCTTGGTCCGGCGCAGCAGAAAGGGACGCACGCGTCTCACAAGCAGCCTCTGAACTGAAACGTTAGACGCCTTTTCGATGGGATTACGAAAATCACGGGTAAAATCGGAATGGGCCCCAAGATATCCCGGGTTTACAAAGTCCATCAACGACCATAGCTCCCCAAGGTGATTTTCTATCGGCGTGCCACTCATACAAAAACGATGGTCCGCCGTAAGCCTGGTGATGAGACGACGCGTGGTCGCCGCCGGATTCTTGATGGCCTGGGCCTCATCCAGAATGAGCGCGTACCAAGACAGTGACTGCAGCCATTCATGATCCCGGGTGATCAGAGGATAGGTCGTCAACAAAAGATCAACCTCTGTCACATCTTCCTGCTGCGCTCTTCGATCCTTGCCATGACGCACCCTTAACCTTAGCTCAGGAGCGAACTTCGCGGCTTCAGCCTGCCAGTTCCCCAACAGACTGGTCGGGGCTACAATTAATGCCGGTCGCGTAAGCCGACCGGCCGCCTTCTCGTTTGCCAGGAAGGCCAGCACCTGCACCGTCTTGCCTAAGCCCATATCATCCGCGAGGATGCCGCCAAGACCTGTCTGTCTTAACGCGTCCAGCCACGCAACGCCCGTTTGCTGGTAAGGTCTGAGGCTCGCCGTAAAGCTTTCCGGAAGGCTGACAGCCGGAAGCGCGTCAGGTGCACAAAGCCCCAGGTACGCTCGTTTCACCGTGTCGATCTGGGTGCTTCCCGACGGCGGCTCCGTATCGAAGTTGATAAGGGCCCGCGAGGCCTTATGAACACGCAATGCCCCCTTCGGTGTCAGGGTGAAGCCGCCCAGTCGCAGCTCGTGTAAGGAGACAATCAGCGGCAAAAGCCGCGTAATCGCGACCGAAAAATACCGTCCTGTCTTGTTCTGAAAAAAATAGCGATGATCAAGCGACGCCATAGCGCGCAAATCATCCAGGTCAACCGCAGGGTTCGAAATCAGATTGGCCAGCAAAGGTGCCAGATCGACCTTTTCCCCGTCCACCTCGATGCCAACATCCAGCTCAAGCCAATCGATGCCCGAACCTTCATTAAACGCAAACTCGAGGTCGCGCGTGATCTTGCCAATCTGAAACGGGAAATCCTTGTCGATCTCAATCTCCACACCCTGAGACTGAATGACGGGCAAGACCTCCTCAAGAAACCCTAGCCACTCCAGATCGTCTTCAAAGGTCAAATGGTGCCCATAGGCCCTGCCAAGCGATGGATAAAGAGAGAGCGCATTCAGGGCATCGCACTTTAAAAGCCCTGTAATCAACGACAACTCCACGTCAAAATGACGCAAGGCTTTTACAATGCGACCGTCCTTGACGGCTTCAACATGGGTCGCCTGATCGTTGGCCAGTGCCCCCCAGGAGGTTCGGATGTTCGCATAGCGAAAGGCCAATTCAATCAGTGGCAAGGTCCGGCGTTGTGCGTAGCCCCCGAGTTTCGCGGTTGTCAGCCGAAGGATGCGTGCAGGTGGCTCTGTGGTTTCAATCGATGGAAGTGGCGGTTTTGGGAGAAACGCTTGCCCAAGAGGTAAGGAGGTTCTCAGAGCCTGCGCCACCTGTAGCGCATGTTCCGGCTCAATGGCCGGGGCGTCCAGCAGTGCGCGCGCCTGCTTCATGCCGAGAGGAAACTCAATCTCGCCAATCTCAGCGGCTTCCGGGTTCACATAAGTGAAAAACTCACCGCCGAAGGCCAGCGCACCTTCCACCGTGAGCTTCGGGTGAAGCTTACGATCCCTGTCCCTAAGCGGCCAGTCAACCCCACCAGGTAAGGGCTCTCCCATGTGCAAAGGGCCAGTATCGAGGTCCTCCCAGTAAAGCCTGCCCGTCGCAACCAAACGCTGCAGCGTGTCGAAGGTCTTTATCTCCAGACCTGTCGTGGAGCTGGAGTGCCAGTAACTCTGCGCTTTTGTATTTAGGAGGATATAGAGCTCCATATCCTCCTGTAAAATATAACCAGGTTTGATACCGCGTTGGGCCCGGTCAAAATTGGCGCGCTCAAGGCGCTTTGAAAACGCGCCCGACTTGTTCTGGCGGGCTGAATTTATATCGACGCAGAGCCTTGAAGGCCCCCGCGGCATGACCACTGGGCGCAGGATGTAGACGATGCGTTGATTGATGGTCGCCGGATAGTTTTCGGGCTGACCCGCCGCGATTAGGCTGCTCAGCCAGGCCTGCGTTTCATAAGGTAACGCGAACAACTCAGAGTCGGGGGCCTCATTCATCGCATCGATCCCCGAAGCCTCTTGCGACTGAAAATAGGCAACCAGTGTGGCCACCACATGCTTGCAGTTGTAACTGACCGGACAACTACACGTCCCCCTTAACGCCGGTGATGGTGCCATTACGGCGCGGAGATTGACCTCAGTCACATAGGGTTTGCGTGCTGTGCCTTTAACGCGTGCCTGGATATAGTGCTCAGACACTTTGGCGATGCGGTCGACCTGATTGTTGAGTGCATAGGCGAGCCCGGCTTCAAACGTTCGCACATCCACCAGCTTTTTTAATGCGCTTATGTAGTTGAAAGTTTCGTTCACCCTGGCCCACCGATACTGAGTCGAGAAAGGACTACGACACTATGGGTGAGCCCGGCGCAGGGCAAGGCTCAGTCCTCAGCAGCGACAATTTTCAGAATCGCGTTAACATCGGCTAGTGAGATGCGTTTCGTCCGACGAGGGATCGGTAACGATTCCAACGGTTTTCCAATCAATTCCCTGGTCCTATTTCAGGGGGCCACTTCACACTTCAGAACGCCCTTCCGGTTGGCTGCCTGCGGAATTGAATCGCAACCAGCGGATGTTCGATTGGCGATGAAGAACAGCGGATTTTAGAGCGCGCGGTCGTTGTTATCGACGGTCCCGGAGTCATGGTATTCAAAAAGAACTGATTTGCGCGATAAGGTGACCTTTCTCGGAGAGTTCATAATGATGATTGCTTTTGCGAAGAAACACTGGATTGCGATTCTGACTGTCGTAGTGGCCGGCGCGCTGTTTGCCCGGCATGGTGGGGATGTGATGAACCAGGTCATCGAAAATCACCGCAAAGCTGAGATGAGCGAGTGGTAAAGCACGGTGCGCCTGGACGTCTCATAATTGCCCCACTTCTCGGTGACCTTCAAAGCCGCGAGAACCTCAAAGGGTTCAATATCAGAGATCGGACGTCGTCCGATTGCGTTTTCCACCTGTGAGCGGAACCAACGCTGTTTAATCAGGGTTGCCGGGGAAAGCCGATCACGCCTGCCTTGGAGGCCGAATAGGCCGAGGGGGGGTTGGGATTGCCTTCCTTGGCGGCGACCGAAGCGACCAGAATGTCGATCTTGCCTAAGATGCCCGCGGACTTTTTGTCGGACGCAGAGACTTCCTCGAGTTTCGAGACATCGAGCGCCACAAAACCAGCCGCGCCGATCTCCTTAGCGGTGGTTTCCAGCAGTTCGGCATTCAGGTCCCGCGGGACGACCTTATTGGGAGCACACGGACATCGAAGACCCGATACTCCCATTGCACAGTGCGGGGACCTGATGGCGATGTCCAGAGCTTAACCGCCGAGCGGTGTTAACGCTAGGGTGCCGTAATGGATGAGCTTAAAGGCAAACGACTTCAGCTAGAATGTGGAATTATCTCGCATCTGACACGCTAGATAATTCTTGACAGACGCCCGACGACACAGGAATTATTACGCATGTCAAATGCGAGATAATTCCGTGCTACACCTCGTCGGCGAGACCATTACACCTAAGCAGGCGCACCTTCAGGCCCATAGGGGCGAACTTATCCAGATCGTCCGCGGTGTCTATGCCTCTGCGGCATCTGATTTGGACCTGGTCATCCGCTCCCATGCGGTCAGGATCGCCCACTACCTTTACCCTACCGCCTACCTGGCATCCGTATCGTCGGTAAACCTGGCCCCGACGTCGGATGGACGCCTGTTCTTGAGCGGACGCCGGAACCAGCGCACCAGACTCAGAACGCTCGAAATCATCCAGAACCAGGCCCCTCCAAGTCCGTCACTGATCGACGTCATCGTTGGTGACGAGATGGGTGAGATCCATGCCAGGGCGTCATCGCCGCGCCAACGCTTCCTCGAAGCCTTCCGCATGAGAAGTGAACATGCCAGCGCCATGACCGGGGACATACGCGCCGCGACCGCCCGGCGACTGAGAGACGAATTCGGTAGCCCCAGCGCGATCGTCGATGCTCTATGGCCTTTGGCGAGGGAAAACGGGTGGCTCAAGGAACTGGAAGGCGCCCAGCGCTACCTGACGGGAATAGACGAAGGCCACCGCCCCGTCAAAAACAAGTCCACGATCAACCTGACCGTTGCCTGGAACAAGAAGCCGATCGGAACGCTTATCCACGATGGCGCCGAATGGCGCTGGAAGCCCTCGTCCGCGAAGGTGCCCCCGCTGATAAGGGATACGCACCCGGGGAGGTTGCCGGCCCTGGTCGAATCGCTCCTACCCGAGGGCTGGCTGGCCCAGGTCCTGGACGCCCGTGACGATCGCGACCTGTTGCGCTCCGGCAAACGCTACATGTCGAACATCGACATCGTCCCGTCATCGGCTGACCTGAACGCGCTGCCCGAAGACGTCCTGCAGTCTCCCCTTGCGGCCCATTCGGACCATGGGCGTTTCACCGGCACTTACCAAGGCCCCGCCAGGGACGATATCGAAAGCACATTTGAACAAAATCTGGCGAGAGTCTTCATCCATGCCCAGACCCCAAGGCTTTCAGGCGTTCAAATCAAGGCGCCGATGTGCCTGACCTCGGCAGGTGAACTCAAGCCCGCCATCGACTTGCCATTCACCCACATCATGAAGCCAGCGGGCACCTCTGGCTTTGAGGGATTGCCCGTCGTCGAATGGCTTTGCCTGGAATTGGGACGAGGGGCCGGTTTCGAACCGCCCGACGCAGCCCTCATTACCATGCCCGAAGGCATGCCACCTGCCCTGCTGGTTGAACGCTTCGATATCCGCAGTTCGAAAGATGACCGCCGCTGGCTGGCAATGGAGGATTTTTGCTCGGTCCTGGATCAGCCCGCCTCCACCAAATATGACGGAACAATCGAAAAGATGGGGCGCGGCCTTCGGCCCCTCTCCACACAGCCAAACGACGACATGAGGACGCTTTTCAAGCGTGCCCTCTTCGCCTGGCTGATTGCCGACGGCGACATGCACTTGAAGAACCTGGCCTTACTGAAGACCGCATACGAAAACGAGCGGCACTTCAGAAGCGTCCGCTTCGCGCCCCTCTATGACGCCGTTACCACGAGGGTTTTTCCGGGCCTCGGACAAGACCGGATGGCGTTGAAGGTTAATGGAAAGGACGACCGCCTGAAGCGTCGTGACTTCATTCAACTGGCCCAGACGCTCGGTATAACCGTTATCGACGCCGACTCCACAATAACCACTCTTATCAAAGCCGTTATCGACACCGCCGGGCTTCTGGAGTTGCCTGACCTGGATTACCCCGCCCAGATAAGAAATCTGAAATCAAAGATACAGGACATTGTAGCTCGAAGAGCCGACGACCTACTGAATGACGCGGATTAGTCCGTGGACAGCAACTATCGCGCGGTCAAGCATAGAGCTAGTTACAACACGTCACGTGGCCCTCAGAAGTGAACCGAACTGGCTTTCTCGGAAACAAGTTTTATGAGTTACGCCGCTATCTCTTAGGTGTTAAAAGTGGCAGACCAAATGTCCGCTATTTTAATTTTACGTTGCAACTTATACCCGCAACGGGCCAAAGCTGGTCTCGCTCACCTAAAATCCCTACTCTTCTGCACCCAACCCCCACCCTGCGCTCTGGCCACCCGCGCATCCTGTCCGGGTCCACCATTGCGGAACTCATCGCCGGGCATACGGGGCACACTGAGCGGCGTGTCACGCTCACCGATGCTGGCCAGAAGCGGCGAGAGATCGAAGATGGATCGGGCGATCAGGTGCACCACCTCGCCTTCGCGCTGGATATAGCCGTTGATGGCCACAAACGACGAACCATAGACGGCGGCCTTGTGGGTGGTAGCGACCTTCTCCCAGACCACCACATTGGCGTCGCGGGTCTCATCTTCCAGCGTCATGAACATCACGCCATTGGCCGAGCCCGGCTTCTGGCGAACGAGCACCATGCCCGCCACGCTGACGCTACGCCCATCTTTTGAGGCCATGGCGTCCGCGCAGGTCATCAGGCCACGTTGGCGCAACTCTTCACGCAGGAACGAGACCGGATGCGTCCCGAGCGTCAGGCCGAGGTGATTATAGTCTTCGACCACCCCGGCCCCGGCCGTCATGGGTTTGAGGATCACTTGCGGTTCCGGCATTGCAGACGTTTCCCCTGCCCCCGCCTCCAGATGGTCGAACAGGGGTAGAGGATCATCGCGCAGGGCACGGATGGCAAACAGGGCGTCACGGCGGTTCAGACCGAGAGCGGGAGAGAAGGCATCGGCCTTGGCCAGTTGTCGCAACGTCGCCACCGGTGTGCGCGCCCGCTTCCACAGATCGGAGATGGATGTGAAGGGGTGATCGCCACGGTGCAGGATCATCCTGGCGATGTCCACGCTCTTGAGCCCTTTAACGAGCCGGAAGCCTAATCGCACGGCGTAACGTCCCGGTCGGTGTGTCTCCTCCAGCGTACAGTCCCAACGCGAGGCATTGACGCAGACCGGGCGAACCTCCACGCCGTGTTCCTGGGCATTACGCACCAGTTGCGCGGGGGCATAAAAGCCCATGGGCTGGGAGTTGAGGAGCGCGGCACAGAAGACGTCCGGGTGATGGCATTTCATCCAGGAGGAGGCATAGGCGATCAGGGCGAAGGAATAGGCGTGCGACTCCGGAAACCCATAGGAGCCAAACCCTTCCAGCTGGCTGAAGATCTGCTCGGCATAGTCTTGTGTGTAGCCGTTTGTGAGCATCCCCTGCACGATCTCGTCATGGAATTTTGAGACGCCGCCGGTGTGTTTGAAGGTGGCCATGGCACGGCGGACCATATCGGCGCGCCCCGGCGAGAAGCCGGCTGCCTTGATGACAACCGACATGGCCTGCTCCTGAAACAAAGGCACGCCCAGGGTTTTGGAGAGGATCGCCTCTAGCTCCTTTGAGGGATAGGTGACCTCTTCCGTGCCCTCACGCCGTCGCAGATAGGGATGCACCATGCCGCCCTGTATGGGGCCGGGGCGCACGATGGCGACCTGTACCACAAGGTCATAGAAGGTCCGCGGCCTGGTGCGTGGCAGCATGGCCTGCTGGGCTCGGCTTTCGATCTGGAAGACGCCGACCGTGTCGGCCTTGCGGATCATGGCATAGGTGCGCGGATCTTCGGCCGGAATGGTGGCGAGGTCCAATTCTATGCCCTTGACCTCAGCGAGCATATCGAGCGATCGCTTCATGCACGACATCATGCCAAGCCCCAGGCAGTCGACCTTCATGAAGGCCAGGACATCGATATCGTCCTTGTCCCATTCGATAACTTGGCGGGCTTTCATCCGCGCGGGCTCGATCGGCACCAGTTCGTCGAGCCGGTCATGAGTCAGGACAAAGCCGCCCGGATGCTGGCTCAAATGCCTGGGCACGTTCATCAAGAGCAGGTGCAGGTCGATGGCGAGCTTCAGGCGCCGGTCATTGAGATTGAGTCCTAAGCCTTCGGCCTCGGCCAAAGTCATACCGCCCCGGTGCCAGTGGGTCACCTGTTTGGAGATCAGCTTGATCGTGTCTTCGGGATAGCCCATCACCTTGAGGACAGCGCGGATGGCCCCACGCGTGCGGAACCGCGTGACCACGGCGGTAAGCGCGGCGTGCGAGCGGCCATAGGTCTCATAGACCCATTGCAGCACCTCCTCACGCCGCTGGTGCTCGAAGTCCACATCGATATCGGGCGGTTCGCCCCGCTCTTCGGAGATGAAGCGCTCGAACAGAAGATCGTTGCGATCGGGATCGACGCTCGTAATGCCCAGTACGAAACAGACGCAGCTATTGGCGGCCGAGCCTCGCCCCTGACAGAGGATGTCCTGCGAGCGGGCGAAGTTGACGATGGCGTTGACCGTCAGAAAATAGGGCGCGTAGTTGAGCTTCTCGATCAGGGTCAGTTCATGGCGCAGAAGGTCGATGACCTTTTGCGGTACACCTTCCGGATAGCGCCGCTTCGCCCCTTCCCAGGTCAGTTTCTTGAGGGCGTCGATAGCCGATAGCCCTGGTAACAGCTTCTCTTCCGGATACTGGTATTTAAGCTCATCGAGGCTGAAACGGCACTGATCGGCGATCTCGACGCTGCGCCTTAAGGCCCCCTCGTAGCCCGGAAACAGGCGATACATCTCCTCGGGCGTCTTCAGATAGCGGTCGGCATAGCGGTGGCGCAGATCACCCAGGGCGTCGATGGTGCAGTTATGCCGTATGCACGTGACCACATCGTGCAACTGGTCGCGCTCATGGACATGATAGAGGACGTCATTGGTGACGACGGTGGGCACCCGCACCCTGGCCGCCAGGTTCGACAGTTCATGCAGGCGCAGATGATCCCCCTGCCGGCGGCGCAGCGTCAGCGCCACATGGGCGCGCTCGGCAAAAATGGTCTTAAATCGCCGCAGGCGCTGGGCGCAGACCTCGTCGGCCTCGTCCGGGAGGAAGATGCCGATCAGACCTGCGTTGAAGTCCTCGACATCCTGCCAGGTGAGGTCACAGCGCCCCTTGCCGCCCCGCGCCTTGCCCACCGTCAGAAGCCGCGACAGGCGCGCATAGGCGGCCCGGTCGGTGGGATAGACGAGCATCGAAGAGCCATCGCTCAGATCGAGGTGGCAGCCGACGATCAGTCGCACCCCCGTGGCTTTGGCGGCCACATGGGCGCGCACCATACCGGCGAGCGTGTTGCGATCCGCGATGGCCAGCGCCTCAAGACCCAGTGCCTGAGCCCGGACGAACAGCTCATCGGGGGATGAACAGCCCTGCAGGAAAGAGAAGTAGGACGCGCACTGAAGCTCGACATAAGGTGGCTGCATCAGTCGAACTTTCCGTGTAGATACCAGTTGAGAGAGCCGGTGCCCGTGTGTTCGCCGTCCCCGGCCCGGAAGACCCAGAACCGCTCGCCCGTGGCCGCTTCGAGGATATAGTAGTCGCGCACCTTGCCGGTCTCGGCATCGCTCACCCACCACTCCCCCTTGACCCGTTCGGGGCCATCGGCACAGACGACGCTGTAGCGCTGCCCGCGCCAGGTAAAGGCGCGCGGGGGATGATCGGGCAAGGCCGCGAGCGCCTGCACCGCTTCGGGGCGATAAAGACGCGCCGGGCGTCGATAGCGGGCATTGCGCGGGGAGCCGGTCCCTTGCGCCGAAGGCGCGAGCCGTCTGACCGAGCGCTCCGGGATATCGCTTGCGACCTCCACCGCGCGGTAAAGTCGGCCCTCGCCGTAGCGATTGCTGAGCGTATCCCACAGGTCTTCGACGTCCGGGCGCGCGGGTGCGGCAAAGCGCGTGGCGACCTGGGTGAAGGACAGCGGTTCGACCAGAGGGGCTGATAGAGTCATTTTGTCGATGCCGAAGCCCGGCTCGACGGTTTCGATCTTATCGACCAGCAGTTTCGACAGACGCTTGACGTCGCGCACCGGCTTGGCGGTGCCAACGCTTATGGTCTCGATGCGACTATCGACGCGCACAAAGTGCAGATCGAGCCGTCGTGCCCCAAGCCCCACCTCTTCCAGTTTCAGGCACAGGGATTCAGTCAAACGGCGGGTATATTTCTCAAGCGTGTCAGGTGCCCCGATGGGCTCAAAGAAAGCGCGTTCGACCGAGATCAGTTCGGGGACATGGACGGGCTCAATGGGCTCGGCCAGTCGCCCAAACGCCATATCGACGCGCCGCCACAGGTCGGGACCGTAGCGCAGCGCCAGCGGGGCGCGCGGCTTGGCGGCCAGTTCGCCGATCGTGTCGATGCCGATGAGGCGCAACTCCTCGACCGTCTCGGCCGGCAGGCGAAGCGCCGCGACCGGCAGGGGCAGGATCGCCTCGGTGGACTTACCCGCTGCAATGATCAGAGAGGACTTACCGGCAAAGCGCACCAGGGCGTGGGCGGCACCCCAGCTGTCTGCGACCGTGGCATAGGCGGTGATATGGAGGGCCTCAAGACGACGTAGCATATCGGAGACCAGAGCGGCCTCTCCCCCATAGAGATGGGCCGCGCCCGTGATATCGAGGATCAGACCATCGGGCGGATCAGCGGCCACCACGGGCGAGTAGAGCCGTAACGCCCAGACGGCGAGCTTTTCAAGCGCCTCGGCGTCACGCTCCACCTCAGCGTCACGCACCTCCAGTCCCTCGATCAGAACCTGCGCCTTGGCCACCGCCATGCCGAGTCTAACGCCGCGTTGATGAGCTAACGCATCGACTGCCGTGACGAGGCGTCGGCTGCCGACCTTGCCCTGCAGAACAAGCGCTTGCTCAAGCGGCAGCGCGTCCAGGCCTACAGCCCGGCGCAGACGATCGGTCCCCCAGAATGGCAGATAGAGGCTGAGGTAGCGGGCCATGACACCCTACACCGCCTGTCGCGTGAGAGGATCGACCCAGTCGGCCCAGGCTTCAAGCAGGGCATTACGCTCAGCCGTCAGGACGTCGAGCGGCACGGCCACAGAGGCCGAGCGACGAATGGGCTCGCTGAGGCCTGAAACATGAATGTCGTAGATCGGCTGATGACGGCTGACGCTGCCCCAGCCGCCCACCGTGAGCGTCTTCGTGTAGATGGGACTGACGGCTGAGATGGCCTGAAGACTGATCAGAAGATGGGACAGGTCGAACAGGCCCGGCGATACGCCGTCCCTGAGGTGATAACGCCGCCAGGCGGCCACGAGTTGCGCATGCGCGCGTCTGAGTGCGGCCCTTTCCTCGTCGGTGCCGTCCTCCGACTGGAACCACAGGGTTTGAGGCAGGCCCTGGATATGGACCGGGAAGGCCAGATGCGTGTCTTCATAAAGGCCGTTTGCCCATACCGGCCCGATAGCGACGAGGGGCGCCAGCGCCACCACCTTCCCCGCACAGGTGACAAGTTCACTCATGCGATATCCGCGTAATCGGTCTGATAGAGATCAACCACGTCGAGGATCTGGGGCGCGCGCGGCAATTGCGGCAGGGGCGAGCCATCGGCGTGGTATCTGTAGCCGGCCACATCGTAATAGACACTACCTTTGGGACCGATCTTCTGCACACAGGCCATATAGTCGCGCTCATGGCGGGCGACCGTGAGCAGGACGGCGGCCCCATCGAACAGGGCTAATCGGGTGTGTTCATCCGGTGTCTCAAACAACTGCATAGTTTCCCTCCTCTTAAGATGCGACCCGCAAGGTGTCTGGTCGTTGTGCGTCCGCGGACAGGCGGATACGCCCCTCCCCGTCACAGGCCTCGACCTCGAAATCATGACACTCGCCGCCGCGGGCCCGGATCAGTTCGAGCATCCAGCGCGCGCGTCCGACGCCGCGCACCGGCAAAGGTGCCGAGTTCAGTTCGGTCACGCGCCAGCGGGTAAAGGCGGCCGTGGGGCGGCCAAAGTCTTTGGCATCGACCTGCCGGCGCCAGCGGCGCACGATCAGGGCCAGCGTCCCGGTGCCCTCCGCCGCCATCAGAAGACGTTGCGAGGCGACACGGGAGAGATTGGCGAGTTCGCCCACGACCGCGGTGAGGCCGCCGTGGCGCAGGGCTTCCTCACAAGCCCCCAGCACGGCGGCCTCATCGCCGGCTTCGAAGAAGACGACCTTGTCATCGGTCAGGCCTGAACGGGCGAGCGCCGGGGCAAACAGATCAGGCTGCGTATAGGCCCATAGAACACGCCCCCCAGAGCGCGCCGCAATCCCGGCGGCAAAGGCAATGGCGGCGGCCCCATCTACCGCGCCATTGGCGCCACCAGCGATCTCGTGCAGGGCCCCAAAGGCCAGCCCCCCCTTGGGAATACGGGTGTCGATATCAGGAACGCCGAAGGGGAGAACGACGCGTCTGGGCGCACTGTGACCGCCGATATGGTCGATCCGGTCTCGCAAAGCGCTGAGGACGGCGGGGTTGGCAGCGGGCATGACATCAAGCATCCTTTCTGAACGCCAAAGATTATGTTCGCTTTTTGTTCTTTAATTCGAACAAGAGTCAATAGGCCGAGATCGGCGTCTGCGTGCTGCCAGAAACTGTCAGGGCACCAGATCGGAGCTGAATCGTGAGGAGTCACAACTCCTTAACGGCGGACTCTTAAGAAACAAATCAGGAACAAATTTCTGTGAATTGTCGAAATGCAGCTCCTGAGACGTCGATACAGAATGTTAATGTGTTGATTTTCTCTGAGATGCGAACGGAAACTTGGGCCGACGCACTTATCCCCTGAGTTCCATAGCCACACGCTCAGTTTTAACCATCTGGGCTTTCACCAAGGCCGCGGGCGCAGGTTTGCAGTAGAGGTAGCCCTGTATTAGGCGGCAACCGGCGAGTTCAAGCAATTCAGCCTGCCCCTCCGTCTCCACTCCCTCCGCCGTAATTTCCATAGCGAGGCCGTTTGCGAGGAACATAACGCCCTGAACAAGAACAGATGACTTGGTGCCGGTCACAAGATCATCAATGAGGCTTTTATCGAGCTTGATTTTGTTGAATCCGTATGCCTGAAGATAAGCAATACTGGTGAATCCGGTTCTAAAATCATCAAGTATCATCCGGATAGGCGCAGATGTTGCATAACATCGGGATCGACGCCGTCTTGTGCGAACACAAACCGATCAGGGCTGGACGGGTCTTCTACCGATTCCCGGGCATGTATCGCGTTGGCTTCCGTACGGCCTATTCCACATTATCGTCGAATGCCAGTATTTGCTTCTTTGGATTTTGCGAGCCTTTCTTCACCGATTCAACATGCGTGCTTGCGGTGACGACGGCCAGCGCCAATATCTCCTGGCTCAAGGGGGGATCTTAGAGGTGAGCCGGGAGACAAAGGCTGTGCACCTGAAAAGATACCGTACCATTGGTATCTGATTCGCGGCGAAAGTGCATACCGGCAATGTTAGGGCCTCGGTTCCGCCTAACCGGTGACCCGTCGCTAAGCCTGGGGGCAATTCAACTTCCTTAGGCTTGTCGAGGCGCCATGCTGCAATTGAGAGCGTTTATGCGGCCTTCAAGCGGTTGATGAAGTTTGCCACCTCTGCCTCGAGCGACGCGGCCTGATGGGCCAGAGCGCCGGACAGGCCGCGGAGCTGTTCTGACGCGACGCCTGTCTCTTGCGCCCCGGCCGAGACGACGCCCATCTGCGCACTCACCTCAGTCGTGCCAGATGCGGCGCGCGCCGTATTGGCCGCGATATCCTGCGTCGCCGCGCCCTGCTGATCAACCGATTCGGCGATGGACACAGTGGTTGCGCGGATCATTTCGATGGTCGACACGATGCGCCCGATCGATTCCACGGTAATATGTGTGGCTGACTGAATCTCGTTGACCTTTTCCGCGATCTCGTCTGTGGCCTTCGCCGTCTGCGTGGCCAGCGACTTGACTTCGGTCGCGACAACCGCAAAGCCTTTGCCAGCCTCCCCCGCACGAGCGGCCTCGATCGTCGCGTTGAGTGCCAGCAGGTTGGTCTGAGAGGCAATGGCGCGGATCAATTCGATGACATCGCCAATGCGCGACGCGGCCCCGCTCAGCACGCTTATGTTTTCATTCGTGGTGGCAGCCTCCTCAGCGGCAGAGGCAGCGACGGCGGCCGAACGAGAGACCTGCGCGTTAATTTGACGGATCGATTGCGACAGTTCCTCGGCCCCGGCCGCGGCGGTCTGCACATTGTCGGATGCAGACAAGGCCGCGTCGGTCACTGACCCGGCGACCTCTGTCGTGCGCTTCACGCTCTCACTGAGATTGGCGGCGGCTTGCGCCATGTCGCGCGAAGTGGCGTTGAAGCCCTGGGTCAGGTCCTGCACCCGCTCAATCAGCGTGCTAGCGAGGGTGTCCCGTTCACGGATGCGTCGCAATTCTTCGGCCTTGATACGATCCTGGCGCTCCGATAGCTCGCGGGCCTCGGCTTCAGCCGCGCGCGCGGCGCTCAGGGCGTCGTCGGCTTCAGCAAAAGCGCACTCCAGCGTATAGACCAGCCAGGTGAGGAGTGCGGTCTGGAGAACCAGAATGCCGGCATGCACGGTTACCCGCAACAGGTCCGGCTGGCTTGTCGGAAACACGGCGGCCGGCAAGAGAAAGTTGAGCCCCAAGTGGTGTACGGCCACGAGCCCAGAATAGGCAATCAGAGCGCGGGCGTCGCACCAGCCGGCGATCAGCGCCAAAGCCGCGAAGAAGTACATGTGCATGTCTATCTGGTAAGCGTGCCCATCAAAGACATAGACCATCAGCCCCACCATCGCGGCCAGTGCCATCGATGTAACCATTCGCGTGGTCGGCCCCGTACGGTCACGCCACCACTGCGCTGTGACGAGCCCACAGATCAGCGCGCCCGACAGTAGCGGCGTCATCACTGGGGCACCGGTGCCGAAGGCGACGGGGAGCACACCCAGAAGAACACAGTTAATCCACAGAAAGGCGATCAACGCGCCGCCAAAGCGGGTTCTGAGGGTAAGGAGGGCATCCATAGGCTTAGACCTTCGAAGAGGAGGACGGCAGAGTCCGGCAACCGGCGAGAAAGCGGGGGTTGAAAACAAGAACCGCGCCATTTGCATACAGGCGGCGGATGAAGCCCGGCTCGTAGGAACGGGCCAGCACGATACGACCCGACAACGCGACATCCTCAAACGCCCCGCCGGACTGAGCCACGAGGCGGCTGGTGGCTTGTTGCGAGGTGAAGGGCCAAGCGAGGACGCCGACCGTTTCGCCCTCGAGCGGCATGAGAGCGTTAACCGTCAGTAGCACCAGTCCTAAAGCGAAGCCGCCCGCTACTACACCGATATTCGGACAGTCCTGAGACTTAATTGAGCTTTCTAGGGGTGGCTTACGCATACTTGGCACTCGAAATGGAAAGATTCGTGGTGAACAGATTTCAGATAACGGCGATGCCATTAAAAAAGACTGAAAGTCGATGCGTGAAACATCCAGCTATGTCGGCGCGGTCGGCTACATTCCGGACTTGTGGTCAAGACGTTGCTGACGGCTTCCGGATAGGTCGACACAAAACTTCGCCAACCCGCCCGCCTTGCGCGAATCTACGCTGAATTCGCGCAGGCGTTACACCCTGGTGTTTAATCTTCCAATGTCGCCAGCTAGGGCGCGTGAAACGTCTCTGAGGAGGGTGTACAGATTAGCCGTTTTACGCACATGCCGACGCGTAATTATCTCCCGCAGTTAGCCAAACATGCCGTTCTTACACCGTCTCCATCGGCGGCGTTCGCGGCCGTGTGTCAGTGACGGGGAACCTACATATCCACTCACGGCTACCAAATCGGTGATGCTAGCGAATACGCGCGGAAATTAGGCGAGCTTAGCCCCTCGCGCTCGATGAGATCTTCTCAGCCTCCCGAAGTGTCATCAAGTTCTGGAATCACGCAATCCCCGACACGAAAACGGCCACCCGTGATGACCCGTGCGGTGATCCCGCCGTGTCCACGCACGGCATTATAGCCTCCGACCCCGAACGTCTCTTCCATGCGCGAACAGGGATGGCATTCGCCGGTATATTCCAGCACCGCTTCACCCAGCCTGAAGCGCTTATCTTTCAGCGCCAGCAGGTTGATCCCTGAGGTGACGATATTGCGCCGAAGCGCGTGCGCCTGCACGGACACGCCGAGGAAGCTTGCGATCGCATTTATGTCCTCCTGCCCGATAAGCGTCAGGTGCCGGTTGCCACTTCGTCCCTGATAATGGTCACCGATTAAGCCAACCTCAGGTGACAGATGGGCCTCGTCCGCAGCGATAATCTCTCCCCGCCGCTCCGGCCGCAAACCTATCCACTGCACCGTGCCGGGACGCACCGGAGCCCGCAGAAGATGAGCGAGACTGGATTTGGGATGAAAGGGCATGGTGGGGGACATCGGTCACGGGCAATTTTGGCCGTCAGCCTAGTCGCGTACAGGCGCATTCTCCAGCTTTAAAGATCGCAAAACTGAGGCTGGCCGCGATCTCCCTCAGTGGTGGGCCGTCTCTGCTACTGACCTGACACAATCGTAACTGGTCTTCACGCTCCTCTTCCGTTAACCCTAATATGGGCGCGTCAATCGGGGCTAACGAACATTGACCGAGCAGATTGAGGAAAAGCTGGCGTCTCTGACGCAGCGGCAGAAAGAGGTGATGCGGCTTATCGCCCGCCATTACCGTGACAAGGAAATCGCGCGGATTTTGAACATCAGCGAGCACACGGCGCGCGCTCATGCCGACGCCGTGCGCGACAAGTTGGGCGGCATTAGTCGGCGGGAAGCCGCCCGTTTTCTCAGTGACCACGCAGACGTTTTGGGCATCCCCCCTGAACGGGAATATCAGTCATCGGGAATAGCGCAAAACGCCCCTGAATCGTCATCCTCCGGTCATCCCTCCCCTATCGGAGATACCGATGACCCACTCCTCGATTCCCTCAACGCCCCCTTACCCGCAGTCGGTCACGATGCAGTGGGCGCACATCGAGACCGCACTCAAATATTTGGCAGTACCAGAGAAGGCGCATCTGATCAGCGAAACGCTTTCGGCGATCCGGCAGGAATACCAGACCACGCCAGAGAAGCTCGTCTTTACCCTGATCTCAGCCTGCGCCTGGCTCACGGACGAGACGGCGTCCATGGCTGGCTCGCCCAACTCAACCTCCTTCAGTGGTCACTTCTGACTCTGGGACTAACCCTGTCCGTCGTGCTGATCATTGGCGGTGTGATGGGGGCCCTGATCGGAATTTTCCAGGCCATTCGCGAACTCAGCGGCCAGACCGGATAACCTGTATCCGGCTGGGCGCATAACCCAGCCGGTAAGAGACCGGCCCTAACTGGAGACCTGATGATGAAACGATCGGAAATGGTATTGGCTGGCGCTGAACGTCTCTTTCAGACCGAAGAGGCTGTCGATCGCGCGCTTACAGAAACAGGCGAGATGCTTGCCGCCCTGCTGCGCATGCGGATGGCTGGCGGCCTGTCTGCTGTGATGGGACAGGAAGCGGTCGAAGGCATCATTAGCAGCGCCAACGCGCTGGCCCAGGCCCGACGCGAAATCATCACCGTGCACGGTCACCTCAATGAGGTCAAAACCCAGATGGGTTGTGCGACTGTAGCCGTGGGAACAGGTAACTCCAAACCTATCACTGGCAATGCCGAGGTACATACCCAGGCTCGGGAAATCGAAAACCAGTGAATGCGAAAACGAAACGGAGAGACTATGCTGCTCTTGCATTTAATTTGGATTTGGGCGGGGCACATCACAGTCATCTTATGTGGTAGTTTAGCCATCTGGCGGGGCGGTTGGGCTGAAAAGTCCACCGCCATAGTCATTTGGGCCGCTTGGATTACGACACCGCTATTGCAGCAACAAAATCATGACCCCGGCGCACTCACAGCGATACTTGATGGCGCGGTCACCCTCTTCGCTTTCAGCGTATCATGCTATTCCCGTCGCATTTGGACGCTGTTTATGACGGCGTTCATGTTGGGGACCTTTCTTACCCATTTCGTCGGTCATCTTATACCAAACACCGGGTATTTTGCTTACATGACGACTATGGGATTGCTTGGCGGCTATGGCGTCGCGCTGACACTGGGAGGCGCGGCGCTGGAAGCAGAATATTTACGAAAGAAATCCACACTGCACGCCTGAGGTGTAAGGGCTGACACCCTTACACCAATGAAACTAAGCTGGGTTTCTGCTTCTTGGTATGCGGGGTCGCGTTCAGGTCCATGTCTCATCCCCATTTCATTGACGTTCAGGTCGGCAAACGTCTTCGCGCGTTTCGCGAAGCCCAAGGGCTCTCACAAACAGACTTGGCCAGTGCCTTGGGCATCACTTTCCAGCAGGTCCAGAAATACGAAAGCGGTCACAACCGCATCAGCGCGTCGAGGCTACATGCCGCGGCCTGTTTCCTGAAAGTGCCGGTGTCCGACTTCTTTGAGGGCCTGGATGACATAGCGCCCGAAGGTCTGTCTGAGTCAGAAGCCAGTATCTGGGCCTTCACGCGCACCTCCGAGGGACAAAGGCTTTCCCGGTATTTCAGTCAGTTGAGCACGCCCATGAGACGCAGTGTTGTCTCCGTGGTCAAGGCTCTGCTCGCCGAACAGAAAGAGTAAAGCGGTTTCGGTTGGAAGGCGTCTTCGCTCTTCGTCGAACTATCTGACCGGCGCAAGCTTCGCCGACTCGATATGCCAGCGGCACCGAGCCTGATAAAATCGTTTCAAATATCTGTTTTTATATCGTTATGATTCCTCCAAAAAAAAATGTGTGTTCAAGAATGTGCTTACGAACATGCGGAAAAGTTGGGTATCAACCCAGTGTCCGCCATTCAGCGTGGCGGAGGCCTGAAAACGGCACGAGATGCCGGTGAGGAAGCCATGCACCGCATCACGTCAGCGCGCTGCAGCTGTGTTCACATACAATGTGGATGTTCCGGCAGGTTCTGACATGCTTCTTGAGCGATTAAAAAAGTTCGCTCGGTGTGGAACTCGCGTCCAAGCTAGATTTGAGGCTATTAAGCAAAAACATCGGGAAGATATATGCGATAACGTCCTTAAATCAGGAAGCCCCCGTTTCAATCGCAGCCTCAAAGCCACCGTTGGCTTGTTTGAAGGTCAACTCCCAGCCGTGCAGTCGGGTGATTTGCTGCGCCATGGCAAGGCCGAGACCTACGCCTGCAACCGGCACCTGCCCGGCGAAGGGCTGACGCGCCTCATCCCCTCTGACAAAGGGTTTGGTCAGTAGTTCGGCCTGTTCCGGGTGGATCCCCTCGCCCTGATCGCGCACCCCAAAGCGAAGCCCCTCTTCGGCAATTATGGCAAAGACCGTCACCGGCGCCTGTCCATAGCGTAAGGCATTCTCGATGAGATTACACAGCAGACGCCGCACCGCTTCGCGGCGCCCCGTGAGTATCTGTTCAGTGTCAGGCAGGCTGATCTCCACACCCGCCTGGGCGTAGTCGGCAGCCGCCGAACTTATCAAGGCATTCAGCGAGAAAGGTTCGACCGCTTCCGCTTCAAATCCTCTGGCGAACACCAAAAACTGCGAGAGGATGCGCTCAATAGTGTCCACCTGACGTTCCGCGGTGAGACGCAGGTCTGTATCCGCGATGGAGGCCATATCCAGCGCCAGCCGCAGCTTGGCGAGGGGCGTGCGCAAATCATGCGAAATCCCCGCCAGCACCAGCGCGCGATTATCCTCGATCTCGGTCAGGCGCCGGGTCATGCGGTTGAAGCTGCGGCTAAGTTCGGCGATCTCCACCAGGCCCTGCTCCTCAAGCATCTGCGGTTTCTCGCTGACATGAACCCGGTCGGTGGCGTTTTGCAGCGCCTCCAGAGGGCGCAGCAATTGCCGCGACAACCAGACGGCCGCCGCAGACGCCAGACACACGGCGATCACCCCCAGCCAGATAATCATGCCCGTTGGCGCATAGAAGGGCGTGGATTTCAGACCAATCCAATAGGGGGTGCCGCCCAGAAAGATCTGAACCCACAGTTTGCCCCTTGCATCTGTGCGCCAGTCTAGATGCGCCTGGCCGTTCAACCGCTCCGCCAGACTGCGCATAAAGGCGCGTTCCATATACCGCGGCCGGGGACCCGTGCGGTCTGGCGGTTTATCCCCCTGCCACAGCGCCAGATAGCTCGACGACTCCAGCCGCTGGATCAGTATGGGGCGGGCTTCGACGGGCAAGGTGTCGTAGGTTTCGGTCAGCACCGCCACGTTTTGTGCCAGCATGGCCGCTCCGCGGTCGATCTGAGGACGCACGATCAGAAAGGTCATGGCGGCGACGGTCAGGACCTGACTCACCGCGACAATCAGTATGGTCCCGGCGAGGCTCTGAAAGCGTAGCGAACGTAGCGGGATCACAGGCTTTTACCGTCCGGCGTGAAGACATAGCCATGCCCCCATACCGTCCTGATCCACACCGGATTGGCCTGATCATCTTCGATGATCCGCCGCAGCCGCACAATCTGCACGTCCACGGCGCGATCTGTAACTTCGGCATCGCGCCCGAGGGCGAGATCAATAATGCGCGCCCGCGACAGGGGCCTGCCAGCGTGCATCACCAGTGTCTTCAGAAGAGAAAATTCGCGCGTAGACAATTCGACCCCCTCGTCACCGCGCGTCAGTTGCATCCGCCCGATATCCAGCCGATACGGCCCAAAGCGTACCACCTCGGATGCAGCGGCCCCCGTCGGCTCTCCGGGGACGAACAAATGACGGCGGCGCACCGCTTCTATACGCGCCAGAAGCTCACGCGGCATAAACGGCTTAGGCAGATAGTCGTCCGCCCCCATCTCCAGCCCCACCACGCGATCGACCGGATCGCCGCGCGCGGTCAGCATGATAATCGGCGTGGTGTCGCCTTCGCTGCGCAATCGGCGGCAAACCGCAAGCCCATCTTCACCGGGCATCATCAGATCGAGAATGAGCAGGTCGAAAGTTTCGCGGGCCAGCAACCGGTTGAGGCTTTCCGCATCCGGCACGCAGCGCACAGAATAATGGTTTTCCGTCAGATAGCGTTGCAGGAGCGCACGCATTTCCTGATCGTCGTCAAGAACAATGAGCCGGCCCTTTTGCGTCGTCATCTGCGCGTCATCCCAGTTCGCCCGTGTCACAGGCTAATTTACAGCTCTTAAAAAAAGCTGCACCCGCGCAGATGTTACAAACCGTTACGCTAGGCGCGGCCTGTAACCGGCTGTCGCAACAGAGCCCGAAGACGACATCACGGCGTAACAGGTCGGCGACGATGATGAGGGGGTAGTCGCGTTCCCCTTCCCTTCCCCATCTCGTACAAAGGATACCTCAATGAAGAAATTTTTCTCTGCGTCGCTGGTTGCCGGCCTCTCTACCCTCATGCTGACCGGTCTGTTCGTCGCCCCCGTCCATGCGGCCGAAGGCCGTGTGAAGGCCCGCGGCGCCAACGGCATGGTCGCCGCCGGTACCCATAATGGCAACAGCTATGTGCGTGGTCACGGCGCCAAGACCAATTCCGACGGTTCGACCACGACCGGATCGGGCGCGGCCTTCAAGACCAATACCGGCGCCGCCGGGGCCCGCGGTTCGGCCACGACCTACAACCCGGATGGCTCAGTCGAACATGAGGGCGGTTTCGCGACCTCCGGGGCGCGCGGCAATGTGAATTCGCAAGGTGGCTTCACCCGCAATGCCGACGGCACCTCGTCAGGGTCGCGCACCACGAATGCTACCAATGCCCAGAATGGCAACAGCTACACCGGCACCACCACCTATGATTCCACCAATGGCGTCTCGCGTCAGTCAAGCTGCAAGGACGCCAGCGGTAACGCCATCGCCTGCCCGACGCGCTAAAGACTGCCCCCTGTCGGGCCGTTTTCCCCGGACGTGCCCGAGTGCGCAAGCAGCGATATGGCCCCGCCCGCATCCCCCGTGTCGGGCGGGGCCTTCTTCACTGGCTTAAGGATAATGCTATGAACTCTCGCCCATTTTTTTTCCTCTCGCTTGCCCTTGTCACCGCCTGGCCAGTGTCAGGCCTGGCTCAGCCCTCCCGACTGGACCCTGACAGTGTGGCTCAACGCATCGAAATGGCGGACCTCAACCACGATGGGATGATTACCCGTCAGGAATTCCTCTCCTATCGCAGTCAGTCGTTTTCAAAGTTCGATCGCAATCACGATGGCTCTCTCACTACCGCCGACCTGCCTGCTTTTGCCCGCCAGTCTAAGCGGGGAGGGGCTTTTCTGGAGATGATGGCGAGCTTCGACCGCAACCATGACGGCCGCGTCAGCCGCACCGAATTCGTCAATGGGCCTACCCCTGTTTTCGACAATACCGACACCAACGGCAATGGGGTCATTGACGGCTACGAACTGAAACAGCTCAAGGCGAAAGGCTAGTCGCATGTACAAGAGCGCCCCACACCTGTCCGATCCTCTCACGGCAGCCCCTGTGCTGGTGACCCTGGCGGGACTGATCCTTATTGAAGCGACCATTGTCGTGCTGGCCTTGCGGCGCGGCTATGACACCGGCGAAGCCGCCGCGTCCGTTGCTGTTGGGGTAGGCAATATCCTGACCCGATCGGTCAACCGTGTGTTGATTGCGTTTGTTATGTCAGCGGTCAGCGAACTGGCCCCCTGGCAGTGGGAGATCACCTCAGCATGGACGTGGGTGGCGGGCTTTGTCGGGGTGGAGTTCTGCTATTACTGGATGCATCGGCTGGGTCATAGGGTCTGGTGGATGTGGGCCTCTCACGGCGTTCACCATTCCGCCAGCCATTTCATCCTGCCTTCGGCCATGCGTCTTTCGTGGACAGGGGTCCTGTCCGGAGAATGGCTGGTGTTCTTGCCTCTGGTTCTGATCGGTTGTCCCCCGATGGTGGTGGCTACACTTCTGGCGCTGAACCTGCTGTATCAGTTTTTCCTGCACACAGAACTGTCACCGCGCTGGGGTCCGCTGGAATACGTACTGAATACCCCCACCCATCACCGCATCCACCATGCGTCCAATGCGGCCTACCTGGACAAGAATTTCGGCGGTGTGCTGATTGTGTTTGACCGGCTGTTCGGCACCTTTGCGCGCGAAGAGGGCAATGAACCACTCCGCTTCGGCCTGACCACGCCCATTGACAGCCACAACCCGTTCGTCATTGCCTTTGCGGGCTGGGGACGCCTGTTCAAAGCCGTGAAAAACGAAAAAGGAGCCGTCCTTCGCCTGCGTGTTCTATTTGGCCCTCCGCGCGACTGAGTTGCAGACGCTTCAAGCATACGAGGTTGGCATTTGCCCCCTAGACTTGGGGAGAAATGGCAATTCCATCCAAAGTCATCTGGATCTAAGCTCCTTTTTGAAGCCATGAATCCAGAGCCGTTCGGTAACGTCAGCAAAACCGCATTTGCATCCCGGACTTCAGCGTCAGGATCCCATCTGCGCAAAGCCCGCTTTGAACCGCGGTAAGGACTGGTTGGGCGGACCGTCCTCGCCCCATTGCGACCAGGCGGTGCCGTAATCACGCGCGTTGATGGCCGAATAATAGAGGCGGACGACCGCCGCAGCCGCTTGCGCACTTTTGGGATCGAGTTGGCAATCGGCGATCGGTGCGTCCTTATCGTCGAACAGCGCGCAACTGCGGGCAATCTCATCGGACATCAGGGCGCAGCTGTTGGCGACATTGCAGGGCGGATGCGTCGCCGGAGACACATTCCGGCAGCTCTTCGCAAGACGCTCGGCCGCCTTTGCGCCGATTTCCGTTGAACAGGCCACAGGTCCCTCCGCCTCGATCACGGGCAGGGTTTCAAGCTTTGTACTCGAAACCTGGGCCGAAGCCGCCACGGGGTCGACGATCTCTATGCCGCCCGAGGTCGTGCCGGACTCTGCCCGAGACGCCGTATCGGGTGCCTCGCCCTCTCGCGCGCCGCAGGCACTCAGGACGCACAAGGCCGCCATCAAAACGGGGCTCAGGACTATAGGCTTCATCGGTCGCTCCTCTCGGCGGCTGTGGGCTTCCTATAGCGCACTTTGCAAATAAGCCATTCCCCTCTGAGATAAGGCGGTTTTACCCTTACGCCTGCACCTCAGAGTGAACCTGCACAGACCAATTGGTGATCCGATCCTTGCGAAACGTGCGTTCTTCCTGCCGGTTGAGACAGACGCCTTCGATATAGGCACCATGGCTGCGCCAGTTGGAGACGCGACGCTCGGTGACCACCCCATCGCGATCGGCGTAGGTGAAGGTGGCAAACTCACCCTCTTCGCCCTCGATCCAACGCGGATCCATTGCGGCGAGGTCGCGATCATGCTCATCGAGCGTCCGCGCGACCTCCGGGTCGGCCCGCTTGTATTTCGAGGGATTGCGCAGGGCCTCGGCCGGTGCCTCGCGCCCTTTGATGGCGATCAGATAGGTCAGGGCCACGCCCGCGATAAGCCCTGCCACAAAGGCGATCAGTGTCGTTACGGTCATCACTTGCCTCCCCGAACGAGATCAATGGCGATCGGCCAATGGTCAGAGGTGCCAGACCCCTTGCCGGTTTCGGCGTTGAAACGGAAGGCCTTCGGTCGCATGACCTGATCGCGATCGTCCCACTGCAGTTGTTCAGTGTCGGTCAAAACGGTGCGGAAGGTCTTGGTATCAATGGCCCAGTCCTGGCTCGCCCCGCTGGCCTTCTGGGTGATGACGTCGAGATAGGACCAGGTCTTTTCGCGACCATAGAACTGGCTGCCGTTGCCCCGGCAGGCATTGTCCAGTTGGGCGGGCAGTACCCAGCCGGTAAGAGCGGCTGCAAGCCCTTTGCGTTCCTCGGGCGCACAGTTGAAATTGAAGTCGCCGGCCGCAAGGATGACGTGGCTCTGCGGCAGTTTGGCGGCCAATTTCGCTATCGTCTGGGCCGCGATTTCACGGCACAGGCGTGGATTGCCGCCCGACGGCAGATGTCCGCCAAAGAGGGTCAGCGTCTTGCCGTCGGGCAGAGCGAGATCGACCTGCAGAAGGTCGCGGGTTGTACCGGCCGAGCCATCGCGGCTCTTGCAGTCAGACGCCTTTGTCAGATCCACCGGGAAAGATTTAGGTGTAAAGCCATTGGCCAGAGGCAGTTTGGACAGAAGAGCGACCTTGATCCCACGCTGATCGGGCTTCGGGGCGGGACGGTTGGGATCGGCATCCAATAGCACCGCCGTCACATAGGCGGCACCGGCGTTATTCAGTGCGCCTTTGATCGCCTCAAGGCTCGCCTGGCTTTCCACCTCGGTCAGGACGAGAACATCCGGCCCTCGCCCGAAATCAAAGCGCTGGATGACGCGCGCGACGTTTGCAGCTTTGGCCGACACCCAGGCGGGGGTGTTGATGACCTCGTTGCTCGAGCCATTGGGCATCCGGGGGTCGTCTTCGGCGTCAAAGAAGTTTTCGACATTGTAGGTCATGACGGTCAGGCGCGGTGCAGCCTCCTGCGCGGCAGCGCTGCCCGCAACGACAAGGCTCAACAGGCCGCTCACCAGCCAGGGGGCAGTTTTCAGGGTCATGACGGGCTCCTTTGATGCTGGCTCATTTACCGGCAGGGCTTCGATGCCGTCCAGCGGTTTTGAGGTCCACTAACCCGAAACGGCGGATGACTGCGCCGCTTCGAGCGTCGCCATGGCCTCAACAAAGGTCAGGCTATTACCGGCCTGCGGCAGATCAAACGCGATACCGTCAAAATCGCCATAGACCCATTTGTCCTCGCGCAGCATACGCAGGGTCGCGCCATCGCGCGAGACGTCCTTTCGATCGACCTCGGTCATGGCCCGCGTCTCCCAGTCAGTGAGCAGCTTTTCAATGCGGCGCTGCATGGAGGTCAGGGTGCCGAGTGCACAGGCACGACCTTTGACGAGCGGTTGCGGCAGGTCTCGCAAGGCGGCGATCATTGCGGCCAGACGGTCATGATAGAGGCGCAGGCCTTCGGGGTTGAGACTCATATCATTCTTCCGATCTGTCATCGAGAGCGGTGAGGTGCCACGCTGTTAAAGCCCTTGGCAAGGTGCCGATCTTGGGTTTCACTGAACGGCCCACAGGAAGAACGACCGATGTGTAATCTCTACTCAATGACCAGCAATGAGGCGGCCATTCGCGCCCTTGCCAGGGTCCTCAAATCATCGGTCGGTAATCTGCCCCTGTTCGAATACATCGGTGCCAATGGCTTTGGACCCATTGTGCGCAACACCGGCGAGGGCCGCGAACTGGCCATGTGCCGCTGGGGGATGCCCTCTCCGCCTTTTACGCTCAAAGGCAAAAACTACGACTCCGGCGTCACCAATATCCGCAATACGGATAAGCCCTACTGGACCAAATGGCTGACCGATCCCGCAAACCGCTGCCTCGTGCCGTTTACGTCCTTCTCAGAACCCGATCAGGTATCCGGCAGCAATGTCATCCACTGGTTCGCCCAACGCCCCGAGCGCCCCCTGCTCTTCTTTGCCGGCATCTGGACGCCTCAATGGACCTCCGTGCGCAAGGTCAAGGATGGCGAGACGACGGATGATCTCTATGCCTTCCTGACCACGACGGCGAATGCCGAAGTCGGAATGATTCATGACAAGGCCATGCCTGTTATTCTGACGACGGAAGCCGAGCGCGATCTCTGGATGACGGGCTCATGGAGCGAGGTTCGGGCGCTGCAACGCCCCCTCCCCGATGGCAGCCTGCACGTCGTGGCGACCGGACGGCGCAAGGACGGGCCGCATCTGGATGAGTTGAATAGCGTTTCAAGTGGGACGGAGGCGCAGAATTTTCTCCTTTAAACCTATCGACAAAGGCCTGGTTCGCGAAAGAGACAGACCCCGCTGTTCGTGTAAGGCTTTTGCACGTCGGCTTACCGGAAATCAAAAGTACCGTTTTGTTGACGGGCTTTACGAACGGGCGTGAAGACCCACCAGTTGAGGGCCTCTCCCGTCCTGGCTTGATGGATGGCTGCGGCAAACACATCCCAGACGCATGGATCTTGGGCCACGCCCGTTTCAGATTGAAGCCGGCTGTAAAGTTCGTCCGGGTCGCATTGCGCAAGTTGCGAAACGGTTTGGATCTTCAGAACGGCAAAATCCTTGCGCGTTGCCGGCCCCACATTTCGGAGTTTCTTCAGGTCATCCACAACTGGCATTGATTCACCTTGTCGGAAAAAAAAACCAGTCACTCAATCGACTGAAGGTAAAGCCCATCGACGGCATAGCCTTGAAAGCCTGAATGACTCAAGCTTGCAGTGCCGTTACGCGCCCGAGGCGGTCATTCGACAACGGCTCAGCAACCGGAGGCCATAGCCGACGTTGCACATTGAATAAAGTGGACGTTCACACGCCGGAACAGTAACATGAGCTTTTAATCCCAACACCCGCGGCCACAAAGATCAATGGGCGGCCCACGGATCTATCAACGCTAAGGGTAGCGCCTCGAAGTCCTTGGTGTTGCGCGTTGCAAGAGAGGCTCCCAACGCGACAGCGATCCCCGCAATCACCATATCCGATGGGCTAGACGGGTGTCCTACCGCTTCACGCAAAGCTCGAAACTTCCCAGCCTTGAATCCAGCCGCGTCGTCCAATGGTAAGGCGCCTAGGGCATCCAACAGCTTTACGAAGGCAGCCTGCAAATCACTCTTGCGCCTGCCATCCGGCAACCGCTCCAACCCATGAGTTATTTCCGCAACCGTTATAGCCGTTGTCGTAAGCCCTACGTCACCCGATCGTCGCAGCCAGTCTCGGACATGCTCATGCGGCCCCGGCCTCATCAACTCTGATACAACATTGGTGTCGGAATGATAATGTTGCAACGGCAGTATTAAGCGCCAAGGTCAGGCGCTGCACGGTCTTGTGGGCGGGAAGGCAGATCGAGATCTACGCCGCTATTGCCGCTGAACAAATCCCTTGACAGAGAAAGCAGGCCAGCACCCGTGAGCCCGCCAACCGCCTGCTTCAGTATCTGTCGGACTTCCTCTTCCATAGAATGGCCGTGCGTTGCTGCGCGAACGCGAAGGCGTTCTTTCAACGTGTCATCAATATTGCGGACGGTGATGCTCGCCATTTTCAAATCCCCTTACAACGACCATGCCACAGCGCATTCATTGAAATCAATGAAATCATCGACAATATCAATTGTGAGCGGGACGGCCCCTGTCGAGGCTCCAGTGCGCCCCATCCGGACATTGATCTGTGTCATGTCACCCGTGCTCGCGAGAAGGCCAGTTGCCGATGCTCCCCTTCAGAGCCGCTAATTCAATGCCTAACAGCCCTTCAAACATGTAACATCATGGGGCAGATGCAGATTGGCGCTATGGCGCGCGACGGCGACAGGATGAGCAAACAGCAAGGGATATGTATGAAAATGGTTATCGTTTAAGATAAAATCGTAGCCAATTCGGCCGCTCATGGTGTAAATTTATCGTTTTCAATAAATTTGAATTGCTTAGCGGGCCCATCCATTCCAATTTAGCGAATACAGTAATTTTTGGTGCGCCCCCATGACCTCAGATCAAGATGACAGCCCGCCCGCCCAGATCGGCCGCCGAATTCGCGCCCTCCGCGATGCGCACGACCTGAATCTAAATGAGCTGGCCCGTCTCAGCGGTTTTAGCGCGTCTGCCCTTTCGCTCATCGAAACCGGAAAACGAGATTTACGGATCAGCAGTCTGTTTCGCATCGCCAGCGCTTTACGTGTCTCCATAAGCGATCTGCTCGAAGACCCATCCGCGGATGCGGCCGTTGTTCGATCGGAGAACGGTGAGGGGTATGATCTAGGAGACTACACGTGACTTCCCAAGTCGCTGTCTGGTTCGACGCCCTCCATGTCGGTGACGTCGTCGTTGCGCCGGACGGCGCACTAACCTTCGTCTACTCAGAAAAATGGCTCGCGACGAATGGCGCGTTTCCCCTTTCGACGACGCTTCCTCTCGCAAGGACGCATTACCCGCCCGAAGTCATCTCGCCCTGGCTCGCTAACCTTCTGCCGGAGGAGGAACAACTGCGTCTTCTGACGCTAACCCTTGGTCTCGATCAGGCGGACACGCTGGCTTTGCTACAGGAGATTGGCGGCGATACAGCGGGCGCACTCTCCTTCGGCGCCCCGTCGGAGCGCGCAGCGTGGACGTACACGCCCCTCACCGCGTTCTATGGAGTGGATGATCCAGTGGTCGCCCTCGACCGACACTTTGACGATCTGCAGAGACGTCCGTTTCTCGCAGGGGAGGACGGCGTAAGGCTCTCGCTGGCGGGAGGGCAGAAGAAGTCGGCGCTCGCGGTTCTCAATTCACGCGGTGAGCCCGTATTGCGGCTGCCAACGGACGGCGATGTCCTCGCCATACCGCGCAACGGCGCGCCCTCGACTGTCATCCTGAAGCCGGACAATCCGAACCTCCCTGGCATTGTCGAAAACGAAACCTACTGCTTGCATCTGGCGCGGGCTATTGGTCTGACATCTGCGCAAGCGTCGATTCTTTCGGTCGGGCGCCGCAATGCGATTTGCGTGTTGCGCTATGATCGAAGGATCGGTCGCAACGGATTGCAGAGGGTACATCAAGAGGATTTCGCCCAGGCTAACGGTGTCCCGCCTGGCAAAAAATACGAACGCGGCACAGTCGCGGGACCCAATCTGGCGAGCCTTTTAACAACCGGTCGGCATCTGTCGGCTGCCGACGCTCTATCGCTGCTCGACTACGTGATTTTTAACATTCTGATCGCGAACACCGACGCCCACGCCAAGAACTATTCGCTGCTTCTGCCGGTCGGCGCCGCTCCACGTCTCGCCCCTCTTTATGATGTCTCGACCGTGCTGCCCTGGCCGAACGTGGTGCAGTATTTCGCGCAAAACCTCGCAGGGAAGAAGCGCAAGCCCGGGGATATCGACGCACGCCACTGGGACAGGATTGCTGAAAGTGTCGGCTACCGCCCAGCCGACGTCCGTGCGAGAGTCACGGAACTCGTAGACCGCCTCGTCGCGCATAGGGTGGCCACGGAAAAGACGGTCTCCGCCCTCTCGGGACACACAAGCGGCTATGTTGAACAGGCGGCCCGCGAAATTGAAGAGAACGCTCTGCGCATCTCTGGCAGACTCCGGCCATCGAAGATGGTGTAAAAGGCCGGAAGCTCGTCCTTTACAGAGAACGACACAAGCTTAGCACCTTGTCCGATTTTCCGGGACCACTTCAACTTCGAATGGCTACTTCTGTGACTGAAGGCCGTGCAGCCTGAAGATGCCGCGCAAGTCTGAGTTTGCGGTGACCATCACGAAAGCCGGTGTTCAGACCTGGGCGGGGAAGGTCAAAAATAAGGTCTCGGGAGCAGGTGGGCAGGCATGGCTGGTAACGTGCTCGTCGGTAGCACAATCGGTGCCGCCGTCGATGGAAGCAACGGCTATGTGCCGGACCTTGTTCCAAACCCGCTGGTCGTCACCCTGGTAAAGGAAGACGGCGCGGAGAAGAAGGACTAAGTAGAGACATCTACGGCCTGTCTCAGGATTCGGGTCGCAGGCATTTCTTCCAGTTGGCGGAAGCACATTTTTGTGGGCGTCTATACTCCTCACCTCGTTTGCCAAAACCGGTACACGATTGGCATCATTTGAAAATTTCCAAGACCTCAGGCGTCTGTGGAGAGGAAATGGTGCAGCATCAGATAATGGTCCTCGAACATGTGCGCGCGCATTTTCAAAGCGCAGTCCACGCCGGTCCATTTCAGTGCCGCCGCATCATCTCCGGCTTCGAGCGCGGGCAAATCCAGGCCACTGAGATCAAAATAAAACACATGGCTGATGGTGCGGCCCCGCGCGCTACGTTCCGGTTGGTCGAAGACGCGTTGGCCTTTTAGGTATTGAAGAGCTTGTCTTTCTGACAAAGACAGACCCGTCTCTTCCCTCAATTCGCGCAGGGCCGCCGCAAATATGGTCTCGCGTGGATCGAGGAAGCCACCCGGTAAAGCCCACTGTCCGCGGCCCGGCAATCCGCCGCGTTTTATCAGAAGGACACGATCATCTTTGCGGATCAGCGCATCGACCGTCACATGCACCGGCGGATAGGGGGCGACGGCCCAGCTTTGGCGATAGGCTTCGATATAGGCATGTTCCTCAGCCAACACGCGTTGCGTGTCCGCATCGAGAGCCCCGTCCATCATCCGACGCACCGCCCCACCGACATCGATGAAGGTGTCTCCGTTCAGCCAGGCGGCCCGCTGGACCGCTGTCTTCTGTGACATTTCAGGATCGGCAAGAGTTAATTCACTCGCCCAAAGACCCTGCAATTCATCGCCGTAACCCGCATCGAAAGACAGGAGAGGTGCGTTTTCGGCTATAGCCGCCAATTGCGCCACCCGCTCTGCCGGCAACAGCGCGTCTTCGATGGCCACGGCTTCAAACCCTGCTGATTGCAACATGGCCACCTGTTCTTCCGCCGTAAACGGATAGCGGCTGGAACGCGGCATGTTGGCGCCAACGACAACGACGATCAGATTGCCGTGACCGCGCCAGTCTTCAAGCGCCCGCACATGATCATCTGTCAGCGGATGAAACCGCCCCACGGCCAGTCGTAAAGATGCGCTTTTCGTCATGTCTGCCTCTGCGTTGGCACGACCATAGCCGCCACAAAAGGGCTTGTCAGTTTCCTTTCCCTGATTAATGGTATTAACCATTCGGGCGGGGAGGCGTGACATGCAGGACACCTATAAGGCAACGACACGTATCGAGCCGCTGAAATGGCTGGTTGCCGCGTTGGAGACCGTTCTGGGCCTGATGGGGGCTCTGGTCCTTATCCTTTATTTCTACACCGGTTCCTTTGCCGGGGCGGGTCAGAAGCTTGATGCCGGGCTGAAAGCCATCTGGCTGTTCGTTGCCCCATTTGTCGGCCAGGGCTGAAAAAATAAAAAGTATTGACCCAACGGCACAACTGCCGTTTAAGCCGCCCGAAATCATATGAAAGAGGCTGGCATGGTTGAGAACCTGATCGAGAATAACCGCCGCTGGTCGCGTGAAAAAACCCGCGTCGATCCGGACTTCTTCTCGCGTCTGGTGCGTCAGCAGCATCCTGAATATCTGTGGATCGGCTGTTCCGACTCGCGCGTGCCGGCCAATGAAATCGTCGATCTCGACCCTGGCGAACTGTTCGTGCACCGCAATGTCGCCAATCTGGCCCCGCAACAGGACGCCAACTATCTCAGCGTCCTGCAATACGCGGTCAATGTTCTGAAAATCAAACACGTTCTGGTCGTCGGTCACTATGGCTGCGGCGGGGTGCGGGCAGCAATCGAGTCCACCGATCACGGCCTGATCGACCACTGGCTGTCCCCGATCCGCGACGTCGCTCACGAGCACCGGCATGAGCTGGAGGCCTGCGATAATCAGGAATCGCGCGTCGATCGTCTGTGCGAGCTGAACGTGATCGCTCAGGTGCGCAATGTCGCCACCAACCCGATCATCCTCCATGCCTGGCGCGAAGGCCAGCCCCTGTCCATCCACGGCTGGGTCTATTCCATCGCAAATGGTCTGGTCACCGATATGAATATCTCGGTGCGCAATCTGGCCGAACGCGAGCGCCTGTTCGGAATCTAATCCGCGAGCCAGTCTTCACAGCGCAGTCCGTCAACCCGGCGAAACTCACCCAGATTGCCCGTGACCACGATCAGGCCGCGACTGCGGGCGTGACCGGCGATCAGCACATCATACCCGCCGATCATGCGCCCCTGCCGTTCCAGAACCGCACGGATATCTGCGGCATGATCAGCGGCAGCGGCATCAAACGGCAGGACGTCGAGGCGGCTGGCGAAATTTTCCACCGCCTGACGATGGTCCAGCGGACGGGCAGATTTCGCCGCCCCATACAAAAGCTCGTTCAGAACGATGGTCGAGAGACACATGCCCGCGGCTTCGGCATTGAAACGCTCGCGCAAGGCCGCGGGCCGATCACGCAGCACGCGGATACACAGATTGGTATCGAGCATATAACGTAGCATCAAAAGCTTTCGCGCGTTTGAAGCGATGGCTGCTCGCGTTCCGACAACTCTATGCCTTTCGCCGCAAAGAAATCGTCCCAGACGGCATTGGCGGGTACGATAATCCGACGCTGGCCTTCACGCAGGATGGTGACTTCGCGAACGCCCTCCGGAAAGGCGACATCCTTCGGCAAACGGACGGCCTGTGTGCGGTTGGACTGGAACAGCGTGGTCTGGGTCATAACGGCCTCTTGGATATACGCATTATATATACAAAGTGCGTTCGATGCAAACTATTCGGAGGGCACGTTCGCCCGCAATTCCTCCAGCCACACGGTCGCTGTCGAATCCGACGGGGCGCGCCAGTCGCCCCGCGGGCTGAGCGCCCCGCCGGAGATCAGTTTCGGACCATTGGGCACGGCCGAGCGCTTGAACTGTGAAATCGTGAAAAAGCGGAACAGGAAGACCTCCATCCACTTGCGGATATCGGCGATGGCATAGGCGCGGCGGTCGGCTTGCGGATAGTCGGGTGGCCAGTCGCCGGCGGCCCCATCCTTCCACGCCTGATACTGGAGAAAAGCGATCTTGGAGGGCTTCAGGCCATAGCGCGTCAGATAGTAGAGCGTAAAATCCTGTAGCGGATAGGGGCCGACCTTGTCTTCGGTGCGCTGAGCCTGACCGTTCTGTACCGGCACCAGTTCCGGCGAAATCTCACGCTCCAGCACCGAGCGCAGCACACGCGCGGCCTTGGCATCGAACTCGGTGCGCGCCGCCCAGCGGATCAGGTGCTGGATCAGGGTCTTGGGCGCGCCGCAATTGACATTGTAGTGGCTCATATGGTCGCCCACACCATAGGTGCACCAGCCGAGCGCCAGCTCGGACAAATCCCCCGTGCCGACGACAAAGCCGCGATGTTGACCGGCAAGCCGGAACAGAAAGTCGGTACGCAGCCCTGCTTGTACATTCTCAAACACCACATCATAGACAAGCTCACCCTGACCATAGGGGTGGCCAATATCCATCAGCATACGTTTTGAGGCCGGTCGAATGTCGATTTCTTCCGCCGTGACGCCTAAGGCGCGCATCAGCTTATGCGCGTCGGATTTCGAGCCTGAGGTCGTGCCGAAGCCCGGCATGGTGTAGCCGCGGATCTGCGAGCGAGACCGCCCCAGACGGTCAAAGGCCTTGCATGCCACGATCAGGGCATGGGTGGAATCGAGCCCGCCCGACACGCCGATGACGACGCTTTCCGATTGCGTGCTCTCAATGCGACGCATCAGACCGTGCACCTGTATATTGAAGGCCTCAAAACAGTCTTCGTCAAGACGGTCGCGGTCATTGGGCACGTAAGGAAAGCGGTCTACCGTGCGATAAAAATCGGTCAGGCTATGCGGCTTATGATCGAACAGACAGGTTTGTACCGTTTCCGTCGCGCTGAACCGGCGCGCATCGGCGAAGGTCGCCGTGCGCAGGCGCTCCTGTGCAATGCGCTCCACATCGACATCGGCGAGTGTCAGGGTATCGCTGGCGAAGCGCTCCCCTTCGGCCAGCAGCGTCCCCAGTTCATAAACCAGCGATTGCCCATCCCAGGCGAGGTCGGTCGTCGATTCCCCCGGCCCGGACGCGCTGAAGGCATAGGCGCACATCAGGCGCTCCGATGTCGCCTCGCAAATACGCTTGCGCACCCGCGACTTACCCACCGTCACGGGCGAGGCTGACAGATTGACGATCACGGTCGCCCCGGCCAACGCCAACCGCGTCGAAGGCGTGTCCGGCGACCACATATCCTCGCAGATTTCAACGCCCAGCGTAAAGCCCGCATCCCCGCGCGCCTGAAACACCTGATGGCTTGTCACCGGCACCGGCACCCCACCGATTTCGAGTTGGGTATTCAGCGCGTGACCGCTGGCGAACCAGCGCTTCTCATAAAACTCGCGATAGTTGGGCAGAAAGGTCTTGGGCACCAGCCCCAGCAGAGCGCCTCCCTGAATCACCGCCGCGCAATTATACAGCGCGCCTTCGATCCACAGCGGTACCCCACAGACGACAACGGCCCGCCAGTCTTGCGAGGCGACAATCAGGGCCTCCAGAGCCGCCTTCGCCCCCGCCTGAAGCGTCTGTTGCAGGAAGAGGTCCTCAAGCGTGTAGCCGGTCAGGCTTAATTCGGGAAACAGGACGACGTCCGCCCCGGCTTCATCGGCCTTGTGCGCCAGTTGCACGTGCTCGGACATATTCGCCCTGGGGTCGGCAATGTGCACATTGGGCGTTGCACAGGCGATCCGGACAAAGCCATGCGAAGCGGGCGAATAAAAGTTTTTGCTGGAATTTGCCATTTCTACCTAACGTGACGAACGCCTATGAGCCGATATAGGCGCTTTTTGGAAAAACTGACACACCTCATTTCAGCAAATGCGCGTAAATTCGATAATAAGCGACACTGGCGATCTCCAGATTTGAAATAATAGTTTCATCTGAAATTTATTATGACATTCACGACCCTTTGGTTCCTTTTTGACTTGGGTTCCGGGGGATGGGTCTGATATGGGAACACACCTGTCATCGTGTGTGTCCGTCATGAGCCTCAATCTGGAAACGATCCAAGCCGCCGCCAGCCGGTTAAAGGGTCACATCGTCGAAACCCCCTGCGCCTTTTCGCAGAAGCTGAGCGCGCTGACGCGCACCCAGTTGTGGATCAAGTACGAGAACCAGCAATATACCTCGGCCTTCAAGGAGCGCGGCGCGCTGAACAAGCTGGCGACGCTCAGCGCGGATGAACGCGCGCGCGGCGTCTATGCCGCCTCGGCTGGCAATCACGCTCAGGGCATTGCCTATCACGCTCAGCGGCTCGGTATCCCCGCCACCATCGTCATGCCGCACGGCACCCCCTTTGTGAAAGTACAGAAGACTCAAGGCTACGGGGCGCGTGTGGTTATCGAAGGCGCGACCTATGACGATGCCTCGGCCCATGCTCAGACCCTGTGTCGGGACGCCAGCGCCGTCTATGTGCACCCGTTCAACGATTACGAGGTGATGGCCGGACAGGGGACGCTGGCCATCGAAATGCTGGAGGCCGTGCCGGACCTCGACGTGCTGCTGGTGCCCATCGGCGGCGGCGGGCTGATTGCCGGTATGGCGACGGCGGCCAAGGCGCTGAAACCCTGGATCAAGATCATCGGCGTCGAAGCGGCCATGTACCCCTCCTTCGCGGCCAGGCGGCGCGGCCTGAACATGCCGACGGGCGGTTCGACCATCGCCGAAGGCATTGCCGTGCGCGAAGTCGGCGAACTGAGCTTCGCCGTCGCCAATCCGCTGGTCGATGATGTGCTGGTGATTGATGAGGCCGATTTTGAGCGCGCCATCGCCGCCTTCGTCAATGTCGAAAAGACCGTGGCCGAAGGGGCCGGTGCCGCGGGTCTGGCCGCCGTCATGCGCTATCCGGAAAAGTTCGAGGGGCAAAAGGTCGGCCTGATCCTGTGCGGCGGCAATATCGACATGCGCCTGCTGGCCTCGGTGCTGCAACGCGAGCTGGTGCGCGAAAAGCGGCTGGTCACCTACCGCATTCTGGGCGACGATCGGCCGGGCATGTTGTCGCTGATGGCGGATGTGATTTCGCGCAAGGGCGGTAACATCGTCGATGTGGCGCACAATCGTCTGGTGCTCGACGTGCCCGCCAAGGGTGCTGAGTTTGACATACTGGTGGAAACGCAGGACGCGCGCCACGCCCATGAGATCGCCGATGGCCTGCGCGCAACGGGCTATGCGCTGAGAATGGAATAGAGGATACGCAATGGTTTCGAACTGGATAAGACCGGTCTGTCTTTCTTTGATGCTGGCTTCAGCCATCTCGCTTACGGCCTGTAACCGCAGCGATCCGGCCGCCGAAGCGGCGGCAGAGGCCAATATAAAGGCGGGCGAAACCTTCCTGGCGGAAAAGGCCAAGGAACCTGGCGTGCAGAAGCTGCCCAAGGGGCTGCTGTATAAGGTCATCACTCCGACGACCGATCCCAATGCGCCCAAGCCCACCGTGCGCGACACGGTGAAAATTCATTATGAAGGCCGCCTGATCGACGGCACCGTGTTTGATTCCAGCTATGACCGGGGTGTACCGGCGGCCATGCCGCTCGATGGTCTGGTCGAAGCGTGGAAGATCGCCGTACCTCAGATGAAGACGGGCGAAACCTGGGAACTCTATGTTCCCGCCCAACTCGCTTACGGCGAAACCGGGGCCGGCCCCATCCCACCCAACAGCGTGCTGGTCTTCAAGATTCAACTGATCGGTATTCAGCCTTAAAGATTGCCAACCTTAAACTGGCTTCGCCGCCGCGCGCGCCGACATCAGGACCGAGCCTACGGCGGTCATGGTGTCCGGCGCGGCGTCGTTGGCGCAGGCCGCAGCGACCGTGCCTGTCTTCGCATCGACCAGCACCTCGCCGTACCACATCGTGTTCGACCCATTGTGCCAGAGCGCGCCGTCCGGACGCACCACCCAACCCAGCGCGTAATTGTCGCCAAAGTGCGGTGTGTGCAGCGCGTCCCAGCTTTCGCCTTTCAGCAGGCTCACCGGACGATCCCGGTGGGCACGCAGATAGAGCAGCATATCCGCCATCGACATATGCACTCGTCCCGCCGGCCCAAGCGCTACAGGATTGTCGGTGGGCAGGCCCGGCCCGACCGGCATGGGTTTGCGCTTATGACCATTGACGGCGTGGCCCAGAGGCTGATCCACCTGACCCGGACGCCCCGGCGCGCCGAACCCGGCGTTGGTGAGGCCCAGAGGCGTGAACAGCTCTGTCTGGATAAGAGTTTCCCAGCTTTTGCCGCTCAGTTGCTCCAGCATGGCACCCGCAATGATATAGCCATTATTGGCATAGACGTTTTGCGCGCCCACCGGGCCAACCGGCTTTTGCTTCAAGGCCGCCAGCGCCCATTTGCGCCGCTCCGCGCGCGGGTCAGGCAGCGGATCACGGCTATAAAAGACCATGTTGATGCCGTCGAGATTGGGCTGAAGCCCTGCACGGTGGCTCAGCAGATGCAGCAGGGTGGCCTCACGATAGGCCGCTGGAACGGGGCTGCCGCGCTCATCCAGCACTTCGCCTACTTTGGTCGTCCATTTAATCGCACCGGCATCGACCAGACGGGCACACAGGGTCGCCGTCATCGACTTGGTGATCGAGCCCCAATGCCATTGGTCTTCCATCTGCACGGCGATCTCGTCTTCGCTGGAGCGCGCCCCGGCGGCGAAGATTTCGCTTTGTGTGCCACGTGACCACGCGGCCGCCATGCCGGGCGTATAGGCCGCCAGCCGCTTGTCGTTGAGCAGTTCGCGCATCAGCGGCGGATAGGCGGGCTCTGGCGTCGCTTCGGCCACCTCGCCGCGCGTGAAGCGCAGCGGCAGGGGGGCGCCCTGCGTAAAGGTGCCGTCGATATGGCGCTCATCCGTCAGCGCCCCTTCGAAGGTCGCCTTGATCGCGGCAAAGGCCAGTTTGATCCGCTCGCCCTCAATGGCGACGCGGGAAGCCGGGATGCGCGCATTGCCCTGATCGACACTGAACAAGGTCACCCCCTTGGCGTCGATTTCCAGCCGCAGGGTCAGGCGTACCGCCCCTGCCGCAAGCACGCCCGTCCAACGCCCAAGGAACGGGTTGTCGGCCGCCAGTGCGCGCGTTCCCGCCATCAGGCCAAAAGCGGTCATCAGCGATTGCATCTGCCGGCGTGTCATCATCGGAAATCCTCCCCTATGCGTACCAACCATAAAGAATTGCGGCATGGGGTCGCTACTGAAATAATTGTAATGCAGCCCCCTTTGACAAAGGCTAGACTGAGACCATGAACACGCAGGCTGATCTTATCATCGTTGGGGCCGGTATGGCCGGTATGACCGCGGCTCTGGCTCTGGCCAAAGGCGGCCTGAAACCGGTACTGGTCGAGCGGCAACCCCTGTCCGAGCAGGTAGAACCGAGCTTTGACGGTAGGGCTTCGGCCATCGCCTATTCGTGTTTCCGCCAATGGCAGGCCCTGGGCGTCGGTGACGCGCTGGAACCCCTGGCCTGCCGCATGGACGAGATTATGGTCACCGACGCCCACCTGCCGGGGGCTTCGACGCAGCGACCGTCGCCCTTCTTTCTGCATTTCAATGCCGGAGAAATCTCCGATCGTTCGGGCAACGAGCCTCTGGGCTATATGCTGGAAAACCGCCACATCCGGGCGGTCTTGTACGAGGCCGTGCAAAAGGCCGGTATCCGCGTGATCTGCCCCGCCAACGTTACGGCGATCGAGGAAACCGCCACCCGCATCCACCTGACCCTCAGCACGGGTGAGACCCTGTCCGCCCCCGTCGCCGTGGCGGCCGAAGGGCGTAAATCAGGCCTGCGCGAACATGCGGGCATCCGCACCATCCGCCGCGACTATGGCCAAAGCGCCGTTGTGGCGACGGTGAAGATGCAATACCCGCATAACCACGTGGCCTACGAGTATTTCCTGTCGTCAGGCCCCTTCGCCATACTGCCGCTAACCGATAATCGCGCCTGCCTCGTCTGGTCGGAAAGCCATGCCAAGGCCAAGGCGCTATTGGACGTACGCCCCGAGCTGTTCCACGCCCACCTGATGCAGCGCTTCGGTGATTTTCTGGGTGAGGTCGAACTGACCGGCCCGAAATTCATCTACCCGCTGTCGATGGCGCTGGCCGAGCACATGTATCGCGGGCGTATCGCGCTTCTGGGCGATGCGGCGCACGGCATCCACCCTATTGCCGGTCAGGGGCTCAATTTGGGCCTCAAGGACGCCGCCGCCTTTGCCGAGGTCGTGATTGAAGCGGCGCGGCTGGGCGAAGACTTGGGTTCGGAATTGGTGCTGGAACGCTACGCCCAATGGCGGCGTTTTGAAAACGTCTCAACCTCGATGATCATGGACGCCTTTGTGCATCTGTTCTCGAACAACAATCCGCTGGTGCGGCCGCTGCGCGATCTGGGCATGGGTATCGTCAACAATATCGCTCCGGCGCGACGCTTCTTTATGGAAGATGCCGGTGGCGCGACCGGCGACCTGCCGAAGTTGTTGCGCGGCGAATTGGTTTAGGTTTTCCCGATCACACCGGCCAGCAGGCGCGCTTCCGCAGAGCGCGAAGACCCGGCGCGCCAGATCACCACAATATCGCGATAGGCGTGGTCGGAGCGCAGATGGCGGATGGCCACAGACGAGCGTTCGACCAGTCCGGACTCCACCGCCATTTCGGGCAGGAGCGAGACGCCCAGTCCCGCATCGACCATCTGCACCAGCGTATTGAGCGAGGTGGCCGCAAAACCGCCATTGAGGGCCTGATTGACGTCGCTGGCGCCCGGCGCATTCCATTGGCAGGCCGCAAGCGCGTGATCGCGCAGGCAGTGCCCGTCTTCGAGCAGGATCAGCTCGGCCGACTTCAGCGCCTCAGGCTCGACCTCAGTTTGCTGCGACAGGGGATGGTCCTTCGGCATGACCGCCAGTATCTCGTCCTTGCAGATAAAGGCATGGTCGAGCCCACTCAGGTCATACGGCAGGGCAATCACCGCCGCATCGAGACTGCCACTTTTCAGCGAGGCGATCAGGCGCGAGGTCTGATCTTCGCGCAGGAACAGCCGTAACTGCGGAAACTCCTGCCTCAGCTTCAAAAGGGCCTGCGGCAGTAAAAACGGCGCGATGGTGGGAATGACCCCCAGACGGAACCGCCCGGCCAGCGGCCGATTGGCCCCCTTGGCGGCCTCCACCAGATCTTCAGTGCGCGCCAGTATGTCCTCAGCCCGACGCAGCACATCTTCACCGATGGCGGTCATGATGACCTGCCCGCGCGAGCGGTCGATCAGGCGCACCCCCAGTGCTTTTTCAAGCTCGGCAATGCCGGAAGACAGGGCCGGTTGCGACACAAAGGCGGCTTCGGCGGCGGCGACGAAACTTTTGTGCTCATTGAGCAGCTTAAGGTACTGGAGCTGGCGCAGGGTCGGTAACATGCCGACTATATAAGCAATTTTTATTTAAATCGCAAATTTCCGACATCGGCCTTATGCAATAGACCTGATGGCATAGTGAAAACTTAGCTCACGGGTGTCAGGGTCGCCTAGATCATAATGATCTAGATTTTTGTTTTGCCCCTCGCCGGGCGGTGGCTTGCGCCACTTTGGCCGCCGCCTCAATGGCGGCTTGAGCGGAATGATTCTATTTGAAATCATTCCGCTCTAGATTGAAAGGAGGCGTCGATGTCAGACCGCTTCGAGCAGCAATCACAGTCCCTGTTGGATTATGCCGAACCGCCAGCAGAGCCGCTTCTGGCGCGCCCGTTGAGGGAGACAGACACGTCTGCCCCACAAATCTTTCCTATCAAGAAACAGAAAGTCAGGCCTAAAATCAAACTTTCTGTGGCTCGAAACGGCGGGCCTGATCGACCAGCATAATCGGCACGCCGGAACGGATCGGGAAGGCCAGCCCAGCGGTTGGCGACAGCAGTTCCTGCGCGACCTTGTCGTAGGTCAGAGGACGCCGCGTCACCGGACAGACCAGCGCTTCGAGCAAGCGCGGGTCGATTTCCGAGGTGTCGGGAACGGGCGAGTCGCTGGCCGGGGTTTCGATTTCAATTTCAGACATGCGCTTCCCTCTTAGCTGAACAGCAGTGACGACAGCTTGCGACGCCCGGCCTTGGTGATGTCGGACATCTGCCCCGCAGCCGCGAAAATCTTGAACAGGTACTCGCGCGCCTTCTGGTTTTCCCAGTCGGGTTCGGCCTTGATGATAAACAGAAGCTCATCAATCGCCGCGGGCAGTTCGCCCTGCCCCGCCAGACCGCGCGCCAGATCGTAGCGCGCCGCGTGTTCAGCGGGGTCGGCGGCCAGACGCGCGCGCAACCCGTCCAGTTCCGTCGGCGCACCATCAGCCAGTTCGAGCGCTGCACGCAGGCCCTGAATATCGGCATCTTTCGCATCCGCCGGAGCCTGATCGAGCACCGCCCTGGCCTGTTCCGGCTGTCCGACCTTCATATACATCTTCGCCACACCGGCGATAGCCTTCAGATTTTGCGGGTCCTGATCCAGCACGAAGGAATAGGCCTCCATCGCGCCGCCCAGATCCCCCTGCTCCAGCGATTGCGCCGCCAGCGCCAGCGCGTCGTCAATCGACGGTGCACCATCATCACCACCGACGCCCAGCTTTTCGATAAAGGCCTTCAGCTCCGATTCCGGCTTGGCACCCATAAAGCCATCAACGGGCCGCCCGCCCACAAAGGCATAGACGGTCGGAATGGACTGCACGCGCAACTGACCGGCAATGACCGGGTTCTTGTCCACGTCGATCTTGACCAGCTTCACCTTGCCATTGGCCTCAGTGACGACCTTTTCCAGTGCCGGGCCCAGTTGCCGGCACGGCCCGCACCACGTCGCCCAGAAATCGACGATGACCGGCACGGTCTGCGAGGCTTCGAGCACGTCGGTCACAAAGGTGGCGTCGGAACCGTCGATAATGTGGGGGCTTAAGGCCATGATCTGCTCAACCTTTTTTCTGTATCGTCTTCCTACTCAGGATGGGAAGCGAAGGCAATCGGCGCAAGGCATCGCGCCCGAATTATTCCGGGGTCGGTTCTCGTGAAAGCTCTCTGGGTGGCTCACCCGGCGCTTCGCCCAAGGGCTCCGGATCGCGGAAGGCTTTGAGCGGCAGTTCCGGGATCAGGGCGGTGGCCAAAAGCCCCAGAATCGACACCAGAAAGCCTGCAAACATCACGCCTTTGATGGCATCCGAGATCGTATCGCGCACCACCGGATCTAGCGGTGCCCGGCCGCCCGTCCCTTGAACAGACGTTTCTGTCTGACTGGCCAGCGCCATGCGTTCCAGTTCCGCCAGAGACAGGACCTGCTCATGCGCCGCGTTGGCCTTCGGGGCCATGACCATCAGATTGTGGGTCAGGACCGCACCGAAGACCGCCACCCCGATGGTCGAACCAATCTGACGGAAGAACTGACCGGCGCTGGTCGCCACACCCAGCTCGCGTCGTTCGACGGCGTTCTGAACCGCCAGATTGAACAGGCTTTGTGCCGGCCCCAGATCAATCCCGATCAGGGCGACACGCCACACCACGTCCCACACGCCGGCCGTGTTGGGAAGCGTTGCGAGACACAGGGCCCCAAGAGCCGTCAGGGCCGCCCCACCCAGCATGATCAGGCGATACTTGCCGAACCGGTGCACCAGAAGACCGGACAGGGTGGCCGAGGCAATCAGGCCTACGGTCAGCGGCATAAGCGCCAGTCCCGAAGTCGTGGCCGACAGCCCCAGCGCCAGTTGCATCAGCAGCGGCAGGAAGGAGACCAGACCCATAAAGGCCATGAAGATCAGCACCGAGGCCAGATTGGCGCTGGCGAAGGTGCGGTTACGGAACAAGGACAGGGACAGGATGGGGTTTTCGACCCTGGCTTCAACGACCAGAAAGGCGATCAGGGCAACCGCCGCACCGATAAACAGGCCCAGCACCAGCGGCGAGGTCCAGCCATCCGTTCCGCCCAGACTTAGGCCCAACAGGAAGGGAAGAAAGGTCGCCAGCAACAGAATGGCACCGGCAAAGTCGATCTTGCCCCCCGTGCGATGCAGCAGCTTGGGCGTCTTGACCAGAATCATGAACAGGGCCAGCCCGGCCAGCGGCAGGTTGATATAGAAGACCCAGCGCCAGCCCGCTATGGGCAGACCGAACAGGTGGACCGTGCCCATATCGGTAAAGAAGCCGCCGATCAGCGGGCCTACCACGCTGGCAATCCCGAAGGTCGCGCCGAACAACCCGCCCAGCTTGGCACGTTCGCGCGGCGGGTAGAGGTCAGCGATCACCGCAAAGGCCGAGGTCATCAGCGCGGCACCCCCAAGCCCCTGAATGGCCCGAAAGACGATCAGTTGCACCATACCGCCGCCCAGCAGAGGCAGGTCGCCAAACTCTCCGGCCATACCGCACAGGCCCGACCCAATAATGAAAATCACGACGCCGATGACCAGGATCGGTTTGCGACCATAGATGTCCGACAGCTTGCCATAGATCGGCACCATGACGGTCGAGGCCAGAAGATAGGCCGTCGTCACCCAGGCGTAGAGATCGAGCCCGGACAAATGCGCCACGATGCGCGGCATGGCCGTGGAGACGATGGTCTGATCAAGCGCCGACAGCAGAAAGACGATCATCAGCGCAATGACCGTGACCCGGCGCTCGGCAGGCGAAAAGGTTTGCGGCGTATCCATGCAGCCCTCTGATGTGCGTTCCACACACCATACCGGCAGTCAGAGCGATCGCGCTACTGCAATCGTTTCGATTCACTCAGGAAGCACGCCAGCGCCTTCTGCGCCGCGGCCTCTGTGGTCAGAGCGGGAGAGCGCAGGCGGTCGTGAAAGACAGGCCGGGCGTGCGGCCCTTTCAGGGGTGCCGAAAAAAGCTCAAGCCAGCGTAGCCCGGCAAAGACGGGCTCCTGCTGAGGCAGGATCAGGTTCGGGCTATCGAGTCGTATCCGCGCCAACAGATGCCAGGTATCGGGGCCGTCGCCGCTGTCGTTGCGCACCACCGTCAGGTTCTCAAAGTCATCGGGGGTAAAGTGCCGCTGCAAGCGGTGCCGCCCGCGCGTCACGGTCAGGGTGAAACACCCCGGCCGGATCTCCCACTGTTCATCCGGAGACAGCGCGCCAAACACCACAAAGGCCAGCCCGACCGAGAGACCACCGGCTATAATGAAACCGAAGAACAGGGTAAGCACCGACAGAGGCCAAAGACCCCGCCCCAGCTCAAGCACCACCATCACACAGGCAAAAAGGCCAACGCCTGTCAGCATCAAGCGGATAAAGACCGGCATAGGTCCACCGAGGCGGATCATCTCTTCCGGCTCATCGGGGCTTCGTGCATCCATGCTTTTTCATAACATGGATCGGTGAAGGAACCGCGACCAAACGTGGTTAATCAGCCCTGCATATCCAGCGAATAACCGGCGGAACGCACGGTGCGGATCGGATCATAGTCGGTATCGGCATTGAGCGCCTTGCGCAAACGACCGATATGCACATCGACCGTGCGGGCTTCGACATAGACGTCGTTGCCCCACACGGCATCGAGCAGCTGTTCGCGGCTGAAGACGCGCTTGGGGTGCTGCATCAGATAGTCGAGCAGCTTATATTCCGTCGGCCCCAGATGCACGTCGCGGCCCGAACGCTGCACGCGGTGCGACAGACGGTCGATAACGATTTCGCCGAAGATGACCCGGTCTTCCGACAGACCCGGACGGATGCGACGCAGGACGGCGCGGATGCGCGCCACCAGTTCGACCATCGAAAACGGCTTGATCACATAGTCATCGGCACCCGTATCGAGGCCCCGGATGCGGTCGGTTTCTTCCGAGCGCGCCGTGAGCATGACGATGGGCAGGTTGCGTGTCTCGGTCTGGGCGCGCAGGCGGCGCGTCACTTCAATCCCCGACACCTTCGGCATCATCCAGTCGCAGACCAAAAGGTCCGGCTGACGCTCATTGATCATCATGAGGGCTTCGTCACCATCAATGGCAACCCCTACTTCATAGCCCTCTTTTTCGAGGTTATATTGCAGAAGCGTGGACAGGGCGTCTTCGTCTTCGGCGATAATGATGTAGGGTTTTACGCTCATGACAGTTCCTGATGGCCCCTATAGGGTGGACATTTTCGGGCGATCATCGACATAGTCTTCGCCCGTGATTTCGTAATGGATGTGTTCGGCCATATTGGTCGCGTGATCGCCGATCCGCTCCAGATTCTTGGCCATGAAGAGAATATGGGTGCAGGCCGAAATGGTGCGCGGATCACCCATCATGTAGGTCAGAAGCTCGCGGAACAGCGCGTTATAGTGCTCATCCACCTCGGTGTCCGACGACCACACAGCCATGGCCATGTCGAGCTTGGCGGCCTTGTAGGCATCCAGCACATCGCGCAGGCGCGACGACACCAGCTTGCCCATGCGTTCAATCGAGCGCGTCAGCGGCGACATCGGTTCGGCCTCGGCAATCACCAGCGAGCGCTTGGCGATGTTTTTGGCCAGATCACCCGTGCGCTCCAGCGAGGTGGCAATCTTCATCGCCGCCACCGTCTTGCGCAGGTCTGCCGCCATGGGCTGACGCAGGGCGATTAGACGGATGCACTTGCGTTCGACATCACGCTCCAGCTCGTCGAGCTTACGGTCCCGTTCAATGACGCTCTGCGCCAAGGCCACATCACGGCGCGCCACGGCTTCGACCGCGTCAGCGACCTGCGCTTCGGCAAGCCCGCCCATCAGCATCACTTCTGCGCTGAGCTGGTCGAGTTCTTCGCCGTAGGTTCTGACGATGTGATTGTTCATGACGTAAGGTTCCTTAGCGAAAGCCCATATGTTGAATTTGTGACAAGCTTATTACACCATGCCGCTCACAGCGGCAAAACTGTCATTTTTCGCTTAGCGCGCGTTCACAAACCCAACCGTCGGGCTTTCCTTATAGCGGCCGGGCTGAGGGAAGCAGGCGGTGAAGCTGGTATAGGTCTCAACCGGTCCGGTGGGGGCGACATCGAGCCCGCCATAGGGCAGAAGGTCCTTATCCGCCAGAGCCGAGGGTTTGGCGACGGATTCGACCCCAAGCGCCCCGCGGTGGCGATTGATAATGTGCTTGACGATGGCCAGACCCAGCCCCGTGCCCAGACGGTCGCCCGACTTCTGGCCCTCTACGCGGTAGAAGCGTTCGGCCAGTCGCGGCAAAAACTCGCGACGAATCCCCGGCCCGCGGTCGGTGACGCGCACCACCGTGTACCAGCCCCCGCGCTGATCGGGTCTGAGCAGCACCAGCTTGGCCGCCGCCGGATCACGTGCGCCAAAGGCCTCTTCGAGGGTGCAGTCATTGAAAATTTCGATGTCTATGGTCGAACCGGCCGGAGCGTATTTCAACGCATTATCCGAAAGGTTTTGCACGACCTGCAACACCTGATCGCGGTCGGCGGTCAGGAAGTACTGGCCCGGTGGCGGCCCGCTGAGGGAAAGAGAGACGCCCTTTTCCTGCGCCAGAATGCTGAGGCTGTCCATCACGTCACGGGCGCACAACGAAATGTCCGCTTCCCCGGACGGCGGTACGTGTTCGTTCATTTCGATGCGGCTAAGAGACAGAAGGTCCTGTATCAGGCGCCCCATGCGGTCGGCCTGCGACGCCATGATGTTCAGGAACTTGTCCCGCGCCTTCAGATCATCCTTGGCGTGACCGCGCAGGGTTTCGATAAATCCGGTCAGGGACGCCAGTGGCGTGCGCAATTCATGCGAAGCATTGGCGAGGAAGTCGGCGCGCATCCGCTCGATGCGGCGGATATCGGTCTCGTCGCGGATAACCAGCAGGGCCAGACGGCGCAGCCCGCCTTCGGTGACCGGCAGGGGCGAAGTCCAGGCACGCCAGAACTTGTCCTGAGCGCCGGAGGTTTCAAAGACCGTGTCGCGTTCGATATTGCCGAACAGGGCTTCATCGACGGCCTCCAGCACTTCGGGATAACGCAGAGAGGAGACGAGCAGACCACCCTCCTTGGCGATACCGAAGGCTTCGACGGCCGCCGTATTGGCAAAGACGATCCAGCGGCCGGCGATATCATTGGGCTCAATGCCCGACACGATCATCACCGGATCAGGAATGGCGCGCAGCACCTCCTGAAAGCTCGGGCCTTCCGGTTGCACGCGCACGCGCTCCGGAACCGGCACCACATCGGGCACGACGGCGTTTTTGTGGCGTTGCAATTCGCTATAGGTGACCAGCAGGCTCACGGCCAGAATGCCCACCGCCACCCACACCAGCCACTGCGCGCCCGGTGACATCAGGGCAAGCGTGATCAGGACCAGAAGGCCCAGAACCAGAGGCAGAAAGATGCGCTTGCGGGGTTGCGCCGCCATATATGTCGGCTCCTGATATTGCGGCGCCCATAAGACCCCGGCGTGCGTTAACAACCTGTTATCCATCAAAGGTCTCCACCCCGGTTTTTTATGGGCAGGACCTAAGCTGATTTGAAGACAGAGGCGTGACAGGCTGGTTAAAAAGCCGGATGGTTTTAGGGCCGGGTCTGCCCGCTGCCGCGCACCACGTATTTGAAGGTGGTCAGTTGCTCGGCCCCCACGGGACCGCGCGCGTGCATCCGGCCGGTAGCGATGCCGATTTCCGCCCCCAGTCCGAATTCCCCCCCATCGGCAAACTGCGTCGAAGCGTTCCAGATGACGATGGCGGAATCAACTTCATTGAGGAAGGCTTCGGCGGCTTCCGGGTCTTCGGTGATGATGGCCTCGGTGTGCTCGGTGCCATAGGTGCGGATATGCGCGACCGCTTCGCTCAAGCCATTGACCACTCGCACGGCCAGTATCTTGTCGAGATATTCTGTGCGCCAGTCGTCCTCGGTGGCCGCCGTCATCGGTTGGATGGCGCGCGCCGCTTCGTCACCGCGCAGTTCGCAGCCTTTTTCGATCAGGGCCAGAGCGATACGCGGCAACAGGGTTTCGGCCACCGCCTTGTCGATCAGCAGGGTTTCAGTCGCCCCACACACCGAAACGCGGCGCATCTTGGCATTCAGAACGATAGAGACAGCCTTGTCTGCATCGGCCTCGGCGTGGACATAGGTGTGGTTCAGCCCTTCGAGGTGGGCCAGAACCGGCACGCGCGCTTCGGCCTGTACCCGCGCGACCAGTGATTTGCCGCCGCGCGGGATGATCAGATTGACCGCCTCATTCAGACCGCCCAGCAACAGGCCCACAGCGTCCCGATCCGCCGTCGGCACCAGTTGCACGGCGGCGGGCAGATCGGCCTCGGCAAAGGCCTGTTCAAAGGCGACGAAGATGGCTTTGGCCGAGTTCAGCGCTTCGGACCCGGTGCGCAGGATGGCCCCGTTGGAGGAGCGGATACACAGGGCCGCCGCATCGGCGGTCACGTTCGGGCGCGATTCATAGATGATGCCGATAACGCCAATGGGGGTGGACACGCGAGCAATATCGAGCCCGTTCGGGCGCTCCCAGCGCGCCAGTTCCTTGCCCACCGGATCGGGCAGGGCCGCCACCTCTTCGAGGCCCTTGGCCATAGCCTCTACGCGATCCGGGTTGAGTACCAGACGCTCGACCATTGCGCTGGACAGACCCTTCTGTGAGGCAGCCTCCACATCGGCCGCATTGGCGTTCAGAATAGCGTCCCGCTGGGCGCGTATGTGTTTCGCTGCGCTGAGGATCAGTTGCGTGCGCGCCTGCGGCCCCGCCAGACGCAGCGCCTCAGCCCCCGCCTTGGCCTTGGCGGCCAGATCGGTCATCAGTTGGGTCAGATTGTCAGCGGTGTCCATGCCGTTTCCCGTATTTGTCAGTTCTATGAGCGCTTTAGCACTACGGCAAAGCTGTCGTTCTGCGTTGATCTTAAAGCCTGCCCGTAACTTTCGAGATCAAAACCCGGTAAAGCCGTGAGCGTGCCAACCCAATGCACTATGCCTTCCGCTTTCGAGGGCAATGTGAGATCACCACCCGGATAGACGATATGGTAAAAAAGATCGTCTTTCCAAGGCCCTTGATTGGTCCTGATCATCGTGACCGCTTCAATATCAGACCAGCGGACGGTGGCTTTCTCGAAGCCTTCGGTTAATACCTTGAAGCCCTCCTCGGCTGAAACAATCACAATCGGATGTGGCGGCTTTTCTTTGCGGCTTCGAGCAAAGCTCATCCGGATCATGAAGACCAGCATCAGCGTTAAAAGCAGCCACCCACCCCATTTAAAAATGAAAGCGAGCGAAGGCCATCGTGCAAACAGTTCCCCCCAGTCCATCGCTCACACCATCACCAGATCGTCACGATGTATGACCTCATCCCCCGACGTGTAGCCTAAAACGCCTTCTATGTCGCGGCTCGCCCGGCCCTTGATGGCGGCGATGTCGTCCGAGCTGTAGGCCGCGATACCGCGCGCCAGTTCGCGCCCATCGTGCAGAACCGACACGCTGTCGCCCTTGTCAAACAGGCCTGCGACCGAACTGATGCCCGACGGCAACAGAGATTTACCCGAAGCGAGTGCTCTGGCGGCTCCGGCGTCGATATGGATTTGCCCCGCCGGCACCACCGTCCCGGCGATCCACGCCTTATAGGCCGCCCCCGATGAGCCTTGCGCGGCAAACAGGGTGTAGCGCGCCCCCTGACCCAGCGCCGACAAGGGCCGCAGGGCCTGACCGTTCATGATGGTGGTCGAACAGCCCGCCGCCCCGGCGATGCGCGCCGCGGCGATCTTGGTCGCCATACCGCCCGTGCCAACACCGGCAGCGGCATTGGCTCCCCCGGCCATGGCTTCGATGTCCGGCGTGATGGTTTCGACCACAGCGATATGTTCCGCTGAGGGATTATTGCGCGGATCGGCGGTATAAAGCCCGTCAATATCCGAGAGCAGGACCAGCGCCTCAGACCGCACCAGCATGGCCGCCCGCGCCGCCAGCCGGTCATTGTCGCCATAGCGGATTTCTTCGGTCGCCACCGTGTCGTTCTCATTGACGATCGGCACGACGCCCAGCTTGAGCAGGGTGTCCGCCGTTTCGCGGGCATTGAGCCAGCGCCGGCGACGTTCGGTATCCTCGCGCGTCAGCAGGACCTGTGCGACCTTGATGCCGTGTTCGGAAAACACCTCGTCCCAGGCGCGCATCAGGATCGGCTGACCTGCCGCCGCCGCCGCCTGCTTACGATCTAGCGGCAATTGCCGCGTGGTGAGCCCCAGATAACGCCGCCCCAGGGCACCTGCCCCGGAAGAGACGATCATCACCTCCACCCCGGCCTGACGCAGCCGCGCCACGTCTTCGGCCAGACCGCGCATCCAGAGCGTGTTGGCCGCACCGGTTTGCGGATTGACGATAAGGGCCGAGCCGACCTTCAGCGTCACGCGCTTCGCCTGCGCGATATGCGCCGGAAAGTCCGATTTTATGGCCGCGACCGTCATGGAAAGTCTTTTCTCAGGCGTCTGAAAATGATAGGCCCGCCGCGAGTGTTTTATCGCGGGCGAAACCCTTGCGCCTATTAGCGGACAATCCCTTCGCGAAGCAAGAAGGGTTTGAATGCTTTTAAGAAATGGTAACAAAATGAACTATATCGGCACGCGCGGTTTCAAAGATCAACGCAGCTTTGCGGGCGCTCTGCTCGACGGTCTGGCCCCCGATGGCGGGCTCTATGTACCGCAGGCGTGGCCGACACCGGATTTCGACCTGTCCGCCGCCTCGAATGGCGGCTATGCCGACCTGACGGTGAAACTGCTCAGGCTGTTTGGCGTCGGTGTTCTGGGTGATCAGGCGGTCAAGGCGGCGGCTCAGCGCACCGAAGACGCTTTTCTGCGCGATGGGGCCGTGCCTCTGACGCGACTGGAAGACGACCTTTATCTGCTCGAACTGTACCACGGCCCGACCCACGCTTTCAAAGACATGGCCATGCAGATGATGGCCCCGCTGACCGATGCGGCCCTGTCGCAACGCGGCGAAAAGCTCACCCTGGTGACCGCCACCTCCGGTGATACGGGCGCGGCCGCCGTACGCGCCTTTGCGGGGTCTGAGCACGTCAAACTGATCGTCTTCCATCCGCTGGGCCGCGTTTCGCCCGTTCAGCGCCTCCAGATGACGACGGTTCAGGCCGACAACGTGCTGAATGTCGGGGTGAAGGGCGATTTCGACGACTGCCAGAAGATCGTCAAGGCGCTGCTGTCTGAGCCGTCTTTGAAGGCTCAGGGTCTGATCTCTTCGGTCAATTCGATCAACTGGGGCCGCCTCTTGGGGCAGGTGCCCTACTATCTGGCCGCCGCGGCCCATTCTGGCCTGACCAAGCCGGAATTTGTCGTGCCGACCGGTAATTTCGGCGACGCCTTCGCCGGTTGGGTGGCGCGCCAGATCGGCGGCAATGTCGGTCATCTGCACGCCGCCGTGAACCGCAACGACGCCCTCAATCAGGCCATCAATAATGGTCGCTATGTGCGCCGTCAGGCGGTTGAAACCGCCTCCGTCTCGATGGACGTGCAGGCGCCGTCAAACTTTGAGCGTCTGGTGTTTGAGGCTTCCGGCCGTGACGCGGACGCGACGCGCGATCTGTTCGATGTCTTTGGGCAGTCGGGTGAAGTGGCATTGTCCGGCGATCTGCAAGAGGCCCTGAAATCTGAAGTTTCAGCCTCGACCGTTTCCGAAGAACAGACCAGAGCCACCATCAAGCAGGCCTATGAGCGCTGGGGTCAGGTCATCTGCCCGCACACCGCCGTGGCGCTTTCGGCAGCCCTGACCCGCCGCGAAACCGGCGAGGCCACGGGCGGACAGATCGTTCTGTCCACGGCACACGCGGCCAAGTTCCCAGCCTTTGTGACCGAGGCGCTGGGCTTTGAGCCCAAGGCCCCTGACGCCATCACCGATCTCTATGGTCTGACGGAAACCCTGACCGAAATGCCCGCCGACGTCGCCGCCGCAGTGACAACGGTGAAGGCCTTTATCGAGTGGATCGATTAGCTTCAATTTTCAGGGGCTGACACCCGGTAGCCTCTGGCGCGCAGCTTTTCGAGCACGCCGCCCTTGCGCAACAACTGGCCTAAGGGCAGGACGGCTACCGTTTTGCCGGGTTTGTTCAGGGCGTCACTGACCGAACTAACGGAGTCGGTAATGCTGCGATTGAGCGTCGCCGTGGCGGTGGGCGATCCCGATAGGCATTTCATCAGGACCGAGCCCTGATAGAGGCTGCGCAGCGTCGGAATATCGCCTACAGACCAGGCCTGAGCGGCGCGCGGTGCCCGATCCATATCGAAGTCGATATCGTCCAGCGTATAGCGCAGACAGGCTTCGCTCGCCTCTTCGCTCATGGCATTGACCGCCTTGAACAAGGGCCCGCTGTCGTAACGCCCGGCCGCGCGCGCCGACACGCCGGCCGTGCGCGCCAGACGCCTGATCGTCGTCAGCGGCTCGTTCTCACTGAGGCCATATTTTTGCAGCACCTCACGGCGCAAACGCGCCCCGGCCCAGACCGGTTTGTCTTTGGCAAAATCCTTTGTGGAGACACCTGCCCGGCGCGCCGTGGCCTCATAACGGGCATAGAGATCAGCGGTCAGAGCGTCTTTCAGCCGACCGCCACCCGGCAAACCCTTGTTGCGCATCAGGGACCATACGTCGCCGGGGCCCGTGCTGTTGTCCGGTGGTGTGATCAGGCCATTGGCCCCGCGCAGGGCATTTTCTATACGCGTCGTCTTCCACACCTGCTTTTTAGGAAACACCGGCAGCACGCCGATAATGATGACCTGACTGTCGTCATCCGACACGCGCCACAGGGCCGGACCGACCGCCGCCCGGCCCCGCACCACGACCTCATCCGCCCAATCCTCCTGCGCCGAGACAGCAACAGGGAGGAGTAAGACGCAAAGGCTCAGCAGAAAAAGACGCAACGTTTTCATACGTCGAATAGTGGCGCGATTTGGCAACAGTTTTGTAACGATTGGGGTTCAGACCTCTTCCTCGTCAACAACCGCTTTAAGCAGAGGCAGGTCCTTCTGTAGCGTGATCCATACCATGCTGTGCGCGACGTTCCCGTAATCGTGGCGATAGATATTTCCCGAACCCGCAATCTGTTTCCAAGGCAATTCAGCATGGCGTGCTTTTAACTCATCTGACAGTTTACGGCTGGCTTCAGAGATAATCTCCAGACAACGCACGACCGCGTAATAGCTTTTGAGATCTGCCGCAAAGGCCGTTTCATCCAATCCTTCAACAAAGCTAAGGGCGAGACCAATATTTTCCGCGATGTCGGCCAGTGCCTGCCGTTCGCGTTCAGAACGCATAGACCGCTTCCCGTTCTATGGCTGGCCGTACAAGGGCCTTCAAGTTCACCGAATTGGCGACATCCACCGGGACAGTGAACAGGGACTGGATAAACTCCACTATGCCCACATACTCAAACACGCCGAGGCGGGCCTGCGGATCAAGGTCCACCAGAATGTCGATATCGCTGTCTGGCCTTTGGGCATCTCGCGCGACGGATCCGAACAAGGCCGCACGGCGCACCCCAAGCCGTTCCAGCTCCGGGCGATGGCTCTGCAACACCGAAATGACCTCGTCACGCTTCATAGCCCAAGCATAACGCAACGGAGTAAAAATAAAACCCCGCCTCAGTTTGAACTGAGACGGGGTCACATACACCCAATTCCGGGGGCAGGGGCGTGCCCCTGCTACTTCACGCCCAGCTTCTTTTGCAGGTCCGACGATGAGGTCGTGTACTGGAAGCGCAGCTTCTTGTCCGGGAAGACGTAGCGGAAGACGGCCTGCGCCGCCAGAGCGCCTTCGTGGAAGCCCGACAGGATGAGCTTCAGCTTGCCCGGATAGTAGTTGATATCGCCGATAGCAAAGATTTGCGGCGTCGAAGTCTCGAACTTTTCCGTATCCACCGGAATCAGATTTTCGTGCAGGTTAAGGCCAAATTCCGCTACGGGCCCCAGCTTCATGGTCAGGCCGAAGAAGGGCAGGAAGGTATCGGCGTCGATGTGGATTTCCTGGCCGTCATTGTCTTCGATGGTGACGCCGGTCAACTTGTGGCCCGTTTCACCGGACAGGGCTGTGGCCTGACCGATGATCAGGTCCATCTTGCCCTCTTCGACCAGCTTGCGCATCTGCGCCACGCTGTGCGGAGCGGCGCGGAAGTCGTCGCGGCGGTGCATCAGGGTCACGCGCTCGGCAATGGGTTGCAGGTTGAGCGTCCAGTCGAGCGCCGAATCACCGCCGCCTGAAATGACAATGCGCTTGCCGCGGAAGGCTTCCATCTTGCGCACGGCGTAGTGCACGCCAATGCCGGCCCCAATGTTTTCAAAGCCATCAATGCCGGGGATGGGCGGCTTTTTGGGCTGGAACGAGCCGCCGCCAGCGGCGATCAGGATGCAGCGTGCAATGACCGACGTGCCCTGATCGGTCGTCACCTTCCACTTGGTCGTGCCGTCATCCTGCTCAAGCTTTTCGACGGCCACAGCCATTTCACCGAGGTGATATTTGGCCCCAAACGGCGCGATCTGTTCCAGCAGACGATCGGTGATTTCCTGACCCGTGATGATTGGCCATGCCGGAATGTCGTAGATCGGCTTTTCCGGATAAAGCTCGGCGCACTGACCGCCCACCTTGTCGAGAATGTCGATCAGGTGCGCCTTGATATCGAGCAGGCCCAGTTCGAACACGGCGAACAGGCCCACCGGGCCCGCGCCGATGATCACGGCATCGGTTTCCCAGGCCTGACCGGCTTCGAGGACTTCGATAGCGGGGGACGGGTGCGCGTCACTCATTTTTGTCTCCGGAACGCAAAGATTAGATTTGTTAAACGATGGATGCGCTATATAGAGCGCTGGGTTTAGATTGGATAGTTTTCAATGTCGCGTGACCGTCTGCCGCCGCTGTCGGCGCTTCGGGTGTTCGAAGCCGCCGCGCGCCACGAAAGTTTCAAGCACGCCGCCGAGGAGTTGTTCGTTACACCCGGTGCCGTCTCTCAGCAAATCCGCCTGCTGGAAGAGCATGTCGGTGTCGAGCTGTTTGTGCGCGACGGCCGCCGTGTGGTGCTGAGCGACGCCGGTAAGGCTTCCTCGATCATCCTCAAAGAAGCCTTTGAAAAAATGTTCGAAGCGACGCGCATCATGCGTCAGACGCAGCAAAAGGGCCGCGTCACCGTGTCGGTGGCCCCCAGCTTCGCGGCCAAATGGCTGATGCCGCGTCTGGGTGATTTTTCGGCCGCCAATCCGGACATCGACGTGTGGGTGTCGGCCGATATGGCCCCGACCGATTTCGCGGTCTCGGACATTGATCTGGCCATCCGCTACGGCACGGGTAATTACAACGGGCTGAATGTCGAGCACCTGCTCGAAGAAGCGGTCCTGCCCGTCTGCTCGCCCGCCTTGTATGAGGCCGCGCCGATCCGCAAGCCTGCGGACCTGGCGCACCACACGCTGTTGCACGACGTCTCCTCTGACCTCGATCCGTCCGATCCCGACTGGGCCATGTGGCTCAAGGCGCACGGTGCCGATGAGATTGACGCCTCGCGCGGGCCGCGCTTCAACCAAAGCCATATGGTGATCGAAGCGGCCGTCGCCGGACGCGGCGTGGCTCTGGCCAAGCGCACCATTGCCGAGGCCGATCTGCGCGCCGGTCGTCTGCGCGGCCTGTTTAACGAAAAAGATGCGCCGGTCAGCTTCGGCTATCATCTGGTGTGGCCGCAAACGCGCGAACCGTCGATGGCGCAGGTGCGTTTCATGGACTGGCTGCGGGCACAGGCGCGTGATCTGGGCCACGCCTCCGCTCAGCCGCAGGACAGACCGGTCTTTGCCGCGCAGGGAATCTAAATCCCTCCGGTTCACCCCTCGCTCCACGGCGGGACGGGCAGGCCTTTGGATTTCAGGAATTCGGCGTTGAAAATCTTCGAGGCGTAGCGGTTGCCATAGTCGCACAGGACGGTGACGATGGTCTTGCCCGGCCCCATCGCCTTGGCCATCTTGATCGCGCCGGCGACATTGAGCGCCGCCGAACCGCCGACCAGCAGGCCTTCGTAGCGGTCAAGATCATAAAGTACCGGCAGCCACTCTTCGTCAGCCACCTGACAGGTGAAGTCCGGCGTCAAACCTTCCAGATTAGCGGTGATGCGTCCCTGACCGATGCCTTCGGTGATCGAGGTGCCTTCGGATTTCAGTTCGCCCGTCGTGTAGTAGCTGAACAGGGCCGCGCCGAACGGATCAGCCAGACCGATCTGTATCGCCGGATTGAACGCGCGCAGCCCCAACGCCATACCGGCCAGCGTACCGCCGGATCCGACCGAGCAGATAAAGCCGTCGATCTTGCCGTCGGTCTGCGCCCACACTTCGGGAGCGGTGCCGTCGATATGGGCCTGACGATTGGCGACATTGTCAAACTGGTTGGCCCAGATGGCCCCGCCCGGTTCCGTCTTCGCCAGTTCTTCGGCCAGACGCCCGGAATAACGGACATAGTTGTCCGGATTGGAATAGGGGACGGCATCGACCTCGATGAGCTTGGCGCCCAACATGCGGATGGCGTCCTTCTTTTCCTGCGCCTGCGTGCGCGGAATGACGATGACGGCCTTATACCCCAGCGCATTGGCCACCATGGCCAGACCGATACCGGTATTGCCCGCAGTGCCTTCGACAATCGTGCCGCCGGGCTTCAGCAGGCCTTTCGCCTCGGCATCCCGGATGATCCACAGAGCGGCGCGATCCTTGATCGACTGCCCCGGATTGAGGAATTCCGCCTTGCCATAGATGTCGCAACCGGTCTCTTCCGACGCGCGTTTGAGGCGGATCAGCGGCGTATTGCCGACAAGGTCAAGTACGGAAGAAACGGTCCTGGCCACGAAACAACTCCTGTTTTCGCCTTTGCGCCTATGAGATTTAGTCGCCAATCCCAAGCGATAGATTCTTACCGGCGGGTTTAGCGCGACTTACAGATCGGCGCGGCCCCTTATAGGGCAAGGCTTTGAGGATGGTCAATCTTCGGACCACGACGCGAATGACGCAGGGCCCTATATGAACGGCCCTATTGTCGAAAGGGCGTCGCATTGCGTATAGGCTTGTCCCCTCGCCTGAGCATCAGAGCGAGACAAGACTTTAGAGGCATTCGGGCACATGGCCGTTTTCACCAAGGTATCTCTGGAAGAGGCCCGCGCCTATCTGAGCCGGTATGAAATCGGTGACCTGATCCATCTGGAAGGCATAGAGGAAGGCGTTTCCAATACCAATTTCAAGGTCGAAACGACGACCGGCCTCTATGCCCTGACCCTTTTTGAGGCCGCGACGCCCGAAAAAGACCTGCCCTATTTCATGGACTACACCCTGCATCTGGACCGCAAGGGCTATCCGGCGCCGGGGCCAGCCATCATGACAGACGGGACGACGGTCGGTCGCATCAATGGCAAGCCGTGCGCCCTGATCAAGTGGCTGCCCGGTCGCTGGCCGCGCAATCCGGATACGCGGCACGCCACCTCGGCCGGTCAATATCTGGCCAAGCTGCACGCCGCAGGAGCGGATTTCCCCCAGACCCGCGAAAACAGCATGGGCATTGCGCACTGGGATGCCCTGATCAGCCGTTGCGAACCGCGGGCGGTGCAATCGGCGCGGGCCGAAGCCGTGCTGGCCGATTTCCGCGACGAAGTGGCGTGGCTGAAAGCGCGCTGGCCCACGGATCTGCCGTCGGGGGCTATCCATGCCGACTATTTCACCGACAATGTGCTGATGGACGATGAGGGGCAGGTCACAGGCGTGATCGACTACTACTACGCCTGCACCGACGTCTACGCCTATGATCTGGCCGTGGCGCTGAACGCCTGGGGCTTTACGCCGGGCGGCCAGCCCCTGCCCGACATGATCTCCGCCTTTGTGCAGGGTTATCACGATGAGCGTCCTCTGTCGGAGGCCGAAATCGCGGCCCTGCCGCTGTTCGCGCGCGGGTCTGCCGTGCGCTTCACCCTGACGCGGCTCTATGACCTGCTGAACCATGATCCCTCGTGGGTGGTGAAGCCAAAAGACCCGGAAGCCTTTTACCGGCGGCTCGATTACCATCGCTCCATTGCCGCAGGTCAGGCCTATTTCTGAGTATTGACGCCCTCATGGAGGCGTGAGACCACTGGTTGGTGCCGGGTAAACCGGAAGGGTGGGAGACCGTCGCCATGATACTGAGTGTGTTGGCCGCGCTGCTTTTGGCCTCAACGCCGGCTAAACCCGTCGCCGATATTCCGCCGCCCCAGACCCATGGCGTCTTTGTCGACAAGGGGGCCTGCCCCGGAGAAGCCTGCGGTTTGTCAGGTAAGTTGCAGTGGACGCGGCCCGTCCCGGTTTATGATCGCCCCTCTCCCAAGGCGCGCAAGATTGGCTCGCTGCGCGCCAATGAATGGGCGGACGTCGTCGAGCGGGAGTTCCATTACCCTCCCCTGCGGGGTGTCGTGGTCGAGCCCAATAGCCAAGCCAACGAACTCGCCAAGGGCGATGTCGTTTACATCATTGGCTATTCGGGTGAGGGCTGGCTGGTACTGTGGCGGTCCGGGCAGCGCTTGGGCTGGGCTGAGTCTGACATAGAGCCCGGTCTTGCCGAAATCGCCTGGGACCCGGTTCCCCAAAACCGCCCTGAGCCGGTCATGTGGCTCAAAATCAAGCGGGCCAAAGGTACCACGGGTTGGGTCAATGACCTGACGGGCGTGCGTTGTGCGGGCATGATCCGTGATGACGGTTGTCCGCCGCTGCCGTAAACGGCCCGACAAGCTGAACACCCGAAAATATGAACCACAACGAGCGCGCAAAGCTCGTGCGGTGCGTTGTCCTACCTTGCCTGTCCCGTACCTCTTGGTATTCCATTCGTGAATGCCTCATGTCGTTGATACACATGAAAAATTCTTGTTTCTTCAACAGCCGGATGCGGTTAGCATCTTCGGCCGTTGGCATAGGTTGACACCCACCCAAGGACGTGAGATGCCTTAAGACAACCGGGGAAACACCGGGGGGAGGGAAAAATGATTAACAAACGTCAGTGTCTGGCAGGACTATCGAGTCTTGCTTTCGCCGCATCGTCCGCGCACGCAAACGAGATTTCAGTACCGATCGCGGTCACCCGATCACGGCGGATAATGACCAGCCTCACCATCCACGACCAGGGGCCATTCTACTTTGTAGTAGATACCGGCGCTTCTAGAAGCTATATCCGTCCGTCCCTAGCCCGCAAGCTGGGCCTGCGGCGGGTTGAGGGTATGCGCACATCCGGCCTTGGCGGTAGCGCTTACACCCAAATCTACGAGGCAACGGATGTGGTCTTCGGCGAGAGCTTTCGCGTCAAGGCCATGGCCATGGGCGGACTGGAGATGCTCGAAAGCAGTGATTACGAGGGCCTTCTGGCGGCTGGCTTTCTGACGGGTGTACCCAGCCAGCTCGATTTTGAAGCCTCGCGTATTCGCTTCCAGTCCGGTAGCGATAAATTTGACATTACCGGGTATCATCCGTGGCCCAGCCGCCGTGAGCAGAAGGGTGCGGGTGAAAAAATCTATGTCGATGTCATGATCGACGGCATCAAGGCCGATTGCTTGCTCGATACAGGCTCACCTCCGGCCCTTATTTTGCATCCTCAGTTTGTTAGAAAGAACAAACTGTGGGACCGCTATGCCCATCCTCGGGAGCAACCGATCAAGGGCATACATGGCGACACCACCAAATCGCGCTATGTGCACGCGGACTCGCTGGACATAGGCGGATTTCCGATAAAGGGGGCCCCCGTGACCCTACTTGACCCACAAGCTAACAGCGGTTTTGGTCTGGATGACGGGATTATCGGTATGGGCGCTATCGGCCGCTTCAATCACATCTTCGCCAAAGAGGGTCTGCTCGTTAAACCCAACCGTTATTTCGACAAGGTGGAACCGCTTTTCTCGGCGTGAGCAAAGCCGCTTTCTCTTTTCTTTCCGGGTGCAAGGCGTATATGTAAACCGTGCGCTTCGACGATCGTTTTCTGGAAGAACTGAAATCCCGCTTGCGGCCGTCTGAGGTCATTGGCAAGGCGGTCAAGCTGCGCCGCAATGGCCGCGAATGGGTCGGCCTGTCGCCCTTTTCCAAGGAAAAAACACCCTCCTTCTACGTCAATGATGAGAAGGGGTTTTTCCATGACTTCTCTTCCGGCAAGCATGGCGACATCATCTCCTTCCTTCAGGAGACGGAGCGTCTGAGCTTTGTCGAAGCCGTCGAACGGCTGGCCAGCGAAGCGGGCATGGCCCTGCCGGTGCAGACGCCGCAGGCGGCGCAAGCCGAACAGAAGCGTCAATCGCTGAACGACTGGATGGAACTGGCGGCCCGCTGGTTTGCCGCCCGTTTGCACGATAACACGCCGGGCGCCAGGGCCGCGCGTGACTATCTGAAAAAGCGCGGCCTGTCTGAACAGGACGTCGCGCATTTCGGTCTGGGATACGCGCCCAAGGAGCAGACGGCGCTGAAAGATGCGCTGGTGCAGAAAGGCGCCAAGGTTTCCGAACTGGTCGAATGCGGCCTGCTGATCGAGATCCGGCCCTCAAACAGCGAAGCGGTAGGGCAACCTCAAAACTACAAGGCCCCCTATGACCGTTTTCGCAACCGCCTGATGTTCCCCATCGAGGACGCGCGCTCAAAGATCGTCTCTTTCGGCGGGCGGGCGCTCGATCCCGACGAAAAAGCCAAATATCTCAACGGGCCGGAAACCCCGCTGTTCCACAAGGGGTCGCTGCTGTACGGCCTGCCCAAGGCATTGAAAATCCTCGGCTCCAGCCAGACGGGGCCGGAACTGGTCGTGGTCGAAGGCTATATGGACGTGCTGGCCTGTCAGCGGGCGCAGATCGCCGCCGTCGCGCCGCTGGGAACCGCGCTCACCGAAGAACAGATCGACATTTTGTGGCGTCGACACCCGGAGCCCACCCTGTGCTTCGACGGCGACAAGGCCGGTATGCGTGCCGCCAACCGGGCGCTGGACCGCGCCCTGCCCAAGCTCAAGCCGGGCAAGTCGTTCAAGGTCTGCCTGATCACCGGCGGCAAGGACCCGGACGACGTCCTGCGCGAAAAGGGCGCTTTGGCGCTGCGCGAATCCCTTAGCGAGACCCAGCCCTTTGTCGAGGTGCTGTTCAAACGCGAACTGGAGCTGGAGCCGCTCGATACGCCGGAGCGCAAGGCCGGCCTGCGCAAGCGGTTGCGGGCACTGGCGGCGCAGATCGAGGACAAGGACCTGGCCGACTCCTATCGGCAGGATCTGATGGCGCGCTACGACGCCCTGTTCCAGCGTCAGCCACAAACCTTTCAGCCAGGGTTTCAGGCCGGTTTTCAGGGCGCACAGGCCCGCGGGCGCTTTCCGCGCCGCGACGCGCAAGGCCGCCTGATCGAGCCACCGACCATCGCCACGCCGGAAGGTCAGCAGGCCGCCCGCGCCCTGTCGAAAGCACTCGATCCGATGGCCGCGGCACTGGCGCAGGGTCTGCTCGATCATCCCGACTGGATGTTTGACCATATGGAAGCGCTGGAATCCTATGGACTTGGCGACCCGGCGCTTGACGGACTGGTTCGCGCTCTGGTCGCTTTAAGTTTTTCCACAAGCCCCCTTGACTCAGGCGCTGTGAACCGCCATCTGCAAAATCAAGGTTTCGGCGCATTGTTGAGCGAGATACAAAAGGCGGCCCTCAGATCGGCCTCGCCAATCCTCGCACAGGACACAACTCTCGCAGATGCGCAGGCCGGCTGGATCAAAGCGTTCAATGCGTTCGCGCGTTTGACGGCCTTGGATCGTGCGTTGAAGGCAGCCCGTGACGACGCTTCGGCAGAATTTGATGCTGAAATTTTCGTCCGGACCAAGCAGGAACGCGACAGTTTGCGCAAAGCCTTGAAAAGCGGACAAATTTTTGAAGCGGAAAGCGACGTCTAGGTTAAGACTTCGTTGATCTTCTTCGTAAATATAGGTTTGGTGCGGCAAAAATGCCGCATCTGGTTCCAAGGTCTCATGACGGCTGCGTCATGGGCGGAGAGATAGATGAGCACAGCGACGGACAAACCCGAAGCCGATACGCCCTCTGACGGCCCCCTTCTCGACCTGACCGATGCCGGCGTCAAGAAATTCATCAAGAATGCGAAGGCCCGCGGCTACGTCACTATGGACGAGCTGAACAAGGTGCTGCCGTCCGAAGAGTTTACTTCGGAGCAGATCGAAGACACCCTGGCTATGCTCACCGAGATGGGCGTGAATGTCGTCGATTCTGAAGAGGAAGCGACGGAGGGCGGCGAAATCGCGGTCCGCGAGGAAACGGGCGGCGTGGTCGTCGCCGAAAAGACCTCGTCCTACGACCGCACCGATGACCCTGTGCGCATGTATTTGCGCGAAATGGGCTCGGTCGAGCTTCTGTCGCGCGAAGGCGAAATCGCCATCGCCAAGCGCATCGAAGCCGGTCGCGACACCATGATCCGTGGCCTGTGTGAATCGGCCCTGACCTTCGAAGCCATCATGATCTGGCGCGAAGAACTGGAGTCGGGCCGTATCCTGCTGCGCGAAATCATTGACCTCGAAGGCACCTATGGCGGCGGCCCGTCGGAAGGCCCGCCTCCGGGAGCGCTGGATGACGACGCCGAAGAAGAGGACGCCGACGCGCCGATCGCCATGCGCGCGCCTGAGCCGGTTGTGAAGGCCCCTGAGCCGAAACCGGAACCCAAGCCGGAGCCCAAGGTTGAGGCCAAAAAGCCGGAGCCGAAAAAGAAGGCGGATGGCGACGACGAGGACGACGACGACTACGTCCCGATGGATGAGGAAGAGAAGAAGCCTCAGCCGGAAGAAGAAGAGGAAGACGATTTCGACGACGGCGCCGGGCCTTCGGTGTCGGCGATGGAATCGGAACTGCGCGAAGGCGTGATGGCGACGCTGGACGCCATTGCCGGTGAGTTTGAAACCTATCGCAGCCTTCAGGAGCGCATTCTGGGCGCGCGCCTCGAAGGGTCGCCCGTCGATCCGGCGGATAAGGTGGCCTATGACGAGGTCACCTCGGCGATCACCCGTCACCTTAAGACGCTGAAGCTCAACAATCAGCGCATCGAAGCGCTGGTCGAACAGCTCTATACGATCAACAAGCGCCTGATGTCGCTGGAAGGCCGCCTGCTGCGTCTGGCCGACTCCTACGGCATTTCCAGACAAGAGTTTTTGCAGAACTACTACCACCGCGAGCTTGATCCTCAGTGGACGGACAAAGTGCGTGAGCTGGGCGTGCGCTGGCAGAAGTTTGCTGATAACGAAGCCGGTCCCATTGGCCGTATCCGCGCCGACATCATTCAACTGGCCACCGATATGGGCGTGGCCGTCGATGATTATCGCCGCATCGTGCAGACGGTACAAAAGGGTGAGCGCGAGGCCCGTCAGGCGAAGACGGAGATGGTCGAGGCCAATCTGCGTCTCGTTATCTCGATCGCCAAGAAGTACACCAACCGCGGTCTGCAATTCCTTGACCTGATTCAGGAAGGCAATATCGGCCTGATGAAGGCCGTCGATAAGTTCGAATATCGCCGCGGCTACAAGTTCTCGACCTACGCCACCTGGTGGATTCGTCAGGCCATCACGCGCTCGATTGCCGATCAGGCGCGCACCATCCGTATCCCGGTGCACATGATCGAGACGATCAACAAGATCGTCCGCACCTCGCGTCAGATGCTACATGAAATCGGCCGCGAACCGACGCCGGAAGAACTGGCTGAAAAGCTGGCCATGCCACTGGAGAAGGTGCGCAAGGTTCTGAAGATCGCCAAGGAGCCGATCTCGCTCGAAACCCCCATCGGGGACGAAGAGGATTCGCACCTCGGCGACTTCATCGAAGACAAGAACGCCGTCCTGCCTATCGACGCGGCGATCCAGTCGAACCTGCGCGAAACCACGACGCGCGTGTTGGCGTCGCTGACGCCGCGTGAGGAGCGCGTGCTGCGGATGCGCTTCGGCATCGGTATGAACACCGACCACACGTTGGAAGAAGTGGGTCAGCAGTTCTCGGTGACACGCGAACGTATCCGTCAGATTGAGGCAAAGGCGCTGCGCAAGCTGAAGCACCCCAGCCGCTCGCGCAAACTGCGCTCGTTCCTCGACAGCTAACGGGGTCTGGGGCCTGCGGCCCCAGATCTTCTACCAAAGAAAAAGCCTCGCTTCCTAAGCGAGGCTTTTTCTTTGGTTACAGGGTTTGTGGGGTCACATGATGCTTACTTTGGCCCCACACCCTTAGCTGGGCCATGTATCCGGCGACAGAGCCAGCACGTCACCCGCCAGATAGAGCGACCCACAGATCAGCACGCGCGCAGGGCCGTTGGTGATACGCGCCACAGCATCGGTTACGCTTTCCGCGACGGTCGCCGCAAAGCCGCTTTGGGCCGCCCTGGCAGCCAGCTCGGCGGGCGGGATGACGGCATCAGACGAAAAGCCGACGCAGGTAATTTTGGCTTCAAGCCCTTTGAAATGCGCGAAAAATTCGGTCGCGTCTTTGGTATTAATCAGCCCACAGATCAAATGCAACGGCTTGGGGTCACGCACTTGGAGCCGGTCGATATGGGCGCGCAGGGCCCGCGCCGCGTGCGGATTGTGCCCGCCGTCGAGCCACAGTTCCGAGCCTTCCGGGAGCGCCGCCACCAAAGGTCCGGCTTTCAAACGCTGCATCCGCGCGGGCCAGACGGCGCCTTGCAAGCCCTGATCCATGGCCTCTGACGACCAGCCCATCAGTCGCGCCGCCTTGATGGCCAGAGCCGCATTGTCAATCTGGTGCGCGCCGGGCAGACGCGGCAGGCTGAGGTCGAGCAAGGCGTCTTCGTCCTGAAAAACGAGGCGCCCGTTTTCTTCGTGCGCTTCAAATCCTTGGCCTGCCGTATAGAGCGGACTGCGCGCCTTGAGAGCGGCGCGTTCGATGACGGCTTCGGCTTCATCGGCCTGATGCGCGCTGATGACCGGGCAACCGGGTTTGATGATCCCGGCCTTCTGCTTGGCGATAGTGCTCAGGTCATTGCCCAGAAAGGCCTGATGGTCGTAGTCAATGGGCGTAATGATACTGATCTTCGGTGCACGGATAATATTGGTGGCGTCCAGCAGACCGCCTAACCCAGTTTCGAGCAGCAGCACATCGGCTTCGACCTCCGCAAAGGCCAGAAAAGCGGCGGCGGTTGTCGCTTCAAAAAAGGTCAGGGGCCGACCCGCATTGGCTTTTTCCACGCGATCCAGCACGTCCGCCAGATAATCGTCCGTAATCAGAGTACCGGCCACACGGATGCGTTCGGCGAAGCGCACCAGATGTGGCGAGGTATAGACATGAACGCGCAAACCCTGCGCCTCGGCTATGGCCCGCAGCAGAGCAAGGGTCGAACCCTTGCCGTTCGTGCCGGCCACATGGATCACCGGCGGCAGACGATCCTGCGGATTGCCCAGCGCTTCGCACACCCGCAGCATTCGATCCAGCGTCAGGTCGATCTTCTTGGGGTGAAGCGCTTTGAGCCGCTCCAGCGGTGCATCGAAGGGCAAAAGTCGGTCGGTCATACCGCCCCTTTAGCATCTCTACCTGACTTAAGTGAGGGCTTTCGCCACGTCCCTATCAGGACGGTATATCAGTAAATAGATAGCCACACTTAACATGCCCAAAAGACAACTGACTATCAGAGCCACTCCTGCGCCCTGATAAAGGCTATAAATGGCCATCAGCAGAAAGGGTGCGGACGGCGCTACCGCGTGAAGCGACAGATCAGGCTTCTGATCCATCTTAACAATCCATTGGAAGAGCAATTGTAATAGCGCCATAAAGACAAAGAATATGACCGCCAATACACCACAGAGAATTATCAATCCTCCGAGCGTATCCAATATCTGACCGTAAACTGTGAGAAAACTCCCCTTACGTCCATAGGCGTCCCACAGGCTCCACGAAAGGCATGTACCAGAAATTACTCCGGTCACTGCTGAACTGGAGGCCAATGCCAGAAGCGAACGTAATATGCGGCTTATCACAGGCTCCCCCTCGTCATCTGCACCCGCTACGGGTGCAGGGTCAATGACCCTGCCGGCGTTTGCCATCCATCAGCATGGACATCAGCGCCCCCAGCACTTCAGGAAGCTCCGCACGCGGAACAACACGATCCACCATGCCCTTATCCACCAGATACTCGGCACGTTGGAAGCCTTCGGGCAGCTTTTCGCGGATGGTGGTTTCAATCACGCGCGGCCCGGCAAAGCAGATCAGCGCGCCCGGTTCCGCCAGATGGATGTCGCCCAGCATGGCGTAGGAGGCCGACACGCCACCCGTGGTCGGGTCGGTCAGGACAACGATATAGGGCAGTTGTGCGGCCTTCAGTTCCTGAATGGCCAGCGTCGTGCGCGCCAGTTGCATCAGGGACAGGGTGCCCTCCTGCATGCGCGCCCCGCCCGAAGCCGTGATGGCGACCATAGGCACTTTGCGCTCAACGGCGTAGCGGCAGGCAGCGATAAAGGCTTCACCGGCCGCCATGCCGAGCGAACCGCCCATAAAGGTAAAGTCCTGCACCAGCACGACGCAGGGCACGTCCGACACCTTGCCATAGCCGATCTGCATGGTGTCCTTGGCACCCGACGCCTCACGCGCGGCCTTCAGGCGCTGCGCATAGGGCTTGCCGTCGGAAAAATGCAGCGGGTCTTCGGGCACGGCGGGCGTATCGAGCGCTTCATATTCGCCATTGTCGAAGGTGAAGGACAGGCGCGTCTGGGCGTTGATGCGCATGTGCCGACCGGTCGGCGTCACCCACAGCGACGCTTCGAGGTCGGGGCGGTAGATCATCTCGCCCGTATCGGGGTCCTTGACCCACAGGTTTTCGGGCGTTTCACGCTTGGACACAAATTTGGAGACGCCGGGGGCAATCTTGGCGAGCCATCCACCGCTGTCGCGGCGGTCCGTGGGTCGGGCGGTATTCGTCAAGGCGCGTCTACTCTTGGCTAATTTATCGGCAATGGCCATGTAAGGTCACTAACTCCGGGGGCGCTCAAAAATCTATGCGTTTTTTCTGAGGTGAGCCGTGCCAATAAAGGGTTAACGAACCCTTTCATTCACCAGCTTCCACAGTTTGAGGGCCTAGTTTCTCGCGTTACGGACAGCCTGAGCCAAAAGGCTCGCGGTTTCCAGCACTTTTGTGCTGGATGGGGAATTTTCAAGTAAAGATTTCGCTATTGCGTCCACCAGCACCGAGCCGACAACGCTGCCATCGGCGATGCGGGCCACTTCGGCGGCGCGCTCCGGCGTCTTGATGCCGAAGCCGACCACGACGGGCAGGTTGGCGACCTCCCGCACATGGGCCACGGCCTCACGGATACCTTCGGCATTGACTTCCTTGACGCCGGTGACACCGGCCACCGAGACGTAATAGACAAAGCCCTTGGTACGCTTCACCAGCGTTTTCAGACGGTTGTCGTCGCTGGTCGGCGTGATCAGGCGGATCAGCGCCACATCGGCGGCGTCCAGCGCGTCAATCAGACGCTCGGCCTCTTCCGGCGGACAATCGACGACGATGACGCCATCGACGCCCGCCTTCGCGCAGGCTTCGGCAAAGGCCGGATAGCCCATATTCTCAACGGGGTTCATGTACCCCATCAGAATCAGCGGCGTTTCGGCGTCCGATTCACGAAAGCGTGAAGCCAGGGCAAACACGTCGGCCATCTTTGTCCCGTTCTTCAGCGAACGTTCGGCGGCGAGCTGAATGATCGGACCTTCGGCCATCGGGTCGGAGAAGGGGAAGCCCAGCTCGATAATGTCGGCCCCGGCCTCCACCAGCCCTTTCAGCAGGTCGAAAGAGGTGTCGAGGTCCGGATCGCCGGCCATGATGTAGGAGACAAAAGCCGCCCGGTTCTCCGCCTTGAGTTGGGCGAAGCGGGCGTCGATACGCGCGACTGACACGGTTAGAGATTCCCCATTTGCTGACCGAGCGCCTTGGCGACGGTGAAAATGTCCTTATCGCCCCGACCCGACAGGTTGAGCACGATGACGCCGCCCTTACCGACCTCCTTGGCCAGATCACCCAGGCGGGCAATGGCGTGCGAGGATTCGAGCGCCGGAATAATGCCTTCGAGGCGCGAGGTGAGCTGGAACGCCTCCAGAGCCTCTTCGTCGGTGGCATAGACGTAGCGCGCGCGGCCCGTATCGAACAGGTGCGCGTGTTCCGGCCCAATGCCCGGATAGTCGAGACCGGCCGAGATCGAGTGACCTTCGAGAATCTGACCGTCCTCGTCCTGAAGCAGGTAGGTGCGGTTGCCGTGCAGCACGCCCGGACGGCCGCCATTCAGCGAGGCGGCGTGCCCGTTATAGACATCCAGCCCGTGACCGGCGGCTTCGACGCCGACAATCTTCACGCTCTCATCGTCGATGAAGGGGTGGAACATGCCGATGGCGTTCGAGCCCCCGCCGACGCAGGCGATCACAGCGTCAGGCAGGCGGCCTTCGGCCTCCAGAATCTGCTGGCGCGTCTCCTTGCCGATGATGGTCTGGAAGTCGCGGACCATTTCCGGATAGGGGTGCATACCTGCGGCGGTGCCGATCATATAATAGGTGTCGTGGACATTGGTGACCCAGTCACGCAGCGCCTCGTTCATGGCGTCCTTCAGCGTACCATTGCCGTTGGTCACCGGGTGCACCTTGGTGCCCATCAGTTGCATACGGAAAACATTGGGCTTTTGACGCTCAACGTCCAGCGCGCCCATATAGACCGTACACGGAAGATCGAACTTGGCGCACACGGTGGCCGAGGCCACGCCGTGCTGACCGGCTCCGGTTTCGGCGATGATGCGCGTGCGGCCCATGCGGCGCGCCAGCAGGATCTGACCGATGCAGTTATTGATCTTGTGCGCGCCGGTGTGGTTCAGTTCCTCGCGCTTGAAATAGATTTTGGCACCACCAAAATACTCGGTCAGGCGCTCCGCCAGATAGAGCGGGCTGGGGCGACCGACAAAATATTTGAGAAGATGGTGGTACTCCGCCCAGAAGGCCTCATCCTGTTTCGCCTGCGCCCACGCTTCGCCCAGTTCGAGAACGAGCGGCATGAGGGTTTCGGGGACATAGAGCCCACCGAACTCGCCGAAGCGCCCCTTGGCGTCCGGCATATTGTAGCGATTGGTCAGGATGGCGTCATCCACGGTGAAAGGTCCTTCTGGATTAAAGCTCTTTTACGGCCTTAAGAAACTGAGAGATCAGTGCTGCGTCTTTTAGTCCCGGTGCCCGCTCAACACCAGAAGAAACATCGACCATCTTCGCTTTCGACTGCGAAACCGCCTCGGCGACGTTCCAGGGGGTCAGCCCCCCGGCCAGCAGCCACGGGCGTGACGACGGGTGGCCTTCCATCAGCGTCCAGTCGAAACGCGCCCCGACCCCACCGGGCAGGGTGGCATCCTTCGGCGGCTTGGCATCAAACAGCAAATGCTCAACCACGTCTTCATAAGGCGCGGCGGCGAGCACATCGGCGCGGCTTTCGACGCTGATGGCCTTGATCAGCGGAATGCCAAAGCGCGCGCGGATATGGCGGACACGCTCCGGGCTTTCATGGCCATGCAACTGGATCAGGTCGGGCCGAACCTTTTGCATGAGGGCCTCAAGCAGCGCATCGTCCGGATCGACCACAACACTGACGCACTGCGTTTTTTTATTGATGTGGGCAGTATAGGAAGTCGCATTTGCAATCAACTGCGCCATGCGATCCAAGTCAAGATGCCTCGGGCTTTTCGGAAATGAGATGAAGCCCAACATGCCAGCGCTGTCATCTATCGCAATGCGAGCGCTATCATCATCCGTTATTCCGCAGATTTTCGCCTTAATCGTCATGAAACGCCTTGATTTTCGTACCAGATGCGCCGAGCTTTAAGAAAAATCAAGAATTAGGACGCTAATTCTCGACTCACATAAAATGCGCCGGATAAACGGCGTACCGTACAGGGGATAGTATATGACCGCCGTTCTTTTGAGCGACCTCTCCAATAGTGCCCACATGAAGCTGGCGCTGGTAACGCCGGGGGCGCGCCCGACAGAGGCTACGCTTTATCCATGCAAGTCGATCGAAGAATTCAACGCTTCCATAGTCGATTTCCTCGAAGCCAACAACCAGCCTGAGCTGATGGCTGCCGCGGTTTCGGCCTGCGGCTGGGAGGTGGATGGCGGCTTTTCCATGCCCAACCACGGCTATCGCATCGACCGGCAGCACCTGCGTGAGCTTCTGAACATTCAGCGCCTGCACGTCGTCAATGACTGCGTGTGCAAGGCGATGGCGGTGGATCGTCTGTTCACCTCCGAACTGTTCAAGGTCTGTGGCGGCGAAGGCGAGGACGGGCAGGTCCGCGCCCTTGTCGGGGCCGGACGCGGCCTTGGGCTGGCGGCCATTATCATGGATGATCTGGGACATCCGACGGTGTTGCCCTGCGAAGGCGGTCATGCCGATCTGGCGGTGACCACGCCGCGTGAAGCCCAGGTGTTTGAACACCTTGAGCGCAAATACGGCCACGTGTCGCGCGAACGCGTCGTCAGCATACAGGGCCTAGCGGAAATCTACGAAATTTTAGGACAGGTGGACGCTGGCGACAACCGCCGCGTCAATGCTTCCGAGGTGGTCGCCCTCGCCCATACCGGCGATGCGCGGGCGCTTGAAGCCGTGAGCCTCAGTCAGGGCTTTCTGGCGGCTATGGCGTCCGACACGGCTCTGATGCTGGGGGCACGCGGCGGCATCTATCTGGCCGGTGAGTATGTGGAACTGATCAGCGACCTGATCGACTGGCAGGGTTTTGAGGCGCGCTTCACTGATAAGGGACGGCTGCGTGGCTATATGCAGGACATACCGGTCTATCTCATCCGGGCGCGTGATCTGGAACTGATCGGTCTGACCACCCTTTTTGGGTAAAAGAAAAGGCGCGGAACTGACCGCGCCTTTTGACTTATTTCTTCTTCAACTCTTCAAGAATACCGGCCAGCAGATCCTTTTCCGAAGGCCCCGGATCAGCCGCAGGTGCAGCGGGCGGCGGGAAGAGGCGGTTGATCGCCTTAACCACCATGAAGATGGCCGCACCGATAATCACAAACTGAATCAGCGTGTTGATGAAGATGCCGTAGCTGATGGCCACTTCGGGCGTGTCACCCACGGCGGCTTTCAGGACCAGCTTGAGGTCCGAAAAATCCACGCCGCCGGTCAACAGACCGATAGGCGGCATGATGATATTGTCCACAAGCGAGGACACGATCTTGCCGAACGCGCCGCCAATCACGACACCGACCGCCAGGTCGATGACATTGCCGCGCATCAGGAAGGTTTTGAATTCCGAAACAATGCTCACGGGCACCCCCTCTGTTTATGTGTTTATTTTATTCGTTGTCGTCGCCCGACAGGTTCAGGCGTTCGCGCAGTTCCTTGCCGCTCTTGAAAAAGGGCACGTGCTTGGCGGGAACCGAGACGGCTTCACCGGTGCGCGGGTTACGCCCCACGCGCGCCGGACGTGAGCGTACCGAAAAGGCCCCGAAACCGCGCAGCTCGACCCGGCCACCCTTTTCGAGCGTCTCGATCATGGATTCCAGAATCAAATTGACGATCCGCTCGACGTCTTTCTGCGTCATATGCGGATATTCGGACGCCAAACGCTCGATCAGTTCCGATTTTAACATCTTATCCCCCGAACACAGGTTCGAAATATATAGGCGTCCGGTGATCCACGGTCTGAATCTTATGACCACGTTGCAACGCAGCCGGACACCCGCCAGCACATCATCTTGCGAGCATGATCGAAAACGAAAGCCGCTTCAAGGGGTTGTTTCAAAAATTAATAGCCGCTGAGACGAAATGTATACGAAATATGCGCTCATCCGCACGATGCCGCGCCTGTGAGGCGCTGCGGCGCACAAAAAAAGCCCCCGCTTTTCAGTTCTTGCGAAGCTGAAAGGCGGGGGCCGCATTAAAGACAATTAAGTCTGAAAGGCTTACTCTTTGGTCGAACCGCGCAGGGCCGCGCCCAGGATGTCGCCCAGCGAAGCGCCGGAGTCCTGAGAGCCGTACTGCTCGATGGCCTGCTTTTCGTCAGCCATTTCCAGAGCCTTGATCGAGACGGACACCTTGCGGGCGGCCTTATCGACATTGGTGATCTGGGCATCGACGCGGTCACCCACGGCGAAGCGCTCAACGCGCTGCTCGTTGCGGTCGCGCGACAGGTCCGACTTGCGGATGAAGGCCGACACCGGAGCATCGTCTTCGCCGAACTTGACTTCGATACCGCCCGAAGTGACTTCGGTGACGGTGACGGTCACGGTCTGGCCCTTGCGGAAGGTGTCGCCCGACATCGGATCGCCGCCGAGTTGCTTGATACCCAGCGAGATGCGTTCCTTTTCGACGTCAACGTCCAGAACCTTGGTCTTGACGATGTCGCCCTTCTTGTACTTGGCGATAGCTTCTTCGCCCGCGACGTTCCAGTCGAGGTCGGAGAGGTGGACCATGCCGTCGATGTCGTTTTCGAAGCCGACGAACAGACCGAATTCGGTCGCGTTCTTCACTTCGCCTTCGATCACCGAACCGATCGGGTGCTTGGACAGGAAGTCATCCCACGGATTGTTCTGAGCCTGCTTGAGGCCCAGCGACACGCGGCGCTTGCCGGCATCGACTTCCAGCACGACCACTTCGACTTCCTGAGACGTCGAAACGATCTTGCCCGGATGGACGTTCTTCTTGGTCCACGACATTTCCGAAACGTGCACCAGACCTTCAACGCCCGACTCCAGCTCGACGAACGCGCCGTAGTCAGTGATGTTGGTGATGCGACCGGTGAACTTGCCACCGACCGGGTACTTGGCTTCGACACCGTCCCACGGATCGGATTGCAGTTGCTTCATGCCCAGCGAGATACGCTGCGTGTCCGGATTGATCTTGATGATCTGGACGCGGACGCTGTCGCCAACATTGAGGACCTGCGACGGATGCGACACGCGCTTCCACGACATGTCGGTGACGTGCAGCAGGCCGTCGATGCCGCCGAGGTCAACGAACGCACCGTAGTCGGTGATGTTCTTGACGACGCCGTCACGGATTTCGCCTTCGGCCAGCTGACCGACCAGCTCGGTGCGCTGTTCGGCACGGGCTTCTTCGAGGATAGCGCGACGCGACACGACGATATTGCCGCGCGGACGGTCCATCTTCAGAATGGCGAAGGGTTGTTCCTTGCCCATCAGCGGGGCGATGTCGCGCACCGGACGGATATCGACCTGCGAACCGGGCAGGAAGCCCGAAGCGCCGTCCATATCGACGGTGAAGCCGCCCTTGACGCGGCCGACGATGGTACCCATGACCGGCTCGCCACGGTTGAAGATGGCTTCGAGGCGGGTCCAGGCTTCTTCGCGACGGGCCTTCTCACGGCTGATGACCGCTTCGCCCATGGCGTTTTCGACGCGTTCCAGATAGACTTCGACGGTGTCGCCAGCCTTCAGATTGGCCGCCGCTTCGGCGCCGAATTCCTTCAGCGAGATGCGGCCTTCGGTCTTCAGACCGACATCGACGATAACGAAGTCCTTTTCCAGGCCGACGACCAGACCGTGTACGACCTGACCTTCGAGCATGTCGCGGCCGTGCAGGGATTCTTCCAGAAGGGCCGCGAAATCGTCACGCGACGGATTGTAATCGCTCATGTAATCTCAGTTTGGGTTGGCGCTGAGGCGTGGCCGTGACGAAGACGGCGACGTCGGACAGGAACGGCGAAGCGCACGGCTTCGGCCACACGGACAGCGGCTTTTGAAGGGGAATGTCACATGCCGGATGCCCGGGTAGGGTTTCCGCAAAGCGCCGTTCGTGATCCTGCCTGATAAAAGAGCGCCGGTGAGATTGACCCTTCTAAAAAGAGCCGCGGCGGTCCTTCACGATGCGTCGCGCATGTTCGATAGCCGCCTCTATACCTAAATCGGTCGTATCAAGCAAGACGGCATCGTCAGCCATGGACAGCGGGGCCGAAGACCGCGACGAGTCGCGTTCATCGCGCAGCCGGATATCGGCCAGCACATCCTCATAGGCCAGATCGGGATTAATCTTCACCAGTTGCAGCCAGCGGCGATGGGCGCGCACCTCGGCGCGGGCGGTGACGAAAATTTTGACCGGCGCATCGGGCGCAATTACCGTGCCGATATCACGACCATCGAGCACAGCCCCACCCAACTGATGCGCGAAGTCGATCTGAAAGCGTTTCAGGGCGTCACGCACTTCGGGAATGGCGGCCACCTGCGAGGCCCATTCACCCGCCTCGCGGCCGCGCAGGTCAGGATTGTCGAGCGTTTGGGTATCCAGCGTCTGCGCGATGGCCACCAGTTGCGGCACGTCTTCGAGCGTGAGCCCCTGCTGCGCCCGCAAAAACCCGACGGCGCGATAGATCAGACCCGTATCGAGCATCGGCAGACCATAGTCCTGCGCGATGACCGACGCCAGCGTCCCCTTACCGGAAGCCGCGGGACCGTCGAAGGCGATGATGAGGGATTGCGTCATAAGGGCCGCTTTTAGATAGGCCAGACAAAGCCCGCAACCCCCTTCACTCGCCTACCCTCAGGATAAACCGGCATACGGAAGGTCATAAAAAGGGGCAAAATGCCGAAAATCCGTTTTGACAGGCGCGCGATCTGGTGGCAAGGGAGGCCAAAGCTTTATAGTTTTCCACTTTATGAGGACGCTCCGTGGCTGATCCCGCCCTTGGCACCAAACAGATTTGTCCGAATTGCACGGCCAAGTTCTACGACCTGAACAAACGTCCGGCCCACTGCCCCAAATGCGCTTTCGAGTTCGATCCCGAAGAAGCGCTTCGTACCCGTCGCACCCGCGTCCGTCCGGTCGCGCCGGACGAGTATGAAATGGACGATGAGGCCGAAGATCAGGTCAAGGGCAAGACCCCCGGCGAAGAGGACGAAGACGAAGAACCGGAAATCATCACACCGGAAATCGACGAAGTCGTTGCTGATGACACGCTTCTGGCCGACGAAGACGATGAGCTTGATCCCGCCGATCCGGCCCGCGTCGCGCCCGATCCGGTCGATATGGACATCGAAGACGCCGACCTGGCGGACGACGATGCCGATGACGTGCCCTTCCTCGAAGACGATGAGGACGACACCTTCGACGAAGACATTGAAGGTCTGCCCGGCGAAGGCAACGAAGACGATATCTGATCGTCCGTCACAGGATAGAAAAAGCCGCGAAGTTTGCGCTTCGCGGCTTTTTTCATGGCACGCGCCACCCCTCTTCACGGACCTGTGAAAAAATCCAAAAAACTTCGAAAAAGCGCTTGCATGTCAAAATGCCTTGTCCTAGAAGTCGCGACCTCAGCGGCGGCAACGCCAACGAGACCATCGAAATGAGATGGGGCTATAGCTCAGTTGGTAGAGCGCTTGAATGGCATTCAAGAGGTCAGCGGTTCGACTCCGCTTAGCTCCACCATTAAAAAAGGCTCTCCCTTGGGAGAGCCTTTTTTAATGGTTTCGTCAAAAGACAGGGTAATACCAACGCATCAGGTCGCCCCTCCACCTGCACCATTCCCTCTCTTCTTTTTACGCTCTGGCGCTTAAGCCTGATCCTTCCCATCTCTGACTGAAGGAGGCCACCATGAGCCAAATCATCGACAACACCGCCCAAAGCCGTTTTGAACTGAGCCGCGACGGGCACATCGCCTATGCCGACTATCATCTGAACGGTCAGGTGCTGCACATCGACTACGTCTTTGCGCCGCCCGAACTGCGCGGCACCGGAGCCGCAGGCGATCTGATGAAGGGCATTGTCGCCCATGCCCGCGGCATGGGCCTTAAGGTGCATCCGATCTGCGGCTATGCGGTCGCGTGGCTGAAACGCTCATCGGAAAGTCAGGACGTGCTGATCTAGCGCCAGCGCAGAGACAGCATTACCGCCCGTCGGTTGTCATAGCTCAGCACACCGTCGGCGGTGCGCTGAATAGGTATATCCGCGTCCAGCGCGTTATCAACGCTCAGGCGAACGCTCAAATCGTCTGTCACGGGACGTTCAGCCATTAGACGCAGCTTGGACGCCGGAGACAGGCGCTGCCGGTTGAGGTCGTCTTCAAAAGACTCGCCAATAAACAGCCAGTCGGCACTGAGCCGCGTCCGGTCCAGCTGATAATCGCCCCCCACCGACAGCAGATAGGCCGGGGCCTGCGCCGGACGCTTGCCCTTAAGAGCCGGATCGCCACCCCGCAACTGCGCCTCCGTAGCCGTGCCAGAAAGGGTGAGGGTCAGACGCTCAGCCGCCTGCCAGCGCGCCGACAGTTCCAGTCCCGTGGCCCGCACATCACCGGCGTTCTGACGCTGCCGCAACACGCCACCCGCCGGGATAAAGCCCGCCGTCGGGAAGGTACCCGGTCCAAAACCCACAGTAATATTGCTGATCGGATCGCGCAAACGGTTATGGAACAGACCCACATCGACGCTTAGCCCGTTCACCGCGTAGCGCCAGCCGGCTTCGATGCCGCTCAGCGTTTCCGGTTTCAGAGCGCTATTGGCTTCGGTGACATCATTGCCGACGCGAAAGGGGCGATAAAGCTCATTCAAAGACGGCGGCCGAAAGCCATTATAGACCGCCGTGCGCCACTGCTGAGCGCCTACTTGCCGCGTAAGACCCAGACGGGCCGACACCACCGTCGCTTCCGCCTCTAAAGGACGCAAATCCAATACGGACGCCCCCGTGCTCAGGTCGCTTTCGCGGCGAAACCCACGGGTCGCCCGCCAGTTATCGGCGCGCACCGCCCCGGTCAGGCTGACCGTATCGAACCGCCGCGTGCCCTGAACATACAGTCCGCTCAGGTCGGTGCGTCCGCCCGCTTCGCGATAGCGCGTGGCCACACCGCTGACATAACGAAAGCGCTCGCGCGCCTCGCCTTCGCTGCGGCGGGTATCGACCCCCACCTCCCACTCGCCGCTATCGCTTTCACGACGCCAGGCGGCATTAAACCCATAGCCTTCGGCCGGCGTGGCGAACTGATCATTGGCCACAGTTGTGCCCGCACGCCCGCTCAGGACCGACACAGAGCGGTTGGAGAGGTCGCTGTCGCGATACCAGAGCTGAAGCCGGTAGCCGACGCCTGTCTCTGCGGTGGGGCGGGTCAGACTGAGGGCGTACTGATGACCCCTGGCGCGCGCCGTGGCCCCCGACAGGCCCGTATCGCGGCGGCTGTCGTAACGCCCCGCCATTAGGGTCAGATCGTGCCCCCCCGCTTGACCGCGCCACGTCGCCAGTGTGGCCTCATCCTCACCGAAGACGCCTTCATCCGCCGCCCCGCGCTGGGCGCCACGCACAGCCGCATCCCCGTATCGGCGGGCGCGGCTGTAGTGCAAGGCCAATCCACCCACTCCGCCATTGATCTGAGCGCCCCAGCTTCCGCTGTCGCCCCAATCCAGACCGCCCGACACGCTGGTCTGCGGCGGCGCGAGGTCGAGGTCAACAACGCCCGTCAACGCTCCGGCCCCATAGGCCCCGCCACCTGCCCCACGCACCGCGCGGGCCCGGTCGATAGCGTCTGCCGGTAAACTGGCCCAGATGACCCAGCCGCCGAATGGGTCGTTCTGCGGCACACCATCCAGCGTCACCAGCGCCCGCCCCGCCCCGGACGGCGCTATGGCCCGCAAGGACAGGCCCTGAATGGTCGGATTGGCGCTCAGGCTGGATTGCCGACGGAACAGGGAGGCCTGCGCTTCTGCCTTCAGGGCCTCATCCAGACTGCTGGCGGCATCTATGGCCGGTTTGCCAACGCTGAGGGTCGAAAAGGCGGCATCCCCGCGAAACGGCCTGAGCCGTCCGCGCACGACGATCTCAGCTTCTTCCGCTCCGGTCGGGGCCGCCAGAGACAGGCCAAGCAGCCACCCCACAAAGACCGTCATCGCCTTATACCTCCCATATATCCCACTCGCACGGTTCCAAAAAGCCGCAGATAAACGGTTGCAACGCAGCATTAAACCCGCACCCAGAGGATATAGGGCGGTGCAGATGGCTTTACAGGGTGGGCCGAATGAATTTATGGTAGCCCTACCGCACCGCCAAAAAGCAAAAACATATCCGAGGATTACCGCATGGGCCAGATGATTGAACTCACCCGCCCCGATGGGGGCACGCTGTCGGCCTACCGTTCGGAAGTCGATCCGGCACGCGCCAGCGTCATCGTATTGCAGGAATGGTGGGGCCTCAATGATCATATCAAGGCGATTGTCGATCGTTTTGACGCCGAAGGCTTCAACGCCCTGGCACCTGACCTCTATCACGGGCGCGTAACGAAGGACGCCGATGAGGCCAGCCACATGATGAACGGCCTCGACTTCCCCGGCGCGGTGCATGAGGATATTGCGGCGGCTTTGGCCTATCTCAAGGACATCAATGACAAGGTGGCGGTGATGGGCTTCTGCATGGGCGGGGCCCTGACCATTGCCTCCGCCGCACGCCTGAGCGGGTTTTCCGCCGCCGTCTGTTTCTACGGCATTCCGCCGCGTGAATTTGCCAAGCCCGGCGATATCGCCATCCCGTTTCAGGGCCATTTCGGCAAGAAGGACGATTGGGTCACGCCGGAAGTCGTGGCCAAGATCGAAAGCGACATGCGCGCGGCCGGTCGCCATCCGGAGCTTTACAGCTACGACGCCGATCACGCCTTCTTCAACAAGACCCGCCCGGAAGTCTATGATGAAGACGCCGCCGATCTGGCGTGGGAGCGCACCATCGACTTCCTCGGAGACAATCTCTGATATCTATTGAGGGGCCATCTGAGCGCGTCGCGCCGTCAAGGCCGAACCTCCGGACGCCAGTACCACAAGCGCAATGGCCAGCCATTGCTGCGGGCTTAGGGCCTCGTGCAGCAGGATCAGGCCGGACAGGGCGGCCAGAGCCGGTTCCAGACTCATCAGGATGCTGAAGGTGCGCGCCGGGATGCGTTTCAGCGCAAACATTTCCAGCGTATAGGGCACCGCGCTCGACAACAGCGCCACCATCAGCCCCGTCAGCAGTATCTGCGGCTGAATCAGGGGCGCGCCAATGGTGATCAGGGCCAGAGGAAGGGTGATAAGGCAGGAAAAGGCCACACCGAAGCTGACGGCCTGCCCTTCGGGCACGCGCTGGGCGACCTTTTGCCCCAGAAGGATGTAGCTGGCCCAGCCGACCCCGGCGGCTACTGCCAGCGCCACACCAATAGGATCAAGCGCTCCGCCGCCCGCGTGAGGCAACAAAAACCATAAGCCCGTGGCGGCGCAGGCCACCCAGACGAAATCCAGCGGCCGGCGTGAACTCCATACCGCGACGCTGAGCGGGCCCATAAATTCGATGGCGACGGCAATGCCCAGCGGGATGCGCTGAAACGACAAGTAAAAGCACAGGTTCATCAGGCCAAGATTGAGCCCGAAAACGATCAGCCACTTCCACGCCGAGCGCGGCGGCCAATTCCGCCACGGGCGAAACAGCGCCATCAGGAAGATCGCCGCCAGCGTCTGACGCAGGGCCGTCGCCCCCAGCGGCCCCACGCTGCTAAACAGCGACTTGGCGATACCGGCGCCGAACTGAAACGACAACATGCCGCCGATGACGCCGATAATGGCCCACAGGGTGTAACGTCCGGCCGCTCCCTCAGTCATGTGCGGGGCGTCCCAGGCGCTCACCGACAAACAGGACGACGCGCCCGATCAGCACGCTTACCGTCATGACCGCCACAATCGGCGTCAGGGTTTGCGCCTGAAGCGCCGACACCACCGCCGATACCAGTGTCGCCAGACCGATCTGGGTGAAGCTCATCAGGGCCGAGCCCGAACCAATGTCGCGCGTTAGGCTGCCTATGGCCGTGGCCGACGAATTGGGACCGATAAAGCCGAGACAGGACAGAATAAGGAACAGCAGGGCGACCGTACCCCACACATTCAGCCAGCCGTTGGCCGCTGCCAGCAAAAAGGCCAGCACGAACACGCACTGCACGCTCAGGGCGACGCGCAGGATCTGTTTTGAACTGTATCGGCGGTTGACGAAGACATTGAGCTGGCTGGAGCCGATAAAGCCGACGCTGAGCCCCGCGAAGATCAGACCGTAAATCTCCGGCTTGATATGGAAAATCTCCATGAAAATGACCGGCGAGGCGGAGACGTAGATAAACAGGCTGCCAAAGGAAAATCCGCCCGCAAACAGATAGGTGACAAAGGCAGGATTGCGGTAAAGACCCAGAAAGGTGGTCAGGATCGGCAGGGGCTTAAGCGATACGGTCGGATCAGCGGGCTTGCCATCGGGCAACACCGTCAGCACCAGTACGAGGATCAACCCCACAATCGCCGCCAGAAACGCGAACACCCAATGCCAGTCGAGCCAGGTGGTGACCAGCCCGCCAAGCGTCGGCGCCAGCAGCGGTGACACACCGATGGTCAGGATGATCAGCGAGATGATCTTGGCCGTATCCTTGGGCGGAAACAGGTCGCGCACCAACGACATGGCCGCCACCGATGCGGCGCAACCGCCCAGCGCCTGAAATAGCCGCAGCCAGATCAGCACGTCGATATTGGGCGCAAACACGCACCCCACCGAGGTTAGAACGAACAGGGCCAGCCCGGCATAGAGCGGCGGTTTGCGGCCATAGCGGTCCAGCAAGGGGCCATAGATCAGCGGCCCCAGCGCCATACCGGCGAAATAGGTCGAAAGCGACAGGCCGACGGCGGCGCTGCTGGTGTGGAAATCCGCCGCGATCTGACCAAAGGCGGGCAGATACATGTCGATGGCGAAGGGGCTGATGGTCGAAAGCGCGCCCAGCGTAAAGATCACCAGAAACGGATTTTTGAGCGCCGGCGGCGCGGCTTCGGGAGCGTACATGACACACACACATAACGGGAAGTAGCGGCGGTAATGGCTGTACCCCGTCAGCGGGTCAAGTTATGTCATTAGAACGGCGGTCAACAAATGTAACCCTTATACCTTTAGCGCCAGATGCACTTCACCGCGGATCAGGCCCGCAAAGCGTTCGCGGTCCAGCGCCACAATCGGCATCTTGCCGTCGTAAAGCTCCTCGACGATCAGCCCCTCGGCCTCGCACAGGTCAAGCACATCGGTGAGGAAATCGGCCTTATAGTGTCCCTTGGCGCAGCCGAAGGTGGACAGGCGCGAGCCATAGTCCTGCGCATTCTGCCCCAGCACGTGCTCGATCAGCTTCTTGCGCCCGCGCGGGCTATTGAAGCGATAAAGCGCTGACATCAGCATCTGCGCGGCTTGCGTGGCATCGACCACCGGCGCACGCGACAAACAGTTATCGCAGGTCCCGCAATTGTCGCCCGCCGCTTCGCCGAAATAACGCCGCACGCCTTTGCGGCGACACTCCGGGTTATGGACAAAGCGGAAAAAATCCAATGCCTTCTGCTTTTGAACAGACAGGTCAGTCCCCGTCTCGTTTTCACGCATCGACAGCCGCCGCAGCGACCAGCCGAGATCGGTCGAGCTATAGAGGCAGACGCCCGACGCCGGTTTACTATCACGCCCGGCACGCCCCACCTCCTGCCAGTAGGCTTCCAGCGAGGAGGGCGGATCGGCATGGATGACAAAGCGCACATCGGGCTTGTTGATGCCCATGCCAAAAGCGATGGTCGCCACCATGATCTTGGTGCGATCGGCCAGAAAATCGTGCAGCCGCTCGTCGCGCACCTTGGCGGGCAGGCCGGCATGATAGGCGTCCGCCTTGAACCCTTCCGCCGACAATTGCCGCGCCAGCTTTTCGGCCCCGTCGCGCGATCCGGCATAGATGATGCCGGACGCATTCTTTTGCCGCCGCAGCATGTCGAGGATCATCTTCTGGGCGCTGCCCGTGCGCCGCATCAGGCGCAAACTGAGGTTCGGGCGGTCGAAACTGTCGATGACCTCGGCGGCATTTTCGATATGCAGCGCTTTTTTGATATCGGCGCGGGTGTGCGGGTCCGCCGTGGCGGTCAAAGCCAGTGTCGGCACCTTACCGAACAGGGCTTTCAGCTTCCCCAGCGCCCGGTATTCAGGGCGGAAGTCGTGGCCCCACTGCGACACGCAGTGCGCTTCATCAATCGCGATCAGATTGACCGGCAGGCGCGACAGCTTGTCGAGCACGAAGCCCTGAGTGAGCGCTTCAGGGGAGAGGTAGAGGAGGTCGATTTCGCCGTCTTGCGCGCGGTCCCATAGCTGGTAACGCGCCTCCATCGACAGGCTGGAATCGAGCCGTTCGGCGCGCACACCCTTCTTGACCAGTGCCTGCACCTGATCCGCCATCAGCGCAATCAGCGGCGAAATAACCAGCCCGAAGCCCGGTCGCATCAGGGCGGGAATCTGATAGCACAGGCTCTTGCCACCCCCGGTCGGAAGGATGGCCAGCACGTCCTCGCCATTGAGGATGGCCGCGATGACGCGCGCCTGCTGCCCGCGGAAATCATCATAATGGAAAACGCTTTTCAGCGTCTCGCGCGCCGCGCGCACCCGCTCCAGACCGGGGCCCGACAGGCCGTAAGCGGCCTCCGGTACAGGGTCATGAGGGTGATCGAAAAGCATCGGGCGGTCCGTTCATCTGAATTTTGGCCCCTTTCCTATAAGCTGCTTCGGGGGACAGGACACAAGAGCCAGCGGTGTTTTTTTATCGCCCTTAATTTTGCCGGAATTGCCGGTCATGTGTCGCACGGGGACGACCATGACAGGATGAAGTGTGCCGCCATAGGCGCGGCACGGAGAAATCAGGCGTCGGATGTGCAAATATAAGGGACGCGCGCCGCAGGCTTTGATATATCCTTAACGAAATCTTTGCATGAAGCATAAGCGAAACACCGCTTGCCCGGTTAGGCAATAGCGGTGTCGTGGGGATAATGTATGGCTCTCGCCTTTGATATGAAGCGTCCGCCCGTGAAGGCTATCCTGTACTGGTTAATGGTATTCGCCGTCTGGGCGGTGATTTTCGCCGTCGGCTTTATCGCGTTCTTTTCGCTGGACCTGCCCGATACCTCGTCGCTGTATAAGACGGACCGCGCGCCCTCCATCACCTATCTGGATCGCTCCGGCGCGCTGGTGGCCGTGCGCGGTTCGCAGTTTGCGCCGCCGGTCGATATCGACGAATTGCCGGACTATGTGCCCGCGGCCTTTATCGCCATCGAAGACCGCCGCTTCTATCATCATTTTGGCTTCGACCCCATCGGTGTGGGCCGCGCCCTGATCCGCAATGCGACACGCAAGGAAGGTGCCAATCTGGCTGGCGGTTCGACCATCACGCAGCAGTTGGCGCGTAATCTCTTTCTGTCCAACGACCAGAATGTGAAGCGCAAGGTGCAGGAACTGATCCTGTCCGTGTGGCTGGAGATGAAGTTCACCAAGAAGCAGATCCTGGCCCTCTATCTCAACCGCGTGTGGTTCGGCGGCGGCGCGACCGGCATCGAAGCGGCCGCTCAGCGTTATTTCAACAAACCGGCGAAGGACCTGACCATCGGCGAAGCGGCCATGCTGGCTGGCATGATGAAGGGTCCGTCGCGCTATTCACCGCTGTCGGACAAGGACCGCGCCATTCGCCGCACCGAGATCGTGCTGAACGAAATGGTAGAGGCCAAGGTCATCACGCCGGAACAGCGCGCCGACGTGTTCAAGACCGGCATCAAGGTGTCGCGTACGCTCGCCACCGAACACGCGCAGTATTACGTCGATTGGCTGCAATCGGAGATCGGTCAGATGATCGACCTCAGCCAGCTCAAGGACGATATCATCGTTGAAACCACGCTCGACCTGCCGATCCAGACCGACGCTGAACGCGCCGTCAAGGCGATGATGGAGCGCGACGTCAAGAAGAAGGTGGAGCAGGCGGCGCTGGTCTCTATCGACGGCGAAGGCCGGGTGCGCGCCCTGATCGGCGGCGTCTCCTATTCCGACAGCCAGTTCAACCGCGCCATCGACGCCAAGCGTCAGGCGGGTTCGGCCTTCAAGCCCTTCGTCTATCTGACGGCCATGGAAAGCGGTCAGTTCCGCCCCGATACGCCTGTGGTGGATGAGCCCGTCACCATCGACGGCTGGACGCCCGCCAACTACACCAACAAATATCTGGGCGACATTACCCTGACCACAGCGCTGGCGCAGTCGATCAACACGGTCGCCGCGCGTCTGGCCGATCAGGTGGGGCGCTCCAATGTGGCCGCGACAGCACGCCGTCTGGGCATCACCTCCAAGATCAATACCGATCCGGCCATGGCGCTCGGCACCGCCGATGTGACCCCGCTGGAAATGGCGCGCGCCTATGTGCCCTTCTCCAATGGCGGCTATAAGGTCGCGCCCTATGGCATCGTGCGTATCCGCACCACCAAGGGCAAGGTTCTGTATCAGCATAGCGCAGCGGACAGCCGGACCCTGGTGATCAACAACCCGGCGCTGGGCTATATGAACCAGATGATGCGCGAAGTCGTGCGCTCAGGTACAGGTTCGGGTGTTCGCCTGTCACAGTTCGATATTGCCGGTAAGACGGGCACGACTTCGGATTACCGCGATGCGTGGTTCGTCGGCTATACGGGGGGCTTCACCACCGCCGTCTGGGTGGGGCGCGACAACAATTCACAAATGGCCAAGGTGACCGGTGGCGGTACGCCGGCGGCCATCTGGCGCGAATACATGTCGCGCGCCCTGACGCGTATCAAGGTTTCGACCATTCCCACCGGGACGGGTACGCTCGATACGGGGGCGACCACAGCCGTCGATGACTTGCTTGGCACAGCGACCAGCGCCGAGGCCCCAACGGTGACCATCGAACCTGCGCAACCGGCGAAGACGGAAACCCCGCAAACGCTCGATGAAGTGTTTGAAGACGCCCAAAAGGACTCTCAGAAGCGCAATCCCTAGATCATTATGATTTCTGGTAGAAACATAATGATCTAGATTTTTGTTTAGCCCCTCGCCGGGCGGTGGCTCCGCCACCTTGGCCGCCGCCTCAATGGCGGCTTGAGCGGAATGATTCCATTTGAAATCATTCCGCTCTAAACACCTGACGCTGACCAAACAACGCCCGAAAACGCTCAAGGGTTAACGGTTTTAAAATACCGTTAACCCTTTTGCTTTTGCCCTATGGTTTTCAACTGTGGAAGACCGCTTTTTCCTGCAAATTTGTCATAAATACCCGCCGCTGTTCAGAGGTTGTTTAACCTTTGACCGCAGAATCCCGGATATCGCAGGCCATAGCCTGTTGGAATCATTAAGGTTTGGGTAAGGATCAATGAAAGCGGCTCTGGGCCTAGGATCGGCGCAATTCGGATGCGACTACGGCATCTCGAACCTGCGCGGCCGCGTGTCCGAAGACGAGGTCCGCCAGATCCTGCAATACGCGGCCCAGTGCGGGCTGAAGGCCATTGACGTCGCCCCGTATGAAGGCGATGTCGAACGCATACTCGGCCGTTGCTGGCCCTTCCCCTCACCGTTCAAGCCGCAAATCCGCAGCGTGCGCGCCGAAAGAGGGCTCGACTGGGTCGAATCCCGCCTGAAGCGGTCGGTCGAGCATATGGGGCTGGCCCGCGTCGGCGTCGGCATGATCGACGATGCGGCCGACCTGATGGGCCCACAAGGCGATGCCCTGTGGGCGCGCATGGAGAAGCTGAAGGCCGACGGCCTGTTTTCGCGCATCGGTATTTCGGCGCGTTACGAAGATTCACCTGTGGCCCTGGCCAAGCGCTTCAAGCCCGACCTTATTCAGGTGCCGACCTCAATCCTCGATCAGCGACTGGTGCGCGAAGGGGCTCTGGAAGCGCTGGCCGGCATGGGCATCGAGGTGCAGGTACGCTCGGTCTTCCTTCAGGGCCTGTTGTTCACGCCGCGCGAAGCCCTGCCTGCCAATCTGCAACCGCTGGGCCCGCAATTGTCGCGCATCCGTCGCCACCTGCTGGAAACCGCGACCGACCCGCTGCACGCGGCCCTCAGCTACGCCCTGAACCTCAAGGGCGTGTCTTCGGTGATCGTCGGCGTCACCTCGGCCGCCGAACTGCGCGCCGTCATTGCCGCCTCGGATCGACCACGCCCGGACCTTGCCTGGCACGCCTTTGCCATCGAAGACCCGATCGCACTCAACCCGGCGCTCTGGCACGCCGACCTCAGCGACGACCCACGCCTGCGCGAACGCCGCTCGGTCATCTGCGCCGCTTAAAGCCTGCCTAAGAGCATTTTTGCGCTGACAAACACATCGCCGAGCGCTTCTTTCCGTGCGGTCGCGCGCCCGCGCGACGTTCGTGCTTTTCGTGGTTAGACCCCCGCCCTATATACACGCTCCGTACCCTTTGTTGTGAGCGTCGTCCCTATGCCCGAACTGCCCGAAGTCGAAACCGTCCGGCGCGGCCTGACGCCTGCGCTGGAGCACGCGCGGCTGAGTGGCCTGCGCCTGCATCGGCCCAATCTGCGCTATGCCTTCCCGGAGCGCTTTGCCGAACAACTGGAAGGGGCGGAAATACTGCGGCTGGAGCGCCGCGCCAAATACCTGCTGTTCCACCTCGATACGCAGGCCGTTTGGGTCACCCACCTCGGCATGACCGGACGGTTTCAGGTCACCGACATCGACGGGCAGAGCCTTGCGCTGGATGGCAACTATTACCACGCGGTGCGGCCTGATCCCAAACACCTGCACGTTCAGGTGCTGGCCACCAAAGGCGGCGTGACGCGCCTGATCGACTTCTATGACCCGCGCCGCTTCGGCTTCATGCTGTTATTGCGCCCTGACGAACTTTACGCGCAAGGCTGGTACAAGGGGCTGGGCCTCGAACCCCTGTCCGACGCCCTGAACGCCGACGCCTTGCACGCCCTGTTCAGCCCCCGCCGCACACCGCTGAAAAGCCTGCTGATGGATCAGACGCTGATTTCGGGGTTGGGCAATATCTATGTCTGTGAGGCCCTGTGGCGGGCCGCCCTGTCGCCCGACCTGCCCGGCGACAGGCTGAGCCACACCAAGGCAGCTGAGCTGACCCTGGCCGTGCGTGAGGTGCTGGAAGAGGCTGTCGCGGCGGGCGGCTCCTCGATCAGCGATTTCGCCTCGGCTTCCGGCGAACTGGGCTATTTTCAGCACCGCTTCCGCGTCTATGATCGCGAGGATGAGCCCTGCCTGCGGCCCGGTTGCGGGGGCACCATTGCCCGCAAAACCCATTCTGGGCGCTCGACTTTTTATTGTCCGGCGTGCCAGAAAGGTTAAGGAGATCGGATGAGGCGAAAAAAGAGTCGTTCTGTGGATGATTCTTGGCCCGAAAGCGTTGACCTGCCTGCGCCCTTCGGTTATATCCCGCCCCCTTGAAATTCGTGTCGCGGCCCCCTTTAGAAGGCTGGCGCCGCGGCTCCCTTAACTTATCGTCCCCTGAGGTGATGAATGGCAAATAATCCCGGCGCAAAGAAAGCGATCCGCAAGATCGCCCGCCGTACCGAAGTCAACAAGGCGCGCCGTTCGCGCGTCCGTACCTACGTGCGCAAGTTCGAAGAAGCTCTGGCCGCTGGCGATGCCGCCGTTGCCAAGACCGCCTTCATCGAAGCGCAATCCGAACTGATGCGCGCCGTGTCGAAGGGCGTGGTGCACAAGAATACCGGCGCCCGCAAGGTGTCGCGTCTGGCCGCCGCTCTCAAGAAGCTGGCTGCCTAATTTCCTTTTCCTGATTACAACAAGCATCAGGCACTGAGCAATCCGCTCCGTGCGCTGATGTTTGTTGTCTTTGGGACTGTGATGCGTCCGGACGATCTTGCTGAGCATCCGGGCTTTGGTTTTCCCAAATCTTTCAATGACCTGACATCTTTGCCACCTTGTGGTGAAGCGTCTTTTTGCGCTTAAAAGTTTTTTAACCCCTGCGTCAAAATGACAACGTCTTAACGGTTCGTAAATTTCTCCTTACCGGGGAAGACGTTATCAGAGTCAACAGAAATATCAGCGCTGGTCAGCAAATATCCTCGTTGACCTGACCGCCGGGAAAGCTAAGGTGAACCCATCTCGCCTTTCCATCCCAATACGGATGAAACGGTGGTGCCGGGCAATGCCTTGCACCAAACGAGAGTCTGTTGCCAAAATTTCACAAAACCAATGACTTAGGTTTTGCCGGAACGCGGATCAGATCGGGGGTGGACACAGCCTGACACTGGTTAAGGTGTGAACGCCAAGGGTTTTTGTAACCGGAGGCGGCTCTCCCTCTTCGGGTGTCAGGGGCTCTCTCAGAGCCTGTGTCAGCCCGTCTGAAGCCGTCGCCGCATAGCGTAAGAGTTGGGGAAAAATGATCGGGGCTTTGATAACATGCCAGGCGTAAACAACTGGTCGCCGATCCAGCCTGAAATGGTATGGACTAAGGTCGCATCCGCGCTTCGTCATGAACTGGGAGAGGGGCCGTACAACTCCTACGTCGCGCCGTCGGCGCTGCGACAGAACCCGCTGGGCGACCCGGTGCTGGTGACGCCGACGCTCTATGCCCGCGACTGGTTCGCCCGCAATGCCCTGCGCCGCGCCAACGAGCTGTGGGCGCAACACGATCCGGACCACCGTTCGCTGGAGCTGAAATCGCGCGCTGAATTCGATGATCAGTCGAAGGCCGCCCCCGTGACACCGGTAACCCGCGTGGATAGCGCCGAAAGTGCGCCCCCGCCCTCCGCCATGGCCCCTGTGGTCAATTTTCACGACGCCGCGGCCCGCGTGGCCGGTCTTCAGGAACGCCTGACGTTCGAGACCTTTGTGCCCGGTCGTGGCAATGAATTCGCCTATACCATGTCGCGTCAGGTGGCCACCTGGGCGGATGGGCACTTTAACCCGGTCTTCTTCCACGGCCCTTACGGCTATGGAAAAACGCACCTTCTGAACGCCATCGCCTGGGAAGCGAAGGCCCGTCGTCAGGACGCGAAAGTCGTCTATCTGACCGCGGAAAAGTTCACCTCGACCTTTGTGAAATCGCTTCAGGACCGCTCCACCGCGGCCTTCAAGGATGAGCTGCGCAGCGCCGACCTGCTTCTGATCGACGATGTGCACTTTATCGGCGGCAAGACCTCGTCGCAGGAGGAGCTGTTTCACACCTTGACCGCGCTGCTGGAAAACAATAAGCGCGTGGTGTTTACGGCGGACCGTCCGCCGTCGCACCTCAACGAAATCGAAGCGCGTCTCAGATCGCACCTGTCCTCCGGACTGGTCTGCGCTCTGGATGTCGCCGATCAAAGCCTGAGAATGGGCATTATCGAGCGCAAGCTCGATCAACTCGCTAAGCGTCTGGGCGTCGCCCAGAAGCCGCAACATGATGTACTGCAATTTTTAGCAGATCGCGTACCGGGTTCTATCCGAGAGCTGGAAGGGGCCGTTAATACCCTGGCCGCTTCGGCTGGTGCGCGTCTGGGGAGTTTGACTTTGGACGAAGCTATGGCCTTGCTGCAACCCAACCTGAAGGTATCGGCTGAGCGCCGCGTGACGGTCGATGAAATCCAGAAGCTGACGGCGGATCACTTCGCCCTTAAGCAGGCGGACCTTCTTTCGGAGCGCCGCACGCGCTCGGTCGCCCGCCCGCGTCAGGTGGCGATGTGGCTGTGCAAGCAGCACACGACGCGTTCCTATCCGGACATCGGACGCCGTTTCGGCGGGCGTGACCACACCACGGTTCTGCACGCCGTGAAGAAGGTTGAGGAGCTGCTGCAAAGCGACGAACAGATCGCCAAGGACGTGGAAGCCCTGACCCGCAAACTGCGTGGCTGATTAACCGGTTTAACCGGTTGACGCCGCTTAATAAACATTTAAGGTCTTGCGGAGCGCCGGGGCAACTGCCCCGGCCTTTTGCTCTATACCTACACGGCCGCAAAGGCTGGCTAATGATTCGGCCAATAATTTTGGCCAATAGCTCTGGGATGCCAAGATGCAGCTAATCATTGAACGTGGCGCACTCCTGAAGGCACTGGGCCACGTCCAGAACGTGGTGGAACGCCGCAACACCATCCCCATACTGTCGAACGTGCTCCTCTCGGCCGAAGGGTCTCAGGTGTCGTTCTCCGCGACCGATCTCGATATGGAGATCGTGGATTCGGCCGAAGCCATCGTTGCCGTGCCGGGTCAGATCACCGCACCGGCCCACACCCTCTACGAAATCGTGCGCAAGCTGCCCGACGGGGCCGATGTCGAACTGCGCTATCAGGCCGGTGACGATCCGCGCCTGTCGGTTCAGGCCGGGCGGTCGCGCTTCGCCCTGCCCGTTCTGCCCGCCGGCGACTTCCCGGTCATGTCGGGCGACCACGACGGCACGACCTATGCGCTGCTGAAAGAAGACTTGAAGCGCCTGATCGACAAGACGCGCTTTGCCGTCTCGACCGAAGAGACGCGCTACTATCTCAACGGCCTGTTCCTGCACACTCTGACCGAAGACGGTTCGGGTTATCTGCGCGCTGTGGCCACCGATGGTCACCGTCTGGCCCTTGCCGAAATGCCGGCGCCGGACGGCTCGATGGGCAGCGCGGGGGTCATCATCCCGCGCAAGACGATTGATCAGGCCCGCCGCCTGCTGGACGACGGCACGGGCTATGTCGAACTGACGGTCTCGCCCGCCAAGATTCGCTTTAACTTCGGCACCGCCGCCCTGACGTCGAAAATCATCGACGGCTCCTTCCCGGACTACGGCCGCGTGATTCCGAAGAACAACGACAAGCTGATGCGTATCGACACGGGCATCCTGTCGCGCGCCGTCGATCGCGTTTCGACCATCTCAGCGGAAAAGAGCCGCTCGGTGAAGATGGCGATCGAGCCGGGCCGTCTGACGCTCACCGTGCGCAATATCGAAGCCGGTCAGGCCGTCGAAGAAGCGGAAATCGACTACGATTCCGACGCGCTCGAAATTGGCTTCAATGCCCGCTACATCCTCGACGTGATGGGTCAGATTGCCGGTGAACAGGTCGAACTGCGGCTCAACGACGCGGCCTCACCGACCCTGGTGCTTGATACCGCCGATCAGGGCGTTCAGTACGTACTAATGCCGCTACGGGTCTAGGCTCAATTCTTCGCCCCGCTCACATCTTGGCAATGAGACAAATGGTCAGATCGAAACCCGGGGTTACCGTGTGTTTCGATCTGACCTTTTCGTTTAAAGGGCGCACATGAAAACCCGCCTTCACGCCCTGAGCCTGACTGATTTTCGCGGCTATGACCGGCTTGATGTCGATCTGGCCGGGCGGTCGCTGTATCTGTTCGGGCCTAATGGCGCGGGGAAGACCAATTTTCTCGAAGCGATCAGCGTCCTCAACCCCGGTCGGGGTCTGCGCGGGGCCGCCGTCAGCGATCTGGGGCGTCGCCTGCCGCAGGAGGCCAAGGGGCGCGCCTGGGGCGTGTCGGTCGAGCTGAAAAGCGCCGAGGACGACATCCGCATCGGTACGGGGTCCGACCCACGCAGCCTTGAAAAACGTCTGGTGCGCATCGACCAGCAGACCGTCCCGGCGGGCCGCCTGCTCGACCACATTCGCCTGGTTTGGCTGACCCCGGCTCAGGACCGCATCTTCCTTGAGGCGCGTGCCGAGCGGCTGCGTTTTTTTGACCGGCTGGTCTTCGCCGCCGCGCCTTCACACGCCACGACGGTAAGCGCCTATGAAAAGGCCCTGCGGGAGCGCCTGAAACTGCTGGTGCAGGGGCCCGCCGACGCCGTATGGCTCGATGCGCTGGAGGAGCGTCTGGCGGAAGCGGGAAGCGAGATGATTGTCGCCCGACGTCGCGCCTTAAGCGATCTTCAGGCCGAGATCGAAGCGCACGAAAGCGCCTTCCCCAAGGCCGATCTGGGGCTGACCAACGAGGCGTCGGATGCCCATGAACCCGATGCCCTGAATATCGCTTTGCGGGAAGGATTTGCCCGCGCCCGCGCCCGTGATTCGGCGGCGGGACGCTCGCTTTTTGGCCCCCATCGCACCGATCTCAGCGTCTTTCACCGCGAAAAGGACCGTCCGGCGGCGGACTGTTCCACAGGGGAGCAAAAAGCCCTCGTTCTGAACCTGATTTTGGCGCAGGGGTCGAGACTTTCGCGTGTCAAAAGCGCGCCGAATCCTGTAGTGTTACTTGACGAAGTCGCAGCCCACCTCGACCCGATTCGCCGGGCGGCGCTGTTTGATGAAACCGATCGTCTGGGCCTGCAAACCCTGTTTACAGGCACGGACGAAAGCCTCTTCAACGGATTGTCCGGGCGTGCGCTTGGGGTTCGTGTCGAAGGGGGCCAATGGGTAGAATTTAGGGACTAGGCATGGCCGAAAACGAAGAGCATCCGGAAATCGTCGAAAACGCCTATGGCGCGGATTCGATCAAGGTTCTCAAGGGGCTGGATGCGGTGCGTAAGCGCCCCGGCATGTATATCGGCGACACGGATGACGGGTCGGGCCTGCACCACATGGTCTACGAAGTCGTCGATAACGCCATCGACGAAGCCCTGGCCGGTCACGCGACGCGCGTGGAAGTGATCCTCAATGCAGATGGGTCCTGCTCGGTGTCTGACGACGGGCGCGGGATGCCCGTCGATATCCACGCCGAAGAAGGCGTGTCGGCGGCCGAAGTCATCATGACGCAGCTGCATGCGGGCGGCAAGTTCGACCAGAACAGCTACAAGGTCTCCGGCGGCCTGCACGGCGTCGGCGTCTCGGTCGTCAACGCCCTTTCCGATTATGTTGAGCTGAAAATCTTCCGGAATGGCAAGACGCACGAAGCGCGCTTTGAGCTGGGCGAAACCGTGCGTTCGGTTGAAGTCACCGGCGACGCGCCGCTACGCGAAAACGGCAACCCTCTGACCGGCACCATCGTCACCTTCCTGCCGTCGCTGAAGACCGGCCCGGACGAAGGCACCTTCACCTTTATCGATTTCGACCGCAAGACGCTGGAACACCGCCTGCGTGAGCTGGCCTTCCTCAATTCAGGTGTCCATATCCGCTTCGCCGACCTGCGTGAAGCCGAGCCCTACGACATCATCCTGCATTACGAAGGCGGCATCGTCGAATTCGTCAAGCATCTGGACAAGTCGAAATCGCCCATCATCAAGGAGCCGATTGCGGCGCGCGGCCTGCGCGACAAGGTCGAGGTCGATCTCGCCCTGCAATGGAACGACAGCTATCACGAGACGATGCTGTGTTTCACCAACAACATCCCTCAGCGCGACGGCGGCACCCACCTGGCGGCCTTCCGTGGCGCCCTGACGCGGGTGATGTCGGCCTATATGGACTCCTCTGGCCTCGCCAAGAAGGAAAAGGTGTCGGTATCGGGTGAAGACGCCCGCGAAGGCCTGACCTGCGTGCTGTCGGTCAAGGTGCCGGACCCCAAATTCTCGTCGCAGACCAAGGACAAGCTGGTCTCTTCCGAAGTGCGCCCGGCCGTTGAAGGCATCGTCTTCGAAAAGCTGTCGCAGTGGTTTGAGGAAAACCCGGTCGAAGCCAAGCAGATCGTCTCCAAGATCATCGAAGCCGCCGCCGCCCGCGAAGCGGCGCGCAAGGCGCGCGAACTGACCCGCCGCAAATCGGCGCTGGACATCAACTCGCTGCCGGGCAAGCTGGCCGACTGTCAGGAACGCGACCCGGCCAAGTCTGAATTATTTATCGTCGAGGGTGACTCGGCCGGCGGCTCGGCCAAGCAGGGTCGTAACCGTGAAAATCAGGCCATCCTGCCCCTGCGCGGTAAGATTCTGAACGTCGAACGCGCCCGTTTTGACAAGATGCTGTCGTCGGAAATGATCGGCACGCTGATCACGGCGCTCGGCACCGGCATCGGGCGCGACGACTTCAATATCGAGAAGCTGCGCTACCACAAGATCATCATCATGACCGATGCGGACGTGGACGGCGCGCACATCCGTACCCTGCTTCTGACCTTCTTCTACCGTCAGATGCCGCAGATCATCGAAAACGGCTACCTCTATATCGCCCAGCCGCCGCTGTATAAGGTCGCCAAGGGCAAGTCGTCGCGTTACCTGAAGGATAATACCGAAATGGACGCCTTCCTGATCGAGGAAGGCACGTCTGAGGCGGTTCTGGAACTGCGCACGGGTGAGCGCATCACCGCTCAGGACCTTGAGGCTCAGGTGCGTATCGCCAAGACCTTCAAGGGCAGTGTGGACCGTCTGGCCAGCCGCGCCCCGGCCTTTGCCATTGAACAGGCGGCTCTGGGGGGCCTGTTCGGCGACAAGCCCGATCTGGCGCTGGTCGCCAAGCGTCTCGATCGTCTCAAGGAAGACGGCGATGGTGACTGGAGCGTCGAAGCCAATACGACCAGCCACGGCGGTTACGTGTTTACCCGCGTGCGTCGCGGCGTGTCGGAAAAGATCGTGCTGGATGACGGCCTGATCCATTCGCAGGACGCGCGCCGCCTCAATGAGCGGACGCTGGAACTGGGCGACCTGTTCAACGAAGTCTCGACCTTCCGCCGCAAGGACAAGGCCGCCGACATCCGCGGGCCGCTGGACCTCGTCGCCGCCGTTCTCGATGCCGGACGCAAGGGCCTGAGCATCCAGCGCTATAAGGGTCTGGGCGAAATGAACCCGGATCAGCTGTGGGAAACCACGCTGGATAAGGACGCCCGCACCCTGCTTCAGGTCAAGGTCAACCTGACCGATGAAGCCGACGACCTGTTCGTCAAGCTGATGGGCGATCTGGTCGAGCCGCGTCGTGAGTTCATTCAGGACAATGCGCTCGATGCCGAGGTGGATGCGTAAGGACGGGCAGGGGTTAGGCCCCGCCCCCTTGTCATGAGCAAGATCATTCACCTCGCCACGGCCGTTGTGGTCGATCCGCAGCGCAAGCGGGCGCTCGTCGTGCGCAAGCACGGCTCAGCGACCTTCATTCAGCCGGGCGGCAAGATAGACGCCGGTGAGACGGCCATCGAGGCTTTGCGCCGCGAATTACGCGAAGAAATCGGGCTGGAGATCACAGAAGACGAAGCTGTCTACCTGGGTCATTTCACGGCTCCGGCTGTCCATGAAACCGGCTTTACGGTCGCGTCGGAAGCCTTTTGGGTTGAGACAGACAAACCCGTCTGTGCGGCATCAGAAATCGCCGAAATACAATGGATTGATCCGCTTGAGACACCTAACTTGCCGCTGGCACCACTCTCGAGGCAGCTCATGGCGCTGGTGGTGGAACGACTCAAGTTAAGGGGTGTGGGGTCCGCGACCCCACGAACCTTTGAGCCATAAAAAACCCTGCTTAGTGAAAGCAGGGTTTCTTATTGCTTGAAAAGACTCTGGGGCCGCAGGCCCCAGACCCCCTACTTCGCGTCGCGCGCGTCGCGCTTGGCCGCCACACGCAGGCGCAGCGCGTTGAGCTTGATAAAGCCCGCCGCATCGCGGTGATCATAGGCCACCTTACCTTCTTCAAAGGTCACCAGATCCTGATCATAGAGGCTGTAGGGGCTCTCGCGGCCGATGACCGTCACGTTGCCCTTATAGAGCTTCACCGTCACGCGGCCCGTAACCTTGGCCTGCGAATAGTCGATGGCGGCCTGAAGCATTTCGCGCTCCGGCGAGAACCAGAAGCCGTTATAGACCAGCGAGGCATATTTCGGCATCAGCTCGTCCTTCAGGTGCATGGCTCCGCGGTCCAGCGTGATCGATTCGATACCGCGGTGCGCCGCCAGCAGGATGGTGCCACCGGGGGTTTCATAAACGCCGCGCGACTTCATGCCGACGAAGCGGTTTTCGACGAGGTCCAGACGACCGACGCCATTGTCGTGACCCAACTGGTTCAGCCTGGTCAGCAGCGCCGCCGGCGACAGGGCTTCGCCATTGATAGCGACCGGATCGCCTTTTTCGAAGTCGATGGTGAAGACCTCGGCCTTGTCCGGCGCGGCTTCCGGGGAGATGGTGCGCTGATAGACGAACTCGGGGGCTTCGACCGCCGGGTCTTCCAGCACCTTACCTTCGGACGAAGAGTGCAGCAGGTTGGCATCGACCGAGAAGGGCGCGTCACCGCGCTTGTCCTTGGCGATGGGGATCTGATGCTGTTCGGCAAAGGCCAGTAGGGATTCGCGCGACGCAAAATCCCACTCGCGCCACGGGGCGATGACGCGGATATCGGGCTCAAGGCCGTAATAGCCCAGTTCGAAACGCACCTGATCATTGCCCTTGCCCGTCGCGCCGTGGCAAACGGCATCAGCACCGACCTTGCGGGCGATTTCGATCTGCTTCTTGGCGATCAGCGGACGCGCGATCGACGTGCCGAGCAGGTATTGGCCCTCATAGACGGTATTGGCGCGGAACATAGGGAAGACGAAATCGCGCACGAACTCTTCGCGCAGGTCTTCGATATAGATGTTTTCCGGCTTGATGCCGAGCAGTTCGGCCTTCTTGCGCGCCGGTTCCAGCTCCTCACCCTGACCGAGATCGGCGGTGAAGGTCACCACCTCGGCATTATATTCGGTCTGAAGCCACTTCAGGATGATCGAGGTGTCGAGGCCACCCGAATAGGCAAGGACGACTTTCTTGACGGGCTTTTCAGTAGGGGAGGTCATGGGGCAACCACTCCGGTCAGGGGGTAAAAACAGTTGCTCGCGCCTTTAAGACCTGAGGGGGGCGGATGCAAGTTTGTTTGTCGTTCGCGGCAAACAAATTACTCAGGTCAGGAAACGAAAAAAGTCTCACCGAGCGGGCCCGTGAGACCTTTCGTGTTGTTGGAAGGGAGCACGTGGGGGAAAGCCTTTCCCCCACGATCAGACGGAAACCTGCGTCCCAAGCTCGACCACGCGCCCCGGCGGGATATGGAAGAACTCCGTCGGGTTGGTGGCGTTGCGCATCAGGAAGATGAACAGGCGATCCTGCCACAACGGCATTCCCGACGTCGCTGAGGCCACCACGCTGCGGCGGCCGAGGAAGAAGCTGGTGGCCATGATGTCGAACTTCAGACCCTGCTTGCGACAGATGCCCATGGCCTTGGGCAGGTTCGGGCTTTCCATGAAGCCATAGTGCACCGTGACGCGTTTGAAGTCCTCATCCAGCTTTTCGATAGTGATGCGCTCGGACTCGTGCACGCGCGGGATGTTGCGTGTATCGACCGTCAGGATGATGTTCTTCTCATGCAAGATCTTGTTGTGCTTGAGATTGTGCATCAGGGCCACGGGTGCGACTTCGGAGTCGGAGGTGAGGAAGATGGCCGTGCCCGGCACGCGGTGCGGCGGGCGCGCCTTCAACATGTCGATCAGGTCGGTCAGCAGGACGCTGTCGCGGCGGGACTTTTCAAACAGGATGCCCGAGCCGCGCACCCAGGTCGCCATGATGGTGAACAGGCACGCCCCGATCAGCACCGGCAGCCAGCCACCGGAGAAGAAGCGCAGCATGTTGGCGCTGAGGAAGGACAGGTCGAGGATCATGAATGGGACGATGAAGGCCAGAACGCGCGGCCAGCCCCACTTCCACATCTGACGCATGACGATGGCCGCCATCATGGTGGTCACCACCATGGTCCCGGTCACAGCCAGACCGTAGGCGTGTGCCAGAGCCGAGGAGGTCTGGAAGGTGACCATCACCACGACCACGCCGACCAGCAGCATGGTGTTTAGCTGCGGGACGAAGATCTGACCTTCCTGCGTTTCCGACGTGCGCTTGACGTTCAGGCGCGGCAGGAGACCCAGTTGAATGGCCTGCTGTGTCAGCGAGAAGGCCCCGGTAATAACCGCCTGAGACGCCACGACCGTGGCCATACCCGCCAGCAGCACCAGCGGCAGGCGCAGGGCCAGTGGCGCCATTTCAAAGAACCAGTTGAGTTCCTCAAACGGACGACCCGCCGCCTGAGACGCGTCCAGAACCGTCAGCGCCAGTGCCCCTTGCCCCAGATAGTTGAGAGTAAGACATGGCAGCACAAAGAACAGCCACGCCGCCTGAATAGGCCAGCGACCGAAATGGCCCATATCCGCCGTCAGGGCCTCAGCCCCGGTCACGGTCAGAAAGACCGCGCCAAGCACGATAAAGCCGGCCATGCCGTGTTCAGACAGGAATTTTATGGCGTAGTAGGGATTGATAGAGGCCAGAATCTGCGGATTAGCGATAAACTGGCTGATACCCAGCACCGCCATGGACGCAAACCAGACGGCGCAGATGGGGCCAAACAGCAGACCCACCTTGGCCGTGCCGTGGCTTTGGAAGGCAAACAGGCCGATCAGCATGACCCCGGCAATCATCAGCACCAGTTCATTGGAGATGCTGTTTTCCAGAGCCGGAATGGTACGCAGGCCTTCGACGGCCGACAGGACCGACATGGCCGGGGTAATCACCGCGTCACCATAGAACAGCGCGGCGCCGATGATGCCGAGCGTAAAGACGACCGCCGTGCGCTTGCCGATGGCTTGCTGCGCCAGCGCCATCAGCGACAAAACGCCGCCTTCGCCCTTGTTGTCGGCACGCATGATGAAGCCGACATATTTGACCGTCACCACAAGGATCATCGCCCACAGGGCCAGCGATACGACACCGAGAATTTCCGGACGCGTCACACCATCACCCGCCGCCGCGTGCAAGGCTTCCTTGAAGGCGTAGAGCGGCGAGGTGCCGATATCGCCAAACACCACGCCGATGGACCCCAGAGCCAGCGCCCAGAAGCCCGCATGTTTGGCGTGGCCTTCGGTGGACTGCGGTTGTGAGGGTTTGTGCGCGGACGCAACGTCCGCTCCGGGCCTGTCGCCGGTGGAGACCGAAGCGTCCGGGGAGGGACTGGCTTCGGGAGGGGTATCCCCGATCATGCAATATCTCCTGAGAGACCACACAGGAGGGTCCTCGCTTGAACGGCGGGCCTCTTACGCCCATTTCTAGACAGATTCAATCCACATTGCATCAGGCCTCTGCTCAGGCACGCCGATTCCACTAGTATCGTGAATTTGAAGTTCGCATCATCTTTATATCCAGAGCTGTGCGAACTTCAAATTCAAAACGATACTAGATACAATAAGTTGCTAGTGTCCTGTTGAATCTGAAATTCGCCAGAGGTCGATATCAAGCGCACGCGAATTTCAGATTCAGGACACTAGGAATGGCAGTCAAATTATCGTAATTACAGAGAGATCATGTCCGACAGTCAGAGATTTCCCGTCGCCGCGCACACCCTGGCCTATCTGGCCCACAAAGGGGCCTATTCGCGCGAACAGGCGGTATCTTCGTCTGTGCTGGCGGCCTCTATCCCGACCAACCCGGTGGTTATCCGTCGCATGACCACGCAACTGGCCAAGGCCGGTCTGGTCGATACCTGCTCAGGTGTCTCCGGCGGCACGTGGTTGCTCAAACCCGCCGAAACCATCCCGCTGGATCAGGTGCTGCACGCCGTGCACGGTTGTGCTCATCTGGGCTCGGCCCCGCCGGGGGCCGATGGCTGCCCCGTCGGTCAGGCCATCCCCAAGGCGGTATCGGGCGCGATGAAGGCGGCCAATGCCGCCGCGACTGAAACACTGTCGAAAATTACCGTCGCCGACCTTATCCGGAATATCTGATGCGCAGACTGGCCCTCATTACCGGCGCAACTTCGGGCATTGGCCTGGCCTTCGCCCGCGTCTATGCCAGCCACGGCTGGGACGTGGTGGTGACGGGCCGCCGTCAGGAGCGGCTGGAAAAGCTGGTTGAGGAAATCCGCCTGCGCTTCGGCGTCGAAGCCTATTTCGTCGTGGCCGACCTGTCCGAATCGGGCGCGCCGCAAAAGCTGATCGATTATGTAACGTCTCTGGGGCGCAAGGTCGATGGGCTGGTCAACAATGCCGGCTATGGCCTGCCCGAAGGCTTTATCGGCAATGCCTTTTCGTCGCATGAGGCCTTTTTGCGGGTACTGATGCACACGCCGACCGAACTGGCCTATCTGGTCCTGCCCGGCATGATCGAACAGAAGTTCGGCCGCATCGTCAATGTGTCGTCTCTGGCCTCCTACCTGCCCGCCTCACCGGGCGACACCCTCTATGCCCCGGTCAAGGCCTATCTGACGCGCTTTTCGCAAGGCCTGCACCTTGAGGCGCGCGACCACGGCGTCCACGTCAGCGCGCTCTGCCCCGGCTACACCTACTCAGAGTTCCACGACGTCACGGGCTCGCGTGAGCGCATCAGTCAGGCGACGCCGGAATGGATGTGGATGGGCGCTGATGAGGTGGCCCGCGAAGGCTATCAGGCCGCCGAGGCCAATCGCGCCATCTGCGTGCCAGGCGCGCCTAACAAGTTCCTGTCGGCGCTGTTGAAGATTATCCCCGACGACTGGGCGCTGGAGCTGATCTCCAACCACCTGCGCAAGATGGTGCGCTAGAGCGAAATGACTTTCAGTCGAATCGCCATTTCGCTCTAAATTTTTGTTTTGTCGCGATGGTTTTTTCGGAAAACCGCTCACACTTTTCCGCACATCGCTCTAAAACTAAGACCCGCTATAGGGGTGCGCGGCCGCCGGGACGATAATGTCGTGCGTGACGGTCGAAATGGCTGAAATGATGATCTGCACCGACAGGGCACAGAGAATAAGCCCCAGCACGCGGATGACAACCACCATGCCGACGCGACCGAGCATCTTGGAAATATGGCCCGTAAACAGGAAGGTGAGTAGCACCGCCAGCGAGGTGGTGACGATGGCCCCAAGGCCAACCGCCATGCCCGTAATGCCGTATTTCTGAGCCTCGCCCGCCTGAATGATGACAGTCGAGATGGCCCCCGGCCCGATCAGCAGCGGGATGGCAAAGGGCACGACGAACTTTTCAAAGGTCTTTTTGGCGCGATCGCGGCCACGGATAGGCGCGCCATGGGCATCGACAGTATCTTCGGTCAGGGATTCGGTCTCTTCGAACATGGCCAGAAAATCGCCGCGCGTCATATCGAGCCCCAGCAGGAACAGCAGGATGCCGCCGGCGATACGGAAGGCGTCCATCGAAATGCCAAAGAACTGAAGCAGGGCCAGGCCGGTAAAGAAGAAGAAGCTGAGGAACAGGGCGGCAAAGGCCGAGATATAGACCACCAGCCAGCGCCGCGCCGATTCCGACTGCGTGCGCGTGGCCGCCGCAAAGATCGGCACATTGCCGATGGGATCGAGTAGGGCGAACAGGGTGATGAAGAAGTTCACATAAAGCTCAATCAGACCCAAGGAGCCACCCGACATCATTCACCCTCCTGCAACCGATTCATTTTGTAACAGACCCGTCTATCCGGTTACAGGAAAAACTTTCGCCGCGACAGAGGCCATAAAGGGCGCGTTTTCCCATTGTGCCCCGCAAAATCCGGTGTATGTGAAACCGACTGTTACCGGAGCGCCGTTATGACCCTGCCCGCCGATCCCCGTATCATCGTTGCTCTCGATGAGCCCGATCTAGCGTCTGCCCGCCATCTGGTCGAGGCGCTGGGCGATCACGTCAGCTATTACAAGATCGGCCTGACGCTTCTGGGACAGGGCGGTCTGTCTCTGACTGAAGAACTGGGGGCGCGCGGCAAGCAGGTGTTTCAGGACTGGAAGCTGCACGATATTGGCGCTCAGGTCGAAGGGGCCGCTGAGGCCATTTCGCGCGGGGCCTGCGATATGCTGACCGTTCATGCGGAGCCGCAGGTGATGAAGGCCGCCGTGCGCGGCCGTCAGGGCCACACCAAGCTGCTGGGCGTCACGGTTATGACGACGTTGAAGCAGGACGATCTCGATGAGATGGGTTATGGCATGGCGCTGGAAGATCTGGTCAAACGCCGGGTCGATCAGGCGGTCGAAGCTGGAATGGACGGCGTGGTCGCCAGCCCGCACGAAGCGGCCATGATCCGCGCCCGCGTCCCGGCGGACTTCCTGATTGTCACCCCCGGCGTGCGCCCGGCCTGGGCTTATGCCAATGATCAAAAGCGCATCGCCACACCGGCCGATGCCATCCGCAATGGCGCCTCGCATATGGTGATCGGTCGCCCGATCACCCGTGCGCCTGATCCCGTGGTGGCAGTGCAGGCCATTCTGGCGGAATTGCAGGGGTAAGCCCCTGTAATTAGGGGGTTCCGATTAAAAATCGCTGACGATGCCCTTGCGTTCCCAGTCGCCAAAGCGCGTGGGTTCCAGACCGGCCGGGCCACCCTCTTCGTAGGGACGCTCAACAGCCTCTTTTTCGGCTTGCGCCCGGCGTCGCGCCGCTTCGGCCAGAGCGCGTTGCGCCGCCGGGGTCAAAATACGCTCCGGCGCCTCAGCTTTTTCAGCATCATCAATCGATTGCGAAGTCGTTTCGTCGTTTTTTTCAGCTGACATTTTCGTAAGTGCCTTAAATTTGTCTGCGCTTTCCTTATATGTATTTCGCAAGGGCTGCTGTCGCAAGCCTAATACTTAACATTCAGGAGAGCTTCTTACCCATGAACCCGTTCAAGACCTTTATGCTTCTGGCGGGTATGACCGCGCTGTTTGGCGCGATCGGACTGGCGATTGGCGGGCCTGCGGGTATGCTGATCGCACTTGGCCTGGCCCTGGCCGTGAATGCGTTTGCCTACTGGAACTCCGACAAGATGGTGTTGAAGGCCTACCGGGCGGAACCCGTCGATCCCACCACCGCTACCGGCCTGATCCGTACCTATTACGATGATATCGCCGAAATGAGTCACCGCGCGGGCTTGCCCATGCCGGCGGTCTATATCATCCATAATGATCAGCCCAACGCCTTCGCCACCGGACGCAATCCGCAAAACGCCGCCGTCGCCGCCACAACCGGTCTGTTGCGTATGCTGGATCGCAGCGAGATTCGCGGCGTGATGGCACATGAACTGGCGCACGTGAAAAACCGCGACACCCTGATCATGACGGTGACGGCGACGCTGGCCGGTGCCATTGCGTCGATCGCCAACTTCGCCATGTTCTTTGGCGGCAGCAATGACGACGAAGACGGTATCAACCCGATTGCCGCCATCCTGATGGCCATTGTCGCGCCTCTGGCCGCCATGCTAGTGCAGATGGCCATTTCGCGGGTCCGCGAATACGAGGCCGACCGCGTCGGGGCCGAACTGTGCGGCGATCCGGAAAGCCTTGCCCGTGCCCTGCACAAGATCGAGCAGTACGCCCACGGTATCCCGAACCACGAGGCCGAGCGCAACCCGGCATCGGCGCACATGTTCATCATCAACCCGTTGTCGGGTAAGCGGATGGACAATCTCTTCTCAACCCACCCGGCGACGGACAATCGCGTCAGGGCCCTGATGGAGCTGGGCGTGCGGATGGGCAATCGCCGTGGCGGCATAACCAGCGTGCCGACGACTTAGAGCGCAATCCGATAAAGTGGACACCACTTTTCAGAAAAAGTGCGCAACTAAACAAAGACGAGGCTGTCTTATACGTATCAGCGACATAAGACAGTCTCGAAAGGCATACCCAGAGTCATTTCCAATGACCCTGGGCATAAGCGGGTTGGGGTGCGGGCCTTTTGCTGATATAGCGGCGCCTCATCCGGCCTTTAAGCCCACTGTCTTCCCTTCAAACGGGAGACAGACGTAACGCACAGCATCTTCTGAGAGTTTGCATGTCCCAACATTCCGGCCGCCCCTCTGGCAAGCCTTCCCGCACCCCCGCCGCCAAGCCCCGACCTTCCGCCCGCCCCAGCCGCCCGAAGCCGGACGCTTCGGAAAGCATGGAAAACGATATCGGCATCGCGGCCCGCGTAGCGGCCATTAACCTGATCGAAGCGGCGCTTGAAAAGCGCAGCGGCTTTGATGAGGCGGCGGCGAGCGCCGACTTCCTCAAACTGTCGGAAACCGAACGCGCCTTTGCCCGCGCCCTGGCGCTACTGGTCCTGCGCCGTCTGGGGCAGCTTGATCACGTTATCCACAAAAAGACGCAGAAGATGCCCCCCGAAGCGGTGCGTCAGCTTCTGCGCATCGGCATGGCGCAAATCTTCTTCATGCAGGTGCCCGATTTCGCCGCCGTTTCGACCACGGTGAAGATCGCCGAGCGTGAGAACAAGACCCGCCCGTTCAAGGGGCTGATCAATGCCATCCTGCGCGGTCTGATCCGCGACGGCAAGCTGTCCGACGTCAATCCGAAGCGCCTTTTGCCCGACTGGCTATGGCAGCGCTGGGTGCAGACCTATGGCGAAGACACTGCGGCGGGCATAGCCAGCGTCCTGACCGAGGAACCGGCGACCGACCTCAGCTTCCGCAATGCCGCCGACCGCGACGCGCTGGCCGAGGCCCTGCAAGGCGAAGCCGTCGGTCCGGTTAATCTGCGCTCAAGCCTGCGCGGTGATCTGCGTCAGTGGGCGGACTACGAGGCGGGGAAGTGGTGGGTGCAGGACATTGCGGCCGCCACCCCGGTCAATCTGCTGGGTGACCTCAGCGGCAAGACCGCGCTCGATGTCTGCGCCGCACCGGGCGGCAAGACGCTGCAACTGATCGCCAAGGGCGCGCAGACCGTCGCCATCGACCGCTCCAAAAACCGCCTCAAGCGCGTTGAGGACAATCTGGCGCGCATAGGTATGAGCGCCGAAATCCACAATGCCGACGCCTCGACCTTTGATGATCCACGCACCTTCGACGTGGTGCTGGTCGATGCGCCCTGTTCGGCCACCGGCACCTATCGCCGTCAGCCGGACGTACTGTGGGCCACCCGCCCCGCCGATGTCGCCAAGCTGGCCGATGTTCAGCACCGCCTGCTCGATGCGCTGGCCCCGCGCGTCAAACCCGGCGGGGACTTCCTCTACTGCACCTGCTCGCTGGAGCGCGAAGAGGGCGAAACGCAGATTCTGGCCTTCCTGCGCCGGAACAAGGACTTTACTCTGGTCAAGCACACAGCCGATCAGCACCCGGACATACCCGCCGCCTCATTTGCGCCCGAAGGCTGGTTGAGATTGCTGCCGCATCAGCGTAAGGGAGGGCAGGACGGGTTCTTCGTCGCGCATATGAAACGCAACCCCGCTTAAGAGTTCTGCATGACCACGCCGCTGATTTGCCCCTCGATTCTGGCCTCCGACTTTTCCAAGCTGGGCGAGGAGGTGCGCGCCATCGACGCCGCCGGGGCCGACTGGATTCATATTGACGTGATGGACGGGCATTTCGTGCCCAACCTGACCATTGGGCCGGATGTGGTGAAAAGCCTGCGTCCGCATACGCAAAAGACCTTCGACGTGCACCTGATGGTGACGCCGGTTGATCCCTACCTTGAGGCCTTCCGCGCCGCCGGGGCCGATTATATGAGCGTTCACCCGGAATCGGGCCCGCACCTGCACCGCACGCTGAAGCAGATCCGCCACCTGGGGGCCAAGGCCGGGGTGGTGCTCAATCCCGCGACGCCGCTCGACGGTCTGGAATGGATCATGGACGACCTCGATCTGATCCTACTGATGAGCGTCAATCCGGGCTTTGGCGGCCAGAGCTTTATCGAGAGCCAGCTGCGCAAGATCGAAGCCGTGCGCAAAAAGCTGGACGCGCTGGGTCATCCCGCCGTGCTTCAGGTCGATGGCGGCGTGAATCTGCAAAACGCCGCCGCCTGTGTGGCTGCCGGGGCCACGGCGCTGGTCGCCGGGACGGCGGTCTTCAAGGGCGGGCCGGACGCCTACGCCGCCAATATCAAGTCGCTCAAGGGTCTCTGACCCGATGCAGGTCTATGAGCAGCCCATTGCCATAGCCGGTCATGCCGCGGTGCGTACACCGTGGGGCAAGGTCGTGCGGGCGTGGGCGCGCCGTCAGGCCGCTGCCGAAATCTTCGGGATGCCGGGCTATCGCCTGTCCTTACGCGGCCCCGCTATCGAAGGCTTTATCGCCGCCCCCCACGAAATCCGCCCGCCCAATCCGCATCTGGGCAAGGCCATGATGTCGGGTCGCTATAGCCTCGGTGGCGCGCGCATGAGCGTGCAGGGCACAGGTGATCCGTGGAACCGCCCCTCGCCCACCCGCGCCTTTGCGATTGAGCTTCACCGCTTCTGCTGGCTGCGCCACCTGTTCACGCAGGGCGAGGACGGGGTGAAGGAAGGCCTGCGCCTCTTCCTCTTGTGGGACAAGACCTTCCGCAAATGGACGCCCTTTGCCTGGGATCAGGGGGTGCTGGCGCGCCGCCTGATTAACCTGAGCGTCTTTGCGCGCCGCCTGTCGGCCTACGCCTCCGAAGCCGAAGCCCACTGTCTGGCGCAGTCGATGGCCGAACAGGCCCGCCACCTGTGGCGACTGCCGCGCAATCTGGCCTGGTATGCCCAAAAAGCCACGGCGCTGGTGCTGGTCGGTTGCGTCCTGTCCGGACGCGCGGGCGACAGTCTGCGGCGCAAAGGGCTGCACATCCTGCCCAAGGCGCTGAAGCGCACCATCCTGCCCGACGGTTCGCACGCCTCGCGCAGCGTGCAGGCCGGGCTGGAACTGCTCTACGATCTGCTGCTGATCGAGGATGGGCTGAATCAGCGCGGGCTGGCCATTCCGGAATATCTCGAAACGGCTATCGAACGCCTCAGCCGCTTTGTGCGCACCCTGTCGCATCCGGACGGTTCCCTGTGCGCCTTTCAGGGGTCGGAATCCCTGCTGGCCGAACAGGTCGCGCCCGCCCTGCTGCACGAAGAAAAGCGCCCTCTGGCCCCGACCTCCCTGCCGGTATCGCTGGAGCATGGGCGTTATCAGCGGCTGATCGGGCGCTCGCTGACCGTCTTTGTCGATACAGGCGAACCGCGCTTTGGGCCTCTGGGTTACGCGGCTTGCGACCACCCTATGAATTTTGAAGTGTCGGGAGGCCGCGACAAGCTGTTTGTCACGCCGGGCTGGGCACCGGGGCATTCGGACCACCACGAATTCCGCATCATCAATGCCGCCAACACCCTGACACTGGGGGATCTGCCCATCCTCAGCCCCATCACCGGGCGTTTCGGGGAGTTGCTGCATTTCGGCCTTGAGGGGCTGCGCTATCGCATCCGCAGCCGCCGCATCGAATCCGAAGACGCCGGTTCGCTGATCGAGATGGAACACGAAGGCTGGCGCCCCGTCTTCGGCCTCAAGCACGAGCGCCGGCTCTATGTCGATCCGCAGCGCGACGAACTGCGCGGCGAGGAAAAGCTGATCCCCGTCGAGCCGAAGAAGGACCTGCCGGAACAGGCCCCCTACGCCCTGCGCTTTGTGCTGCACCCGGAGGTGCAGGCCTCACTGGCGCGTGACAAACGCTCGATCCTGCTTCGCGGTCCCGGCGGGCGCGGGTGGTGGCTCAGGCACGACGCGCGTGAGGTCAGTATCGAAGAGTCGAGCGTCTTTGAACGCGGTCAACCGCGCAAATCGACAACGCTTCTGCTGCGCGGCACGGTGCGGCTGGCCACCCCCCTGCGCATCCGCTGGAAGCTGTCACCGGCGGAGGCGTGATTTATGCTGAAATTACATCGCATATTTGTGCCGGTAGAAGGCTCAATTAAAATCTATTATTGTTATGAGAACCTGCTGACAAATAGGTTCTACGTGCAATTGTCGCATATTGCTCGTCTTCCACTCGAAGAGGGTGGGTATATTCAGGCCGAGCGAGAACACCATGAAAGTTTTGATGTTCTCACTGAATATCAGAGTTTTGAATGGCAGGATTCCATCGCTGAAGCCATCCGACACCACGACGAAGAGTTCGGCGAAATGATTGCCGATATTAAGGGTGGAAAGTTTGACACATCCCACTGAGTAGCTGTGAACTTGGACGAAATTCAGCGTGACACAAACTTAAACGTTTAAGCTCAGCGCCTCACATTTTCCGTTACAAATGAAGGGGGATTGTGGGTTTTCTTTTGTGCCCCCCTTGTGTAAACCGCGCGCATCTTTCCCCCTCTTCTGTACGGATGCGCCCATGCCCGCCGCCCCTGATTTCCCGCCCGCTCCCGATCTGGTTACGCCGAAGCGCGCGCTTATTTCCCTGTCGGACAAAACCGGCCTGATCGAGGTGGCGCAGGCTCTGGTGGCGGCGGGTGTCGAAATCATCTCGACCGGCGGGACGCGCGCCGCCATCGACAAGGCCGGTATCGCCGTCAAGGACGTGTCAGACCTTACGCAGTTTCCGGAAATGATGGATGGCCGGGTCAAGACTCTGCACCCCAAGGTGCATGGCGGTCTTCTGGCCTATCGTGACGCCCCGGAGCACGCCAAGGCGCTGAACGATCACGATATCGCCCCTATCGACATCGTGTGGATCGACCTCTATCCCTTTGAAAACACTGTGGCTTCGGGCGGTGGGTTCGAAGCGGCCATTGAGAATATCGACATTGGCGGGCCGGCCATGATCCGTTCGTCGGCCAAGAACCACCCCTACGTCGCCGTCTGCGTCGATAAGTCGGGTATGGACGAGGTGATCGCCGCTCTGCAAAGTAGTGGTCAGACCCCTCTGTCTCTGCGAAAATCGCTGGCCGCGCGCGCGTTTGCCCGCACTGCCGCCTATGACAGCGCCGTTTCGACCTGGTTCGCGGCGCAACTGGGCGACGATTATCCGCTGCGCAAGACCCTTGCCGGGGCGCGCCTGCAAACCATGCGTTACGGTGAAAACCCGCATCAGTCGGCCGCCTTCTACAAGACCGGCGAGGACCGTCCGGGCGTCGCCACCGCCAAACAGCTCCAGGGCAAGGAACTGAGCTATAATAACGTCGCCGACACCGACGCGGCGATCGAGCTGGTGGCCGAGTTCGAGCAACCGGCGTGCGTCATTGTTAAGCACGCCAATCCCTGCGGCGTGGCCGTCGGCCCGGACCTGCTCACCGCCTATAAGCGCGCACTGGAATGCGACGACGTGTCGGCATTTGGCGGCATTGTGGCGCTGAACCGCAGGCTGGACGCGGCCACGGCGGAAAAGATCGTCGAAATCTTCACTGAGGTGATCGTCGCCCCCGAAGCCGATGACGAGGCGCTTGAGATCGTCAAGGCCAAGAAGAATCTGCGCCTGCTGGTCACTGGCTCTCTGCCCGATCCGCTGTCGGGCGGTCAGGTGTTCCGCAGCGTGGCTGGCGGGCTTTTGGTGCAGTCGCGCGACACGGCGCGCATCACCGCCACCGACCTCAAGATCGTCACGAAGCGTCAGCCGACCCCGACCGAGATCGAGGACATGCTGTTCGCCTTCACCGTCGCCAAGCACGTCAAGTCGAACGCCATCGTCTATGCCAAGGACGGCCGCACGGCGGGCATCGGGGCCGGTCAGATGAACCGTCGCGATTCGGCCCGCATCGCCGCCCTGCGCGCACAGGAAGCGGCTGAGAAGATCGGCCTGAGCGAGTCTCTGGCCAAGGGTTCGGCCTGCGCTTCGGAAGCCTTCTTCCCCTTCCCGGACGGGCTGCTCGAAGCCGCCGCCGCCGGGGCCACAGCGGTGATCCAGCCGGGCGGCTCGATCAAGGACGCCGATGTCATTGCTGCCGCCGATGAGGCGGGCCTGACCATGGCGTTTACCGGCGTCCGCGTCTTCCGCCACTAAACCGGCTACATCCCTCCCTGCAACAGCGGGGAGGATGTACAAAGTCATATCGCGTGGTATCTATCCCTCGGGGACGTGTTTCCGAGGGATTTTTCATGCCTGAGACCCTGGCTGAGCGGTGGGCGCGCCTGTCGCCCTGTACCGAGACGTTCGGACCGGCCGATGCCGTACCGCGCCCGGCCCTGATCCTGTTCCACGGCTGCGGCGGCGTGCGACCGCACATCTATCACTACGCCGAAGCCGCCGCCGCCATCGGTGTGCGGGCCTATGTGGTCGATTCCCTGAAAGCGCGCGGCTGGGGCCGGTCGCACGGCGTGTCGCTGGTCTGTACGGGGCTGGCCCTGCAAGGCTATGAGCGTTCCGGCGACGTGCTGGCGGCCATCAAGGGCATTTCGGCCCTGCCGGAGGTGATATCGGATCAAATCGTCCTGTCGGGCTGGAGCCACGGCGGCTGGTCGATCATGGACCTGATGACCGAACCCCTCAAAAGACCCGGCGAGGCCAAGCTGGCCGATCCCGACCCCACCCTGATCGACCACGTGCGCGGCCTGTTCCTCGTCTATCCCTATATCAGCTTCCCGGCGCGCAGCCTGCGTCACCCCTGGCTCTATCGTCCGCGCACCCGCGTCGCACTGGCGCGAAAGGACCATCTGACCCCCTATGCCCGCGCGATTTCAATGCTGGAGCGACTGAAAACCGACGGCCTTCCGGTTGATATCCTCAGCTTCGACGCCACCCACGCCTATGACGAAGAAAGCTTCGGCGGCCTTAACCCCATGCACCACGATCAGGCGGCGGTGGATGGCACCACCGAAGGCCTGATCGGCTTCCTGCGTGAGGTGTTTAAGATGGAGGCCTCCGCTCCGGCTCAGGCCGCTGCGGTTGGTTGATGGACAGCCTGCAACAGCGCTTTGAGCGGTTATGGCCGCATGTCACGGTGCGCGGCGCGCCCGACTCGACGCCGCGCCTGACCGTTGTGCTGTTTCATGGCTGCGGCGGCGCAGGTCGAAACATCACCCTGTTTGCCGACTACGCTGTCTCGCTGGGTCTGAGAGCGGTGATCGTCGATTCCTACGCCCCGCGCGGTATGAAGCGGCGCCTGGCGGCCTTTCTGGCCTGCAATGGGCTGTGGCTGAGGGGCTATACGCGCTCCGGCGACGTGCTGGCCCTGCTGTGGGGCCTGTCGCAACGGCCGGAGGTGAACGGCATCCTGCTCGCCGGCTGGAGCCACGGCGCATGGGCGATTATGGACCTGATGACGCAGCCCCTGACCCGCCCCGGTGAAGCGCGGCTCAGCGACCCCAGCCCCGAACCCCTGACCCAGGTGCGTGGCCTGTTTCTGATGTATCCCTATGTCAACTTCCTCGCCCGTTCGATGGATAAGGCGTGGCGGCGGCAGATCCCGACCCTGATGGTCATTGCGCTTAAGGATCATCTGGCGCGCTTCAGCCTGTCTTTGAAGGCCGTGCGTCGCCTGCGGGCTCAGGGCGTGCCACTTGAGACGGTCGTGGTCGATTCCACCCACGCTTTCGATGAGCTGGGGGCCGATCGCTTCGGCTTCATGAAATACGACCCGCAATCGGTATCCACCGTGCGGGCCGCTCTTGCCGAGTTTGTAAGGCGCTTTAAAACTTAATGCCCGCTGTGCTCCGCCGCACCCGAAAGAGGCGCGTTCGACACAGGGGCCTCGATCTTCACCGCCCCGGCCTTGGCGAAGTTGAGCGTCAGGCTGAGCGTTTCGCCATCGGCGGGACGGGTCTTAAGCCCCATCAGCATGATGTGATTGCCACCGGGCTTCAGCTCGAGCGTCTGACCGGCCTTGACCTCAAAGCCTTCGGGCACCGGCGACATCATCATCTTGTTACCGTCCATCCTCATGGTGTGCAACTCGACCTTTTCGGCGCAATCACAGGCCACGGAGACCAGACGGTCGTCGTCCTTGCCGATATTCTTGACGGTGACATAGCCGCCCGTATTCGGGTTTTGCCCAAGCGCCGCGCGCACCGCATAGTGCGACAGCTCAAGACCGCTTTCGGTCTTGACGCCATCGACGTCGGTCTTGGTCTTCACGGTGGTGACGCCGTGGGATTCCGTTTCGGTCTTGACCTCAGCGGTCGAATGGCCGCCGTCACAGGCCGCCAGAGCGCCCAGCGAAAGCGCCGCCACTGACAGAACGATAAACTTACGCATGGTATCCTCCCTAAAAAGCACCTCCCCTGATTTCAGGGGAGGTGGATTCGACGCCGTTAGGCGGAGAAAACGGTGGGGTTAAACTGAGAATGTTAGCCCCACAGTCCAACGATCTTTTTGACGTCCCTGACCACCGGTTCCGCCGCCGCTTCGGCCGCTTCGGCACCCAGCTTTAGCACGCGGTCAACCTCTGCCGGGTCGTTCAATAACCCACGCAGGCGCTCGGAGATAGGCGACATCTTGTCCACCACCACCTCGGCCAGCGCCGGTTTGAACGCGCCAAAGCCCTTGCCGCCAAAGTCGTTGAGCACGTCCTGCACCGACACCCCGGCCAGAGCTGCATAGATACCGACCAGATTCTTGGCCTCCGGGCGCTCAGACAGACCGGTCTCCTCGGTCGGCAGCACTTCGGCGTCCGACTTGGCCTTCTTGATCTTGGAGGCGATGGTGTCGGCATCGTCGGTTAGGTTGATGCGCGAATTGTCCGAAGGATCGGACTTCGACATCTTGGCCAGCCCATCGCGCAAAGACATGATGCGCGCGCCCGGCCCCTGATAGAGGGTGTCCGGCAGCGGGAAGTAGTCCACCTTATAGTCGTGGTTGAACTTCTTGGCCACGTCTCGGGTCAGCTCAAGGTGCTGACGCTGATCCTCGCCCACCGGTACGTGGGTGGCCTTATAGAGCAGGATGTCGGCGGCCTGAAGCACCGGATAGGTATAGAGGCCGATCGAGGCGCGTTCCTTGTCCTTGCCCGCCTTGTCCTTGAACTGAGTCATGCGGTCGAGCCAGCCCAGACGCGCCACACAGTTAAAAATCCACGCCAGCTCCGAATGGGCGCGCACCGCCGATTGCGGGAAGATGGCCGACTTCGCCGGGTCCACGCCCGCCGCGAGGTAACAGGCGGCGATTTCGCGCGTCTGCGACAACAGCTTGTCCGGGTCCTGCCAGACGGTGATCGCGTGCAGATCGGCAATCATGTAGAAGCGCGTGGCCTCAAGGGACTGCATGTCGGCGAACTTTTTGAGCGCACCGAGATAGTTGCCGAGGTGAAGCGAACCGGACGCCTGAATACCGGACAGAATACGCATGTGTGGACCCTCTTACCCCTTACGCAGGGCTTTCCTGATGTCGGACGGGCGGACGGCCCGTGTTGCGAACAGAAGGGCGATATAAACGAAAAGTCCGACGAGACAAACGCCCACAATGGCGATTTCCTTGGTCAGATGATGCGTCAAAGGCTCAATCACCCCTTCGATCACCGCGCGATAGTGCGAAGCCAGCGCGCAGAAGGCCCCCATCAGCGCCCCGGCCATGATGATCTTCAGCAGGCCCGCTGCGGCTTTGGGGCCCAGCGACCATGTCTTGCGGCGGCTCAGCGTCCACCACATCAGGCCGACATTGACCCAGGCCGCTGCCGAAGTACCGATGGCCAGCCCCGCCACGCCGATCAGCGGGAACAGGGTCAGGCCGCAGGCCAGATTGACCACCACCGACACCATGGCGAACTTCATCGGCCCATAGGTGTCCTTACGCGCAAAAAAGGCCGGGGTCAGTACGCGCGCCAGCACGAAGGCCGGCACACCCCACCCGTAATGCAGCAGGGCGCGGGCCGTTTCCTGCGCGTCGTGCTGCAGGAACTCCCCCCGCGTATAAAGGCCGTCGATCAGGAAGAAGGGCATAGCGATCAGCGCGGCTGCGGCGGGCAGGGTCAGGGCCATGGCAAACAGCACGGAATCGTCCATCACGCTTTGCGAGCGTTCCGTATCGCCCGACTGCACCGCCCGCGACAGGGTCGGCAACAGCGCCACACCAATGGCCACCCCGACCAGCCCCAGCGGCAACTGATACAGGCGATCGGCGACGCTCAGCCAGGTACGCGCCCCGTTGACGCCCGACGCCAGAAGCGAGGAGACGAAGACATTGATCTGCGTCGCGGCGGCGGCCAGCGCGCCCGGCACCGCCAGCAGCAGCAGGCCGCGCATTTCCGGGGTCAGCTTCGGCCATACAAACCCGATGCGAGCCCCTGTCCTGCGGCAGCCCCAGACGAGCAGCGCCGCCTGCGCCAGACCGGCGGTCAAAACCCCGATGGCCGCCAGATAGGAGGCGTGTATCGGGTCCTTACCGAACCACACGAACACCAGCATGAACAGGTTGAGCAGGGTCGGCACAAAGGCCGACAGGGCAAAACGCCCGCGCGCATTCAGCACCCCGGACAGAAGCGCCACCATGGTCATGCACGGCAGATAGGGCATGGTGATCTGCGTCAGTATGATGGTCAGGCGCATCTTCGCCGGATCGTCGGCGTAACCGTGCGAGAAGACGGCCATTACCTGCGGCATGAAGATCATGGCCAGCGCGCTCAGCACAATGGCGATCATCGTAATGGTGGCCATTGCGTCGCGCGCCAGCCGGTCGGCGGCTTCGGGGCCTTCTTTTTCCAGCGCCGCTGAATAGGCCGGGACAAAGGCGGCGGTAAACGCACCTTCGGCAAAGATGCGGCGGAACAAATTGGGGAAGGTCAGCGCCGTGGCATAGGCATCGGCGGCGATATTGCCCGACGCCCCCATGACGGCGGTGATGACCAGATCACGGGCAAAACCCATGACGCGGCTGACCAGAGTCATGCCGCCAAAGACAAGCGAGGAACGCACAACGCTGGTGGGTTTCGACCCGGTTTCCTGAGACACGCGGCATGGCCTTAAAGGGGAGCAATCGGTTTCGCTCTTACCCTAGCCGCAGGAATTAGCAAGCGCGGAGGGGTTAATGGGGAGGAAGACCGTTGGACGGCACAGGACATCGAATCATTTGTGACCGCAACGGGCGCAAAGCGGTCAGCACCCAACGCCAGTGAATGGGTGCGTAACGGGTTGCGGATTATTGAGGCGCGGGAATGCCGTCTCGCTGAGCTGGACCGCGCGTTGCACACCGGCCTGCCCAAAGAGGTCGCCGGAGCACTGATCTCGCACGATACCCTGATGAATGAATTAAAGCAGCGCTACACCCGCATGGCGGCTGAGCGGAGCGAATAATTTACCACCGGTTCCATGGGCCGCGTCGCCGTTTCTGCTATGTAGGCGATAATGGCTTAAATTTTGTCACTCAAGCCACGAGACCATGCTGGGTTGATCACTCGATTTTTAGCGCTCAGGCGGCGCGGACGATGTTTTCGGCTTCCGAGGAGGCAATCTGCATATTGCGCGCCATGTCCTGAGATGTGGCGCTTTGTTCTTCGACCGCACCTGCCGTGAACAGGACCTGCTCCTGCACATTGGAAACGGTGGCGCGGATGGCATCGAGCGCATTGACCACGGCGGCAGAGGAGGCGCGCACGCCGGCGATTTCGCCGACAATCTGTTCGGTGGCCCGTCGCGCCTGCGTCGCCAGATTTTTAACCTCGGTCGCCACGACGGCGAAACCGCGCCCGGCTTCGCCTGCGCGGGCCGATTCTATGGTGGCGTTCAGAGCCAGAAGATTGATCTGGCTGGTGATATTGCTGATCATCTCGACGATGCCGTCCATCTGCGCCGCCGCAACGGCGAGTTGCCGGGCGCTGTCGTCGGCCTCGTTTACGGACTGATTGGCCTGATCGGCCGCCGCCTTGGTTTGCGACATGGTGTCGGAAATCGACCGGCCCGTGGCCGCCATTTCCTCAACCGCCGCCGACAGGTCCTGAAGCGAGTGGGACAGTTCGGTCGTCCGGTTGAGCGCTATGCGTCGGGCGGTGACGTCGGTGGCGTATTTCATGACCTTGTACGGCTTGCCATTCACGTCGAGAATGGCGTTGTACGAGGCCTGAATATAGATGGTTCGCCCACCCTTGGCCTGACGCTGAAACTCTGCGGAAACGAATTCACCGTGCGCCAGCCGGGTCCAGAACGCGCGATAGGCGTCGCTGCTGGCCGTGGCCTCATCGACGAACATCCGGTGGTGCTTGCCACGGATTTCGTCCAGTCCATAGCCCATGACCTTCAGGAAGTTGTCATTGGCGTTGAGGATGGTACCGTCCAGACTGAATTCAATGACCGCCTGCGCGCGCGACATGGCCTCCACCTGGCTCAGAAGGTCTGCGTCCTTCTGCGCCTGCTGAGTGATGTCAGAGGCGAATTTGACGATCTTCAGGAGGCGACCATCTATGCCCAGTATGGGGTTATAGGTGGCCTGAAGGATGACCTCACGCCCGTCCTTATTGATCCGCTTGAACTGCGAAGAGACGAACTCGCCCGCCAGTAGTCGCCGCCAGAAATCGGCATAGGCCGCGCTTTTGGCGTCGTTATCCGTGACAAACAGGCGGTGATGCCGTCCGACGATTTCGTCCAGACGATAGCCCATCACCTTCAGGAAGGCGTCATTGGCGGTAATCACCGTGCCATCCAGAGCGAACTCGATGACAGCCTGAGACCGCGAAAGCGCCGCGACCTTACCTTCCAGATCGAGGTCGCGCAGCTTGCGTGCGGTCACGTCGGAGGCGATTTTGATAATCTTGTAAGGCTTGCCCGAACGGTCGAGAATAGGGTTATAAACGGCTTCCAGATAGACGTTGCGCCCGTCTCTGGTCTGACGCCGGAACTCTCCTTTTTGCGCGACCCCGTGTTTCAGGTCGGCCCAGAATTGCCGATAGGCGGGCGTTTGCACCTCACCCGCATCGACGAACGCCGAATGGTGCTTGCCTACCAGTTCAGAGGCCGAATAGCCCATCAGGTTTAGAAAATTGGCGTTGGCAGAGAGCACATGCCCGTCAAGGTCAAATTCGATAAGACCTTGACTAAGGTTAATTGCCGTCAGCAGGTCCTGATTAAGGCCATCAGCCTTATGCGACTTTTTTCCACCAAACGCTGACCACATGGACGGCACTCCGCAACGCAATGAATGACATTGTTACGGAAGAGTCTCAATAAGAGGTAAATCTGCTCCTTAACGCGCCATCGACGCCCTTGCCCGCGTAGGGGTGGCACGTGACGGGGCCGAGGGGGGGTCCAACACGTCGGTCAGGGCGCGGTGAACCTTGTCGCGCTGCGCTTTTGTCAATTGCTTGCGCGTAAAGTGATCGACCACGTAGAAGGCATCGACGGCGCGTTCGCCGTAACAGTCGATGTGGGCCGAGGCCGTATCGAGACGCGCGCGCGCCAGCACGCTGGCTACATCGGCCAGAAGCCCCGGACGGTCACGGCCCGACACCTCAATAATGGTCATTTGCGGGTTGGACTCGTCGTCGAACACCACGGTCGGCGCGATGGCAAAGGCCGCCGTGCGGTGGGCATTGATCGCCTTATGGATCAGGGGCGCCGCCACTTCACCACCGACGGCCTTTTCCAGAGCCTGTTCCATCTGACGAATGCGGCCCGGATCGTCATGGCCAAAGGGCTTGCCCTGCGTGTCCTGCACGTAGAAGACGTCGAGCGCCTGAGCCGTGGTGGAGGTAAAGACCTGTGCCCCCACGACGTTGGCGCCCATATTGGTGAAGCAGCGCGCCAGATCGGCAAACAGGCCCGGCCGGTCTGGCCCCATTATGCAGAAGCGGGCGGCGTTGCGGGTGGTGTCGATATGGGCCTGAGCCGAGGCCTTGCCTTCAGCAGCGTTCCACACCTGACGGGCGTGCTGGCGAATTTCGTCGGCAGAAAAGGCAAACAGATACGACTCTTCCATCGTATCGAGCCAACCGCGCATCCGGGCATCCCCGGCGCTCAAAGACTCGCGCAAGGCGGCGGCGCGCGCCTGAATCTCTTCACGCACCTGGGTCACGGCGTCGCCTTCGCTGCCACGCCCGCCCCGGAAGGCGGCTTCGGTGGCGGCCTGAAGCTCACGCATCAACTGCCCTTTCCAGCCGTTCCACACGCCCGGCCCCACGGCGCGGATATCAGCGACGGTGAGAACCAGAAGCTGACGCAGGCGCTCAGGCGTTTCGACGATGCGCGCAAAAGACGCCACGGTTTCGGGGTCCGACACATCGCGCTTTTGCGCATAGTCAGACAGGACAAGGTGATGACGCACCAGCCACGCCACCTGATCTATCTGCCACTTTTCGAGGCCCAATCGCGCACAAGCGCGCCGCGCAGCGATTTCGCCCTCGATCTCCTGCCCCAACTCGCCACCCTTGCCCACATCGTGCAACAGCATGGCGAGGTAGAGGGTGTCCTTATTGGCCAGATTGGGGATCAGCGAGGTGGCCAGCGGATGGTCGTCCCGGTGCTGCCCCAGTTCGATATCGCGGATGATACCGATGGCGCGCAGGGTATGCTCATCGACCGTATAGGTGTGGTACATGTTGAACTGGGTCTGGGCCACAATGTGCCCGAACTCAGGGATATAGCGCCCCAGAAGCCCCGTCTCGGTCATCAGGGACAGGGTGCGATAGGGGTTTTTGCCGCGCACCAGTATATCCAGAAAGACCTCGGCCACGGCCTTGTCGCGGCGCAGAGCGGCGTTGACCAGCTTGAGGTTACGCGCTACCGCCGTGAAGGCGTCCGGGTGCAGGTCCATCTCCAGCCGGTCCGCCATGCGAAACAGCTTGAACATGGCGATCGGGGCCTTTTTGAACACGTCCGGGCTTTGCACGCTCAGACGGCCGGAGTCGATGATGAGGCCCGGATGTTCAGGCTTGCTCAGCGACAGAAGCCCCGACTGAAAGAGTTGCGTCAGGCGTTGCAGCGGCTTGGTCTGCTGCGCCTCCAGCTTGGTGCAGAAGATGCGGGTCAGCGCGCCCACCTCCTTGGCCACCAGAAAATAGCGCCGCATGAAGCGTTCGACCGCCGGCTCGCCATCGGCTTCGACATAGCCCATGCGGCGGGCGATTTCCGGCTGAAGGTCGAAGCTCAGGCGTTCTTCGGCGCGCCCCGCCGTCATGTGGATCAGGATGCGGACCTTCCACAGGAAGTCGAAGGCCTGCACAAAGGCGGTGCGCTCTTTTTCGGTCAGAAGCGGATCAAGGACGCCCCAGCCGCCTGCCGCCTGCGGTTTCTGGCTTTCGCGCAGCACCGGCGCAGGCGTCGCCCCCGCCAGGTATTTGGCGATCCAGAACAGGGTATGCAGGTCGCGTAAGCCCCCCTTGCCTTCTTTAAGATTGGGCTCAACGACATAGCGCGTCGTTCCGGCCTTGGCGTGACGGAAATCGCGCTCCTCCAGCTTGGCCGTGACGAAATCAGACGCGCCGTGACGCATGACATCGAGCGCCAGCTTTTCTTTCAGATACTGCACCAGTCCGCTGTCGCCAGCCAGAGGGCGGTATTCGAGAAGCGCGGTCATGACCGTGTGGTCTTCGCGCGCCATCTTGAGGCTTTCATCGACCGTGCGCGAGGCGTGCCCAACCTTCAGGCCCAGATCCCACAGCGAATAGAGGATGAATTCGATGACGCTTTCGGAGTGCGGGGTTTCCTTCCACGCCCGCAAGAACAGCAGGTCGAGATCGGAATAGGGGGCCAGTTCGCCGCGCCCGTAGCCACCCACCGCCACCAGCGCCAGACGCTCACCCTCGGTCGGGTTGCGCGCGCGATAGACGTGGGTCAGGGTAAAGTCCCACAAAGCCGTGATGATTTCGTCAGCCAGCTTCGACAAGTCACGCGCCGTCGATAGCCCGCCACGGTGGTCCTCCACATGTGACAGAAGGCTTTCGCGCGCCATATCCCATTCACGCTTGAGGATGGCCACCGCCTTACGCCGAAGGTCGGCCACGTCACCGGTCGAGTCCTCATAGGCCTCGGTCAGTTTGCGGCGCAGCAGAGCGCCGTCAATACTGTGGCTCAGCAGGGCGGGACTGGTCTTGGTCAGCATGGGGGCGGGTTCACCTGCGGGCGGCATTGACGTATCCCTGTATTACACCAAACCCCTTAAACGATAGATAACTTCCAGGGCCTCGCGGGGGCTGAGGTCGTCCGGATTGAGGCCCTTGACCGCCTTTTCCAGCTCGGTTTCAGCGGGCTTTTGCACCGCAGCAACCGCAACCTGTGCCTGAACCGTGGCAAACAACGGCAGATCGTCCAGTTTAAGCTGATGTGCCTTATCGGTCTCCAGCCGCTCCAGTATGTCCCTGGCGCGCGCCACCACCACCGGCGGCATTCCGGCCAGACGCGCCACCTGCACGCCGTAGGATCGATCCGCGGCGCCACGTTTGGCTTCGTGCAGGAAGATCAGCTCGCCATTCCACTCACGCGCCGTCATGGAGATATTGTGGGTATGGGCCAGTAAGGATTCAAGCTGCGCCAGCTCATGATAGTGGGTGGCGAACAGGGCGCGGGCCTTGACCACCTCATGCAGATTTTCAGCGCAGGCCCAGGCGATGGCCAGACCGTCAAAGGTCGCCGTACCGCGCCCGATCTCATCCAGAATAACGAAGGACCGCTGGGTCGCCTGAGTGAGGATGGCCGCGGTTTCAACCATCTCCATCATGAAGGTCGAACGCCCCTGCGCCAGATCGTCACCGGCCCCAACGCGCGAAAAGAGACGATCGACCACGCCAAGCCGGAAGGACGCTGCCGGAACGAACAGACCGGCCTGTGCCATGATGACCAGCAGAGCGTTCTGGCGCAGGAAGGTCGATTTACCGGCCATGTTCGGCCCCGTCACGAGGTCGAGCCGTGGCCCGCTCTGACCCGACGCATCAAGGCAGCAATCATTGGGCGTGAACGGCTTGCCTTCGGCGCGCAGGGCCGCAACCACGACCGGGTGGCGCGCCCCCCTGGCATCAAAGACAAGGCTGTCGTCCACCACGGGGCGGGTGGCTTCAAGGTCTTCGGCCCATTCGGCCGCGGCGGCGGCAACATCCAGCGCGCAGAAGGCGTCGAACATATCCTGCAACGGATGCGCGTTGCGGCGGACCTCCTCGCGCAGGTCCTCGAAAATGGCCAGTTCGAGATTGAGTGCATCGGACCCGGCGCGGGCGATGCGCGCGTCAAGATCGATCAGGTCCGGCGTCGAAAAACGCATCTGGTTGGCGAGCGTCTGACGATGGATAAAGCGCTGACGATGGGTGTCGCTCAAGGCCTCGGCCTGTTTGGCCGTCAGTTCGATGAAATAGCCCAGAACCGCATTGTATTTGATCTTCAGCGGCAGGCCGGTTTCCTGCTGGAGGTCGGACTCCATGCGCAGAATGATCTGACGCGAGTCGTTGCGCAGGCTGATGGCGTCCTGAAGATGGCTGTTGTAGCCGGGCTTGATGAAACCCCCATCGCGCGTCGTAAGGGGCGGCTCATCGACCAGCGCCATGTCGAGCTTAAACAACAGGTCCAGCACGTTTTCCGACGCCGTCAGGGCCTCGACATGGGCATGAATTTCAACGGGCCAGTCAGGGTCGAGCCGGGTTTCCGGGTCATTGGGCTGCAACAGGCCAACCATATCTCTGGCCAGATCGAGGCAGTCGCGGATGACCTTCAGATCCCGCGGCCCGCCGCGCCCCAGACCCAGCCGCGACAGGGCGCGCGCCATATCGCTCATACCGCGCAAACGGCCGCGCACCTCCTGACGCAGCGACCGCTGAGCCAGGAACCACTGCACGGCGTCCAGTCGGCGATTGATCTCGACCGGGTTGTTCAGCGGGCGCGACAGACGCGCCGCCAGAAGTCGGGAGCCACCGGAGGTGATGGTGCGGTCGATGGCAGACATCAGCGAGCCTTCGCGGCTGCCCTTTTGCGTGCGCTCGATCTCCAGACTGAGGCGGGTGGACGGGTCGATGGCCAGATAGGCCAGAGAGGCGACCTTTCTGGGGGCCTTGAGCACCGGGGCCTTGCCCGCCTGCGTCAGGTCGATATAGGCCGCCAGCATCCCGAGCGCCGACAGTTCGGACGGGCTAAACGCCCCAAACCCATCCAGCGTTTCAACGCCATAGAGCCGCTTCAGCCGCGCCTCGCCCGCCGCCGGATCGGAGAGAGACGCCGGTTGCGGCTGGATAGCCCCACCGCAATATTTCAGCAGGGCATAGAGGTTTTCATCCTGAAGCAGGCGGTCAGACACAAGGCTTTCGGAGGGCCGCAGGGCCGACAGGTGCGTGCCCAGCGTCTCCGGGGTCAGCTCCAGACACTCCACCTCACCCGTGGACAGTTCCAGCGAGGCCAGCGCCATCACGCCCGCCCTCTGTGACAGGGCCACCAGACGGTTGGCGCCGCGCTCTTCCAACAGACTGTCTTCGGTCAGGGTACCCGGCGTGACGATGCGCGTAATGCCGCGTTTCACCACCGCCTTATAGCCGCGCTTTTTGGCTTCTGACGGGTCTTCGAGCTGGTCGCAGATGGCGACGCGGAACCCCAGGCGGATCAGCTTGGCGATATAGGCTTCGGCGGCGTGGGCGGGCACGCCGGCCATGGGGATGTCTTCGCCCTGATGCTTGCCCCGCTTGGTGAGCGCCAGAGACAGGGCCCCGGCCGCCTGCTCGGCATCCTCAAAGAACAGCTCGTAAAAATCGCCCATGCGAAAGAACAGGAGCGAGCCCGGATTGGCGGCCTTGACCTCCAGATACTGGGCCATCACCGGCGTCGCGCCGTCGAGTTGCGCCTTGAGGTCTTTTTCGGATGGAGGGATCGCGTTCATGGGATTGGTTTAGAGCGCATCCCGAAAAGTGTGAAGCGGTTTTCGGACCCGATGCGCGTTCTTAAGTCAGTGTTAACAAACCTCACCAGCGCGAAATGCGCTGTTGCGGGGATTTCCACAACCGTCCTCATCCGGCGGCCCCGCTTATGTGCGGAATTCCGCCCTCCGTTTCAGATATTGAAATGAAATAAAACCTTTTTTGACGGTTTTAGGGGGAATAGGGTGTTTATCCCGAGCCTATACTGCCATACTAACACCCTAAGTAAACCTATAATTGTCAGACAAATAACCGCGAGACGGAACGCCGGAATGCCCATCGACAAGACCAAGGTCAGCGACGAAGAAGCCCTGAATTTCCACCAGTACCCTACCCCCGGGAAGATCGGACTTCAGCCGACCAAGCCTATGGCGACGCAGCGTGATCTGGCGCTGGCCTATTCGCCGGGTGTTGCCGTGCCGGTGCGCAAGATCGCCGAAAATCCCGATGCCGCCTATGACTATACGTCGAAGGGCAATACGGTCGCGGTGATTTCCAACGGCACCGCCATTCTCGGTCTGGGCAATCTGGGGGCTCTGGCGTCCAAGCCCGTGATGGAAGGCAAGGCCGTCCTGTTTAAGCGCTTTGCCGATATCGACTCGTTCGATATCGAAGTGGCGACGCAAGACCCCGATGAATTCATCACCGTGGTCAAGAACATTACGGCCTCTTTCGGCGGTATCAATCTCGAAGACATCAAGTCGCCGGAATGCTTCATCATCGAGTCGGCGCTTCAGGACCTCGCTGACATTCCTGTCTTCCATGACGATCAGCACGGCACGGCCATCATCGCCGCCGCCGGCCTGATCAACGCGCTGGAAATCACCGGTCGCCGGATCGAAGACACCAAGGTCGTGCTGTGCGGCGCAGGCGCGGCGGGCCTGTCCTCCATCAGCCTGATCAAGGCCATGGGCGTGAAGCCGGCAAACACCACCGTCGTCGATATTCATGGCGTGGTCTATAAGGGCCGCACGGTCGAGATGGACCAGTGGAAGTCGGTCCACGCCACCGATACGGACAAGCGCACACTTGCCGAGGCGATGGTCGGGGCCGATGTGGTGCTCGGTCTGTCGGCCAAGGGCGTCATCACACCGGAAATGGTCGCCACCATGGCGCCGCAGCCGATCATCTTCGCCATGGCCAATCCCGATCCGGAAATCACGCCGGAAGACGTGGCCAAGGTGCGCGATGACGCTATCGTCGCCACGGGCCGTTCGGACTATCCCAATCAGGTCAATAATGTTCTGGGCTTCCCGTATATCTTCCGCGGCGCGCTGGACGTGCGCGCCCGCCGCGTCAATCACGAGATGAAGCTGGCCGCCGCCATGGCGCTGGCGCAACTGGCCCGCGAAGACGTGCCGGACGAAGTGGCCGCCGCCTATCAGGGCCGTCACCTGAAGTTCGGCAAGGACTACATCATCCCGACGCCGTTCGACCCGCGCCTGATCTGGTACATTCCGCCCTTCGTGGCGCAGGCCGCCATGGATACCGGCGTGGCGCGCAAGCCGATCGAGGACATGGATTCCTATCGCAAGACGCTCGAAAAGCGCCTCGATCCGTCGGCAGGCTTCCTGCAAAACATCACCGCCACTGTGCGGTCACGCCCCTCCAAGCGCATCGTCTTTGCCGAAGGCGAAGACATCTCGGTCATCCGCGCCGCCCACGCGTTCAAGGCGCAGGGTCTGGGCACGCCCATCCTTTGTGGCCGCGAAAACCTTGTCACTGCCAATATGCGCGCGGCAGGTCTCGACCCGGCGGAAGAAGATATCGAAATCGTCAATGCCCGCTTAAGCCACCGCAATTCGGCCTATTCACAGCTTCTGTACAGCCGCCTGCAACGCAAGGGCTTCCTGAAGCGCGACGTTGACCGTCTGATCAATCAGGACCGCAACTCGTTCGCCGCTGCCATGGTCCTGTCCGGCCACGCCGACGGCATGGTCACCGGCGTCACCCGCTCCTTCGATCAGGCCTTTGAGGAGGTTCTGCGCGTCGTCGACCCGGCCCCCGGTGGCCGCGTGATGGGTCTGTCTATAGTGCTGGCCCGCGGCAAGACGGTGTTTATCGCCGACACCACGGTGGCCGAGCTGCCCGATCCCGAAGAACTGGTCGAAATCGCGGTTGAAGCGGCCATGGCGGTGCGCGGCATGGGCCACACGCCGCGCGTTGCCTTCATGTCTTATTCGACCTTTGGCAATCCGGCTGGCGAGCGTTCCGACCGAGTGGCCAAGGCGGTTGAGCTTTTAGAACAACGCGGCGTCGATTTCGAGTTCGAAGGCGAGATGCCGCCCGACGTGGCGCTTGACCCGGCCCTGTGGGCCAACTACCCGTTCCAGCGCCTGACCGCTCCTGCCAATATCCTGGTCATGCCGGCCATCCACTCGGCGTCAATCTCGACCAAGCTTGTACAGGCTCTGGGCGGTGCGACCGTCGTGGGCCCGCTGCTGCTCGGCCTTTCTAAGCCCGTGCAGATCTGTCAGCTGTCAGACTCGGTTACGAAGATCCTGACTATGGCCACCTTTGCCGCCTACGACATCCGGGCAAATATCAACAGCTGAGCGAGAAAAACTTAACGAGAGGTATCAGGGCGGAGCCGTCAGGCTTCGCCCTGTTCTTTTATGGCGCCCAAACGTATCAACCAGAAGGCCAGCACCACCGCTATCAGGCCGACCAAAGCGGTAAAAGTGAAAAACAACATATAGCCCGCTCCCAGCGCTTCACGCGAGACGCCCAAGGCCGCAGCCGGTTTGGAAAAGCTGACCGCTGGCAGGTTGTTGAGATAGCCCATAAACGGTGTCGCCAGGTTGCCGCTGTCTGCGCCCCGCGCGGCCCCTTCGACGATGCGGCCTGACTGTGAGGCGAGAAGCTTACCCGGCAGGGCGTAGACGGAGGACAAAAGCGCATACTGTGGGGCGGCGAAGCGTTCGGAAATCAGGGACGACATGAAAGCAATCAGCACCACGCCGGCATAGCCGCCGGAGATGTTGTCGATAGCCAGAGCGATGGAAAAGGCCGCAATGCTGTTGCCCTGCGTCGCGAGCCAAGCATAGGCGAGATTCGAAAGGGCGCAGGCAAAGGCCCCGATCATCAGGCTCTTTTTCATGCCCAGGCGAGTCATCGAAAGTCCACCGGCCGTCACCCCGATAATAGTCATGATGACGCCGAACACCTTGCGCACTTCACCGATAACAGCCTTGTCGAAGCCCATATCGAGATAGAAGGCCCCGTTGATATTGAGCAGGAAGTCCGACAAACGGTACACGCAAATGCCCGCCAGAATAAGCCAGGCCAGATTTTCGAAACGCGCAAGGAAGTCCGCCATCGGCTCGACAAACGTCTGGCGCAGGTAAGCCCCAGGACGGGTCGGCATCTGCGGCAATGGCAGGCACGCGACGATCAACAGCCCGAGGCCGGTCAGCACCGCCGGAAACTGCAGGAATATACCGGTTTCGCGGCTAGTCCAGATGGCTTTGGCCGCCTCATAGGCGTCTGCGGTCGGGAACAGGAACTGAAACAAAGTGATATTGGCAGTCAGACCAGCGCCCATCAGTAAGGCGGCAACTAGCATGATAAGAACACGCACCCCCCATTCCAGCGCTTCGGTGCCCGGGTGCGGTGGCAGACCGCGATAGTCGATGGGACGAATAATGTGTTCACCTTCACGCGCCAAAAGCGTACCCGTAATGCCAATCAGCATCATGGCCGCCATCATCGCATAGGCGGGTCGCCAACCATAATATTGGGCTATCACAAGCGGCAGAATACCCGCCACGAAGGTCGAAACCCGCGCCCCCCAGGTATAGGCGGTGGTAAGCACGGCCTGCCCGCCTGCACCGAGACTGTTGGCATTTTCGATCCGCCAGGCATCGACTACGATGTCCTGCGTCGCGCCCATAAAGCCAAGCAGCACAGCGATCAGCGCCATCAGCATCAGGTGATCCTGAGGGTTTAGGCCCGAAATGGTCCATAACCCAATGAGGATCACAGCTTGCATGATCAGCATCCAGCTACGTCGATGCCCCAAAAGCGCCGTCAGGCCGGGCAAGCGCACCCTGTCAACCAGCGGGGCCCACATGAATTTCAGGCTGTAGGCAAAGGTGGCCAGCGAGAAGAAGGCGATGACCTCAAGCGACAGACCCTCTTCACGCAACCAGATGGACAAGGTGTCAAAAATCAAGGTCAGCGTCAGGCCGGACGAGAACCCCAGACAGATCATAGCCAGGGTCCGCCGCGTAAAAAAGGGCTTCACGGCCTGCCACAGTGTCTTGGTCTCAGGCTGCGCGGGCGGCGGAGTGGTCATGAGTATCCCCGATAAGAATCCTGAGCAGGATCATCGGGGGAAGCCATTGATTTGGCAAGCGTGCAAAAGGCTTCTTATAGGGCAGTTTGTCAGGCCGCGTTGGCGCGCCCGCACCATTGGCTCAGGCGGTGACGCAAGGCCGGCAGCTCTATGGGCTTGGTCAGGAAGTCGTCCATACCCGCCGTCAAACAGGCGCGGCGATCTTCTTCATAGGCGTTAGCGGTCAGGGCGATGATTGGCAGCCTGACGCCCTTGGCACGTAAGGCTTTGGTGGTGCCAATACCGTCCAGGCCCGGCAAACCAAGGTCCATGAACACGATGTCGTAGGGGTTTTCCGCTTCGATCAGCTTCAGCGCCTCTTCACCGCTGGCGGCGCGCTCCACACGGCAGCCCTCACGTTGCAGAAGAATTTGAGCCAAAAGTGCGTTGACGGGATTGTCTTCGACGAGCAGCACCTTCACGCCGGGAGCAACCACCGGCACGATACGATCATCTTCGGTCGCGGCCACCATTTCTTCGTTGGGCAGCGGTTTGAGCGACAGGGCCTCAATGCGCTCCTTCAACGAACTGCGGCGCAAGGGCTTAATCAGGTAGCCGGCCCAGCCCTTATCTCTCCAAGCCGGAATTTCATCACGTTCTTCCGGGGCCAGAAGGATCAGACTTCGGTTGTTGGGCGCGGGCACAGGTTCAGGCAAAAGACGACGATCCGCCAGCACTACGGCGCGTGAACGACGGCCAATACTTTTGAGTTGTGTCCCCTGACGTACCCGGATGCCGCAACTATCGAGATGCGATTGTGCCGCCTCGGCCAAGACGGAATTAGCCGTAAGGCAGACCACATCAGGGGTAGCACGCGGTTCAGGAGCAGTGCGCAGGCTACAGGGAACGGGGAAGGTGGCGGTGAATAATGACCCCATGCCCGGCTCTGACTGAAGGTCGAGTTCGGCGTTCATCGCCTCAATCAGCTTTTTGACGACCACCAGTCCCAGTCCGGCACCGCCGTATTGCGCCCCCGCGTGCGAAGGATCGACCTGCCCGAAGGCCTCAAAAATGCGCACTCGCGCCTCTTCGGGGATCCCGGCGCCTGTATCACGAACGCCGAAACGTACAGCTCCGCCTTCAGTCAGCGTCACCCCAATGAGAACGCCCCCGCTTTTAGTAAACTTAAGCGCATTACCGGCCAGATTAAACAAAATCTGACGCAGACGCCCTTCATCTATTTCGATGGCTTCAAGCCTTGGATCAAGGCTCCACGCAATTTCGATTCCCCCCGCATAGGCGCGCGGTGACAACAGCTCCGCCACGCTTTGCAGGAGGGGTTCGAGTTCGATGAGATGGCTTTCCAGATGGATATGCCCGGCTTCGATGCGCGCATAGTCGAGCAGATCGTTGACTAGAGTGAGCAGATGTTCACCCGACTCACGCGCCGTTTGAAGGTAGGACTGCTGTTCAGCAGTCAAAGAAGTACGGTTAAGCAGCGACAACATCCCCAGCACACCATTGAGCGGCGTGCGGATTTCATGGCTCATCAGCTTAAAGAAATCCTCGCGTGCCTTAAGCTTCTGCGCCGCCTCGCGGGCTTCAGCTTCGGTCATCAGACGGCTGTCAGTTTGTTCCGGCGCGAGGGACATCTGGCGTCTGGACATGGGGTTCGCGTGTCTCCGTACTTCGTTTTGAAGTCCTCTCCAGCCTAGCGGCAAATCCTTAACATCGGCTCAAGCCATCGGTGTTTTACCCGATGAATATACGGTTTTCTGGTGTTCAGAAGCCGCTCGTCACTAGAGGAAGGCGCGCGGCCGGACGGACACCTCCCAACCTTAAGCTCACAACTGAAAGCGAGTGATACCATGCGTATGACTGCCTTTTCCAAAACGGCCTTCGCGAACCCGTATGTTCGTACCGGTCTGATCGTCGCGCTGACGGCGCTGTCCATGGCTAATCCGACATTTGCCCAGATCGCCAAGCTCAGCATATCGCGCAGAAAGGCTGAAAGCCCTGGCACTGTCGGGTAAGATTGCGCCTCCTCGCAACGCAACCCGCCCTTACCCCTCAAACGCCGTGAATGTCCTGCGCGACGGCAAAATGTCTTTCAAGTCGCCGTAAGGAAACGCCAAAGCCGTCATCTTACGCAAATCTTATCCACACCCTGCGGAATGAATTTAGACAAATCAAGAACAAAGATTGAACAAATGGGCACAAATACACATAACTGTAGTATACGACCCGGCATAACCACGAAATCTCGGATATTTTCCTTTAGATTCTAGGCCTTGGCTGTGGATAGCTTACGTTCCACCGCGTTCCATAAGGCGTCGCCCGCATCTATGCCATCAAACGCTTTAAGTTGCACCGCGCCCGTCGGCGACGTCACGTTGATTTCTGTCAGATAATCCCCGATGACGTCAAGTCCCACAAAGATCAGGCCCCGTTCACGCAGGGCCGGACCCACCGCCGCGCAGATTTCCAGATCACGCGGCGTCAGCGTCGTGGGCGCCGCCGTGCCGCCGACGCGCAGGTTGGAACGCACCGCGTCCTTTTGCGGCACACGATTGATGGCCCCGACCACTTCGCCATCGACCAGAATGATGCGCTTGTCGCCCGCCGAGACGGCCGGGATGAATTTTTGCAGCACCAGAGGCTCACGACCAATCGCCGCGTGCAGTTCGATCAGGGCATCGAGATTACGATCATCCGCCTTGAGCTTGATGATGCCGCCACCGGCCGCCCCATGCAGCGGTTTCAGGATCACGTCACCGTGGCGCTGCTGAAAATCGCGCAGAGCTTCGGGGTCGGCGCTGATCAGGGTCGGCGGCTGAAGACCCTGAAAATGCTGGGCGAACAGTTTTTCCGGACAATCGCGCACGCTGCGCGGATCATTGACGACCAGAGTCTTCGGATGGATCATTTCGAGCAGGTAGGTGGCGGTAATATAGGCCACGTCGAACGGCGGGTCCTGACGCATCAGCACCACATCAACATCGCTGCCCAGATTAAGCTTATGGTAAGCCCCGGCCGTAACGTGATCGCCCTTGACCGGCCGCAGCGTTACCTTACGCGCGCGGGCGAAAATCTCACCGTCTTCCAGAGACAGGTGTTGCGGTTCATAGACCCACAGTTCGTGCCCGCGCGCCTGCGCCGCCATCATCAGCAGGAAGGTGGTATCCCCGGCGATATTGATGGTTTCGATCGGGTCCATCTGGACGGCAACGCGCAGGGTCATAGGGCTAACTCTCGTTTCTTGCCATCTATTTATAGAGCCTGAGCGTCAGCACAAGGGGACGGGGGTCAGATTCCGTCGGCAAAGGCGTCGCGCACATAGCGCACACAGCGTGGCGTCACAACATAAAGATCAACGTGCAGGCTGAGTTTGGCCAGTTGCGGGCGACGGGCCTGAAGCTGATGACCCGCCTGCCATAGACGGTATTTCTGGGTGGGATAGACCGCTGTCAGGGCCTCCATAGCGGTGCGGCGTTGCTTGACCTCAATGACCGCAAGGCGCTGACCGCGCTGGGCCAGAATGTCGATTTCGCCTTCGGGTGTTTTCAAGCGAAACCCCAGGATGCGATGCCCGGTGAGCAAGAGATGGACGAGCGCGATATATTCGCTCAGATGCCCGCGTTTGTGCGCCTTCTGCCCGCGTTCTACCTTGTGGGCATTGAGGCGTTTCATTTCAAATCCAGCGCCCGCTTGTAGATCACCTTACGCGGCAGGTCGAACTTCTGCGCCAGGAGAGCCGCCGCTTCGGACGGCGGCAGAGTTTTCAGCGCGTCGATAATAGCCACATCCAGATCGTCGGCAGAGGCTGCCTCGGCCTGACCCGGCCCGATCAGCACGACAATCTCGCCCTTCGGTTCCTGAAGTTCGCGACAATCGATCAGTTCACCCAGTGAGCCGCGCACGCAGGTTTCATAAAGCTTGGTCAGCTCACGGCACACGGCCGCCGGGCGCTCGCCTAAAACGGCGCGCATATCACTCAGAGACTCATGCAGACGGGGACCGGTTTCAAAGAAAACCACAGTCGATTCAAGTGCTTTAAAATCGGACAGAAAGGTCTTCCTGGCTGCCGACTTGTTCGGCAAAAACCCCGCAAACATAAACCGATCCGTCGGTAGTCCGGCCAGACACAGAGCCGCCATCACCGCCGACGGGCCCGGAATGGGATGCACCCGTGCGCCGGCTTCCAGCGCCATATTGACCAGCCGGAAGCCCGGATCAGAGACCAGAGGCGTCCCGGCATCCGACACCTGGGCTACGATGTCACCAGCATGCAGGCGCGTCAGAATTTCCGGAATAACTTGTGGCCCCGAATGGTCGTCGTAGCGGATCAGCTTTTTTTTGAGATCATAGGCCGAGAGCAGCTTGCCCGTCACCCGCGTGTCTTCGCACAGCACCACATCGGCGGCGCGCAGCACGTCAAGCGCGCGCAGGGTGATGTCGCGCAGATTGCCGATCGGCGTCGCAATAATATAGAGCCCGCCTTCGACAGGACGGGGCGGTGGGGCAAAGAAATCGCTCATGCCCCTATCTGGCGCATGGGCCGCCGTTTGAAAAGCCGGGAGCAGGGTGATTTGTGATACAAGCCTCATCCCGCTCTGGATTTTTGTTTGGTCGCGATATTTTTGTCGAAAACCGCTCACACTTTTCGACATATCGCTCTAGGGTTTGTGGGGATTCATTTTGAGTTTATGACGGCGGCTGCGAGATAGATCATGGCCTTGAAGCTGTTATCGGTTTTGTCTGCTCTCATGGCGATGCGTTTGAACTCTTTGAGTTTGCAAAAGAAGTTCTCAACCAAGTGTCGCCATTTGTAGATTTCTTTGTCGATGTCCAAAGGCTTTGAACGCCGTGGATGTTGGGAAATGACGATCTTCGCCCCGCGTTCATTGAGATTATCGACGATCGAGTTGCTGTCGAAAGCCTTGTCGGCCAACAAGGCTCCGAAGCTGATGCCTGTCAGAAGCGGTTCAACGCCCACCGTATCGAACCGATGCCCCGGCAACAGTTCAAAGCGCACGAGATTGCCAAAGGCATCTGTCAAGGCGAGGATTTTAGTGGTCATGCCGCCCTTTGAGCGGCCTATGGCCTGGCTCTGAGTCCCCCTTTAGCGCCCTGGCCATGACGGTGGACCTTGACTATCGTGGCGTCGACCATCGCGTATTCCATATCTGGATCATCCGAGCAGGCATCAAATATCCGTTTAAAAACATCGGCTTTGCGCCAGTCACTGAAGCGGCGAAACGCTGTGCTCCAGTTGCCGTAATGCGCCGGAAGGTCGCGCCAAGGACTGCCGGTACGAGCAATCCAAAGCACGGCCTCCATAAAGCGCCGGTTATCTCCGCCGCTGCGTCCGGGGTCAGTGCGCTTCCCCAAACAGTGCGGTTCGATCTTGGCCCATTGGGCATCTGTCAGAATATTGCGGTCCATTAACAGTATGAATCACAATTCGATCCATCTGTGAATCCCCACAAACCCTAAATAATACCCGCGCAGGTGCGGGCCAGTGCCTTGCGCCGCGCCACACTCAGCTCAAGCCCCGTGACCTTCCAGTCGAGACCGTTGCGTGACACGACCAGATAGTCGTCGCCGCTGATGCGGTACTGGCGCGCGGCAAAGCTACCGTAGCGGATGCGCGGGTCCGGCTTCCAGTTGAGCTTGGCCGGTTGCGGTTTGAGGTATTTGAGCAGGGTGACAAAGCCCTGCGGCTCGCCCGCCGTCTGGGCGCACAGATGCAGGTCAATGGTCTTTTGCGGTTCGGGTTCAGGGGCCGATTTGGGTTTGCCACCAAACAGCGACGCGCCCTTGTCCCACATACGTTTCAGGAAACCTTCCTTGTGTTCGGCAGGCTTTGGTGCCGCTACCGGGATCACCTCATAGGGGGCGATCTCGATATAAAGACGGTTGGTGATGGACGTGCCGTCGATCAGAGCCTCTACGCGGGACACCTTACCGGCGCTGGCATAGGTCAGGGTGTCGATGGCCACGGCCTGCGCGCGATAGACATCCCAGCAGACAAGACCGCCGATGACCACCACCAGAACCGTCAATACGATCAGAATTCTGCGCCATTTGTGCATGGGAAGCCCCCTTTTCACCGCTTGTTTAAGCGTCAAAACGGCAAAAATTATGACAGAAGTTCCAGAAGCAGCCGGTCGAGTACCACCCGGCCCTTCGGCGTGGCGCGCAGACGCTGCGGCGTCAATTCCAGGAAACCCTCCGCGATAAGCTCATCCTGCTTGTTTAGCGGCAACCCGGCAATGCGTTCAAGCCGCACCCCTTCGATCAGACGCAACCCCAGCATCAGCGCCTCTTCGCTGGCCTCTTCGGCCGATAAGGGTTCGGGCGTCACGCTGTGGCCGGTTTTGCGGACACGGGCGATATAGGCTTTGAGATCAGCCTCAGCGACCGTGGCGTGACGTGAATTGTCAAAAGTCAGGCGACCATGAGAGCCGGGTCCCACCCCCACATAGTCCACGCCTTCCCATACGTTGATATTGTGCTGCGAGCGCGCGGCCCCGCCGCGCGCATGGTTCGACACCTCATAGGCCTCATAGCCCAGTTCGCTCAGAACAGACTGGGTTGTATCATAGAAGGCTTCGCCCTGTTCCGGGTCGGGAATGCGCAACTGCCCCCGCCTGGCGGCACGCCCGAAGGCGGTCTCGGATTCGAGGGTCAGTTGATAGGGTGAGATATGTTCGACACCCAGATGGGCGGCCCGGCGTAGCTCAGCCTCCCAGTTTTCAAGGCTTTGCTCCGGCAGGGCATAGATCAGGTCCAGCGACACGCGGTCAAAGACAGACAGGGCGGTCTCTAGTCCTGCGAGCGCTTCCCGCGCCGAATGGTTGCGCCCGAGAAAGCGCAGCGCCGCGTCATCCAGCGACTGAATCCCGATCGACAGCCGGTTGATACCCGCCGCCTGAAAGGCGCGATAGCGGGCGATTTCGGCATCGGTCGGATTGGCCTCAAGCGTGATTTCAATATCCGTTTCGACCGGAAACAGGGTTTTAGCCTCGGCGATCAAAGCCGCCACCCACTCCGGCTTCATCAGCGACGGCGTGCCGCCACCAAAAAACACCGAGGCCAGACGGCGCGGCCCCAGCCATGACGCCTGCGTCCTCAGGTCGGCGCGGATGGCCTCAAACAGGGCCTGCTGCGTGTCGGTCTGACCGCGATCGCGCGTGACATTAAAATCGCAGTAGGGACAGATGCGCGAACAATAGGGCCAGTGAATATAGAGGGCGACGGGGGCCGGGTTCAGAACAGCCATCCCTTCAACTGTTCGAAGGCCAGATGGCGGTGGCTGAGGCTGTCCTTCAGCGCTTCGTCCATCTCGGCATAGGTGATCTCATAGCCATCCGGCTGAAAGATGGGGTCGTAACCGAACCCCTTGTCACCGCGCGGCGCGACGATGTCGCCGTGCACCACGCCTTCGAAGACGACCGCGTGGCCTTCAGGCCAGGCGACAGCCAGAGCCGAGGTAAACCACGCCCGCGTCGAATAGGTGTCGGGATTGTGCACCTCGGCCTGAATCATCTTGTGATGGATGATTTCCATGGCGCGCGGAAAATCCTTCTGCGGTCCGGCCCAGCGCGCGCTGTAGATCCCCGGATCACCGTTTAACGCCGCGATGCTCAGGCCGGAATCGTCGGCCAGAGCCGGCAGGCCCGCCGCCATAGCCGCATGACGGGCCTTAAGGATGGCATTGCCAACAAAGCTGTTTTCCGTCTCATCCGGCTCCGGCAGGCCCAGACTGCCCGCCGAGACGATCTCAAACCGGCCATTGAGCAGGGTGTCGATTTCGCGCGCCTTGCCCGGATTGTGGGTAGCGGCAATCAGTTTCTGACCGGCAACAAGCGCAATCGACATGAACAGTCTCCGTTTGCCGACTGTGTAGCCTATGCCGCGCGCAATGAAAAAGCCGTAATTTGGCGATGACGGTTTTTTGTGGCAGAGATCGTTTTCATTTCTCGGCATAGGGTAGCTCATGCGTTTCTTAGGCCCGCGTTCGATTTCCAGCCTGCTCAAGACGGCCCTCGATGTCGTCTATTACGGCCTGTTCGCCATGATCGTGGCGGTGGGGATCGCCGCCCTGTGTTTGTTGTCGGTGCCGACTCTCGCCGCCGAGGTGATGGCGCGGATGAAGATGGTGGCGCAGATCAACGGCACGCAGCAGGCGGTGCTGATGCTGGCCTTTGCGGTGTCTCTGTCAGGCTATCTGCTGATCATGCGCTGGACACGACAGGTGTTCCGAACCTTGGCCGAAGGTGATGTCTTCCACCCGGACAATACGCTGCGCCTGCGCTGGATCGGCTTCGGACTGGCCGGGGTGGAGCTTTATTCCTACGCCTCGCGCGCTCTGGCCGAGGCCATACTGAAAATGCCGGTGGAGCCGGTCTATGGGATGCGGGCGGTAACGGCTTGGTTTTCGGTGCTGGTCGTCTTCGTGCTGGCCGAAGTGTTCAAGGAAGGGGCGCGGCTGAGGGCCGAAGCCAATCTGACCATATGAGCGTGACGATCTGTCTGAGTGAGCAACTGGCGCGGCGGCGTTTATCTCTGGTCGAACTGTCAGACCGGACAGGAATCGCCGTGCGGCATCTGGAATTGCTGCGCGATCAGAAGGCCGTGGCAGTGCGGTTGCGCACGCTGGAATCTCTGTGCCGGGCGCTCAACTGCACGCCCGGCGATCTGCTGGTTATCAATGACGAGGAATAGGTATTACTTGCCCGCCGCTACGCGTTGCAGGGCGAACAGTTCCGCCGCCCCTTGGGTGGCCAGATCGAACAGGGTGTTGAATTCATCGCGTGAGAAACCACGCTTTTCGCCGGTGGCCTGAATTTCGACGATGTGGCCCGAACCGGTCAGCACAAAGTTCGAGTCCGTCTCTGCGGTCGAATCCTCATCATAGTCGAGGTCGAGCACCGGTACGTTTTCATAGACACCACAGGACACGGCCGCGACCTGATCAATGATCGGGTTGGCGGAAATCAGCTTTTGCTCCAGCAGCTTGTCGCAGGCCAGAGACAGGGCCACCCACGCCGCCGTGATCGAGGCGCAGCGCGTCCCGCCATCGGCCTGGATCACATCGCAATCCAGCGTAATCTGACGCTCACCCAGTGCCTTGAGATCGACCACGGCGCGTAAAGAGCGCCCGATCAGACGCTGAATTTCCTGCGTGCGACCCGACTGCTTGCCCGCCGCAGCTTCGCGACGCGAACGGGTGTGGGTCGAACGCGGCAGCATACCGTATTCCGCCGTCACCCAACCCTGCCCCTTGCCCTTCAGGAAGGGCGGCACGCCCTGCTCCACGGACGCTGTGGCCAGCACCTTGGTATGGCCCACCGTGATCAGGCACGAACCTTCGGCATAGCGCGTCACACCCGTTTCGAGCGTCACCTTACGTAACTGATCCGCCTGACGGTTGGACGGACGAAAGGTTTTCAGGGCATTCAGGGCGTCGAATTGCGACATGGCGGGGACCTCCATTGTATGCGGACGTGCCTATCAGCATAGGTTCGCTTGGGCAAAGGTTTTTGTGGCGTGCTCCATAAACATAAATAATAACACAAGAATCCGACTTAAGCCCGCCGTCCCGTGTACCAAAGCACCTGTCGTAGACACGTCGCTTCGCTCAGCTATTGTGATAAAAAAGAAGGGGTCGTGTCAGACGATATTGTCTATTCCGCCGTCGTACACACCGACTATACGCCGTTCTTTCTGAGCCTGTTTGCAGGCTGGATAATCCTGTTTGTGGGGGTTTTATTCCGTGGCCGGCGCTTTGCGCTTTTCGCACTCCCGTTGGGGATCGCAATACCATTGGCCCAACTTGTTTTGGCGGGCTTTTGGAGAAGTCTGTTTGATTTCGAAATAGTAGCTTGGAATACGATCTACTGGCTAATACCCGGTCTTGTTGTGACCGGCCTCGGTCTGTTAATCCGACGGCTAACGATGAAAAACTAAACAGCACACCAGCCGTTTTTTAGTCCCGCTTTTCATCGACCTTGCGCGACACCTTGCAGTCCTTATCGACGCAGGCATAGGTGTTGCCGTTCTCATCGACCGGCTCTTTGCCCTTGTTTTTCAGCGATTTGGTAACGCGCCACGGGCCTCTGAGGGGCTCAAAATCACGGGTTTTGGTCTTTGGTTTCGGCTTGTAAGCGCTGGGGATTTCGGTCGTCGCAGTGTCGGTGCGCGTTTTGAACACGGGGGGTTTGGTCAGGGTCACCACCTCATCGGCTTGCGCCGCCCCCGCCATCACCAGCCCCATCGCGACCGTCATGCAGACTATGTTACGCATCAAGACCTCCCTGTTCAGATATTCTGATTGAGTCCTGCAATCGTGGCAATTTGGCGGCAAATGCGACGGCCCTCGCGAAGCCTCTTCACAAGCGCGCAAAGGCTTCTATATCCTTAAGCCATGAAAACATCGCTCTCGACCCTGATGAGTGGCACGGCCTCGCTGACCGAACTGGACGCGCGGGCGCGTGAGGTATTCCGTCACGTGGTAGAGGCCTATCTGGAAACCGGTGAGCCGGTGGGATCGCGCACCCTGTCCAAGGGCGGGATCGCCCTGTCCCCGGCCTCGATCCGCAACACCCTGTCCGATCTGGCCGAACTGGGTCTGCTCAGTGCGCCGCATATTTCTGCCGGGCGGATGCCAACGCATCAGGGCCTGCGCCTGTTTGTCGATGGCCTGCTGGAGGTCGGCGACGTGGCGCAGGACGCCAAGCGCGAAATCGAAGCGCGCCTGACGGCCAAGGGCATGACCTTCGACAGCGCCCTGCGCGAAGCCTCCAACCTGCTGTCAGGCCTTGCCGGTGGGGCGGGCGTGGTGATGACGCCGTCGTTTGAAGCCGGGGTGCGTCACGTTGAATTCGTCAAACTGGCCCCGGATCAGGCGCTGGCGGTGCTGGTCTTCGACGACGGACGGGTCGAAAACCGCCTGATGGCGCTAGATCTGGGCGTGACGCCCGCCGACCTGATCGAGGCCTCCAACTATCTCAGTACGCGCCTGAGGGGGCGCACGCTCAGCGAGGCCGGGCGCGATCTGCGCGCCGAGCTTGAGGCCGAACGTCAGCAGCTCAATGAGGCGGCGACGGGTCTGATTGCGCGCGGACTGGCCGCCTGGGCGGGCGGCGAGGCGGATAAGCGCGCGCTGATCGTGCGCGGACAGGCCAATCTGCTGGAGGCTTCGGCTCTCGAAGACCTTGAGCGCGTGCGCGCCCTGTTCGAGGATCTGGAAGAAAAGGAAGAGCTGATCAACCTGCTCGACAATGTGCGTTCGGCGCAGGGGGTAAGAATTTTCATCGGATCGGAATCGAAACTGTTTTCTTTGTCCGGTTCGGCTGTTATTGCAGCGCCCTATATGTTGGGCGGTCAGAGCCAGAAGGTCGTCGGCGCCATCGGCGTCATCGGGCCCGCCCGGTTGAATTATGCGCGCATCATCCCACTTGTGGATTACACCGCGAAAATCCTCGGCCGCCTGCTGGAGCAGGAACGGTCCTAACCCACAGAGTCTAAAGAGTAATGAGCGAAGAACATACTGAACAAGACGCCCCGTTCGCCAATGACGCCATCGACACCCTGAACGCGGCGCTGGAGCAGCTTCAGGCTGAAAACGCCGCACTCAAGGAACAGGCGCTGCGCTACGCCGCCGAGGCCGAAAACGTCAAGCGCCGCGCTGAGCGCGAAATGAACGACGCGCGCGCCTATGCCATTCAGCGCTTTTCGCGCGACCTTCTGGGCGTCGCCGACGTGCTGCAACGCGCGCTTCAGGCCGTCCCGGCGCAGATCGAAGACCCGGCTTTCAAGAACTTCGTCTCCGGTATCGAGATGACGGAAAAGGAGCTGGCCGGGGCCTTTGAAAAGAACGGCGTCAAGAAGATCGCACCGCTTAAAGGCGACAAGTTCGACCCCAACTTCCATCAGGCCGTTATGGAGCAGCCCTCCACCGAGGTCGAGGGCGGCAGCGTCCTGATGGTTATGCAGGCGGGCTATGAGCTGTTTGGCCGCACCATTCGCCCGGCCATGGTCGTGACAGCGGCCAAGACGGCCAGCGCCGCCAACGGGGCCTATAACGGTGGCGACAACGCCTCCGGCGGCACGGTCAATACGCAGGCCTGACCGACGAAAAAACCTCCCCGTCTCACGGGGAGGTTTTGCTTACAAATAGGTCTCAAACCACTTGAGCAGTTCGGCCCAGCCTTCCTTGGCGGCCTTTTCGTTATAAAGGGCGCGGTAGTCGGCGTGGAAGCCGTGCTTGGCGTCCTTATAGACCTCGATATGGCTGGGAGTCTTACCCGACGCTTTAAGCGCCGCGTTCATGCGCTCAACACTTTCCAATGAAATGCCGCCATCCTGCCCGGCATAGAGACCCAGCACCGGGCGGCGCAGGTCCGCCGCGCGGTCGATCGGCCATTGGCGGTCTTCCTTACCCAGAAAATCGGTCGCCGCCGGACGCTCCAGACGCCCGTACCACGCCACGCCCGCCTTGATGTCGGGGATGGACGACGCCGCCATCCACGTTACGGCGCCGCCCCAGCAGAAACCGGTAATGCCGATGCGCGAGGTATTGGCGAACTTCGTCTTGCCGAACACGCCCTTTGACTGACCGACATCGGGGTTGGTTTTCAACCAGGCGATCAGGGTTTTCAGGTCGCCCATCACCTGTTCATTGGTCGCGGTTTCGACCAGCTTGCGGATTTCGGCGGTGTCTTTCAACGCCGCCGCATTGCCCTTACGCGCAAAGGGGTCAAAGGTCAGGGCCACATAGCCCTGATGCGCCAGACGGCGGCAGACATCACGCAGATAGTCGTGCAGGCCGAAAATTTCCGGCACGACCAGCACCACCGGACGGCGCTTGGCGTCTTGGGGCAAGGCAATATAGGCCGGGATGGCGTAATCGCTATCGGTCGGCACGGTCAGGTCCTTGGCGATCAGACCGGCCGAAGGGGTGGACACCGGCGATTGCGCTGCGGCAGCCCCGGCCCCCAGCGCATAGCCGGCGAAGAACAGCCCGGCTATGCCGCGACGACTGACGTGGAAATCCCGCGCTTCGCTGCCTTCGGGGCGCGTCAGGGGCAGATTGTTCGTGGTCATTGGCAAGTCTCCCGGCATCTGTCTTTGTGTGCCCTACCTAACAACAGGATGCGGGCCACTGCAATACGGACCACCTTTATGACCGCGTTCTGAAAAACCCTAAAAATAATGCCAGCATTGCGATGGCCCCTCTTGCAGGCCGCCACGCGCCCCTTATATCGGTTGCAGATTTGGGGGTGCCGAAAATCACCGGCGGCTTCCAAAATTGGTAAAATTCATCTCACCGGGGATGGACAAGCGGGGTGCTTATCTTCAAAAGGCCTCGAAAGCCCATTGCCTTAAACGGAGTAAATCTGGACTCATGGCTAAAATCATCGGTATCGACCTTGGTACGACCAATTCGTGCGTCGCCGTCATGGACGGCAAGAACCCGAAGGTCATCGAAAACGCCGAAGGCGTTCGCACCACGCCGTCGGTGGTCGCCATCGTGGACGACTCGGAGCGCCTGATCGGGCAGCCCGCAAAGCGTCAGGCGGTCACCAACCCCTCCAATACCTTCTTCGCCATCAAGCGCCTGATCGGCCGCACCTATAACGATCCGATGGTCCAGAAGGACAAGGGCATGGTGCCCTATGAAATCTCCAAGGGCCCGAATGGCGACGCCTGGGTCAAGGCCCACGGTAAGGACTATTCGCCGCAACAGATCTCGGCCTTTATCCTGCAAAAGCTGAAGGAAGACGCCGAAGCCTATCTGGGTGAAACCGTCACTCAGGCCGTCATCACGGTTCCGGCCTACTTCAACGATGCCCAGCGTCAGGCCACCAAGGACGCGGGTAAGATCGCCGGTCTCGAAGTCCTGCGCATCATCAACGAGCCGACCGCCGCCGCTCTGGCCTATGGCCTCGACAAGAATGACGGCAAGAAGATCGCCGTCTATGACCTCGGTGGCGGTACGTTCGACGTCTCGGTGCTCGAAATCGGTGACGGCGTCTTCGAAGTGAAGTCCACCAACGGCGACACCTTCCTGGGCGGTGAAGACTTCGACATGCGCGTCGTCGATTACCTCGCCGACGAGTTCAAGAAGGAAAACGGCGTCGATCTGCGTTCGGACAAGCTGGCACTGCAACGCCTCAAGGAAGAGGCCGAAAAGGCCAAGAAGGAACTTTCGACGGTCGCGCAATACGACCTGAACCTGCCCTTCATCTCGATGAATGCGTCGGGCCCGCTGCACCTGAACCTCAAGCTGACCCGCGCCAAGCTGGAAAGCCTCGTTGAGGACCTGATCCAGAAGACCATCGCCCCCTGCCAGCAAGCGCTGAAGGATGCCGGTCTGAAGGCGTCGGACATCGACGAAGTCGTCCTCGTCGGCGGCATGACCCGTATGCCCAAGGTCGTTGAAGCCGTGAAGGCCTTCTTCGGTCGCGAGCCGCACAAGGGTGTGAACCCGGACGAAGTGGTGGCGCTCGGTGCCGCCATTCAGGCCGGCGTGCTGCAAGGCGACGTCAAGGACGTGCTGCTGCTCGACGTGACCCCGCTGACGCTCGGTATCGAAACCCTGGGCGGCGTGTTCACCCCGCTGATCGAACGCAACACCACCATCCCGACCAAGAAGTCGCAGACCTTCTCGACCGCCGACGACAATCAGTCGGCCGTGACCATCCGCGTCTTCCAGGGCGAGCGTCCGATGGCTGCGGATAACAAGCTGCTGGGTCAGTTCGACCTTGTCGGCATCCCGCCCGCCCCGCGTGGCGTGCCGCAGATCGAAGTCACCTTCGACATCGACGCCAACGGTATCGTCAACGTCAATGCCAAGGACAAGGCGACCAACAAGGAGCACTCGATCCGTATTCAGGCCAATGGCGGCCTGAGCGACTCGGACATTGAGGACATGATCAAGCAGGCCGAGGCCAACAAGGCCGAAGACGAAAAGCGCAAGGCGCTGATCGAGGCCCGCAATCAGGCCGACGCTCTGGTCCATTCGACGGAAAAGGCCCTCAAGGACTTCGGTTCGAAGGTCGCCGCCGAAGACAAGACCGCTATCGAAACCGCTCTGGCCGATCTGAAGACGGCCAAGGACGGCGAAGACGTCGAGGACATCAAGGCCAAGCATCAGGCGCTTCTGACCGCTTCGATGAAGCTGGGTGAAGCCATGTACGCCGCCCAAGGCGCGGGCGAAGCCGGTGAAGAGGCTCAGGCCGATGACGGCGTCGTTGATGCCGAGTTCGAAGAAGTCGATGGCGACGGCAAGAAGAGCGCGTAAGTCAGCGCTTTGACAAGTCAAAAGGGGGAGTCTGATTTCGGTTGGGCTCCCCTTTTTTTGAGTTTTTTATAACATCGGATATGCTGCCGGTGTGAATGTTGCAGGCAACCTAGGCGTGGGCTTGGGTCATGTTTATCGCGCATCTGGTTTCGGAACCCGTAAGGCTGTTTTCCGAATGCGCTTAGAGGACTGCTGAGTAAAAATGGCGCGTGATTATTACGAAATTCTGGGCGTGGCCCGCGATGCGGATGACGCGACGCTGAAATCGGCCTTCCGCAAGAAGGCGATGGAGCATCACCCTGACCGCAATCAGGGTGATGATCAGGCCGAGGCGCGCTTCAAGGAAGTCAATGAAGCCTATTCGGTCCTGTCCGACGCCAACAAGCGTGCGGCCTATGATCGTTTCGGACACGCCGGTGTCAATGGTCAGGGCGGTGGCGGCTTCGGCGGTCAGGGCGGCTTTGGCGGGCAGGGCTTCGGCAATGTCGAAGACATCTTCTCCGAAATGTTCGGCGACATCTTCGGTGGCGGGGGCGGTGGCCGCCGCTCAGGCCCGCAACGCGGCCCCGATGTGCGCTATGATTACGAAATTACGCTGGAACAGGCCTATAAGGGCGCGGATGTCGAGCTGAACGTGCCGACGACCCTGACCTGCGAAGTCTGTAAGGGCTCAGGGGCCAAGGCCGGCACCAAGCCGGTCACCTGCCACACCTGCGGCGGCGCGGGCCGCGTGCGTACCTCCAACGGTTTCTTCGCCGTAGAGCGCACCTGTCCGACCTGTAACGGTCAGGGTCAGGTGATTAAGGAGCCCTGCACCAACTGCCACGGTCATGGTCAGGTGCGCGCCAATCGCAAGCTGAACGTGCGCATCCCCGCCGGGGTCGATGACGGCGCACGCATCCGCCTGTCCGGTGAAGGTCAGGCCGGCGCCAATGGCGGGCCGCGCGGCGACCTCTATATCTTCCTGTCGGTGGCCGAACACGAAATTTTCGAGCGCGATGGTGCCGACCTGCACTGTCAGATCCCCGTACCCATGCCGACCGCCGTTCTGGGCGGCGAGGTCGAGGTGCCGTGCCTGATGGGCGGCGAAGGCTGCGACGGCACCTGCAAGCTGGAAGTCGCCATCCCCGAAGGCGCGCAGACCGGCCACAAGGTCAAGATCAAGGGCAAGGGGATGCCGGTGCTCAATTCGAAACAGCGCGGCGATTTGCTGGTCGAACTGTTCGTCGAAACGCCAAAGCACCTCAGCGCCCGTCAAAAGGAACTGATGAAGGAATTTGCCGAAATCGCCGAGGCACAGTCCTACGCCCAGTCGCAAGGCTTTATGCATAAAGCGAAGCGGTTCTGGGACGACATCACGGGCACGGCATAGCCCCTCATGAAAAAGTCTTGCGCTGACGCGCAATACGTTTTTCATGGATCTGAATAGACAAATCCGGCTCGGGGCGGCCCGTCGCCGGATTTGACTTATTGGCGCCCGCTCCCTAGAGGAGCGGGCAGCTTATAAACCTCCGGAGTGATCATGACCCAGATTCGTTTTGCCGTTGCCGGAGCTAAGGGCCGCATGGGTCAGGCGGTTATCCGTGTACTGAATGAGCGCGAATTGATCGTCGCCACCACCTTTGACAAGGGCGACGCCATTGACCTGTCGCAGGCCGATGCGGTGATTGACTTCACCACCCCCGTGGCCACTCTGGCTTTGGCCGAAGCCTGTGCCGCTGAGGGTCAAGAGCGCGGCAAGGCTTTGGCGCATATCATCGGTTCGACCGGCTTCATGCCGGAACAGATTGCCGCCCTCGAAGCCTATGGCGACCGCAACATTGTGCTGCGTTCGGGGAACTTCTCTCTGGGCGTCAATATGCTGATGGGGCTGGTGAAACAGGCGGCGGCCAAGCTGGGGCCAGACGCCTGGGATATCGAAGTGCTGGAAGCCCATCACAAGCGCAAGGTCGATGCGCCGTCGGGCACTGCCCTGATGCTGGGGGACGCCGCTGCCGACGGGCGCGGGGTCGATCTCAAGGATGTGCGCGTGGCGGCACGCGACGGCCTGACGGGTCAGCGTGAACCGGGAACGATCGGCTTTTCGGTCATTCGCGGCGGCGGCATTATCGGCGAACACAGCGTGCTGTTTGCCGCCGAAGACGAGGTGATCACCCTGTCGCATTCAGCGCGCGACCGCACCTTGTTCGCGCGCGGGGCCGTCGAAGCGGCGTTATGGGCGACGGCGCAGTCGCCCGGCCTTTACGATATGCAGGACGTTCTGGGCTTTCGCTGAGTCAATCGCCTTACACCCAGCGCTTCGGTCAGCCAGACAGGCCCAATGGCCACCAGCGCCATGAGCGCAAACTGGATGCTGTATTCCGGCTCACCAAAGTCGGGGGCAAGGGGCGGCAGGCCGTATAGCAGGGGCCAAAGGCTACTGAAAACGAGGGTCAGGCACAGGGCGACCAGCAATCGCGCCGCCACCGGCAGCCAGATCAGGAGGGCGGCGATCACACCCGCCAACAGCGCCGGCCACAGATTGAGGCCGTTCAGCGCCGCTTCGACCAGATCGCTCAGCAATCCGTACAGTTCGAGGGTTTCTGTCATGGCTCATCACCCAGATTCGCGTATTGGGCGAGTCTGAGGTGCTTCGCCGGGCGGGTAAACCCGGCGATCCTGCACAATTGCGTGAAATAAGGGGATTAGCCCCGCCCGGTCGAGCCGAAGCCGCCCGCCCCGCGCGCCGTGTCGTCAAGGCTTTCGACCACTTCCCATTCAATGCGGGCGTGACGCGCCACCACCATCTGCGCGATGCGGTCGCCGCGGCGGATTTCAAAATCCTCGGTGCCCAGATTGACCAGAATGACCCCGACCTCGCCGCGATAATCGGAATCCACCGTTCCCGGCGAGTTGAGGCAGGTAATGCCGAATTTCAGCGCCAGCCCTGAACGCGGGCGCACCTGCACCTCAAACCCCAGCGGTACGGCAACCTTCAGCCCGGTAGGGACCAGCGCCCGCCCCAGCGGCCTGAGCGTCAGTACCTCACCCTCGGCGATAGCGGCGCGCAGGTCGAGACCCGCCGAGCCCTCCGTCTCATAGGCGGGCAGGGCCAGACCGGCGGCGTGCGGCAGCTGGATGATATGGGCGGTCGGAGTGTAGGTCATTTCAGCCTTGTCGTCAGATACTGGATGAGGTCGGCGGCCACTTCGGCCTTGGTCAGGTGCTCGCCGGCCGTCGGGCCCGAAGCGTCGATAAGGATCATATTGGTGGTGTCTCGGTCAAAGACGTCCTTCGACACGTCATTGGCCAGAATGGCGTCGGCCCCCTTGCTGCGCAGCTTCGTCTGGCCATAGACCTCGACATTGCGCGTTTCCGCCGCAAAGCCGATGACCAGCGTCGGACGCAGCGTCGGGTGGTGGCCGATACTGGCCAGAATGTCGGGATTTTTGACCAGCGTCACCGTCAGTTCGCCGTCCACGCCCTTCTTCTGCTTATCGCGGGCAATCTCTTTGGCGCGCCAGTCGCCCACCGCCGCCACACCGATAAACACGTCGGCAGGCAGAGCCGCGTGCACCGCCTCGTGCATCTCCGCCGCCGTTTCCACGTCGATACGGGTGATGCCCGCCGGGGTCGGCAGGCTGACCGGGCCAGACACCAGCGTCACGCGCGCCCCGGCCTCGGCTGCCGCGGCGGCGATGGCATAGCCCTGCTTGCCGGAGGAGCGGTTGGTGATGCCGCGCACGGGGTCGAGAGGCTCAAAGGTCGGCCCCGCAGTGATCAGCACATGGCGGCCCTTTAAGGGTTGCGCCTTCGGCTTCAGCGCGGCCTGAATCGCGGCAAAAATAGCATCAGGTTCGCTCATGCGACCCAGACCGTATTCGCCACAGGCCATATCCCCTTCATCAGGCCCGCTGAACAGCACGCCATCAGCGCGCAAGGTCGCCAGATTGCGCTGCGTGGCCGGGTGATGCCACATGCGGACATTCATGGCTGGCGCCATCAGAACGCGCTTGTCGGTGGCGAGCAAAAGCGTGGTTGCAAGATCATCGGCCTGCCCGTTGGCCGCAGAGGCCATCAGATTGGCCGTCGCTGGAGCCACCACCACCAATTCGGCCTGACGCGACAGGCTGATATGGCCCATTTCAGTCTCATCGGTCAGGTCAAAAAGGTCCGTATAGACCTTGTCCCCTGACAGGGCGGCGGCACTCAAGGGCGTGACGAACTGCTGGGCGGCCTTCGTCAAGACAACGCGCACCGCCAGACCCGCCTTTTTGATCAGGCGGATCAGCTCCAATGATTTGTAGGCGGCAATGCCGCCGCCGACGATCAGCAGTATACGAGGTGGGCTTGCAACAGTCATAAGAAGGTCTTTAATGGCCTTTGCGAGGGTCTGGCAAGACATATGGGGGACGCATGAGGATCGCACAACGCCTTCTTGTGGCATGGGGGCTTCTGTTGCTTGCGGCCTGCGATGCCGGGCCGTCGGCCGTCCTATCGGATGAAAAGAGCGAGGCCCCGGCAAGGCAGGTGGCCCCGGTCGAAGCCGCGGCGCCCCGCGCCACCCCGTCTGAGGCACTATCGCCAGTTCAGGCCGATGCCCCGGCAAAGCGCGAAGACAGCGACGCCATACGTCTGCCCGTCGGCCCGCAGGTGGAAATCACCTCCACCCACTATGGTGACTGGCCTTTGTGGTCGTCGAACCGCAAATACAGCGCCTATCAAAACGCCACCCATCATTTTGAAAAGCATGGGGGCGAGGTGGGTGCGCGGTCGTATGAGGAATGGCTAGGCATGGTGCACGGTTTTATCCATGCACCGCCCGAGGGGGTTGAAACCCTGGTTCGTAACAATGGCGACACTTTGTTTTATGATTCCAGGCGCAATGTCTTTGCCGTAATGACAAAAAACCGAGCGCCGCGCACCCTGTTCCGCCCCTCAGAGGGGGCCCGCTACTGGCAGAAACAGAAACAGATCGAGGCGAAGCGCCGTACAATCACGCGTGATAATTTTGACCCCAGCGTCGATTAAATTCTTTTTAGATAAAATGATTTAAGGTGGGCGTAAGTGATAACCTCCCGGTCAGAGCTGTGATATCCTTAAGTAAAAGCCTGCGTGCCCTTTTCAGCGTCTCCGCCAATGATCCCGAACTGGCGGTGGCGCAGTTTCACGCCTTGTCACGGCAGGTGCCCCTGCTCTATTTCCTGCTGATCGTCAGCTCTCTGGCCGTCAGCTATACTTTTTCCCACCTAGCCCCTCTGTGGCTGTCGGTATGGCTGCCGGGCACCTTGTGCCTGATCGCCGGTGTTCGCGGGATTCACTGGTGGCGCAAGCGTCATCAAACCGTGACCCCTGACTTTGCCGTCGCTCAGCTTCGCCGCACCACCAAGATGGCGGCATTTCTGGCTATTGGGTTTATGAGCTGGGGCCTGAGCCTGCACCCCTACGGCGATCCCCACGCGCAGGGCCATGTTATCTTCTACATGGGCATCACGGTCGTTGGCTGTATCTTCTGCCTTATGCATCTGAGATCGGCCGCTATTCTGGTGACATTGATCGTCAATGTGCCCTTTATTCTGTTTTTCGGTTTGTGGGGTGATCAGACTGAACAGGCGATTGCCGTGAATATTGTGCTAGTCAGCGCAGCCATCCTGACCATTCTGATGACGCACTATCGCGACTTTGCTGACCTGGTGCGTTCGCGTCGCGACCTGATGACCAAGCAAGCCGAAACACAGGCCTTATCCGACGAAAACTTTCGCATAGCCAATCTCGACGCTCTGACCGAACTGCCCAACCGCCGCCGCTTCTTTCACGATCTGGAAAAGGCCTTTGCCGAGGCGCAGGCCGGACGGTTGGCCCTGTCCGTCGGGGTGCTTGATCTCGATGGCTTCAAGCCGATCAATGACACCTATGGCCACGCCACTGGTGACCGGGTGTTGAGCGAAACCGCGCGCCGGCTTGAAAAGGCCTGCCTGGGCTTTATCGACGCTAAGGCCGACATCTACCGGCTGGGGGGAGATGAGTTTGGTCTGATCGTGCGCGATGCGGCGTCCGACGAGGCTTTAAGTGAGGTCGGTCGCGATCTGACCGATGTTGTACGCCTGCCCTTTACCATCGGCAGCACACACGCCCACATGGCCTGCTCCATCGGCATGGCGACGTGGTGCGAGACCATACAGTCAGCGGAAATCCTGTTCGAGAATGCCGACTATGCGCTCTATTATGCGAAGCGCAATCTGCGCGGTCAGACCGTTCTGTTCAGCGACAAGCACGCGGCAGAAATCCGTACCCAGACGCAGATCGAACGCCATCTTCTGTCCGCCGATCTCGAACAGGAGCTGATCCAGCTGTTTCAGCCGATTGTCGATCTGAAAAGCGGTCGTGTGCTGTCTTTTGAGGCTCTGGCTCGCTGGTACAGCCCGCAATTGGGGCTGGTTGCGCCAGATGTGTTTATCCCTGTGGCCGAACGCGCCGGCCTGATTGGTGGCGTCACCCGAGTGCTTCTGGAAAAGGCGCTGCGTGAAATGCGTAACTGGCCTGAGGATATCGGTCTGTCTTTCAATCTGTCAGCCCATGACATCTGCGCCGCCGAAGGGGTGGTGCGACTGGTAGCCATCGTCAATGCGTCCGGCATTGACCCCCGACGCATCGACTTTGAAATCACTGAAACGGCGATGGCGCACGATTTCGTCAAGGCCCGTCAGTCCATGCAAATGCTAAAAACCCTCGGCTGCCACCTGTCTCTGGACGATTTCGGCACCGGCTATTCGTCGCTGAGCTATGTCCACCGCCTGCCGCTTGACCGCATCAAGGTCGATCGCAGCTTCGTTACTGATATCGAAAACGACAGCGCCAGTAAGGTGGTGCGCTCCATGACCGGGCTTTGCAGCGACATGGGACTGAAATCGATCATCGAGGGCGTCGAAACTCAGGAACAGCTGGGACGCTTGCGCGAAATGGGCTGCGACATGGCGCAGGGCTATCTATTCGCGAAGCCGATGCATCCCAGCATGATCGCCGGTTATCTGGCCGACACCAACCGAATTAAAGCCAGCCACGCCGTTTAAAAACCCAGTAGGGCACCAGCACAGCCACGCCCATAAGACCCAGCGCCAGTGGGTAGCCCAACGCCCAGTGCAGTTCCGGCATGTGGTCGAAATTCATGCCGTAAATGCCAGCGACCAGTGCTGGCGGCAGGAAAAAAACCGCCGTGGTCGAAAAGATCTTGCCGATCTGGTTCTGTTCGACATTGATCATCCCCAGCGCGGCATCAAGCTGAAAGCTGATCTTGTTCGACAGGAAGGTCGTCTGCTCAGCGATGGACTGCGTATCCTTAATAAGGGTGCCCAAAGCGCGGCTATGATCGGACTGACCGGCGGGCGTATGGGTACGCAGAAAGCCCGCCACCCGCTGAAGGCTCGATATGCTTTCGTGGATGCGTGAGTTGAGGTCGGCCAGCAAGCCTAGTGACTGCAGCACACCGTGCATGATGTCCGATGGCGTACCCTTCTCGCCTTCAAATCCGCGCGGTGAAAAGATGCGCCGCGACAGGCCGTCAAGACCGGCAATCACCTCATCGGAATGGACCACGGTTCGCAGCACAATGGCTTCCAGCAAGCCCGTCAGGACGTCCACACTGTCCGGAAAGGCCTTTGGCGTCAAAAGCAAGCGTTCCTGAAGCGATAGAAAGGGCGGCGGATCGATATCGCGCAGCGTAATCAGGAAATCCGGCGTCAGGATAAAGGTCACCGTTCCGCAGGCGCGCGCGTCGCGGTCGTCGCTAATGACGGCGGCGGTCATATAGGCGGTACCATCGCGCGTGTACATGCGGTTGAGCGCGTGGTTGCGCCAGGTTTCTTCACGCGTCGGCAGGGCGATATTGAGGTTTTGCGGCAGATGCCGCAGTTCCTCTTCGGTGGGGTTGAGCAGGTCGATCCACACCGGTTCGTCCGGGACGTTCTGGTCGGCCTTTTGCTGGGTTTCCGAGATACGCTCGCCGATGCGGTGGAAAATGGTGATCATGCAACGACCCTTTTCCGTTCATCCTGCGCCCAAAGCCTTGCTTAATATTTAAACTGGAGAGGCGTGGCCGCGCTCAGGCGCGCGGCGCCTGTTCTCAAAACCGACTGATGGCGATCCACACCATAACGCCCAGAGCCAGTACCGAGGCGATCAGGGCCAGGGTCGAGACGGTGCGGCTGTGGCGCAGTTCGGATTGCAGGGAGATGAACGCCCGCCTTTCGCGTTCGCGGTCCGCCTCATCGTCGTCATCCAGCTTTAGCTTATGCGCCAGCTTGTCGATCAGGCGGCGCGCCTCGGCGACCGGCGACAGTTCCGACTGAATGAAGTCGCGCACCACCGGCCGGGCGGCTTCCCAGATATCATGTTCCGGATAGATGCGCCGCGCCACGCCTTCGACACTGACCATGGTCTTTTGCAGCAGGACCAGTTCAGGCCGCAGGTGCATGTCGAACTGCGCCGTGATCTCAAACAGTTGCGTGAGAAGCCGTCCCATCGACACCTCGGTCGCGGCCCGCCCCAGCACTGGCTCCCCCACGGCGCGCAGGGCCTGCGCGAAGGCCTGAACATCGTGATGCTTGGGGACGTAGCCCGCTTCGAAATGCACCTCGGCCACGCGCTTATAGTTGCGGCGCAGGAAGCCCCACAGCATTTCGGCCAGATAGAGCCGTTCCTTGGGCTTGAGCCGCCCGACAATGCCGAAATCAATCGCCGTCAGCTTATCCGGGGCCTGCGCAAACAGATTGCCCTCGTGCAGGTCGGCATGGAACATGCCGTGGTTCAGCGCCTGAGACAGGAAGGCGCGGATCAGGTTGTCGGCCATGGCCTGCGGCTGAAGACCCGGCTGGGTCAGGGCTTCGGGACGGCTGAGCGGGATGCCTTTGGCCCATTCGATGACCAGAACGCGCTTAGCCACATGGTGCCAGACGACTTTTGGTGCCGACATATAGGGTTCGGCATTGATGATCTGCCCCAGTTCGTCCGCTGCCGAGGCCTCAAGCCGCAGGTCCAGCTCCAGCAGGAGCGACTGCGCCACCGTAGCGACAAAGGCTTCGGGCTCCAGACGGCGCGAGGCGGGCGACAGAAAGGCGATGATTTTGGCCGCCAGCGTCATCATGGCGATGTCGTCGGCAATGATCTGCTCGATGCCGGGGCGCAGAATCTTCACCGCCACCTGCCGCCCGTCTTTCAGGATGGCGCGGTGCGCCTGCGCGATGGAGGCGGCCCCGATGACTTCGCCAAATTCAAAGAAGACGCCATCGACCGGCTTTTCCAGCGCCTCTTCGACCAGACGTCGCGCCGTCGCCGCATCAAACGGCGGCAACTGATCCTTCAGGTGGCTGAGGTCGCGGATAAATTCATCCCCGAAGATGTCGCCGCGCGTTGAAAGCACCTGCCCCAGCTTGATAAAGGCCGGGCCCAGCTTTTCAAAGGCACGGGCATAGCGTAGCCCCACGCGGTCCTGTGGCCCGCGACGCGCAAAGAAAAAGCGCAGGGAATTGGAAAAGAAACGCGAAGGCGGATTGAGCTGATAGCTCAGTTCGCGCGGGATCAGCACGTCCTCACGCATCAGGACGAACCCGGCCTTGATCAGGCGGAAAAACGAAGAGAACACCGACGCCAAGGCTTACGTCCAGCCGTAATGCAGGGCGCACACCCCGCCGGTGAAGTTGGTAAAGCCCGTGCGACGGAAACCCGCCTTGTCCATCATGCCGCGGAAAGTCTCCTGATCCGGGAAGCGTTTGATGCTTTCGACCAGATACTGATAGGAATCGCGGTCATTGGCGATCATTTGCCCCATGAAGGGGATGATTTTAAAAGCGTAAAATTCGTAGCTGCTTTCAATGAGTCCGGTCGTCGGATGTGAAAATTCCAGACAGAAGAAGCGACCGCCGGGCTTTAGTACGCGTTTGGCCTCATTGAGCGCTACCTGCACGTCGGCGACGTTACGGATACCAAACGAGATGATGTAGGCGTCTACGCTATTGTCGGCGACAGCGAGATTCATAGCATCGCCGACTGACCAGGTGATTTCCGGCTCAGAACCCTTTTGGATGCCGGCCTCGATCATCGCCTGATTATAGTCGATGATGCGGATCTCCGCGTCTTTGCCGCCTCGGCGGGCCTTGGCGGCCCGCGCTAGCCTAGCCAGACGCCGCGCAATGTCGCCCGTGCCGCCTGCACAGTCGATGATCACTTCACCTGGCTGCGGGTTGAGCTTGGCACAGGCCGCGTCCTTCCACAGGTGGTGGACGCCCACCGACATGACGTCGTTCATCAGGTCGTATTTGGCGGCGACGTTTTTGAACACGCCGTGGACCAGATTGACCTTTTCCTTCGCCTCCACATCGCGGAAGCCGAAGGTGGACATTTTGGGGGATTCGGAAGGGGCCGTCTGTTCGCTCATGCGAGGGTTTTTAGACCAGCCGCGCGGCTTTGGCGATAAGGAAAGTCCTTATTTGGACGCCTGCGTCGTTTTTTCCCGCCCGATCAGGGCCAGAGCCGCCTTAGCGCGGTATTCGTCCAGCGACACCTTATGGTCTTCGTTGTCGTCATAGAGCGAGATGAAGAATTTGGCATCGGCCTTTATCGCCTCCGGATCATTGCCCGTATGCGGCAGACGCGGGGCCTCGTCTTCGGTGATGAAGCCGTCGCGAGTGCGGTCAAATTCGGCAAAGATACGCTTGATTTCGGCTTCACGCTGCGCAGGGGTCATCTTGTCCGTGCGCTCGGTAAAGTTGGGCTTGTGCTTCGGGTCGATGACGTCCTGCGCCACCACCGCGCCCGGCACAGCCAACAGGGCCAGTGAAATCAGGGTCGCACGCATGAAGAGTCTCCCGGACAGTATCTTACGCATCATATGAGAGTTTACCCTGCCCATTCAATGGGGCGGCATTGGGGCGGGCAAAAGAGGGCCTTATGAGGATGCGCCTATGTAGAGGCCGATACTCTGGCGACTATACCGTCACCGACGAAGAACGCGACTGGCACGCCGAGCGCGTAAAGCTCTTGCAGGACACCGTCGCCAAGACACGGTTTACGCCCCACGCCAAGGGGGTCAAAAGAGCGGGGTTTATGCGGCTTGAACGGCGGGCTCGAGGGAGAACAGCTCGAACTTCCTATAAATTAGCTTAAGAGATACAAAGGATTTATTGACGCTCAAGCTTTGACGTCGACTTAATATAAGCTACGACAAAGAATAAAACAAATCCAAACAAACCATTCCATATAGCAGGAACAGTCAAAATACGCCCTAATTTTTCGGACTCGTGCATTCGACCGATAACTATAGGAATTCCTATATACATAGCAATCGATATCTGAAAGACATAAGCTTGCCAAGAAATTTCCTTTAGAAAAAGGCCTCCTGTCCGTTGATACCAATATGTTTTTGATCTGGAAACAGACATTGAAAAATCTCACTTTTTAGCAAATATTTCCTTAAACCAATTCTTAGTATCCTCTACAAGCTTAGGGATATTAGTCGTTGTCGTTTTGTAATTTGATGCACTGGCTCCTACGTTGTAGTTGCGCTCCCGCATATGCTGGCTGACCTTAAGCTATCAGGCGTCATTACAGGAGGACATCATGACGGCGACAGCGGACTATTTCGTAGGATTGGATATATCACAGAAGACCACTTCGATCTGTGTCATCGACGCGGCAGGCAAAATATTCTGTGAAGGGAAAAGCCTGACACGCCCGGAAGATGTCAGAGGATGGCTTGCCAATCGGTTGGAGGATGGCAAGACACTTAGCATAGGCCTCGAAGCCGGGACCATGAGCAGCTGGATGTATTCAGGGCTCGTCAGGTTCGGCTTTTCGGTCATCTGCATGGAGACCTTCCAGGCACACCGCTTCCTCGCGACATACCGCAACAAGACGGACAAAAATGACGCTCGTGGTCTGGCCCAACTTCTGCGCATGGGAGGGGAAGACTTCCTGCGTGTTGTCCAGATCCGTTCCCAGGCATCGCAAGAAACGCGGGTATTACTGGCAATGCGTGATCACCTGGTCAGCCAGAAAGTCAGCCTTGAGAACCATATCGCCGGCGTGCTGAAGCCCTTTGGTATCATCGTCGAACGCGGCGCCGTACCGGCCGAGACCTTCTTTAGGCGTACTGTCGAAGCGCTAGCCATCGCAGAACGTGACGGCGTGCATGTCCGGGATTTCGTGCTGCCCTCACTCTTGCTGTACCGGACCGCTGCCGAGAAGATCCAGCCGTTGACGGCCCGGATCGAGGAAATCGCCAACAGCATAGACGTGGTACGCAGGTTCATGGACATTCCGGGTGTCGGCCCTGTCACGGCGTTGTCGGTCTATGCAGCGATCGACAATCCTCACAGATTTACAAAATCGTCGGATGTAGCGGCTTACTTCGGCCTGACGCCAAAACAGTATCAGTCCGGAGAGTTCAACAAGATGGGGGCGATCTCCCGCCGCGGTGATCCCGGAACAAGACGCGTGCTGGTAATCGCCGCCACTGTTCTGCTTAGTGCTTCCCAGGAGTGGAACACGCTCAAGGCTTGGGGCGTGCGACTGGCGAAAAGGATCGGGTTTTCGAAGGCGCGCATCGCCGTCGCCCGGAAACTAGTGATGATCATGCACCGTATTTGGGTCAACAACGACCGTTTCCGACCCAAGCTCCTTTCAGCCGAGGAGCGCAAACTCCTGAAACAGGAAGTGGCGCCGAAACCTCCGAGATTCAGCGATAGGCCCCCAGAGGCGATCGCCTGAACGAAAACCCCGGTGAGATCTGAAGCCGGGGGTCTTGCAGCAAGACGGCAGATGGGTGAGTGACGTGCGGTCGGGTGGCCGGCGGACGGCACATATGTGCAATTCGCGTTGAGGCCGTGGCTCCTATTGGTCCCGCCTGTTTGTTCTGAATTGAACAACGTAATGTAGCTGCGGTTTCGCCAATTGACCGCATGACTACGGAGAGACTCCTGATCTCGCTGCCAGACATACAATTAGACTAAAATGGTGACGGGCTTCGCCCGCACACAGACAACTGTGTCTGCTTGCCAACTTACAAACGCAAAATTGTTTGAGAATTCAGTTGCTTAAAATGGCGTTGACAACCGCGCAACTAGAGACCCACCTTATACACCATATCAGCCAGTTATTGTTTTACGCTGCCTGATGTCGGGACTGAGGCGCCCCCAGGCCCAACCGAGGCATTGCTGGTGTTTGCGTCGCCAAGCAATTGGTTTGTATTCGTGGCATTTGAAACAAGCCCTCCTGTCGAAGCACCTGCTGAGCCGCCCACCGCCGCTTGCTTATCGTTGTTTTCTCCAGCCATACCGCCATAAGTAAGCTGCACATCGCCAATGAGATTGCCCTTTCCGTCATGCGAAATGACAGCGGCGACGTTAATCTGAATAGCGGCACCATGTGTGGCGCCACCTCCCCCCGCCTACACTTCCATAAACTCCTGCCGTTCCCTTAGGAACAGTTTCCGCAATAGCGTTAGCGTTCGTGCCGTCAGGGCACACGGTGTGGCCTCCGTTACAAGCGTCCAGTCCGGTTGGATCCGTCTTATTTGTTGGATCCCCACCGGTGTAGGCATACAGGTTCAGGTCGTCCTTTGATCCGACAGGGTCGGTTTGTAAAAACTGTCACCCCTGACGCGGCAGATCGTATCGGGATGGATTTTCCCCCGTTGCCTCCGTGGCTTACGGCGCATTTTCGCCGTCGCGATACACGCGCTGGCTAAAAATCGCCTTGAGGCGGTTTTCTTCAGATTTCAAAGACCTTCAGACGCACGATGGCACACACCCGCGCACGTGGGAAGACCGGATTCAGTCTGGCTGAGAGGAAGATAGGGCAGATATCAGGCGATGGCGCTGAGGCCGTTCTTCCGGACGACGGACAGAAGCCGCAGCGCGGGACCGCCAGGACGCTTCTGGCCGCGCTCCCAGTCCGATACCAGGTTCGCCGACACGTTCAGATACCGGGCAAACACACCCTGTGAGACGTGCTCATGCTCGCGGATGGCGCGGATGTCTTCCGGGCTCAGCATGGGTGCCGGTGCCAGGCAGGCCTCATCGAAGTGACGCATCGTCCGCTTGTCGATTGCACCCTCATCATGCAGCCCTTCCATCATCTCGTGCAGGGCCGCAAAGGCTTCGCTCTTATAGGTCTTCGTCATCGCTCGTCACCTCTACCCATTTGCCTGTCTCCACCTGGACGGCTATCTGTGCCTCGGTCAGGCCCAGCACAAACCCGGCGGCCAGACGATATTCCTTCAGTTCCTCCGGCCCCAGATTGGCCTTGTCGTTCTTGGCGAAGCCATAAACGAACACGGCTCGATCCTGCGCCTTAAACAGGATGATGGTTCGGTAGCCACCGGATTTCCCGGCACCAGGCCGTGCCACGCGCTGCTTGATCACCCCGCCGCCCAGATCAGCGTCGATCAGACCTGTCTCGGCATTTCGGATCGCCTCAACAAGCGTCGTGTCCTCGATTTTCTCTTTCCGCGCAAACTTCGCGAACCAGACATTCTTGTAGATGCGCGCGGAGGGAGGCTGGGATGTCATGTAACCTTCTATCACACTTAGTGTGAGCTTTCAAACGTCGTCCCGGTCGTCGTCATCGTCGTCCGACAGGATCAGGTCGAGGCCCTGCAAGTCGGGCGGCGACAGGCCGTCACCCGGTGTGCGCAGGCTTGTGGCTCCCGGATGCGTGCGGGTATGGATCGCCTGAAGCTGGGCGACGGAGACCCGCGTATAGACCTGAGTGCTCTCAAGGTTCTCGTGGCCAAGCAAGGCCTGGATATAGCGGATATCCGCCCCGCCCTCTAACATCAGGGTCGCGGCCGTATGCCGGAACAGATGGCACGCCCCGGCCTTGCCGATATTGGCGCGTGCGACGTAGCCCTATAACAGCCAGAATCTCCAGATTCCGGCCTTTTCTCACACCCCAGAGGCATAAAAAACGATGTGCAGACAACAGCTTACCGGCTCAGAGAGACGGCCTTTTATCTTGCGGCCATTGAGCATTCCGGCCGAGTTCTAAATTTTTGAGCTCGTGGAGGCTCGTTTAGCTATGATTGCAACAATTATGATTGCCAAAGAAACAGCAAACGACCCCATCAAGCCAAATTTCAAAATAAAACTCTCAAGTTTGTCGACGTATACAATCCCGCCGTGAGTATCATAAGGAAATAGAAAATTACCATATGGCTTGGAAATATTCCGGACAGTTACAATTTTTGCTAAATGATTCACGTAAAATCCAAACAGAAACGTAAACATAAGTGCTGCATAGACCATAAGTTTTTTCATTAATCACCTATCTATTGCAAATGTTCCCAGGGCCTGGGTAGCAGCCGGACGGTTGAACTTCACCTTTCGGCAATTGGGGGTCTACAACAGTATTGTTTATATCACCGGAAACACTCCCCCCTGCGCCAGGACTAATTGAAATTGACCCAGAAATTACGTCCTGCCCCTTAGAATTTTGTGCTGTTGCGATTGAACCGGACACAGGACCCAGTTGCCCTGTAGCTCCTGTGCTCGCCCCTTTTTGGTCATCGACAGTACCATTTGCCACACTCACCGTAACAACGGGCCCTGCATTCGTTCCACCTCCAGCTGACGGGCCATAGGATGTCGTTGCAACAGTCTTGGCATTACCAGACGTATCAACAGCCACGCCAGTCTGAGTAGAACCATGGGCCCCTGCTGTTCCGGCAGCAGCATTTCCTGTCGCTCCCGCTGTTATAATCAAGGTTGTTCCTGGCGCGTTATTATGACCGGTAGCTTTGGCAAATTCATCCTGCTTCTGTCGCGTTTCAGGCGAAGCGGTTCCATGACATCCCCAAGGATTACAAACCTGAGCTAATCCAGTTGGGTCACTTGCATTGATCGGGTCCCCACCCACATACCCATACAAATTCAGATCATCTTTGCTGCCGATGGGGTCGGTTTGTAAAAAGCGTCCACCACTCAGGTCGTAGCGTTAATTGACACCTTACCGGCTATCGGGCCCGTAATTGCCGGTGGCGCTGTCGCTGGCTACGGTTTCGGCGGCGGCAGTGGCGGGCGCTTCGATTTTCAGCGCCGGAGCCTGTGCCCCTTCGAGCTTGGACGGCGCGTGCAGATCGTCACGCACATAGTGGTACATGCGCTCATCCGAACAGGCGCAGACGCGGATGTGCTGGGTGCCATCGCGCCAGATGATCAGCGGATAGCGGATCGGCACGCCATTATCGCCCAGAAGCGGTTCCAGTTTGGCGATAAAGTCACGGCTGGCCTGCACCACCGCTGAGCGCGCCAGATCATCGTCGGCGGCGCGGAAGGTCGGCTGCCACGCCTCTTCGCTGGCGGCACGCCATTGCTTGTAGAGCGGATAGGAGCGGTTGAGCCAGATTTCGGCGATGGTCGAACGTTCCGAGGCGGTCGTTGTCACCCTGCCTTCGACATCCATCGGCGCGAAGGGCACGAGGCGGATATCGGCGCCAATGGCTTCGAACTTCGGCAGTTCCTGATCTTCCCACACCTTGCATGTCGCGCAGTTGCGATAGGTAATGACCCAGATTTCCGGTCCCTCCTTGCCCGACGCCGCATAGCCCGACGAATCAAGAAGCTCCTGAATATCCTTCTGCTTTTGCGTGATGGTTACGGGGGCCCAGCGCACGAAATTGTCCCAGTACAGCCAGTAGCCGGTAATGCCCAGCACAGCCGCAACAATCAGGAACAGTATGGCGTAGAGTATATGCTTTCTGGTCATCCGGCGCTCAGCCCCTCTTGAACCTGATGACTATACGCGCGTTATGCGGCATCTGTTAAGGGTTTGGTTAACAGATTCAGCCCCATGACAAGGCAACAAGGCCGAATATGATACCAGTGAGGGCCGCAAACCACAGCCACAGATAGGGGCCCCTGGCCTTCGGGCGGCGGGAATCCTCACTTTTGGGGGCTGGGTTCGGGGTGTGCGAAGCGGGCATGAGATAGCCTTAGCAAGAATAACGGGACAGCGAAAGACTGAGGAGGGGCAGGATGGCGTTACCGACGCCGCGTAACATTGTCGAAGAACTGATTATCGAGCGCGCACCGCGTCTGGCCTCATCGGTTGCGTGGCCCGTGGCGCGACCGCTGTTGTATAGCCTTTTGGGCTACGAACGGGCCGTGCGTATGGCGCAGGCGATTGCGGACCTGTCCGGAGCCGAAGCGCTCGACTATATCTCCCGCCTTCTGTCGCTTGAGGTCATGGCGCGCGGGGTCGAGCGTATCCCGGCCACGGGGCGCTGCGTCGTCATCTGCAATCACCCGACCGGCATAGCCGATGGCATTGCGGTCTATCACTGTCTGCGGAAAGTGCGCGCCGACATTACCTTTTTCGCCAATGCCGACGCCTTGCGGGTCAATCCGCGCTTCGCAGAGGTGCTGATCCCGGTCGAGTGGGTCGAGGCCAAGCGCACGCGCGAAAAGACCCGCGCCACGCTGAGTGCGGCACGCGCGGCGTTCGAAAGTGAAAAATGTGTGGTGCTGTTTCCCGCCGGGCGGCTGGCGCGACGCGGGGCGGACGGACAACTCAGCGATCCGCCGTGGCAGACCACCGCCTTGTCGCTGGCGCAGAAATACGACGCGCCTGTGGTGCCCATGCACCTGTCGGGGCCTAATTCGGTATGGTTTCATGCCTTCAACCGCGTCTCGCAGGAATTGCGCGACATCACCCTGTTCCATGAGTTTCTGAACAAGGCGGGTCAGCGGTTTGACCTGACGGTGGGGCCGCTCATGCCGCCCCATAAGCTCGACGCCGAGGTGGGCCTGTTGTGCGAGCGGCTGAAGACCTATATCGAACGGGAACTGCCGCTCGATCCGGACCGCCCTGCCCTATGACCTTTTCCGACGATTGCTTTCTGGCCGACGATAGTACCACTGCAGAGTGGGGGGCGTGGCTGGCCACGCAGCTCAAAGAGGGGGACGTGGTCTATCTGCTGGGCGATCTGGGGGCCGGAAAATCGACCCTGGCGCGCGGGCTGATCCGGGCGCTGACCACGCCAGACGAAGACGTGCCGTCGCCGACCTTCACCCTTGTTCAAACCTATGAAGGTCGTGATTTCGACATTGCGCATTTCGACCTCTATCGCCTGACCGACCCGGAAGAGGTGCATGAGACCGGCTTGTTTGAGCTGGCCGATACCCATCTCTGTCTGATCGAATGGCCACAAAGATTGGGGCATTTCGCCTTTGACGCCCCATGGATCGTGCGCCTAAAAGAAGAGGCTGCGGGCCGTCGCGTGACGCTTAAGCGGCCCGCCCCATAAGAGCTTTAAATGACCGATCGAGAAGACCTCCGCGTCCGTTTTCTGCAACAGGCGGGCCTTGCCGAAGCACGGCGCGACCCGCTGCCCGGTGATGCCTCGACTCGGCGCTATGAGCGCCTGACGCGGTCAGACGGCTCAACCCTGATGCTGATGGATCAACCGCCGACGGGCGCGCAGCCCTGCCCGCCGGACGCCAGTATCGAAGACCGACAACGGCTTGGTTATTTTGCACAGACTCGTCTGTCTGCGGGGGATATGACAGCGTTTGTCGGGGCCGCGACCTATCTGAGCGCACGGGGCTTTTCGGCGCCGAGTGTCTATGACAGCGATCTGGACAACGGCCTGATCCTGCACGAAGACCTCGGCAATGCCCTGTTTGCCCGTCTGATCGAAGAGGGGGAGCACGAAGCGCCGCTGTATCTTTCGGCGGTGTCCGTGCTGGCCAAACTGCACGAGGCGCCACCGCCCGCCATGGTGGGTGAGTGGCCGTTGCTGACCTATGACGCGCTGGCGCTGAAAACCGGTGCCGACCTGTTTTTGGAATGGTTGCCGCAGTATGATCCCGGCTTGCGCTTTTCTGAACAGGCGCGCGCCGATTGGGACGGCCTGTGGGCCCCGTTGCGCGCCGAAGCCGAGGCCAGCGCCAGCGTCTTCATCCACCGCGATTACCACGCCGAAAACCTGCTGTGGCTTGGGGAGCGCGAAGGCGTGGCGCGCGTCGGCCTGATTGATTTTCAGGACTGCCTGAAGGCGCATCCGGCGTGGGACCTGCATTCGCTGTTGCAGGACGCGCGCCGCGACGTGTCACGTGAGGTGGAGGCGCTTTGTCTCGACCACTATTTCAGCCTGCGCCCCGAACAGGACCGCGAGGCCTTCATGCGCCTCTACACAGCGCTGGCGGCGCTCAATCAGGCGCGTATTCTGGGCGTCTTCGCCCGGTTGGTCACGCGCGACCACAAACCGCGCTATGAGGCCTTCATGCCGCGCATGTGGCGACATCTGGGGCGCAATCTCACGGCACCCGCACTGACCGGGGTGCGCAACTGGTTTATGGCCAACGGTCTGGGGGGCCGCATCGCATGACACAGATCAAAACCGCTATGGTGTTAGCCGCAGGGCTGGGCACGCGGATGCGGCCCCTGACCGATGACCGGCCCAAGGCCTTGGTCGAAGTGGGCGGACGCACGCTGATCGACCACATGATCGACCGGCTGAAAAGCGCGGGCGTCGAACGTTGCGTGGTCAATGTCCACTATTTCGCCGATCGGCTGGAGGCGCAGCTCAAAAGCCGCAACGATGTCGAGATCATCATTTCCGATGAGCGCGACAAGCTGCTGGAAACCGGTGGCGGCCTGAAAAAAGCGCGTCCGCTGCTGGGCGATGATCCGGTACTGGTGGCCAATATCGACAGTGTATGGATCGAAGACGGCGGCCATGACCGCGCCATTGCTGATATGCTTGAGCGATGGAAGCCTGACGCCATGGACGCCCTGTTGCTGCTGGCCGATATGGCGCGCTCCAGCGGTTTTGATGGGGCAGGCGACTTCTTCCTTGGTGAGGATCAGCGTCTGAGCTTCCGCGGTCAGGCGGAATCCGCGCCCTTCAACTATATGGGCGTGCACATCACCCATCCGGACATAGTGGCGGATGTGGCCGAAGACGCCTTTTCCCTGACGCCGATCTGGCGGCAAAAAGCGGCCGAGGGTCGCCTGTTCGGGGCGCGGATGCACGGCAACTGGATGCATGTCGGTGACCCTGCTGCGCGCGATGCCGCCGAAGCGCGGTTGCAACGGGCATGAAAAGCCGCGACCTCTTCGTCACCCCGGCCCCGCGCTGGTACTCCATTCCGTCCGGGCGACCGTTCCTTGATGATCTGGCACGGGGACTGTGTGAGGCGCTGTGTGATGACCTGCCGCACGCCCTGATTCTCACCCCGACCCGACGCGGCGCGCGTCAGATGGCGCACGCCTTTACCGATCAGTGCCGGGCCAAGGCCCTTCTGCTGCCGCAGGTGCGAGCACTGGGTGATCTCGAAGAGGGGGAGCCACCCTTTGATCTGGAGCATTTGGGGCTCGACCTGCCGCCCGCCCTGTCGGCGACGCGGCGGCGCTTCGAACTGGCGAAGCTGATCAAGGCGCATTACGAAAGCGATGTGCCGCTCAACGCGCGAACGGCCCTGGAACTCGCGGATTCTTTGGCAAAATTTTTCGACTCTTTGGCTCTGGAAGAGGTAAGGGCCGCAGATAGACTGGACCGTCTTGTCCATGATCCGGACCTGTTGCACGACGGTATGGCAGCTTTGGCCGAACACTGGCAGGTATCAGCGCGGTTTCTGGCCATTGCCGTCGATCTGTGGCCGAAGCGTCTGGCTGAACTCGACAGGATGGACCCCAGTCAGAGGCTGGTGACGCTGATTCATCGCCTTGGCGATCAGTGGGAAAAGACCCCACCCACCCAACCGGTCATTATCGCCGGGACCACCGGCACCACACCGGCTACGGCGCGGCTGATGGGGCTGGCCTCGCGTTTTGAGCAAGGGGCCGTCGTCCTGCCCGGTCTCGACCTGTCGCTGGCCGAGGACGTGTGGGCACAGGTCGGCGATTCGCACCCGCAGGGGGCCATGAAGGCCCTGCTGGATCGCCACCGGGTCAGCCGTGAAGTCGTCCATACCTGGCCCGTATCGATCGAAGCTGACCGCGCGCGTCACGCCCGCCGGCGCGTCCTCAACGAAGCCCTGCGTCCCGCCGAGGCCACCAAGGACTGGCGTACCCAGATTGCCGCGCTGAAGGCGGGATCGGAAACCGCCATTAAGGACGGCTTGAGCGGCCTGAGCCACATCGAAGGCCGCAATGACGAGGAAGCCGCCGCCGTCATCGCCCTTCTGATGCGCGAAGCGCTGGAAACACCGGGCAAGACGGCCGCTCTGATCACACCTGATATCACCCTTTCGCGACGGGTAACGGCCCGTCTGTCGCGCTGGGGCGTGCGGCCTGACTCCTCAGCAGGGGACGCCCTGATCCACAGCCCGGTCGGGCGCTTCCTGCACAGCCTGCTGGATCTGATTCTGGAGCCCTTCGATGCAGTGAAGCTTCTGGCTTTGTTGAAGCATTCTCTGTCTCGCTTCGCCGACGACCGCCACGTGAATATATTGGAAATCATAGGCTTACGAGGCGCCAAACCCCGTGATGCCGACGAGGTTCTAAGCCGTCTGACGCAGAAAGAGGCTGTTGAGGCCGCTGCCCTGTGGCAGGACTATATCGGCACCTGCGCGGTCTGGCATAAGCCAAAGACAGACCTGTCCGAATATGTTCGAACCCTCACCGTCTGGGCCGAATCCGTGGCCGCGCACGACGGGCAGGCCCTATGGAGCGGTGCGGCAGGCGCTGCGGCGTCCGCGCTTCTGGCCGATCTGATCGCCGAAGGGCGCGATTTCGTGGTCGAGGACGATCAGGTCTTTGTCGATATTCTGCGCCGGGCGCTACGCACGGCTACCGTGCGCACGGGGGGGCACACCCATCCGCGCCTGACCATATTGGGGGCTATCGAAGCGCGGATGTTCTCCGCCGACCGACTGATTCTGGCCGGTCTGGAAGAAGGGGTGTGGCCGCAGGCGGCCGAAATCGACCCCTTCCTGTCACGCCCGATGCGCAAGGCGCTGGGCCTGCCCTCGCCCGAACGCCGCACCGGCTTGTCGGCGCATGACTTTGTGCAAGGCGCCAGTCAGCCGGAGGTGTGGATGGTGACGCGCCAGCGCCGCGAAGGCGAGCCGCAGGTGCAGTCGCGCTGGCTGTGGCGGCTGGAAACCCTGACCACCGGGGCGGGCGAACACCTGCCGACCCAACCGCAATGGCTCGATTGGGCACGGCGCATGGACGGCCCGTTGAGCGTCGTGCCTGAGGCCCTGAAACCCGCCGCCCGGCCCCAGCCTGCGCCACCGGTCGAGGCGCGACCCCTGCAACTGCCGGTGACGCAGGTCGAGATGCTGGAACGCGACCCCTATGCCGTCTATGCGCGCTACGTGCTGGGCCTCAAACCGCTCGACCGGCCGAACGAGCCCTTCGAGGCCCTGCGTCGCGGCACCGCCATCCACGCCGTTGCCGAAAAATTCGCGGTGGACGACATGCCTCTTGGCGAGGCCGGGGTGCAGGTCTTTTGCGACCTGCTGGAGGCGCAATTGCGCGCCGAAAACCTCAGCGAGGCGCAACTGGCCCTGCAACGCCCGCTGTTTCCCCTGCTGGCGCGCGACTATGTGGCCTTTGAGGCCGAGCGTCGCGCTGACCGTCCGCGCCTTCTGATCGAAGAGTCAGGCAAGCTGACCATTGACCTGCCGCGTGGCCCCTTCACCCTGACCGCCAAGGCAGACCGCGTGGAAATTCATGAGCGCGGCGTCGATGTGATCGACTTCAAGACCGGTCAGCCACCGTCACCCAGGGCGGTGATTGCCGGCTTCTACCCGCAGCTCACCCTGACTGCCGCCATCCTCAAATACGGCAGCTTCAACGGGTTTGAGGACATCCATCGCGCCAAGGGTCTGGGTGAACTGGTCTATGTTCGGTTGGGGCAGGATGTGGTCAAACCGCGCGTGGTTTACGACAAAAAGAATCCGCTGAGCGCTGATGAGATGGCCGATCGCGCGCTGAGCCGCCTCAAGACGCGCCTGATGCAGTATGAAAACCCCAGACAGGGCTATCTGTCCTGGCGCGCGCCGCAATACCGGCTGGAGCGCGGCGGTGATTATGACCAGTTGGCACGGCATTATGAATGGCACGTTCTGGGCGACCGCGAGGCCGAACCCGCAACGGAGGAGGGCGAATGAACCCGCAAAACGCCGCCGCCGATCCGGAAGTGTCGTGCTTCCTGACCGCCAATGCCGGTTCGGGCAAGACCTCGACGCTCGTCAACCGCGTCGCGCGTCTGCTGCTGCGTGGGGCGAAGCCGGAGCACATTCTGTGCGTCACCTATACCAAGGCCGCCGCCGCCGAGATGCAGGGCCGTCTGTATGAGCGGCTGGGCGGCTGGGCCGTGGCCGAAGACAATAAGCTGGCCGATCAGTTGCGAGCCATCGACGAAAACCCTGATGATCTGGCCACGGCGCGCGCCCTGTTTGCCAAGGCGCTGGAAACACCGGGCGGGCTGAAGATTCAGACCATCCACGCCTTTTGCGAAAAGCTGCTGCGGCGGTTTCCGCTTGAGGCGGGTTTAAGTCCGTCGTTTCAGGTGCTGGACGATCTGATTGCGCGTGATCTGGCGCAAAAGGCGCTGGAAGGCCTGTTGACCCTACCCGAAGGCGGGCACCGCGACCGCCTGATCCGCACGCTGAAAGCCCAGAAGTTTGAACAGCTTCTGTCGCAGTTCATCTATCAGCACGACCGCATCCGCGAGGCGCTGGATAACCTTTTGGCCGACGCCGAACACAACGGTCTGTCTTTTAGTGGTTACCTGTTCAAACGCCTCGATCTCGACCCGCCAATGACGCCGGAACAGGTGGTCGATGCCTTTGCCGACGGCCTGAACTGGGACGTGATACCCGAAATGGCGCGGTCACTGGCCACAATCACTACCAAGGGCAATCAGAGCCTGTCGGAAACCTTGCTGCGCCTGTCCGAAACGCGCAAAACCGGCGAGCCGTTTGATTTTGAAGCGCTCTATGCCGTGTTCTACACCGCCAAGGGCGAGCCGCGCAAAGACCTGTGCTCGACAAAGAGCGCTCAAGCTGACCGCGATACGCTGGAACGCTGGCGCGAACCGCTGGCCGAGGCGGTGGAAAAGCGCAAGGCCGCCGAAACCGCACTCAACACCCTCTATGCGGTGCGACTGTTTGAAGATTTCAGCCATATCTATCAGGACCTGAAACGCCGCACCGGGGCGCTCGATTTTCAGGATTTGATCAGCCGCGCCAAGCGTCTCCTGTCCGGGGCCTCCATGTCACAATGGGTGCTGTTCAAGATGGATGGCGGGCTGGAGCACATCTTGGTGGATGAAGCGCAAGATACATCAGCCGATCAGTGGGACATCGTAGATGCGCTGGCCGGTGAGTTCTTTTCAGGCGCTGGTATTGTATTCCGGGACTCGAATGTTGACCGCACAATCTTCGCTGTGGGCGACGAGAAGCAGTCAATTTATGGCTTCCAGGGTGCCAAACCCGATCTTTTCATCGGAAAATCTCAGCAGTATCAGGCTTTGATTGGTGACAGGTTCAAAGCGCCCGAAATGTTGCAAAGCTGGCGGTCATTACCGCAAGTTTTGGAATTTGTTGATAAGACCTTCGATGGTCCAGACCTATCGGAAGCGCTGACGCTCACCCAAGCCAAGCTCATCAAGCATGAAGCGGGCCGACAAGCACCTTTGGCCATGGTCGAGCTGTGGCCGCCCCTCTATCCCCTGCCTGTGCCCGATCTGGGCGAGAGCGATGACGAAGACATCGCGCCCGTCGACGCCTCCGGTGCGGCCCCGGCCAAGCGGCTGGCGCAACAACTGGCTTTCCATATCGCACAGGACATCAAACAGGGCCGCAGCGTTATCGACAAGGCGTCTCGCCAGGCGCGCCCTATGCACGCCGGCGATGTGCTCATTCTGGTGCGCAAGCGTGACGCCCTGTTCGAACATATTATCCGTGAGCTGAAGCAGGCGGGCGTACCGGTTTCGGGAGCTGACCGGCTCAAACTGTCGGACCACATCGCGTTTCAGGACCTGCGCGCCCTGATGCGCGTCTGTTTGCAGGCAGGCGATAGCCTGTCTCTGGCCGCCGTCCTGCGCAGCCCCCTATGCGACCTAAGCGAAGACGACCTGTTCACCCTGGCGCGCGTCGAAAAGGCCAGTCTGTGGCAGGCGCTGAACCGTCTGGCCGAAGAGAAACCGCGCTTTTCCGAAGCGCAGAACTTCATTGGCTGGGCCTTGTCCGAAGCGCCACAGCGCACGGCGTTCGATTTTCTCGGGCTGGTGCTCAATCGCCGCGATGGCGCGGGCCGCACCCAGCGTCAGCGCTTCGTCACGCGGTTGGGCGTCGAGTGTGAGGATGTGCTGGATGAGACGCTGAACCTGGCGCTGAAAGGCGAAGGGGTGGGGGCGATTGGCCTGATCGACTTCCTGAACCTGTGTGAATTCAATGCCTCGGAGATCAAGCGCGAACAGGAAGAGGGCGGCGACCGCGTGCGGGTGATGACCGTGCACGGCTCCAAAGGTCTCGAAGCGCCGTGGGTGATTCTGCCCATGGCCCCCGGTTTCAAATCGACGCGCAATGGCGACCTGCTGCTGATGTCGGATGAGGGTGATCTGCTGGTGTCGGCGCGCGGCAAGGACGGTGACCCGCAAGCCGTCAGCGCGGTCAAATCCGCCCGTGCCTTACGCGAAGCCAAGGAGGGCTTGCGGCTGTTCTATGTGGCCCTGACGCGGGCGCGCGATCGCCTGACCCTGTGCGGCTATCGCGGCAGCCGCGCGGCGAATGGCCCCTTCCCCGACTGGTACGATCTGGCGCAGGACGGTTTCGACCGCCTGCCGCGTGAGGCTGTCACGGCAGTGGGGCTGGACACAGTGGTTGAATTCGGTGCTCCGAAAGCGCCTTCCGAAAAGTGGGAACCGGTTTTCGGAAGCGAAGGCGCGTCTAAAAATGCTCAGGACCCTTCTGAAAAAACGGAAATTCTTTTATTCGGCGCACGCGCGCCGTTAATGACCGCTGAGGCGCAAGCCGCTCATATACAGACCGGTCTGCCTGCCTTCATTTCCGCCGCACCCACCCCCGATCCAGAAGCCGATGTCGTCTGGCGTGCTGTGTCGCAGCTCAGTGACGAGGATCGTTCCGCCGAAGACCGCGCCCCTTCGCCTCTGGCGGAACAGAAGGGGCAGGGACGTTTCGGGCGCGGTCTGAAAATCCATAAGCTGTTTGAAATCCTGCCGGCCCTGCCCGTAGCCGACCGTGATGAGGTGGCCGCACGCTGGCTAAAGCGGCAGCCCGATCTCGACGACGCCCAGCGCGACGAAATCCGTCAGGCGGTGATGGGGGTGCTGACCGATGCGCGCTTTGCCGACGCCTTCGGGCCCGATTCGCGGCCGGAAGTGGCGCTGGCCGGACAGGTTGGTGTCAATACGCGCGGCGAAGCGGTGTTTATGTCCGGACGCATCGACCGGCTGGTGATTGGGCCCGAGCGCGTGCTGGTCATCGACTACAAATCGAACCGCCCCGCCCCGGACAGCGCCGAAGAGGCCGCGGCCGACTATCAGCGGCAAATGGCGGGTTACGTTGCGCTTTTGCGGCAGATCTATCCGGACAAGTCCGTCGAAGCGGCGCTGTTGTGGACGGACGGACCGAAGCTGACGCCCTTAAGCGAGGCTTTAGTAAATCTCAGGCTCAGCGAAATCAGGGGCCATTGATTTCTGATGCGGGCTTACTTACCTTTGTGACAAGTTTGAATCTGTGCCCATTTCGGGCGAGATAGGAAGTGCACCCATGTCCACCGCCACCGTCAAGGTTACCGACGAGACCTTTGAAAACGACGTCCTCAAATCCGACAAGCCGGTTCTGGTCGATTTCTGGGCCGAATGGTGCGGCCCGTGTAAGCAGATCGCCCCTATTCTCGACGAAGTGGCCGAAGCCTATGGCGACAAGCTGACCGTGTCGAAGATCAATATCGACGATTCCCCCCTGACGCCGTCGAAGTTCGGCGTGCGCGGCATCCCGACCATGATGCTGTTCAAGGACGGCAAGATGACCTCGATGAAGGTCGGTGCCATGCCGAAGTCGAAGCTGGTCGAATGGCTGGCCGAAGCCGGTATCGCCTAGTTTTAAAGCCAAAAGCTGATAGGGTGCGGGCGTGGAGCGCAGGCTTCACGCCCGCATTGTTTTTTTGCACTCCCCCCGGCACATCAGCGACATGGCGGCAACAGCGTACAATATTCTGATCAATGGTAAGGCGGGCACGGTCCTGAACCTGGGGCACGACTCTATCACGGCGGCGATTGAAGCCAGTGGTATGGCGGTGAACGAACTGCTGTTCGCCGAGCCCTCTGAGATGGAAGCGGCCCTCGACCGCTTCGCTCAGTCTCCGCATCCTCTGCTGGTGGGCGGCGGTGACGGCACCTTGCGCTCGTGCGCCGATACCCTCAGCCGCAAGAACAAGGCCTTTGGCATCCTGCCGTTCGGCACTATGAATTTGTTGGCGCACGATCTGGGGATGAACACGCTGGATGAGGCGCTGAAAGCCTATGCCACAGGCGCTTCAGAAACGCGGATCGACGCCGGTGAAATCAATGGCGAGCTGTTTCTGTGCTGCGCCTCGGTCGGCGTTATGCCCGAAGCCTCGGTGTTTCGCGAACAACACCGCACCAATAACTTCCTGCTGATGGTGCCCTACTTGTTCTGGTTCGTGGCTGACTATTTCGAACGGCGCAAAAATGCGCGCATCGTGCTTCAGAATGGCAAGCGCCTGCATCGCTTCCGTTCGCCCGCCGTCGTCATTTCAGCCAATCGCTATGCCGATACGACGCGCATCGACGAGAGCAATTTCAAACGCAATGACCTTCAGGGCGGGGAACTGGCGGCCTATATCGCTTCGACCCGCACCCGCGTCTCGCACCTGCGCTTTCTGACGCGGCTTCTGGTCGGCAACTGGAAGTCGGACCCGGACCTGACCGAACTGACCGGGACGCAGATGACGCTGTGGACCCGTCATCGCAAGGAAAAGGTCTCGGTTGATGGCGAGGTGACGGACCTCAAGACGCCGCTGGATATCAAGCTCAAAGCGCGCTACGTGCCCCTGCTGATCCCGTTGCGCGAGGCCTGAATGCGCGTAGCCCATATTTCCGACCTGCACTTCGGGGCGCACGACCGGCGCGTGACCGAAACCCTGATCAGCACCCTGATCGAGCTGGAACCCGATCTGGTGCTGGCCAGCGGCGACATCACGCAGGATGCGACGGTGGCTGAATTTGTCGAAGCCGCAGACTTTTTCAAACTTTTGCCCATGCCGGCCTTTGTCATTCCTGGCAATCACGACCTGCCGGGCCTTGACCTGCGCCGCTTCATCCAACCGTGGAAGCGATACCGCGACCATATTGCCAGAGAGCTTGAGCCCGAACTGCACGCGGATCTGGTCGATATCAAGGGCATCAATTCGGCGCGCATGATCCTGCCGGCGCTCAACTGGGCTTACGGTTCGATCAGCGCGCGTCAAAGACAGGATATTGCCGATTTCTTTGGGGCTTCGACGACGCCGTGGCGCGTGCTGACCGTGCATCACCCGCCGCTTAACCCGTCGGAATTTCCGCTGGATGTGACGGTGTTCAACAGCGACAAATTGCTGAAAACCGTCGGCGAGCAAAAGGTCGATATCGTGCTGTCCGGGCACCAGCATCACGCCTATGTCGAAACGCGCGTGATCAATGGGCACACCACCCTGTTTGTCTGCGCCTCGACCGCCATGTCGGTGCGTATTCGCAAACAACCGCAGGGCTTCAATCTGCTGGATTTCACCGACAAGAGCGTGCGTATCGAACTTCACCAGCTCAGCGGCGATCGCTTTGTGACCCAGTCGGCGGTGACTCACACCAAGGTGTAGCCCCTCTCGACAAGTTGCAGGATTTACGAAATAAGGACCGCATGTTGTCCGCCCTGCCTGTCGATCCGTCCAAATACACCGCCTTTTTGGGGGCGATGTTCCTGATGGCCATTACGCCGGGACCGGCCAACCTGTTCTGCATCTCCACTGGACTGGGACGTTCCGCACCCAGGGTTCTGATGGGGGTGTTCGGCATCAATACGGCCACCCTGATCTGGTTTGTGGCCGCCGCTTTCGGCCTGCACCTTCTGATCACCACCCTGCCCGTCGTCTTTCACGCGATGACGGTTGCCGGGGCCGTCTATCTTTTGTGGATCGCGGTCAAGACCATACGGGCGCGCAAATCGCACAGCGCGCATGAGCTGGACCTGCCTGCAAATGCGCAGACCCTGGCCCGCGAAGGTCTATGGGCGACGTGGAAGGACGGTTTCATGGTGCAGTTCCTGAACCCCAAGGTCACTCTTTTCTTCACCGCTGTTCTGCCACCCTTTCTGGCGCTTGACCGCCCGATGACGACGCAGATGCCGGTCTTTGCCGCCACAGCCATCGGCATGGATGTGATCACCATGACAACCTATGGCCTGAGCGGTCTGGCCCTGACGCGCTTCCTCAGCCGGGGTCGCAATCGCGAATATTTCGAGGTCTGTGTCGGCGGGCTGCTGGGCCTGATCGCTGTCGTCATACTGATGCACAGCGCCGCCGAGCTGTTGCGTTAAGCGGCTTCTTTTCGCTTGATTTCCATGCGGTCTGTGCGACCCTGCTCCTCAGGTTTAACAGCGAAGGGAGGTGATCCGATGTCTAATCGTCATAGGCCGAAGGCGGCAGATAAGGAGATCACGATCCAGCTTGTGGGTACGGATCGCCTTTGAGGCCATAACGGCTAAAGACAAGAGAGAGGGCTGTGTGATGTCACGCAGTCCTCTTTTTGTATTCAGGCTTTACTTCTGTGGGGATCAAATCCCCGTCGTCTTCTCGATGGTTTCGCTGACATCGTATTCGCGATCATTGTCCTGACCGCTCAGCGTGTCGGCATCGAGGTCGGCACCGGTATCCTTATCCAGAGGCGTAAGGTCGTCTTCATCTTCCTCGAGCCCTTCATTTTCAGGGCCTTCGTCGTCGGTGAGGTCTTCGTCTGTGTTGCGATCGGTCTCATTCGGCGTAATTTCCGCCGCCTGACCAATAGCGTTGGCCGGATCGGTGTCTGCCGGAATTTGGGTCTGTTCCATCATGCGGGGCTCTCCTTTGAAAGTTCCAGTCTGAGCCCTTCGCCAATAAGGATCGAGGCGGAGCATAGGGGCTCACCATAAGGATTGGCCGCGTCAGCGAGGCGATGACTTTTTTAGGTCTTCGTAAACAGGTCTTAACCCTTTGCATGCGATTAACCGGGCTTAACCATAAGCCTAGAGACTGCCCCGCATGAGCACGGTTACCGCCCTCGTCTGGAATCATCTGGAGTCCCGTTTCACCTATGTCTGGCGTTCGGTGCCGATGGCGCGCCTGCGCGGGGCGCTGGTGTGCCTTCTGGGTCTGGCCTCGCTGATGGCCTATGCCTCCTATCGGGCGACCGACGCGAGCTGGAATACGGCCAGTGCCGAGCCCGTGCACAATTTTCTGGGCGGCTTTGGGGCGATCATTGCCGATATTGGCCTGCAATCCCTGGGGCTGGCCGCGTGGCCGATGGCGGCCCTGATGACGTGGTTCGGTCTGGCGCGCCTGATGCAACTTGACCCCGATGAAGGCCGTCGCACCCTGCGTATCCACAGCCTATATGGCGCCCTGTTCGTGCTGATGCTGGCGGCGGCGCTGGCGCCCCTGCATCTGGGCGACGCCAATTCGCCCTCGATTGGCGGGTTTTGGGGTACAGGCACGCACCATCTGCTCAAAAGCCTGTTCGATTTCATGCGCCTGCCCGCCGGTGAGGTAATCGCCAGCCTGATCTTCGGCGCGGCCGCCTTGTGGGCGTTTAACCAGGCCCTGCGCCTGACGTCTGAGAGCTATGTCCGCGCCGCGGGTTTCGTTCTGGGCGGTTTCCGGGGCGCGCTGACCGCCTCCGGCCTGCCGGAAAAGGTCAATGCCGCCGTGACGCGCGAGCCCAAGGCGAAGGCGAAACGCAGCCAGAAGGCGCCGCAGCCCTTCATTGACGAGACCGATTACACGCCCGACGCCATGCCCGAGCCGGTGGTCAATAGCCGCTCCCCCGCTACGCCGGTATATGACGAAGACGCCCCGCCCTTCGATATTGACGATCTCGACCCTGAATCCGAACTGTCGGCCCCGGCCCCGCGTCAGGCCGCTCCGGAACCGAAAATCCGTATGGAGGCTCCGCGCCCGAAACCCTCAGCGCGCGAACAGGATGAGCGTCAGTCGAGCTTTGAGTTCCTCAAGCCGGGCAATTTCCGCCTGCCCGAACTGTCCATCCTCGCCAAGCCCAAGCCGCGCGCCGCTGGTTATGACGAGGCAGCCCTGCGCCAGAACGCCCGTATGCTGGAAAGCGTGCTGGCCGAATTCGGGGTTAAGGGCGTCATCGACCAGATCCGCCCCGGCCCCGTCGTCACGCTTTATGAGCTGGCCCCGGCGGCCGGGGTGAAGGGCGCGCGCGTCGTGGCGCTGGCTGACGACATTGCCCGCAACATGTCGGCGCGCTCCTGCCGCGTCTCCATCGTGCAGGGCCGCAACGCCATCGGTATCGAGCTGCCCAATGCGGTGCGCGAAACGGTCTATCTGCGCGACATGCTGGCTTCGGCCGAGTTTGAAAAATCGAGCCACATCCTGCCGATGGTGCTGGGGGAAAACATCGGCGGCGAACCCTACGTCACCGACCTCGCCAAGATGCCGCACCTTCTGATCGCCGGGACCACGGGTTCGGGTAAGTCGGTCGGCGTCAACGCCATGATCCTGTCGATCCTCTACCGGCTCGATCCGGAACAGTGCAAATTCATCATGATCGACCCCAAGATGCTGGAACTGTCGGTCTATGACGGAATTCCGCACCTGATCGCCCCCGTCGTGACCGACCCCAAAAAGGCCGTGGTGGCGCTGAAATGGGTCGTCAAGGAGATGGAAGACCGCTATCGCCGCATGTCGAAGATCGGCGTGCGCAATGTCGCCTCCTTTAATGAGCGCGCCAAGGCGACCGCCGCCGAGGGCAAGAACTTTATCCGCAAGGTCCAGACGGGTTTTGACGAAACGGGTCAGCCCATCTTCGAGATCGAGGAAATGGTGCCGGAGCCCATGCCCTATATCGTCGTGATCATCGACGAGGTCGCCGATCTGATGATGGTGGCAGGCAAGGACATCGAAGGCGCGGTGCAACGCCTCGCCCAGATGGCGCGCGCCGCGGGTATCCACCTGATTATGGCCACGCAACGCCCGTCGGTCGATGTCATCACCGGCACGATCAAGGCCAACTTCCCGACCCGCATCTCCTTCCAGGTGACGTCCAAGATCGACTCGCGCACCATCCTGGGTGAGCAAGGCGCCGAGCAGCTCCTCGGTCAGGGCGACATGCTGTACATGGCAGGCGGCGGGCGCATCACCCGCCTGCACGGGCCGTTTGTCGCCGACTCCGAGGTCGAGGCCGTGGCCGAATATTTGCGCTCGCAAGGTTCTCCCAACTACCTCGAAGACATCACCGCCGGTGGCGACGATGACGGCGATGGCGAGTCCGGCGGCTTTGGCGGCGAAGGCGGCGGTTCGGGCGACGACCTCTATGACAAGGCCGTCTATTACGTCACCATCGACCGTAAAGCTTCGACCTCCTACATCCAGAGGAAGCTGCAAATCGGCTATAACCGCGCCGCCTCCCTGATGGAAAAGATGGAGCAGGAAGGCGTCGTCGGCCCCGCCAACCACGTCGGTAAGCGCGACATTCTGGTCGGCCCGCCGCCGGGGATTTAAATGGGCTTCGCCGGTCAGGGAAAGCCCCTGCACCCGATAGATAGGACTGGACAGGTTCGAACCCAAGGCGGCATAAATCGTTTATGACCACCGAGCCTGCTTTCTTTGCCTATCCCTTTGACGCGGCCTTTTCCGAGGCTGTGCGTATTGGCGACACCCTCTACCTGTCCGGCCATATCGGTGATGACGACGACGGCAATCTTGCCAGCGGTTTTGAGGCCGAAGTGAAGCAGATGATGGCCAATGTGACGGCGTCTCTGGCCCGCTTTGATCTGGGGCTGGACGCCCTGATCTCGGTGCGGGTCATGCTTACGAATATGGGACAGATTGAGCGCTTCAACACGCTGTTCGCGGCCTGTTTTGGCGACAACCCCCTGCCCGTGTGCTCGGCCTTTGGCGTCACGGAACTGGCGCTCGACGCGACGGTCGAGATTGAATGTGTGGCAAGGCTTTAAGCCCCGTTCACCCGCGGTTTAGTTTACGGCCATCATGTGCGGTCCTTATGTCATATTGACGCCCTCAACCCGTCATCATAGCCGGTTAGGGTCTTTCTCAACGGATCGTATCACCGTATGAGAGAGATCATGACCGAGCTTACCAAACGCGCCCTGCTTACGGGCCTCACCGCCGCCAGCCTTTTGACCACCGCGCCTGTGTGGGCGCAAGGGCGTAACACGATCCAGCAATTCGTGACCCCGCCGAAGTTCAGCGCGCAGGATCAAGGGCGCATCGACCGCGCCGTCGCCTATCTGCAATCATTAGGGACAGGCGGCGGACGCTTTGAGCAAACCGATTACAAGGGGCGCACCACCGCCGGTAACTGGTGGCTGCAACGGCCCGGCAAGATCCGTTTTGAGTACGATGCGCCCTATTCGCTGCTGGTCGTATCGGATGGCAAGACGGTCAATACCTGGGACCCGCGTCTGAAGGCCTTTAACCAGTACCCCCTCAACGCCACGCCGCTGTCTCTGTTCCTGTCGAAGCAGATTCGCCTCGATCAGGGCGTCATCGTCACCGAGGTCACGAGGACCACGGACGGCTTCCGCCTGAAGGCGCGCGACCGCCGCCGCGATGTCGAAGGCTCTATCCTGATGACCTTCATCGAGCGCGGCAATGCCCTGCAACTGGGGGAATGGACGGTGACGGATCAGCAGGGCAAGGGCACGCGCGTCAAGCTGGTCACCTTTGACCGCAATGCCGCCGTGCGCCCGGATCTGTTTGTGCTGAAGAAACCGAAGGGCGCGAGCTAAGGTTTCGGCTGCGCAATCGCCTTGACCCGCACGCGCGAGCGGCTGGTGACGCCGTCGGCATCGACGACGCTGACCTCGTAAAAGCCTTCGGCCTCAGGCCGCCATTCGACGCGGCCTTCCGTATCGGCCACAATCGGCTCGCCATTAACGTACCAGCTCAGCGGCCCCTTGCCCCGCGCCGAGGGTTTCAACCCGCGCGTGGCGCTCAGCTTGCCCCCCGTCACCTGCCCCTCGACATAGACCGTCGCCTGATCCGGCGGGAAGAGGATGGACGGCCCGCGCACGGCGGGTTTGAGCGCCTTCAACGCTTCGGGCGCTGCCGCCGGGGTCAGGCTTTGCGGCGCCTGCGACGGGGCATTGATCTGATCGAAGACATCAAACAGCAAGGGTGCGGAGGCTTCACGCCCCGTCTGATCGGCGCGCGAACCGCCATCGGGGCGGCCGGTCCACACTAATACGGCATAGCCGCCCGCCACCCCGACCGCCAGCGCGTCACGAAACCCGTAGGAGGTGCCGGTCTTATAGGCCGGGCGGCTGGCCGTCTTCATCAGATGCGCGGGCAGGCGTCCAGCCGGCGGCGGGGTTTCGCGCAGGATGCTGATCACGCGCGACGCCGCATCGGCGGCCATCAGTCGCTGACCGGGACGGCTGAGATTGGCCTTGGCGTCGGCTTCCGTCCAGGCCAGCGGCTTCATCAGGCCCTTATCCCCCAGAGCCGCATAGAGCGCCGCCAGGTCCTGCAATTCGATCCCGGCACCGCCAAGTGCCAGAGCCAGACCGGCGTCACGCAGGCCGGTCTTGGGGCGGATCAGGTGTACCCCCACCCCTTGCAGACGCGATTCAAAGGCCCCGGCCCCGATGCGGTTGAGCACCGCCACGGCGGGCACATTAAGCGAGTGCGTCAGGGCTTCCTTGGCCGACACCTCACCGTGGAACACCTTGTCGAAATTTTCCGGCTGATAGTCACCAAAGCGTGTTGGGGCGTCCATCAGGCGCGTATCGGGGGCGACGATGCCTTCTTCGAAGCCAAAGCCATAGATGAAGGGTTTGAGCGTTGAACCAGGTGAGCGTATGGCCTGCACCATGTCGATCCAGCCGCCCGTGCGGTCAAGGCCCGCGGACCCAACGCTGGCCCGCACGGCCCGCGAACGGATTTCAATGACTAGGATGGCCGTCGAAGAGTTCGGGCCCTGTGCCACCGCCGTTTGCCGCGCCAAGACTTCCAGTCGCGCCTGCAACGGCGCATCAAGGGTCGTCACCACCGTCGCCTGAAGGCCTCTGGCCTCCGACGCCAGCCTTCCCGCCGCGTGCCAGCCCAATGCCGGGAAGGCAAAACGTTTGACGATCATAGGCTCCGTTCTGGCTTCGGCCACCTGAGCGGCACTAAGCACGCCCTTGGCCGCCATGCGCTCCAGCACAAGGTTGCGCGCCCGCAAGGCGCGTTCCGGATGACGGTCCGGGCGGCGCGCTTCCGGTGCTTGTGGCAAGGCGATCAGCAGCGCCTGTTCACCCAAAGTCAGGCTTTCCGGCTCATGGCCGAAATAGGACAGCGAGGCCGCGCGCACCCCTTCCAGATTGCCGCCATAGGGGGCCAGTGTCAGATAGAGCGACAGGATATCGCGCTTGGAAAAGCGCGCCTCCAGTTGCCATGCCCGGAAGACTTCGATCAGCTTCGACAGGTAGTTGCGCGGTTTGGGTTCCAGCAATCGCGCCGTCTGCATGGACAGGGTCGAGCCGCCGGAGACGATGCCGCCCGCCGACAGGTTGGAGCCGAAGGCGCGCACAATGGCCACGGCATCGACCCCCTGATGCCACCAGAAACGTTCATCCTCGACCTTGAGCAGGTGTTTGATAAAGCCGGGGTCGGTGCGGTCGAGGTCGGCACGGATACGCCACGTCCCCCCTTCGACAGGGAGCGCCCTGAGCCACGCGCCATTGTGATCCAGCGCCACCGCCGAGGCGGCTTGGGCGCGCGTCAGGTCCGGCGGCAGGGCCAGATCGGCGACGCAAACCGCCACCTGAAAGGCCACAAAGCCGATCAGGGGTTTGATCAGACGGGGGATCAGCCGGTCCATCCCATCAATCTTCACGGCTGCCTCGCGGCGACGCCTTGCGCCGAAAGCAAGGCAACGGCTTTGTGGTCGAAAGACACAAACGTCCCTCCCCCCAGCCACGCCCCTTCAAAAGCGATAACGCCATCGGCAAAATCGCCCCCGGCCCTCAGGACTGCCAGCCCCGCTTCGACCGCCGGACGGTTGACCTCCACATGCGCGGTGGACATTAGCGCCTCAATGGCTGCGGCGATATCTTGTGTCCCGAAGCCATAGACCCGACGCAGCACCCAGACGAATTCACACAGACAAGGCAGGGCGATGGCAATAAGTGAGGCTTCGGTCAAAAGCTTCGCCGCCAGATCACCCTGTACCGGGTCATCGCGAACGACCGCGCGTACCAATATATTGGTATCAACGCTGATCTTCATTCCTCGCCTGCCCAGCCAGCGGCGGCGGCGGCGTCCATCTCCTCAAGCGAGGCGATCTTGTTGGTGCGGTCCGACAGCAGGCCAATAAAGCCTGTAATCGAGCCCGCCGGTCTGGCCGCGCGGATGACCCCACGCCCATCCGGCAGAAGATCAAGCTCAATCTGTTCACCCGGCCGAATGCCCAAATGCTGAAGCACCTCTTTGCGGAAGGTCACCTGCCCGCGCGAGGTTACCGTCAATGTCGTCATGTCACACCTCGCCGCAGATTGTAATGCAAAATTGCATTACAATCAAACAGCCTTGCAATGGGCTTATCGTGGCGCCACCGTTAGACGTCCGCCCGCCGTGCGTGCATAGAGATCGTGGCGATAGAGGTCCTTCACCTCAACGCCCGGCAGGTAGTAATCACCCGGCGTCACGGCGCGTGCCACATAGGCCATGGCAAAGCCGCTGTTGGCCGAGACATCCAGCGCCGCCACATAACGGTCATCGCGGGCTTCCTGCACATCCGGCTGGCTGAGGTCGCCCACAAAGCGGAAGGGTCCGTTCTGGGCGTCATCGCGCGAAAGGGTCATTTCAATCTCGAAGCCGGCGGGCAGCGCGTCATCGACCACGATCGGACGGGTTTCGGCATAGTTCGTCCGTCCACTGATGACCACCAGCACCTTCTGACCCTGCACGATCTGCGACGGGTCGATACGCTGGCCCTGAAGCGTATAATAGGCCTTGTCGATCGTATAACCCCTGGCCTCAGCCGGGGGCGGGGCCACGGGCACACCGGTAACGGTGATGGTGCGCCACACCGCGCCCTTGCCCTGATTGGTGAACTTCGCGTCCCTGACCGCAGCGATCTGGAAGCGTTGCAGGCTCGACTTACCATCCAGCGCCTTGACATTTTCGCCCTTGATGCTGAGTGGCCCAGCCAGAGCCAGCATCAGGGAGGCCGCTTTCAGCACCTGCGCCTGTTCCTGGGTATTCATTTCGTCCGGGCCTTTGACATGGCGTTCCAGCAGCGGGATGAGCGTCTTCGCCGTATCCAGCTCCCCGGCTTCATAGGCCAGAGCGATGACGGCGGCCACATCGCGCAGCGGCGACTGATACCAGTCATAGGTGGCCTTGTAACCCATGCCCTGCGCCGCCTGACGGAAGGCCGATCTGGCCCGCGCCTTGTCGCCCATCAGGGCCAGAGCCGCACCGACCTGCGCTTTCGACACGGGTGACCGCTCGGCCTTGAACTGCACATCGTGATACCAGCGCAGACGCGCCAGATCGCCCGACCCCGCCTTGGCCATCACATAGAGGGCGTAGGCCGAGGCGCGCGAACGCATCTCTTCCGAAACAGACTTGGCGGCCATGGCGTTCCACCACGGACCCTCTTCGATCTTGAGACGGTAGGACACCGAGGTGAAACCTTCCGGTTTCGACATGTCGCGCATGGCGTTCATCGCCTTGTCGATGACCTCCTGCGGCACATAAACGCCGCGTTTGCGTGCCTCGATCAGGAAGTCTGTGGCATAGGCCCCGATCCAGCCTTCGGCTTCCCCGTCACCGGCGCGCCACAGGCCAAAGGCCCCGTCCGCCGACTGACGATCCAGCAGGCGGTTGACCGCACCCTTGAGGATGGTCTGAGCCCGCGCCGCATCCGCGCCGCTGACATAGAGCCACGGATAGGCTGCCGAGACGATCTGTTCGGTGCAGCCATAAGGGTAGCGGTTGAGCGCCGCCGCCAGCGGGCCCGGATCAATACCCCGGAAGGGCGAATAGGAGACCTGAACCGTCGCCGACCCCGGTTGCAAGCCATTGAGGAGGTCCGGCGGCAGGGTGAAAACCGCCCCCGGTGCCTGCTGGTCGATGACCGTGCGCGTCTGCGCGCCCCAGCCCATGCGAGTCTGAATCTGATAGTCCTCATCGAAGCCATAGCCCTGACCCGACAGGGCCAGATTGATCTTCGACACGCCGACCGTGGACGGGGCCTGAATGAGGATACCCTCCTGCACGCGCTGACCCTGACCGATATTGAAGGCTTTTTTGAAAGTGGTGACGATACCGTTGAAGCCCTTCACGAGGCTCTCATACAGGCCCGGCTTGCCCTCAACATTGTTCAGTTCCAGCGTGGCATAGGCCTTATCCCCCGGCGCGAGGAAGCGCGGCAGGGCCAGTTCGGCCACCACCGGCTGACGCACGGTGAGCTTGTCCTCGGCCGAACCTACGGCATCGTCGGTCCAGGCCACAGCCATGATCTTCAGCTCGCCATTGAATTTGCCGACCGGCAGTTTGATATGCGCCTTGCCATCGAGGCCCGTATTGACGACCCCCGACCACAGGGCGACCGTCTTGATGGGCGTGGTGGTCAGGCCATCGCCACCGATCTGATCCCCGCCGAAGACGTCCGCCGCCGCGCCCATATTGGGATCGAGCAGACGGCCATAGTCATCACGATATTCCAGCCCCAGCGCCCGCTTGCCGAAATAGAAGCCGGCGGGATCGGGCGTCTTGAACTTGGTCAGGTTGATAATGCCCTGATCGACGACGGCCAGCGACACACGCGCCGTCTTGCCGAGGCCGGCGCCTTCGACCTTCACCGGTACGTCGATAATCGCCTGACCCGATTTCGAGAAGTCGGGACGAAACACCTTGTCTTTAAGGTCGAGCGTGACGTTCAGCTTGCGGTTCTTGGGGTCAAGCGGCACGTAGATGAGGCCCATGGCCCGGCGCGGCTTGGAGGCATCGACCGGGTCTCGCGGCTGCACCACGCTAACCATCACATAGGCCCCACCGCCCCAGCGCGCATCGGTCTTGAGCCGCACGGTGGTGCCGTTATCGCCGACACTGACGGTTTTCAGGTCAATCAGGCGGTCATTGGCCACCGCGATCTGCGCCTCGCCCTTGTATGGCGATTTCAGCGTCAGCGAGATCGTATCGCCCTGCGCATAGGTCTGCGATCCGGCCGTCAGGCGCACAAAATCCGGCGCTTCGGTGCCGTCGGACGGCGCGCCCCAACCAGCGGCGAAGCGGATCACCGTCTTTGCCCCCGTTGAAGGCTGCGTGATCTCCAGACGGTAATCGCCCCAACCCAGACGATTCTCGAAATTCAGCGGCGATGCGGCCCCGATCTCATAATCCTTGTCCGAGATGACCACATCCTTGGAGGTCCGCCGCCATTGCCAGCGCCCGTCCTGCTGATACCAGTCGTAGTTCCAGTTTTCCGAAATCAGCTTGACCTTGACACCCCGCGCCGTCACCGGGGCACCCTGCGCATTGAGGGCAATCAGGCTGAAAGCCGTCACCGGGTTTTCGCCACCCTTGGCATCCCTGGTGTCGAGCTTGACCCCGACATAGACGGGCTTGGTACGGATGCGCAGCGTCTCCACCTCGCTGACCGGACGGCCACCGGGCTCAAACACCGAGGCGGTGACCAGAGCGGTCAGCGGCTGATCGGTGTCGTAAGCAGAGGCAAACGGCAGCACCGCCTTGCCCTCGGCATCGGTCGCCGTTTGCGGCAGGTCGGCATATTGCTCATCGAACGGCGTCTGTTCGTTACCGAAACGATAGTCTTTATACTTCGGGAAGGGGTTGCGATCGACGCGAACGCGCGCCGACCCCGAAACCGTCAGGCCGGACCCCGACGCGCCATAGAGGAAGCGGGCGGTGACCTGCACGGCGCGCGTCTCATTCACAGCCGTCAGCGGCCGCTCAACATCGGCCTTCATATCGACGCCAAGGCGCTGCGGTGCAAAGTCTTCGACGGCGAACCCGGCGCTGCCCTGTTCTTCGTCAATGCCTTCGATCAGCAGCTTGGCGCGCCATTGGCCGCGCGGGGCCGACTTCGGCAGGGCGATATTGGCATAGGCAAAGCCCTGCGGCGTCTGGGCGAACGGATAGCGGAAGGCTTCGACGCCCGACGGGCGATAGACGACCAGCGCGCCCTTGCGGTCTTTGATGGCCTTGCCGTCCGGATCGCGCACCAGCGCCACCAGACGCACCGTCTCACCGGGGCGATAGATGCCGCGATCCGTATAGAGATAACCATCCACCAGCGCATTCATCGTGCGACCATCGGTCAGCTTCTCATCCGAACGCCCACCCACGCCCTGCGACGAGAAGTCCATCGGCGAAGCGTGGATGTCCATGGCGGTGAAGTCTTCCGCCGGGCCATAGGCCATGATCATCTTGGGCGACAGGGCGTCTTCGCCCTTCAAAAGGGCCTTGTCGAAATGCACGCGGCCATCGGTGGTGGAATTGGCAGAGGCCAGTTCTTCGCCGTTCTGCGCCACCAGCGCCACGCGCACCGACCCCATCGGGCGGGCGGTTTTCAGCGAACGCACCACCACATCCACCCCGGTCGTGCCGGTATAGGTGGTCAGCGCCATATCGGTGAACAGTATCCAGCGGCGGGCCTGCGCCGGCTGATCGCCCTCCTTCTTGTCACGACCACCCGAAGCGTCGCGCACCTTCACCACATAGGCCCCGGCCTTGAGGTCTTTCAACACGGCCCCCAGCGGGAAGACGGTAGTGACGCGCTCACCCGCGCCGCCCTTCACCGCCACCTTGCCGGACCAGATCTTGTAGCCTTCACCCTTGGGGCTGTCCTCACCCCATTCGTAGTCGTAATCGCCTTCGGCAGTCGCGTCCGGCGCACTGATCGTCTTGCGCACCAGATTGCGGTCGCCAACGCGCCAGACCTCAAAGGCCAGGGTCGAGACGTTCAGGCTTTCGACCGCCACCCCATCGGATTCCTCACGCGGCAAAATGACCCCATTGCCGGCGAAACCGACATAGGGCGGCTTTTCCCCGAAGGCGAAATCGACATCGGCATTTTGTTTCAGCGTATCCTTACTCGCCGACGGCAGGCCTTTCAGCAGGGTCACGCGGCGGTCGGTAAAGCCGAAGCCACCAACGCACAGCTCCGAGCCCTTTACCGTCACCGCCGGAGCCGACGGCAATTCCGGTGACACCAGCACATAGTCGCCATAGGATTTGGAGGCATCGAGCGGTTTGGAGAATTCGATACAGGCCTGCGGCGACGACCCCGACGTATCCAGCCTTTGTTTCCAGACGGCAAAACCGGCAGGCTTCATACCCCCTGAACGCGGCGCGTTCTTGTCCCGCACCTTGCCGAACAGCTTGCCCATGGTTTCGGTAATGGGAATCTGACCTTGCGGAGCCGCCTTGCGGAAGCCGCCCTCGGTCGCCTTGGCCGTCAGAAACCCTACGCAAAACCCAGAAATCAGGACCGCAGCGGCGGCACTGAGGACGGTACGGTTACGCCAGTCGATCATCGGGGACCCCCATATATTTGGGCTTGAGTATGGGCCGGTTCCGCCCGAACGTCAAAACCCCTGTCTTGGGGAGGGCGTGAATTTTTTTTGGCGGTAGCGTCAATTGAAAGCGTCTATTAACCTATCGCTAAGCTTACTCTTTTCGTAAAGGGTGAGTACCCCCGGAGCCACAACCGGTCTCCTTTTGGGCTGTGAGGACTGAGTGAGTAGCTTTTCGCGTGTTCTGGCGCTGGTCGTCGATGATAACCACTACATGCGGGTTATTGTCTGCACCATGTTGCGCGCCATGGGGATTACCCACATCCGCGAAGCGTCCGATGGTGCCGAAGCACTGGAAATCGTGCGCGACTGGCGGCCCGATGTCATCATCACCGATCTGGTCATGGAAACGCTGGACGGCATCGAAATGACGCGCCTGATCCGTACCGGTTCCGACAGCCCCCACCCCTACGTGCCGATTATCATGATGACCGGCCACACCGACCGCTCACACGTGCTGGCGGCGCGCGATGCCGGGGTCAACGAGTTTGTGGCCAAACCTCTGACGGCGCGCGCCCTGATCGACCGCATGAAAAGCGTGATTGATAACGAACGCGCCTGGGTCAAATCGGCCAGCTACACAGGCCCCGACCGCCGCCGCCGCAAAAGCCCGGATTACCGAGGCCCCTTCCGCCGGGCCTCGGACAAGGCGGAAAATATCTAGCCCGCCTCTCTGCAAAGCCCGAAACTCTGCGGTGGCAATTTGACCTTGCGCATATTTTTTGAACGTTTTATTGGGTGTCGTTCAATAAAATAAAATGCCCAAGGTTCCCGCATGCGTTTGTCCTCCCGCCGTCGCCTACCTGCCCTCGCCGTCCGCCTGCTGAGCGCCAGTGCCTTGGTCAGCCTCATGGCGGCTCCCGTATGGGCACAGGAGGTGACCGAAGTGGTGGTGACGGCGCGTAAGAAGCCGGAATCGCTGGCGCGTGCCCCGATCTCTGTGGCCGTGATTACCGGAGACCAGTTGCGCAGTGGCGGGGCCTATGATCTGCGCGATGCGCAGGTGCTGACCCCGTCCCTTCTGATCACCTCCACCGCCAACGAAGCCCAGACCACGGCGCGGTTGCGCGGTGTCGGCACGGTGGGCGATAATCCGGGGTTGGAGTCTTCGGTCAGCGTCGTCATCGACGGTGTGGTGCGGGCGCGCACGGCGACGGCTATGAGCGATCTGGGCGTCGTTGAGCGTATCGAAATTCTCAAAGGGCCGCAGACCAGCCTGTTCGGCAAGGGTGCGTCGGCGGGCATTATTCAGGCCGTCACTCAGGCCCCGCGCTTTACGCCGGAGCAGGTCTATGAGCTGACAGCGGGTGAGCGCGGCACCTTCGCCGCCACCGCCTATGTGTCGGGACCACTGGCCGACAAATGGGCCGGATCGCTGTCTCTGGTTCACCGGCAACGCGATGGCCAATACCGGATCAATACGGGTCAGGGGCCGCGCAGCGACACCCGCGACGGCGATCAGAACTATGACTCTTTACGCGGTCAGTTGCTGTATATGGACGCCGACCGTCTCAGGGTGCGGCTGATTGCCGACTATACGGCGCGCGACGAAAACTGCTGCACCGGCACGGTGGTTCAGGTGGGCGCAACCGCGCCGTGGATCAACAGTCTGGCATCGGGTCAGGGGGTGGCTACCACCGCCAATATCGACGGGCGCCGCGCCTTCAGCAACCGCTCAACCGCTCAGCATATCAAGGATGGCGGCCTGTCGGCGGAGGTCAACTGGCGGTTCGACAGCGGCCCGACTCTGACCAGCGTGACGGCCGCACGGCGCTTCGATCACCGTCAGGGCTACGATGCCGATTTTTCAGGCGCGGACATCTATTACCGCATTCCGGATGATTTCGGCACGCGCTTCGATACGCTCAGTCAGGAATGGCGACTGTCCGGGAAAAACGGCCCGCTCGACTGGCTGACCGGCGTCTATCTGTCCTCGGAAAAGGTGACGCGGCGCGATTCTTACGTCTATGGCGAAGACTATGAGCCCTATCTCAGCCTGCTGCTGTCCAGCGGCGCTTCGACGACTCGTGTATCCAGCCTGACCGGTCTGACCGCCGGCAGCGCCTATCCCATCGGCGGCGGGGCGCGCGACATTCACCGTCAGACGGAACGCAATGCCGCCCTGTTCGCCAATCTCGACTGGGCCCTCACGACAGAGGTGTCGGCGGTACTGGGGCTGCGCCTCAACCGTCAGACCAAGACGCTGAACTCCGCCTACAGCAATACGGATGGCGGCGTCGGGTGCGCGGCGGCACAAAAGCTGGGGTCGTCGGGTCTGGGGACGCTGTGTCAGTCCTTTTCCAACCCCGCCTTCAACCGTCTCGACCTGACGCAAAAGATGTCGGACGACGCCGTGACCGGCACGTTAAAGCTGAGCTGGCAGACCACGCCTTCGCTGATGAGCTATGCCTCGGTGGCGCGCGGCTGGAAGGGCGGCGGCTTCAATCTCGACCGCGAACAGACGACGACCTATGCGGCCGATCGCGATACGTCCTTCCGTGCGGAAACCGTCACCGCCTATGAGGTCGGGCTGAAAGGCCGCTGGTGGCGCGGGCGTCTGGCCTTTGATGCTGCCGCCTTCCATCAGGACTTCCGCGATTTTCAGCTCAACACCTTCCTCGGCGCGACCTTCCTTGTCACCTCGGTGCCAGAGCTGACATCGCACGGCATAGAGACGGAAACGCGCCTGACGCTGAAAAACGGCCTGCGTCTGGTCAGCGGCGTCACCTGGTCGGAGAGCCAGTTCGGATCGCAGCCCGTGCCCGGCCTGCCGCGCCTCACCGATGCCCGCGCCTCGTTTGCCCCCAAATGGTCAGCGACGCTTCAGGCCGATTATCACCGCGAATGGCAGGGCCTGAACTGGGGCGCGGCGCTCGATGCCCGCTATAATTCCGATTACAATACCGGTTCTGATCTCGCCCCCATCAAGATTCAGGGCGCTTATACATTAATGAATGGCCGTCTGAGTGTGGCGAACCATGATGAGACGGTGGCGCTCGACCTGTGGGGCACCAATCTGACTGATGAAACCTATTATCAGGTGGTGTTTGGCGCGCCTTTGCAGTCGGGTACGTTTAATGCCTTTGTCGGTCAGCCGCGCACCATTGGCCTGACGCTGCGTTTGCGGCGTTGATAGCCTCAGGCGTCGTTAACGCACAGGCGATTTGCGGTACGGTCGGGGTCTGTGCTATGGCCCCGCCCAATGACCGATCTGCCTGAACATTCCCCTGAAACCCCCGCGCCCTATCGCGTGTCGGTGCTGACCATGTTCCCGGAAGCCTTTCCCGGCCCGCTGGGGGTATCGGTTCTGGGGAATGCGCAAAAAGAATCTGGCCTTTGGGCGCTTGAGCCTGTGGACATTCGGACCTTTTCGAGCGATAAGCGCGGCTTTCTCGACGACACCCCTGCCGGGGGCGGTCCCGGACAGGTGCTGAAGGCCGATGTAATTGCCAAGGCGCTGGACAGTCTGGGGGCCGATGACCGGCCCAAAGTCTATATGAGCGCCCGTGGACGGCGGCTCACTCAGGACAAGGTCAGGGAATGGTCGAAGGCCTCGGGCCTGATCGTTTTGTGCGGTCGGTTTGAAGGCGTCGATCAGCGCGTACTGGATGCGCGCGGCTTTGAGGAAATCAGCGTCGGTGACGCCGTCCTTGCGGGCGGAGAGTCGGCGGCGATGGTCACCATAGAGGCGGTCGTGCGGCTTATCCCAGGGGTTCTGGGGGCCGCCGAAAGCCTCGATACGGAGAGTTTTGAGGATGGTCTCCTCGAACACCCGCAGTACACGCGACCGCGGACGTTTGAGGGCCTCGACATCCCCGAAGTGCTTTTGTCCGGCGATCACAAAAAGATGGCCGCGTGGAAGCAAAAACAAAGAGAGGCAACCACGAAGGAGCGCAGACCGGACCTCTGGGCGGCGTATCTTTCCAAATCACAGGCAAAAGGCGCTCCCAAAGCGGAGTAAGCCCAAAATTGGAGTTACATAATGAACCTGCTTCAAAAGATCGAAGCCGAAGAAGTCGCCAAGCTGAAAGCTGGCAAGACCGTTCCGGCTTTCCAACCGGGCGATACCGTCCGCGTCAACGTGAAGATCAAGGAAGGCGACCGTGAGCGCGTTCAGGCCTATGAGGGCGTCGTGATCGCCCGCGCCGGCACGGGCATCAACGAAACCTTCACTGTCCGCAAGATTTCCTTCGGCGAAGGCGTGGAGCGTAAGTTCCCGCTGCTGTCGCCGAACATCGACTCGATCGAAGTCAAGCGCCGTGGCGTCGTGCGTCGCGCCAAGCTGTACTATCTGCGCGACCGTCGCGGCAAGTCGGCCCGTATCGTCGAGCGTTCGCAAAACTCGACGCGCGGCTCGAAGGGCGACGAACTGCGCGCCCAGATGGCGGCCAGCGAGTCCACTGAGGGCTAAGCCTCTACCGCTTGTCAAAATTGAAAACCCCGCTGGTTCATCCGGCGGGGTTTTTTCTTGTGCTATCAAGCCATTGTGCAATCGGTTTTTAAGTGGCGGCCGTATCAGGGAGTGTTAATCTCGCTCAAACCCTTGCGAAAAGAGGCCCTGATGAAACGCCGCGATCTGTTGCTTACCGGTCTGAGCCTGAGCCTGCTCCTAACCACGCCTGCCTGCGCCCAGACGGCCAGCCGCCCTGCGCCTGAGTCGAACGCCTTTGAAGCCAGCGTATTCGCCGAAGGCATCGAACAGCCCTGGGGCATGGCCTTCCTGCCCGACGGGCGTTTGCTGGTTACGGAAAAGGCGGGCGGCATCAAGCTGATCAGTAAAGACGGCAAGAGCCTTCAGTCGATTTCCGGTGGCCCCACCGTGGTCGATTATGGTCAGGGCGGACTTTTGGGCGTCGCGGTCGATCCGAAATTCAGCGAAAACGGCCTCGTCTATTTCAGTTTCTCCGAAGAGGGCGAAAACGATACGGCAGGTACGGCCGTGGCGCGTGGCAAGCTCGACGGTTCGGCCATTACCGGTCTTCAGGTCATCTGGCGGCAAACACCCAAGGTCGAAAGTCCCAACCACTGGGGCTCGCGCATCGTCTTTTCCAAGGATGGGCAGTACCTGTTTATCACCGTCGGTGACCGCGCCAATCAGCGGCCTATGGTGCAGCGGCTCGATACCACGATCGGTAAGACGCTGCGCATCCGCCCGGACGGCTCGATCCCCGACGACAATCCGTTTGTGAAGACGGCCGGAGCCAAACCGGAAATCTGGAGCCTGGGGCATCGTAATCAGCAGGGGGCCTTTGTGCACCCGGAAACCGGCGATCTGTGGACCAATGAGCACGGTCCGCAGGGCGGCGACGAAATCAACATCGTCAAACCGGGTAAGAACTATGGCTGGCCACTGATCACCTATGGCGAAGAATATGGCGGCGGCAAGATCGGTCAGACGGCAAAGGAAGGCTTGGAACAGCCGCTCTATTACTGGACCCCATCGATGGCTCCCGGCAATATGGTCTTCTACAACGGGCCTTATAAACAGTGGCACGGCAAGGTGTTTGTCGCCTCTTTGAAGTTCAAATATCTCGGCATGATTACGCTGGAAAACGGCAAGGTGGTGAAGGAGGAGAAGCTGCTCACCAATTTCAAGGAACGCATCCGCGACGTGGTGCAGGGGCCGGACGGTGCGCTTTATGCGGCGTTTGACAATGCCGAAGGCCGCATTGTGCGCGCGGTGCCGAAGTAACCCGGAACTTCTATAACAACAAGAAAGGGCGATCCCATAAAAGGGGTCGCCCTTTCTTGTTGTTTCAAGACGAGGGGCCGCAGCCCCTCGACCCCTTTTACATGCCACCCGGACGCGGGCCCATGCCGGGGCCGCCCATTATACGCATCTGGTTCTGCTGGGCATTGGCCGGAGCCGGGCCGCCAAAGGTGTAACGCAGACCGACGTAGAACACACTGGCCTGCTGGCTGCGGCTCGATTCCGAATAGACGGTCTTGGTGTCGGTATAGCTCACCGACTTGCCCGTATTCAGAGGGTCGCGCACCGTCACCGTCAGGGTAGCCTTCGGCGTCAGCTTGCGGGCGTAGGTGATGTTGCCCATACCGAACGGCTCGGTATAGCCTTGGCCGGTCAGGGTCTTGCCGCGCGCGAAGAAGAAGGCCTGAAACGTGTCTTTCGGCGTCAGGGTGTAGGTGAAGTTCATACGACCATTGACCGAATCCGCTTCCTGCGTGCCATTGGCCGGCGTGGTCAGTTCGGTGCGCGCAACATCGCCACCCAGAGACAGGTTCAGCTTTGGCGTCAGCTGACCATTGATATTGACTTCGACGCCGCCCGCCGTGCTCGACCCGCCGTTTTCCTGCGTCGTCAGCAGCACATTGCCCGTCAGGAAGCGGCTCGTCTGCGTGATGACGTCGTTGTTTTCGCGGTAATAGCCACGGATCTGATAGTTGATCTTGGGCTTGGTCACCTCATAACCCATTTCGAACGAGTCCGTTTCCTGCGGCTTGAGGTTCGGGTTGCCCTGACTGACGTTCTGCGCATCGACATAGGTGATCGCCGCATTAAGCGCCTGCGGGTTCGGACGTTGCAAACGACGCGCGTAGGAGAAGCGCAGCTTGGCCGTATCCGACAGCAGGTAGGTGGCGAAGAGGCTGGGGCTGACCTTGGTGTAGTTGATGCTGGTGCGCGTCCCCGTATTGGCCAGCAGGGTGTCGAGGTCGAGGTTTTCGACGCGCACGCCGCCCAGAACCACCCACTTTTCGCCAAACGGCTTCTGATAGGTGGCATAGGCCGCGCTGATGGTTTGCTTGTACTGGAAACGGCTCGACAGGAGGGCATTGCTCAGACCGTCGGCGCCGATACCGGTCGATTCATTGCTGACCGTATTGTCGTCGCGCGTGATCTGAATACCCGTGGTCAGCTGATCCGTGCCGACCGGGCGGTTATAGTCGATGCTGAACACGGCACTGCTCAGCGCGCGCGACGAAATCTTGGTGTCGCTGGTCGTCGATACGGTCGGCAGGGTGAAATTATTGATATTCACGTATTCGCTGCCGCCCGTCGAACGGCTGATGCGCAGATCGGCCTTCAGGGTTTCACCCGGCAGGTTGCCCGTATGGCTCCAGGTCAGGGCGAGGCTTTGGTCTGAGCCCGGGTTTTTGGAGCGCGACTGGTTGATATAGCGCTGCGTCGCGGCCCCCAGCGCATTATAGGTCGCCGAAACGCCGGTGCCTTCGCTGGTGAATTCCCGCTTGTTATAGGTCACCTGCGCGCTCAGGGTGTTGGTGTCGTCCAGATTATAGTCGATACCGCCATTGAGGGCGAAGTTGGTGAAACCGCCGGTACCTTCGCCATTGGAGTCGGTGCGCGAAACGATATTGCCATTGGCATCACGATTGATCAGGCGGCGCGTCGTGCGGCCTGTGCCGCTTTCGTCGCGGTAGTTGATGCCGCCATTCAGCGAAATCTTGCCCACCGTATAGCTGCCGTTGACGCCGCCATTGTAGCGACCATCGCCCACAGCGACATTCGCCGAGCCGAAGCCGCCCGGACGGCGGTTCTTGCGCATCACCAGATTGATGATGCCGCCGGTACCTTCGGACGAAAACTGCGCACCCGGATTGTTCATCACCTCGACCGAAGCGATATCACCGCCCGACATGGCCTGAATGGCCCCGGCGCGGTTGTCGCCCTGCATCATGGCCGAGGGCTTGCCGTCGATATAGACCTGCACATTGGTGTTGCCGCGCAGGGCGACATTACCGTTGGCATCGACCGTGACGCCCGGCACCTTGTTCAGCGTATCTGCCGCCGTACCAATGGCCGCGTCAGCATTCTTGCTATTGTCATAGACCTGACGGTCGATACGGTTCTGCGACTTGGCCCCGGTGACGGTGATGGTGGTCGGCTCGTCAGCCTTTTCAGGCGTCTTTTCCGTGGTCTTCTGCTCGGCGGGCTTTTCAGCGGGGGCGGTGGTGGTCTGTGCCGCCGCGGCGGACACCAGCAAAAGTGAGGCGAGGACGGACAGGCTGGTGCCGGCGAGGCGTTTGGAAGAGGACATGTGGGTGCTCTGAGAAAATGTATGGGCGGGCAGGTCCGCCGTCCTTATACGACGCGATGGCGCACCCCCGTTGCTTTCTCCATACATTATTTTGCAGATATGACCCGTTAAACGTTTGTAATTTTGGGTAATTTTGTGGCGTTTGTTGCGCGTGCGAAATGTTATCGCACCTTAAGTCCCAGTTCCGAAAGGAGTTCTGCGGCCTGAGAGCGCGAAATGGTCGCCCCTTTAAAACGGCGCGCATCCTCAAGACGCACACCGCCGATATCCGTTCCGCGCAGATCCGCCCCTTCAAAGCGCGCATGATCGAGCAGGGCATCGCGCAGGCTGCATTCTTCGAACACCGCCTGCCGGAAATCGCAGCCTTGCAGATCGGCATTGGTCAGATCGAGCGATTTCAGCGTCTGTTTGACAAAGGCAAAATTCTTCAGCCGCGCATCATTGAGGCGGCAGTCCTCAAAGCTGACGTCCATATTGCGGCTTTGGCTGAAATCGGCCCCGGTCAGCTTGCAGCGCAGAAAACGCGCCTGTGCGAGGCCCGCCCCCTTGAACGGGGTGTTGTTGAAATCACAAGCCGTGAACTGCGCCTCGGTCAGATCGGCGGAGGTAAAATCGGCCTGCCCGCCCTTGCAGGAAATAAATTGCGCCTGCTCCAGCTTCGCCCCGCGAAACTTGGTCTTGCGCAGGATGCTGTCTTCGAACACCCAGCCGTTCAGAATAAAATCGCTGAGGTCCAACCCCTCGGCCTCACAACCGACCAGCCGCATCGGCTCACCCTTGTTGGCCAGAAGCAGGATCGCACCGCGGTCAAGGATTTGGTCGCTGAGTGTGTGCATGGGAGAGCTTTAACGCTTTGCGGTCATGGGGTCGAGGGGCCTGTGGCCCCTCACCTTGGACCCATAAAAAAGACGGCCCCAAGAGGGACCGCCTTTTCTTTTTGCCTAAGGCAAGGGGGCACAGCCCCCTTGACCCTATTAGTCGCGGCGGGGACGACGCGAACGGCGCGGACGGTCGCCGCCCGAACGCTCTTCGCCACCTTCATCGCCATCGGCTTCCGGTGCTTCACCCGAAGCCGCACGGGCTTCGTCACGGGCGGCCTTTTCGGCGGCCAGCTTTTCGGTGAGGTCTTCGCCGGTTTCCTGATCGACGACCTTCATCGACAGCTTGGTCTTGCCGCGATCATCAAAGCCCAGGAACTTCACCTTCACTTCGTCGCCTTCGCTCAGGACGTCCGAGGTCTTGGCGACCTTTTCGTTCTTGATCTGCGAGATGTGGACGAGGCCGTCCTTGGCACCAAAGAAGTTCACGAACGCGCCGAAATCGACGACCTTCACGACCTTGCCCTTATAGATGGCGCCGATTTCCGGCTCCGAAGCGATGGACTTGATCCAGTCGCGGGCGGCGTCGATCTTCGACTGTTCGGAAGCGGCGATCTTGATGGTGCCGTCTTCGCCGATGTCGATCTTGGCACCGGTCTTTTCCACAATTTCGCGGATGACCTTGCCGCCCGACCCGATGACCTCGCGGATCTTTTCGGTCGCGATCTTGATCGTCTCGATCTTCGGCGCAAATTCACCCAGCTCTTCGCGGGCACCCGAAATGGCCTTGTTCATTTCACCGAGGATGTGCAGACGGCCTTCATTGGCCTGACGCAGCGCCTTGGTCATGATCTCTTCGGTGATGCCCGGAACCTTAATGTCCATTTGCAGCGAGGTGATACCCAGCTCCGTACCGGCCACCTTGAAGTCCATGTCGCCTAGGTGATCTTCGTCACCCAGAATATCCGACAGAACCGCATAGCCGTCCTTTTCGAGGATCAGGCCCATGGCGATACCCGATACCGGACGCTTCAGCGGCACGCCGGCGTCCATCAGCGACAGCGAGGTGCCGCAGACAGTGGCCATCGAGGACGAGCCGTTCGACTCGGTGATCTCGGAAACAACGCGCAGGGTATAGGGGAATTCTTCCGCCGACGGCAGCATCGGGCGGATGGCACGCCATGCCAGCTTGCCGTGGCCGATTTCGCGGCGGCCCGGCGAACCCATGCGGCCCGCTTCACCCACCGAGTACGGAGGGAAGTTGTAGTGCAGCAGGAAGCGTTCCTTATAGGTACCTTCCAGCGCATCGATGAACTGCTCGTCTTCGCCGGTACCCAGCGTGGCCACGACCAAGGCCTGAGTTTCACCACGGGTGAACAGGGCCGAACCGTGGGTGCGCGGCAGGACGCCGACTTCCGACACGATCTGACGGACCTTATCGACGGCACGACCGTCCACGCGCTTGCCGTGGTCGATGATGTCACGACGCAGGACGTCGGCTTCGCATTCCTTGAAGGCCGAACCGAAGACGGCAGCTTCGACGCCTTCCGGGTTCTCTTCGGACTTCACCAGAACGGCCGCGGCCTTCTTCTTGGCTTCGCCAACGGCGGCGTGACGCTCGTGCTTGCCCTTATGGGCATAGGCGGCGATGATGTCCGGGCCGACCAGTTCCTTGATCTTGGCCACGACGTCCGAGAAGTCTTCGGCTTCGAATTCGAAGGGCTCCTTGGCGGCGTGTTCAGCCAGCTCGATGATGGCATCGATAACCGGCTGCATACCGGCATGGGCGAACATCAGCGCGCCCAACATCTTGTCTTCCGACAGTTCCTGCGCTTCGGACTCCACCATCATCAGGGCGTCCTGCGTACCGGCGACCACGAGGTCGAGCGCGCTTTCCTTCATCTGATCCAGAGTCGGGTTCAGGACATATTCGTCATTGATGACGCCGACGCGGGCACCACCGATGGGGCCCATGAAGGGCACGCCCGACAGGGTCAGAGCCGCAGAGGCGGCGACCATGCCGAGGATGTCCGGATCGTTTTCCATGTCGTGCGACAGCACGGTCACGACGACCTGAACTTCGTTCTTGAAACCCTTGACGAACAGGGGGCGGATCGGACGGTCGATCAGGCGCGAAACGAGCGTTTCTTTTTCGCTGGGGCGACCTTCACGCTTGAAGTAGCCACCCGGAATCTTACCGGCGGCGAAGGTCTTTTCCTGATAGTTGACCGTCAGGGGGAAGAAGTCCTGACCCGGCTTCGGCGCGCGGGCATAAACCACGGTCGCCAGCACGGTGGTTTCACCGTAGGTGGCCAGCACGGCGGCGTCCGCCTGACGGGCGATACGGCCGGTTTCGAGCGTCAGTTTGCGCCCGGCCCACTCGATGGTTTTTCTTTTGATGTCAAACATGTGTGTCTTTCTGTCACCCGGCAGGCCCATTCCTGACGGGGTGGCTGAAGGGTGGCGGCCTGACTGGGCGGCGACCCGGTGTAAGAAAGGGCGAATCCCTTCCCGAAAATATCTGCCGTATCGTCCGGCAGATGAGTAGTGTCCCGATTTGATGGGACCGTCACGCGAATTGTGTGCCCGGATCGCGTTCCGGGTATCCATAGAGCCGGTTTCCTTCCGATGGTACGAAACCCGGCTCTAAACTTTACCTTGTCGCGCCTGTGAGTCCGAAAACCGCTTCGCACGTTTCGGCATGCGCTTGAATACAATCAGGGCCTGACGTGGCGTCAGGCCCTGAGAGATAGTCTTAGCGACGCAGACCCAGGGTCTCGACGATCGCCGTGTAACGGGCGGTGTCGGTGGCCTTGAGGTAGTCCAGCAGGCGGCGGCGTTGCGACACCAGCTTAAGAAGGCCACGACGGGAGTGGTTGTCCTTCTTGTGCGTCTTGAAGTGCTCGGTCAGGTTGGCAATGCGCTCCGACAGGATAGCGATTTGCACTTCGGACCCACCCGTATCGTTTTCCGAACGGGCGTGGGTCTTGATCAGTTCAGCTTTACGCTCAAGCGTGATCGACATCGGGGTCTCCTTTCACGGACAAGGTCCGCAGGGTTACAGGTTGATAAGGCGTGTGGGGTAAAATTGCCCCAGACGCAATTCGCCCAGGGCAACGATGTCTCCGTCCCGGTGCGCCCAAAGGGTACGCCCGTGCTCCGATTTTCCCGATTGTGACCGGATTTTCAGAGCGTCTTCCGCCGTTTGCGTGCGGGAGAAGGACAGGGGGATTTCGCGACCCTGTTTGAGCCTTGTGGCCTCGTCTTCCGTCACAGGCAGGGCCGGGATGTCGTCCAGCGCCGTCTCTACGGGAAGCAAAGCGTCCAAAGCGGCGTCTCTATGCCTCAAATCCTCTAACTTTTCCACCCCTGCGGACAAATTAATGTCGAAGCCGCCGACGCGCTCACGGCGCAGCGCACTGACGACACCCAGCACGCCCAGCTCCAGCGCGAGGTCACGGGCAATGGCCCGCACATAGGTGCCCTTGCCGCAATGGAGCAGGAACTCAGCCTCATCGGCGGAGAGAATACGCTCCAGCGTCAGGTCGTGCACGACCACCGGCCGCGCCTCCAGCTCGACCTCCACGCCTTCGCGCGCCAGATCATAGGCGCGTTGCCCGTCGACCTTGATCGCCGAAAAGGCCGGCGGAGCCTGTTCGATTTCACCAATAAACTGCGGCAGAACTTCGCGGATTTCCGCCTCGGTGGGGCGCAGATCATCCTGTTCGAGGATCTCACCTTCGAGGTCGTAGCTGGCTGTGCGCTGCCCCCAGCGGACGGTAAAGCGATAGACCTTATCGGCTTCCATCAGATAGGGGACGGTCTTGGTTGCCTCACCCAGTGCGATGGGCAGGATACCCGACGCCATCGGGTCCAGCGTACCGGCGTGCCCGGCCTTTTGCGCGTTGAACAGACGTCGCACGAAGCTGACGGCCTGCGTCGAGCCCATCCCTACGGGCTTGTCCAGACAGACCCAGCCATTGACCAGATCACCTTTTTTCTTACGTGCCAAGGTTTAGTCCTCGTCCTCTTCCTCAGGACGCGGATCGTTTCTGAGGTCTCTGGCCACGTCCGGACGCATGAACAGGGCGTCGATACGCGCCGCCTCATTGAAGCTTTCGTCGTGCAGGAACCGCAGGTCCGGCGTGAACTTCATGTCGATCATGCGCCCCAGAATCCCGCGCAGGAACTTGGCGTGACGGTTCAGCGCCTCAATCGCCGGGGCGATCTTGTCCTTAGAGATGGTCACGCCGCCCAGGCCAGCCCCCAGCGGTTCCACAAACACCGTGGCGTGGCGCAGGTCCGGTGAACAGCGGACTTCGGTAATGGTGATCGAAACCCCCTGCAGGGCCTCGTCGTGCAGTTCTTCTTCGCGCAGGATTTCCACCAGCGCGTGACGGACCAGTTCGCCGGCGCGCAACTGGCGCTGGCTGGGTCCCTGAGCCTCGGCCTTGTGGCCGCGGGTTTTATCGGAGTGTCTTTTCATCCGCCCCCTATAAGCCTTTTTGACAGATTTTCCATGAGATTCTGCACGCGCAGGGCGCGCTTGCCAGTCCCTGATAACGTTGTCTATAGTCTCGCGATAAGGCCCGACCACAGAGCGGGCCATTCAGGGAGAAACAGTATGGCCACCCCCAAGAGTGTCCCTTCGACGCCGCAGCGTCTGGAGGGGCTGGATGCCCTGCGCGGTTTTGCACTGTTTGGTCTGTTCATGGTGCATATGCCGGAACTGTTCGAACTGTACTGGGCGCATCCGGTCACCGATCCGACGCAGCTTGTCTGGCACAATGTCATTTTCACCCTGTTTGGCGGCAAGGCCTTTGCGCTGATGGCCCTGTGCTTCGGCGTCTCCTTCTTCATCATCATGGACAATTCGGCGCGTAAGGGTGTCGATTTCACCGGACGCTTTCTGTGGCGACTGGCGGTGCTACTAATCATCGGCCTGCTGCACGGCCTGTGGTATCGCGGCGATATACTGGAGGTTCTGGCGCTCATGGGCGTGCTGCTGGTCCCCTTCTATCGGTTGAAATCTAACGCTCTCATCGCCACCATCGGTGTCGTCTGCCTGCTCCAGCCTTTGATGTGGATTCAACTGGGGGCCGCGCTGAACGAGGCCGACTGGGCTAATCGCCCGTTCGGTTATTGGGGCGGCACGATCCCCGAAGCCTATCTGACCGGCAAGAGCCTCCTTGAGACCGTGCGTCAGAACTGGGTGGACGGCCATCCGTTCAAGTGGATGTTCATGTACGAGTCCGGCCGCCTGAGCCAGATATTGGGCCTGTCCCTGATCGGGCTTTGTCTGGGGCGCATCGGCTTTTTCAGTCAGCCGGAACGCTTCGGGCGGGCGCGCCTGATCGGTCTTGTCCTTTCGCTGATCGCCGCCCTTATCCTGTGGCATAGTCAGGGCCTGATCAGCGGCCTGATCCCGGCAACCGAGGCATCGCGTATGCCCAATGCCCTGTGGTCCGGTATCTGGTCCAGTTTGACCGATCTCAGCATCATGCTGACCCTTATGTTCGGGTTTCTGAGTCTCTATTACGGCCCGTTGCGTCGCTGGCTGAACGCCTTTGCCGCCCCCGGTCGCATGACGCTCAGCCTTTATGTGGGGCAATCCCTGGTCTTCGTGCCGGTCTTCTACAGCTTCGGTCTGGGGCTGCACGCCACGATGAGCCAGTCTGAAGCGGTTGTGCTCGGCCTCGTTGCCTTTGCAGCACAGATGGGTCTGGCGCACCTGTGGTTCCGCCATTTCCACTATGGCCCGCTGGAATGGCTGTGGCGGGCGGCGACCTATTTAACGCTTAAAGTACCTTTTAAACGCAAGGCTTAGGTCGCCGCTCTTTTGTTGCGCTAACGCTTCGCTCTTTGAGCGCGGGCGACCTATCTGACGCTTAAAGTCCCGTTCAGCCGCGCGAAATAAAGGCGTTCAACGGCACATAGAGGCCCAGCCGGTTCCACGACGCCGCCTGCATCAGGGTGCGCAGCCAGTTGACATAGGCCTGCGCCATGGCAAACGACAACTGGTAATAGGCCATGACCATGCGCGAAATGGCGTCATTGACCTCATAGCCGACAACGATATCGGCCTCATCCGCGGGCGTCTCAGCGACCGGCTGAAAGCGGATCGGCGTCGTTTCGACCGGCGCGACAAACCCCTCCAGAGCGTGGGCGATATAGGCGTTCAGGCCCGCCCCGTCATAGACGTGCGCCGCCGCCTCGTCCTGCACATGCCGTCCGGCATCGTGAGCGTAATAGCTGAGGATGGCCTGACACACCGCCACGTCGTAACAGTACTGACGCCGCCCCTGATAGGTCAGAACGGAATGGGCGGCGGCGCGTTCTTCGTTCATCTCCGACAGGCGCGTCTTGATCGCGCGAATACGCGGTTTGTCGCTGTCCCAATCGCGGCTGATCGTGCCGATATGGGCGTTTTGCACCCCGCACAGCCGCGCCAACCCGCGTTGAGTCAGGTACAGCGCGCCATCGCTCAGACGGCCCATGCCCACACCCGTCACTTCCGCATATTGCACAATATAAAGGTTCGAAACGGGCGTTTTCGTCCGTTTCCGCTTGGCCGCTGACATGGTGTTTTTTCCCCGATCCGTTGACTAACATTGCAACGCGGTCAGGGGTTTCGCAAGCGCGAAATCAGCTAAACACGATCGTCTTACCGCCATTGATGATGACGCGGCGTTCGGCGTGCCAGGTAACCGCACGCGCCAGTACGCGGGCCTCGATATCCTGACCGATGGCCACCAGTTGCTCCGGCGTCAGCCCGTGGTGCACGCGCTGCACGTCCTGTTCGATAATCGGCCCTTCGTCGAGGTCAGACGTCACATAGTGCGCCGTCGCCCCGATGATCTTCACCCCGCGCTGATGCGCCTGATGATACGGCTTGGCCCCTTTGAACGACGGCAGGAAGGAGTGGTGGATATTGATGCAGCGGCCTTCCAGCCGACGCGAAAAGTCGTCGGACAGGATTTGCATGTAACGCGCCAGCACGACCAGATCGGCCTGATGCGTCTCGATCAGGTTGAGGAACTGCGCCTCCTGCTCGGCCTTGGTGTCCTTGGTGATCGGCAGGTGGACATAGGGCAGGCCGTTCCATTCGACGAACGAGCGCATATCCTCGTGGTTCGAGACGACGGCGGCGATTTCCACCGGCAACAGGCCTGACCGCCAGCGGTGCAGCAACTCGTACAGGCAGTGACCAAACTTCGACACGGCGATGATGACGCGCGGGCGCACACTCAGATTATGGATGTCCCATTCCATGCTGAAGCGGTGGGCGATCGGCTTGAACCCTTCGCGCAGGATCGACATGGGCGGCATCCGCGAACCGGCCTGTTTGAAGACCACGCGCACATAGAACATGTCGCCCTGACTGTCGTTGAACTGGTTCGACTCGACAATGGAGATGTCGTTGTCGTTCAGATAGCCGGAGACCGCCGCGACGATACCGCGCGTGTCCGGGCATTTGATGATCAGAACGTAATGGGACGGGTCGAAAAAGGTCGTATCGGGCATGGTCCGCCTATAGCAGGCAAATCTTGCAGAAAGTCAAAGGTTTCAAATGAAAGAAAAGGCGTGGGGTCACAGACCCCACACCCCGCAATCGTCACAGACACTGTAAACCTGAAAAGAATTTGGCCCGGCAGTGCGCCGGGCCAAACACTTTTAACAGATTAGAGTGTGCGCTTGATCTCTTCGACCGTGAAGCATTCGATGAAGTCGCCCTTCTTGATGTCCTGGAACGGACCGAAGGACATACCGCATTCCTGACCGACCACGACCGAGTTGACCTCGTCCTTGAAGCGCTTGAGCGTGGTGAGCACGCCCATTTCCTGAATGACGACATCGTCGCGCAGGATACGCACGCGCGCGCCCTTTTCGACGCGGCCTTCGGTGACGCGACACCCGGCGACCTTGCCGACCTTGGTGATGTCGAACACTTCGAGCACTTCCGCGTTGCCGAGGAAGGTTTCGCGCTGGATCGGGGCCAACATGCCCGACAGCACGCCCTTGATGTCGTCGATCAGGTCGTAAATGATCGCGTAGTAGCGGATTTCGACGCCTTCGCGTTCGGCCAAGTCACGCGCCTGCTTGGAGGCACGGACGTTGAAGCCGATGATGGGCGAGTTGGACCCCTTGGCCAGTTGCACGTCCGACTCGGTTATACCGCCGGCGCCCGAATGGATGATCCGCGCACGGACCTCTTCGTTGCCGACCTTTTCCAGCGAGCCGATAATGGCTTCGGCCGAACCCTGCACGTCCGCCTTGACGATAAGCTGAAGCTCCTTGACCTTGTTGTCCTTGAGCTTCGACATCATGTCCGACAGCGACACGCCCACCGGAGCCACCATCTTTTCACGCTTCACGCGCTGACGGTACTCGGTGATTTCGCGGGCACGGGCGTCGTTTTCCACCACGGCGAAGGCTTCACCCGGATCAGGCGCCTGATCGAGGCCGAGGATTTCCACCGGCTGCGACGGACCCGCTTCAGGCAGTTGCGCATTGCGTTCGTCGATGAGGGCGCGCACGCGGCCCCAGGCACCACCGGCCACGATGATGTCGCCACGCTTCAGCGTACCACGCTTGACCAGAACCGTGGCCACAGGACCACGACCCTTGTCGAGCTTGGCTTCGATCACCACGCCTTCGGCGGTACGGTCCGGATTGGCCCGCAGGTCCAGCACTTCGGCCTGAAGCAGGATGGCTTCGACCAGATTGTCGAGACCCATGCCGGTCTTGGCCGAGACTTCGACGATCTGGGTTTCACCGCCCAGCGCTTCGACGACGACTTCGTGTTGCAGAAGTTCGTTGATGACGCGCTGCGGATTGGCTTCGTGCTTGTCCATCTTGTTGACGGCGACGATGATCGGCGTCTTGGCCGCACGGGCGTGGTTGATGGCCTCAATCGTCTGCGGCATCACACCGTCATCCGCCGCCACGACCAGCACCACGATATCCGTCACATTGGCACCGCGCGCACGCATGGCCGAGAAGGCCGCGTGACCCGGCGTGTCGAGGAAGGTGATACGCTCACCCGACGGCACCTTGATCTGATAGGCACCGATGTGCTGGGTGATACCACCGGCTTCGCCCGCCGCCACATCTTCCTTACGCAACGCATCGAGCAGCGAGGTCTTGCCGTGGTCAACGTGACCCATGACGGCCACGACCGGCGGACGCACCACCGTATCGTCGTCATGGTCGGCCGCGTCGATAAAGCCTTCGAGAACGTCGGCTTCGGAGACGCGCTTCACGTTGTGACCGAATTCCGTAGCCACCAGTTCGGCCGTATCGGAGTCGATCACGTCGTTGATCTTCAGCATCATCCCCTGCTTCATCAGCATCTTGATGATGTCCACAGCGCGCACGGCCATACGGTTCGACAGTTCCTGAACCGTGATAACGTCCGGGATGACCACGTCACGCGACACGCGCGCCTGTTCGGTGGTGACGCCCTTGCGCTTTTCGCGTTCACGCTCACGGGCCCGGCGAACCGAAGCCAGCGAACGCATACGGTCGGCGGCGCCTTCGTCGTCCCCCACAACGGCTTGCAGGGTCAGGCGGCCTTCGCGACGCTTGGGCTCGCCACGGGTCTGCGAGACGGCCTTGGTCGGCGCACCGGCCTTGCCGCCGCGACGACCACGATCATCATCGTCCCCGGTACGGGCACGCACATCGCCGGGCTTACCCGCCGGCGAACCGCGCGAGGAACGGATACGATCGACTTCCGACACAGCCGGAGCGTTCGGGGCCACACCGGCCGGACCGCGCGGCGGACGCGGCGAATTGGCCGAATAGCGGACGGTTTCACCGGCCGGACGCGGACCGCGGTCGCCCTGCGGACGGTTCGGATCTCTGGGGCCACGATCGCCTTGCGGACGATTGCCGTCGCGGTTAAACGGCGGGCGATCCCCTTGCGGACGGTCGCCACGCGGCGTGCGTTCGCCATAGTTGGGACGGTCGCCTTGCGGACGATTGCCATCACGGTTGAACGGCGGACGATCCCCTTGCGGGCGGTCTCCGCGCGGACGATCTCCGTACTGACCCTGAGGACGGTCGCCTTGCGGACGGTTGCCATCGCGGTTAAACGGCGGACGATCTCCCTGCGGGCGGTCACCGCGATTCCCGTCTCTGGGACGATCTCCGTACTGACCCTGAGGCCGATCACCTTGCGGACGGTCTCCGCGCGGGCGGTCGCCGTATTGTCCTTGAGGACGGTCGCCTTGCGGACGATCCGAGCGGGGGGCGCGATCATCACGGAAGCCATCGCGGCGGTCTTCGCGCGGGGCGCGCTGGGCCGGACGCGACAGAGCCTCTTCGATGGGGCTGCGACGCGGGGCTTCGGCCTGAGCCGGAGCGGGCGCTTGCGGAGCCGGTTCTGACGGCGCGGGAGCCGGGGCAGGCGCTTCGGACTTCGGTGCCGCTTCGGCAGCCGCCGCACGGCGGGCCGCCTCTTCGCGGGCGCGTTGTTCGGCCTGACGGCGCGCCTCGGCTTCGCGGCGCTCCTGATCGACGCGCGCCTGTTCCAGAACGCGGGCGCGACGCTCCAACTCATCCTGACGCAGACCGCCCGTATTGCCACCCGAAGGCGCCGGACGCGGTGCCGACGGCGCACCCTGCGGGGCAGCCGGACGCGGACGCGCCAGGTTTTCACCGCCGGCGCGCGGCGCGCCACCAGTGCCCTGAGCCCCACCCGAAGGCGCACCTTGCGGAGGCGTGCCGATGCGGCGCTTGGTTTCCACCACCACCGTCTTGGAGCGCCCATGGCTGAAGCTCTGCTTCACGGTGCCGGTGGACACATTGCCACCGACGCGCGGCTTCAGGCTCAGCGGAGCGCGGGTATTATCGCCTTTGGGGGCTTCGGGTTTATCGTCTTTCGGATCGCTCATTCAGCTCGCAACATACACATGATGAAACCGGCATTCCGGCTTCGTTTCGGACAATCGTTATTCGGTTTGAGCGATAGGGCCGTCATAAACGCCACATACAGTTTCGACACATCGCTCTGGCCACGATCAGACCGTGAAAAGATCACGCCCTGATAGTCGCTTTTCAGTTTGAGTTAAAGGGCCTTTCGCGCCATTGGGCAGGAAACAACGCCTCAAACCCACCAAGGCGTTCCGCTTCACGCGAAAACGCCGCCGCCCGCCGACCCTCGATCAGGGCGGCATGGATTACATTTTCGAGCCCCAGGGCGAGGCTCAGCTCATCATTGGAAAACAGGCCGCACAGTCCGACGGACGGCGTCTGGCCATTACTGAGGTTCAGAAGTTTACTGCGACCATCTTCGGCCCCGTCCGAGGCTTCGATCAGCCACGCGGCACGGCCGGCCGCGTGAGGCGCGGTTTTGCCTAATTTAAGCGCTGTGGCGACTTTTTCAAACCCCGTCACCAGATTTCCTTCGCGTCGCGCCAGCCCCAACTGCTCCAGCAGGCGTCTGCGGATCAGGGCGGGCACAAGGGTATCAAGGCCTTCCGGTGTTTTGACCGCGCGTTTGGCCGCACGCGAAAACAGATTCTTTTTGATGGCCAGAGCCAGACTCTCGGCGTCGGCCTTCAGCCACAGCCCGCGTCCGGGCAGGGTTTCCTTGAGATCAGGCACCACAAAGCCGTCCGGCCCGACCACAAAGCGGATCAGGCCGTCGCGGGGAACCGACTGGTGTGAAGCGACGTCCCGACGGTGGGTCACGCGCACGGAAACGGTCTGAGACGGGGTCTCCCCCGCCTCAGCCAGATCGTCATTCAGATCGATAAGGGTCTCATTGTTCAGGGATGGCGTCATTCGCGCCCTCCTCTTCATAAGACTCTTCGGATTCTTCGTAGGCCTCTTCCGGCTCCGGCGCTTCGATCCAGCCCGCCGCGATACGCGCATTGAGGATCAGGGCCTCGGCATCGGCTACCGACAGGGAGAAGCTTTCCAGAGCGCCCGGTACGCGGACCTTTTCGGCCCCGCGCTGCTCAAAGCCGCCGCGCACTTCGTCGGTAGCCAAATCGGCCAGATCTTCAACCGTCTTCACACCGGCTTCGCCCAGAGCAACCGCCATGGCCAGGGTGATACCCGGCACGTTCAGCACCTCGTCCTCGACGCCCAACTCAACGCGCTTGGCGTTCTGCTCGGCCTCGAAGCGCTCCAGATAGTCACGGGCGCGCGCCTGAAGCTCAGCCGCCGTGTCTTCGTCGAAGCCTTCGATGGCAGCGATTTCCATCTGATCGACATAGGCGAGGTCTTCGACGGTCGAGAAGCCTTCGGTAACCAGCAACTGCGCGATGACTTCATCGGCGTCCAGCGCTTCCTGGAACAGGGCGGTGCGCTCGGCAAATTCCTTCTGACGACGCTCAGAATCCTGCGACTCGGTGATGATATCGACCTGCCAGCCCGTCAGTTGCGAAGCCAGACGCACGTTCTGACCGCGACGGCCGATGGCGAGCGACAGTTGCTCATCCGGCACCACGACCTCAACGCGGTCTTCTTCTTCATCCAGAACGACCTTCGACACTTCGGCCGGGGCCAGAGCATTAACGATGAAGGTGGCTTCGTCCGGCGACCACTGGATGATGTCGATCTTTTCGCCTTGCAGTTCACCGACCACGGCCTGCACGCGCGACCCGCGCATACCGACGCAGGCCCCGACCGGGTCAATCGAGTTGTCGTTGGACAGGACGGCCATCTTGGCGCGCGAACCCGGATCACGGGCGACCGACTTGATTTCGATCACGCCGTCATAGACTTCCGGCACTTCCTGCGCGAACAGCTTGGCCATAAAGCCGCCGTGGGCGCGCGACAGCATGATCTGCGGGCCCTTGGTTTCACGGCGCACATCATAAATATAGGCGCGGATACGGTCATTGACCTGAAACGCCTCGCGCGGGATCGACTGATCGCGGCGCATAATGCCTTCGCCGCGACCCAGATCGACAATGACATTGCCGTATTCGACGCGCTTGACCGTACCGTTGACGATTTCGCCGACGCGGTCCTTGAACTCATCATACTGACGCTCACGCTCGGCTTCCCGCACCTTGTGCGTCACGACCTGACGCGCCATCTGCGATTGCACGCGACCCAGTTCGAACGGCGGCAGGACTTCTTCGTAGGTCTTGCCGACGAAAGCGTCCTTGTCCTCGCGCAGGGCCTCGGTCAGGCCGCGCTGCGCGTATTCGTTCTCAAGCTCTTCGTCCGGCACCACCGTCACGTAACGGGTGATAGTCATTTCGCCGGTGCGCGGATCGACACGCACGCGGATGTCGTGGTCGGCCCCATAGCGCGAGCGAGCGGCCTTTTGCACCGCTTCTTCGATGGAGGCGAGCACGACCGACTTGTCGATCTGCTTTTCGCGCGCCACGGCGTCGGCGATTTGCAGCAGTTCCTGACGGTTGGCGCTGATTCCGGTAAAGCTCATGTCACTGTTCCCAGTTTAATTTTTTGTCAGTTTGTCGTCGTCGTCATCGCCGAAATCGTCCTCGGCGTCGTCGAAATCTTCATCGTCAAATTCAGCGTCCGCATCGTCGCCGAAATCGAGGTCTTCGTCCTCTTCTTCGTCATCCTCACCCTGCTCGCGGCGAAGGGCGGCCTTTTCGGCGCCGATCTTGAGCAGTTCGTCATTGAGCACCAGCTTGGCGTCGATGATCCAGTCGAACGGGATCATCGCCGTGTCTTCCTCGCCTTCGAGGTCGATAGCAACGTATTCGCCGTCTTCGGTGCCATTCAGGATACCGCGGAAGCGCTTGCGCCCTTCGGCCAGACGATCCAGCTCCAGACGCGCCTCAAGCCCCGAATAGGTGTCGAAATCCTTCAGGCGGGTCAGCGGACGGTCGATACCGGGCGACGACACTTCGAGAATATATTCGCCGGTGATCGGATCAGACTCTTCCAGCCAGGCCGACAGGGCGCGCGACAAGCGAGCGCACTGATTGACGGTGATGTCGCCGTCGGTCTTGCGCTCAGCCATAATCTGTAAACGACGCGCGCCGCCCGGCTTGTTGGAGCCCATCAGGCGCACGCGCACAATGTCGAGCCCCAACGCTTCGGCAATGGGGTCAAAGGCTTCGATCAGCTTGCGGTCTTCGGTGGTCTTGGCGCGCAAAATAGGTCCTCAGATGGTTCGTCCGCTGCGTTTCGGGCAACAAAAAAGCGGCTGGCCTTCTTGAGGGCCGCCGCCGGGCCGCAAGGCCATTCGGACGATGTTGAGGTGCTTATAGACCCTTGCCGCCGGTTTGCCAAGCCCAATAAACGGGCGGTCGCTGCCCCTACTTCATACGGATCAGGGGATAGAGGTCAAAATACTCCGCCGGCACGTGCAGAGCCGCCGTGTGGCCTGTGTAGAACATCATCAGCAACCACGTGGCGTATCCGCCAATGCCGACCGTTACGACCAGAAGCCCCCACGACACCGGCCGCAAGGTCTTTTTGAAAATGTCGAACAGGATGCAGCCCATATGCACAAACAGGGCGAAGATCGCCAGTCCGTAATAGGGGATAAGCGCATACATCCAGCCGCTCTGCATCAGGCCCGCGACGATAAGGTAGATATCGCTGTCCACAGTCAGCAATTGACGCACATAGAAGATAAAGGCGACGTGGGTGAGGGCGAAAAAGGCGATATAGGTGCCTGAGGCCGCCTGAAGCTGATGCACGAAATCCTTCTTCTTCGCCCAGATTTCCCGCGCCAGCGCCCAGCCGGTCAGTATCTGCACCAGAAAGGCCAGCAGCACGACCATCTCGACCACCGGGTGGCGATAGACTATGCGCGCCACGGCCATAAAGGCGATGTGGGTATTGAGCCCCTGCAAGCCGACAAAATGGTTGGCCATGTGCAGGCACAGAAAGGCAAAGACAAACCCCGCCGAAACCTTATGCAGGCTTTCCATGGACGACCCCGTTACCCGGACATTAACCATAGTTAATACAGGCTAAATCGGGGGCGATGGCTACAGGTTTGCGTCGAACCGGGGTGAAATGCCGTCTTTTCGCGTCAATTTCGCGCGTGACGATAAAAGTCGAGGAAGACCGGCGCGCAATCGCCCAGCTTCTTCTCTTCATAACGCGTGGTCACGTGATCTGCGGGGGGCGTGTTCCATTCAGCTTGTGACTGGGCAGGCCAGTCAAAGGCGGCGTGCGCCGTGGCGCGCTCCAGCGTCCAGTCGGCGTAGTCGGCCCAATCGGTAGCAAAGCGCAGACGCGCCCCGTCCTTCATCACGCGCGCCAGGGCATCCAGCGTTTCGGTCTGGATGAAGCGGCGCTTGTGGTGGCGGGCCTTGGGCCACGGATCGGGGAAGAGGATGAACACCTTATCGACCGAGGCCGCGTTCAGGCGGTCGATCACCGGGCGCGCATCGCCGGGCATCAGGCGTACATTGTTCAGACCGCGCTCATCGACATGGCGCAGCAGAGAGCCGACGCCATTGAGGAAGGGCTCAAAACCGAGGATCAGCGCCTGAGGATTACGCTCGGCCTGTGCCGCCAGATGCTCCCCACCGCCGAAGCCGATCTCCAGCCACAGCTCGCTGTAACCGCCAAGGTCGCCAGCACCGAGTTGCGCGATCAGGGCGTCATTGACTTCGATGGTCGGGAGCAGCGTGTCGAACAGGTCGGCCTGACGCGGCTTCAACGTGCGCGACTTGATGCGCCCGAACGAGCGCATGGGCCCCCACGACGGCGAAATGGCGGGCGGTGTTTCGTCTGACATAGAGCGCCTTTTGCAAAAGCACCTCCTCTGAGGCCAGAGGAGGTGCCGGGAAAGCCGCTCTCTTAAAACTCGCGCTTAAGCGCGTCAACCAGATCGGTGCGCTCCCACGAGAAGCCGCCATCGTCTTCCGGTGTGCGGCCGAAGTGACCATAGGCCGCCGTGCGCTCGTAGATCGGTTTGTTGAGGCCCAGATGCAAACGAATGCCACGCGGCGTCAGACCACCGATCAGTTCGGGCAGTAGGGCTTCGAGCTTCGCTTCGTCCACCTGACCCGTGCCGTGGGTATTGACGTAGAAACTCAAGGGGCGCGACACACCAATCGCGTAGGAGACCTGAAGCGTGCAGCGCTTGGCGAGGCCCGCCGCGACCACGTTCTTGGCCAGATAGCGCAGGGCATAGGCCGCCGAACGATCGACCTTGGTTGGGTCCTTACCAGAGAAGGCACCGCCACCGTGCGGGGCGGCACCGCCGTAGGTATCAACGATGATCTTGCGGCCAGTCAGACCGGCATCGCCATCCGGGCCGCCAATGACGAAATTACCGGTCGGATTGACCAGCCATTCGGTATCCGCCGTCACCATGCCCTGCGGCAGGACTTCGAGCGCGTAGGGCTTGACGATGGCTTCCACATCCTTCGGCGTCAGGCCTTCCTTGTGCTGGTGCGAGATCAGCACCTTGAGGATGCGCGACGGCACGCCGTTTTCGTACTGCACCGTGACCTGCGACTTGGCATCGGGTTCCAGACGATGATCGCCGCCGTGACGCGCTTCGGCCAGACGACGCAGGATATTATGCGACCATTGCAGCGGGGCCGAGGTCAGCTCCGCGGTCTCATCCGAGGCATAGCCGAACATGATACCCTGATCGCCGGCACCCTCGTCCTTGTTCTCAGAAGAATCGACGCCCATGGCGATGTCGGCCGACTGGGCGTGCAGGTGGCAGGCATAGTGGGCCGTGGCCCAGTGGAAACCCTTTTGCGCGTAGCCGACATCCTTGATGGCGGCGCGCACCTTGTCTTCCAGACCCGCGATGATTTCGCGCATCTTGTCATCGGCGGCGCGCACCTCACCGGCCAGAATGACGCGTTCGGTGGTTACCAGCGTCTCACACGCGACGCGGGCTTCGGGGTCTTCGCGCAGGAAGGCATCGACGACGACATCGGAAACCCGGTCGGCGACCTTGTCCGGATGGCCTTCGGAGACGCTTTCGGAAGTGAAGATGTAGGACGGGCGCATGGCGGAACTCCGCGGTTCAACTAAGTGTTTGCACACTCATATAAACATATCTTTATATGATCAAGTCGTTTGTGGGGTAACCACTACAGCGAAATGACTTTAGGAGGAATCGCCACTTCGCTTTAAATTTTTGTTTTGTCGCAATGTTTTTGCGGAAAACCGCTCACACTTTTGGCTTCGCCGAACTCCGTTTCCGCACATCGCTCCAAGTATGCCCATTCCCACAATAAAAACCCCGCCGGTCGGGCGGGGTTTGCGGGGAGGTAGGTCTGTCTGTAATCTTTTAATCTTCGCTGTCTTCCGCCAGTGCACGCACCAGCTCAAGGATACGGCGGCGGTGCTTGGGGTTTTTGATGCGCGGAAACGCCTCAGCCAGCTCAATGCCCTCGGTGGTCATCAGGAAGCCGTGCACGAACTGCTCGGACTGTGACTCCGAAAAACCTTCAACGGCCTCGGACTCACCATAGCCTTCAAAGAAGTAGGCTACCGGGGCCTTAAGCGCCCGCGAGATTTCATGCAGCTTCGACGCGCTGATGCGGTTGGACCCGCGCTCGTACTTCTGCACCTGCTGGAAGGTCAGGGAGATGGTTTCTGCCAACGCTTCCTGCGACATTCCCAAAAACTTGCGACGCATACGCACACGCGCACCGACATGCAAATCAACCGGATTCGGACTGCGGTCCGTCTTAGAATTTTCGTCCAACTTTGCCTCTTTACTTTTTACAGCCGGCGTTGTCGCCGTACCGCTTTTTGTCGTAACACCCCCTCCCATCCGGACCTGGGAGGCGGTCATCTTTCTTGGTTGTTTTTGCTAACGTTTACAAAAGTCACAAATACCAATGGAATCAAGCAAAAAAGCGCCACAAGCATGAGGTGCAGGTGCCGCCAAAGCGTGTAAGGGGCAAATGATACCGCAGACGGTAACATCACATCACGAAAGCCTGATTGACCGATGCCAATTTCCGAGCCCGGAACGATGCGCCCAAGGGGGTCAATCACCGCAGAGACACCCGTAGGGGTTGACCGAACCATGGGCAGACCTTCTTCGATGGCGCGATAGCTGGACAGGTTGAGGTGCTGCACCGGTCCGGTTGTCGGGCCAAACCACGCATCGTTGGAAATATTGACAATCCATGATGGCCGTAGTGGGGCAGACGACGGTTTGATCTCACCCGAGGCCAAGGCGGGGAACAGGCCTTCATAACAGATCAGCGGCAGAAACGACGGCAATCCCGTGACCTCGACCGGATGCGTACGCGGGCCGGGACTAAAGCCGTCACCGACATGCGCTAACTCCTTTACGCCAAGGCTTTCCAGCACGCTTTCGAACGGCAGAAACTCACCAAACGGCACCAGTTTGAACTTGGAATAGACAACCTGATAATTTGTGCCGGTCTTATCGCGCGATAGCGCCAGCATCGAGTTACGCCATACAAGGGCGTCATGGTCATCTATCGCGCGGTGATAGGCGCCCCATAACAAAATCTGATCTGGCTTAAGGAGGCCAGCAAACAGGTTTGCAGTCTCCGATTGTGGATCGAGCAAGTTCTCAGCAGCGTCCGGAAGCGCCCCTTCCGGCCAGATAATAACGTCTGGGTAACCCTTATTATCACGTTTTGTAACGGACTGTAAAAATTCTCGCTTCGCGTGTGCCTGACTATAGGTCACATAGCCGCGCATGACCTTGAGCAACGCGCCTTCTGTCCACTTGGCGCGCTGACCGATGTTTGGCTGCACAAGGCGTATCCATGTGCCCGTGGTCGCAACCTCGGTCGTGGACAGGCGAACAAACCCGAAGGTGAAGCCCGCGACCAGCACGGCCGCCGACACGGCCACTGGCCACAGACCCTTCAAGCCGTATCCACGACGGCTGACCGCCGGACTGGCGAACAGGGTGACGGTAAACAGGCTGAGGCCATAGACGCCGAACAGCGCGGCCAGTTGCGACATCGCCGAACCGGCCTTCCACGTGGCGCCGGCCGGATTCCACGGAAACCCGGTCAGGATCGTCCCGCGCAGCCACTCAAACAGGCAGAACAGACCGGCAAAAACCAGCCAGCGTGACCAGTGCCCCGCCAATCGCCCACTGGCCAGTTTGCGATAGACTGCAAACGCCGCCCCCCAGAACAGGGCTATACCGCCGGGCAGCAGACAGACCGCAAACGGGGCCATCCAGCCCTGATTGCTGGCATCGACCAGAAAGGCCTCCGCCACCCAGAAACAGCCGACGAGGAAATAGAGAAACCCGGCCCACCAGCCAATGGCAAACGCCTTGCGCAAGGGCCTGGGGCCGAGGTCCTGATCAAGGCTCCACAGAAGGACGGCATAGGCCAGAAGCCCCGGCAGAAATCCGAACGGCGGCTGCGCCAGCCCCAGCAGCACCCCCATCAACGCCGCCTGCCGTTTCGGCCCCACATAGCGGCGGTACAGGGCGAAGGCGGGCGCCAAACGGGCACCGAGTTCGGTCAGGGTCATACGTCTTCCGGAATCAGGTCGGGTTTGCGTTCGTGACGATGCAGACGCAGGCGTTTGATGCGGCGCTGATCGGCGTCCAGCACTTCTATATCTATCCCCGCCGCCGCGTAAGGGATGATTTCGCCCGGCTGCGGTACGCGCCCCGCCAGCACAGCCACCAGCCCCCCCAGCGTATCGACCTCATCCTCGCCGTCTTCGGGGAACAGGCGCAGACCCAAGCGTTCCTCAAGCGTCTCCAGCTCAACGCGGCCACTGACCTCGATCTGCCCCTCGGCGGTCTCGATCAGGTCTTCGGCTTCGTCGTCGTCATATTCATCGGCAATGTCGCCAACCACGGCTTCGAGCAAGTCTTCCAGCGTGACGAGCCCATCCGTGCCGCCGTGTTCGTCGATCACCAGCGCCATGTGCGACCGCTCGGTCTGCATCTTCAGCAGCAGGTCCGTCGCCGACATGGCTCCGGGGACATAGATCAGTTCGCGCTTCAGGCGGTCGGTCACGGGCGCGTCCCAATCGGGAATGCGCCGGTCATCAGACGGCGCCAGCAGCTTGAACACGTCTTTTACGTGGATGACGCCCACCGGATGATCGAGATTGTCGCTATAGACCGGCAGGCGCGAATGCTCGCTTTCGACGCAGACCCGCACCAGTTCGGACAGGGTGGCGGTGTCTTCGATGCCGATAATATCGACCCGCGGCGTCATCACGTCAGATACGCGCAGGTTCTGAAAGGCACGGGCGTGTTCGATCAGGTCACTGGAAGCCTCAGGACGGTCGCTCAGACTGAGCGGCTTTTCCGCCTCGTCCGGCCCCAAAAGGCCAAAGAGGTTCAACAGGGTCTTTCTGGGTCCGGTCGGGCGCTTGGCGCTACGACTGTCAGGCTCCGGCATGGTCAGTGGCCTATTTCTCTAGGTAAGGATCGGCAATGCCGAGCCCGTGCAGGATCTTGCGCTCAAGGTCTTCCATCTCCTCGGCTTCGGGATCATTGATGTGATCATACCCCAAAAGATGCAAAGCACCATGCACGCTGAGGTGCGCCACATGGGCTTTGAGCGTTTTTTTCTGTTCTTTCGCTTCGCGCACGCAGGTCTCAAACCCGAAAGCGATATCGCCCAGATGCGGGTGCATCATATCAGGCGCGGGAAAGGACAACACATTGGTAGGCGCGTTCTTCTGACGGAACTCCTTGTTGAGCGCCTTCATTTCGGCGTCGTCGGTCAGCAGCACCACCAGGTCCAACTGCTCCTTCGCGCCCAGATAGGCAAAGGTCGCCTCAATGGCGCCGGTGACCACCTCCGACACATCGGGCAGGGCTTCGGTCCAGTCGTCGTGTTCGACCTCAATGTCGATCAGGGGGGCAAATTCAGTCATGTTTTTCGCTGTCATAGGCACGCACGATACGCGCGACCAGTTCGTGACGCACCACGTCTTCGGCGGTCAGGCGCGACACCCCTACCCCCTTCACGTCGTTCAGAAGGCCAACGGCGTGCACCAGACCAGAGTCCGAAGCGCGCGGCAGATCGACCTGCGACGGATCGCCGGTGACGACCATTTTCGAGCCTTCGCCCAGGCGCGTCAGCACCATCTTCATCTGCTGTTTGGTGGTGTTCTGCGCCTCATCGACGATGACATAGGCGTTGGACAGGGTGCGACCGCGCATATAGGCCAGCGGCGCGACTTCGATTTCGTTGCGTTCGCGGCGGCGACGCAGGCTTTCCGCCCCCAGAATATCATCCAGCGCCTGCCAGATCGGCATCAGGTAGGGATCGACCTTTTCATTGAGATCACCGGGCAGAAAACCCAGCTTTTCGCCCGCTTCGACCGCCGGGCGGGTGATGACCAGACGATCCACCGCCCCCTTTAGCAGCAGCGACGTACCGTGCGCCACGGCCATAAAAGTCTTGCCGGACCCTGCCGGACCCAAACCGAAGGTCAGGTCGTTGCGCAACAATTGCTGATAATATTTGGCCTGCCCCTCGGTCTTGGGGGCAATGGCGCCTTTGCGGCCCATCACGATCACATGCGATTGGCCGTGGTGATCGGCCCACACCGGTGATTTACCCGTCGGATTCTGGATCAGGGTGCGAACATCGACCTCGCTGATCTCCACGCCTTCGTCATAAAGCTCAGACAGGGCGTTGAGGATGACGTGGGCGCGCTGACGATCGCGCACCTTGCCCGTCACCTGAAACCCGCCGCCGGGCGTTTCGATCAGCACATGATAAGCCCCTTCGATCAGGGCCAGATAGCGCTGCGCCGGTCCGGACAGGGCCAGAACCTTGTCTTCGCTCAGTTCTATGAAATCTTCGGTGGCAAGGGTCAAGCGTGTACCTTTTCCAGTTCCCCGATCAGAGAATTGTTCCCCACGCCCACAATCTTGACCGGCACGATCTGACCGATCAGGTGCGCCGCGTCTTCGGCAAACACCGCGTGCAGCCAGGGCGACCGCCCGACGGCCTGCTGACCATAGCGGCCCGGCTTTTCAAACAGCACGTCGATGGATTGCCCCACCAGCGAAGCTTTAAACGCCTGCGCCTGCTCATTGATCAGGGCCTGAAGCGCCTGAAGGCGGGCATCGGCCACGGCCTCATCGACCTGACCCGGCATGGCAGCGGCCGGTGTGCCCGGACGCTTCGAATATTTGAACGAGAAGGCCGAGGCGTAACCGACGGTGCGGATCAGGTCCATCGTTTCTTCGAAATCCTTGTCCGTCTCACCGGGGAAGCCGACGATGAAGTCACCGGACAGGGCGATGTTCGGCACGGCGGCTTTCAGGCGCGCGATCAGCTCGATATAGGCCTGACGCCCGTGCTTGCGGTTCATGGCACGCAGGATCTTGTCCGACCCGGACTGCACAGGCAGGTGCAGATAGGGCATGACCGCAGGGTTTTCCGCATGGGCGCGGATCAACTCATCGGTCATGTCATTGGGGTGCGAGGTGGTGTAACGGATACGATCCAGCCCTTCGATCTCCGACAGGGCCTGCATCAGGCGCGGCAGAGTCGATTCCTGACCATCGACCTCAAGCCCGTTATAGGCATTAACGTTTTGCCCCAGCAGCGTGATTTCACGCACGCCTTTTGAGGCCAGTGAACGCGCCTCTTCGAGGATCGAGGCCACCGGGCGCGACCATTCGGCACCGCGCGTATAGGGCACCACGCAGAAGGTACAGAACTTGTCGCAGCCCTCCTGAACCGTCAGGAAGGCCGTAGGACCGCTCGCCTGACGCTCGGTCGAAAGGGCGTCGAACTTGTCTTCGGGGGCGAAGTCAGCCTTCAGGCGCTCGCCCTTGGCGCGGGTGGTGCGCGCGATCAGTTCCGGCAACTGATGATAGGCCTGCGGACCCACGACCAGATCGACGGCCGGCGCGCGGTTCATGATCTCTTCGCCCTCGGCCTGCGCCACGCAACCGGCGACCGCAATCGTCATACGCCCTTCGCCGCGCGCTTCCTTTTCCTGGCGCATCACCTTCAGGCGGCCGATCTCGGAATAGACCTTTTCCGCCGCCTTTTCACGGATATGGCAGGTGTTGAGCAGCACCAGATCAGCGCCTTCGGCCTGATCGGACACGGCATAGCCCAGCGGGCGCAGAAGGTCAGCCATGCGCTCGCTGTCATAGACGTTCATCTGACAGCCGTAGGTTTTGATGTGCAGCTTTTTGGATGCGGCGGATGCGGTTTCACTCATGCGGTGCTTATGAGGTTTCAGGCCTCGTTTTTCAAGGCCAAAGACCGGATTTTATCCACATGGGCGTGGCCGGGGCCGGCCCCTTCGGCTTATTTGTCGTCGAGCGGCACGCCGTACAGTTCAAGCTTATGACCCACCAGCTTGTAGCCCAGCTTTTCGGCCAGAGCAGTTTTCAGCTTCTCAATCTCTTCATCGAAAAATTCGATCACTTCGCCCGATTTGATATTGATCAGGTGGTCGTGGTGATCTTCACCTGCCTGTTCATAGCGCGAACGGCCATCGCCGAAATCGTGGCGTTCGACCACGCCCGCTTCTTCGAACAAACGCACCGTGCGATAGACGGTAGCCAGCGAAATATGGGGATCGACGGCAGCAGCGCGACGGTACAGTTCTTCGACGTCCGGATGATCCGTGGCCTGAGACAGCACACGGGCGACGACCCGGCGCTGATCGGTCATGCGCATACCTTTTTCGACGCATTGCTGTTCGATACGGTCCATGCGGCCCTCCCGGATTTGTCGTTTATACATTGCGGCGTTGCGCCGCACCCCTATGGAATTAAGGGCAATCGTCTCAAACCGCAAGACTGAGAATAAGGGCGTCCACCAGCGCGCCGCCGCGACGACTGTAATAAAGCGGGCGACGGCCGACCTTACGGAAGCCCAGACCCTCATAAAGCGCGATAGCGGCAGGGTTATCGACGGCCACTTCGAGGAACAGGCTGCGGATATCTTTATGCGCCAGATGCGCTATCAGGTGCTGCAACAGGGCGCGCGCATGACCACGTCTTTGGGCGATCGGATCAGTCGCGATGGTCAGGATTTCGGCCTCATCGACGACCACCGAGATCAGCACAAAAGCCTGAAGCCGCTCCGCCTCATAAACGCCAAAAGCCGAATATTTTTCGCCTTTCAAATATTCCGAGAAATCAGAATTGTTCCAGCCAAAATCGAAGGTCTGCGCGTGGATTTCTACCAATCGCGGGTCAAATTCTTCAATTTGGCGAATTCTATTCATATTATCTGGAAATTTCTTCTCTCAGGCGAAATTGATCACTGATTTGTCCGAAACCTTGGCATCGGCGTCGCGCATATAGAGCGGCGTCAGGTCATCATAGGCGGTGGTCTGAGCAAAGCACAGGGTTGCCATCGCCTTTAAATCCGGCAAAACATCCGCGGCAATCTGTGCCTGCGGGAAGCGTTCGGCCAAAAGCGGTGCCGCCGACCCGATCAGCCAGTCCCAGCCACTACCCATGTCGATTTCATCTAATTTTACAATATCATACGACTCAGGGGGTGAAACGATGTTATCGGCGTCAAGGCGCTGGCCATAGAGCTGTCCGCGTCCGGCATCGTGCGCCACCAGTCGTCTTTGATTATCAAAATCCGCTGCCCGCCCCATCAGCTCCAGCGTCGAAAATCCACGCAAACCTATGCCCAGTCCCGACGCCATACCCTTGGCGAAAGACAGACCGACACGCAGGCCCGTGAACGAGCCGGGCCCTAAGGTCACGCCCAAAATATCGACATCGCGTGGATTGATTCCGGTTTTTTCGAAACATTTCAGAGCGGCGGGACCGATAAATTCCTGATGCCCGCGCGTCATATGTTCCCTGAGTGCCACCACCTCAGAGACGGACCCGTCTTTATGCGAAAAAAGCCCAACCTGACAGGCATTTAGCGCTGTATCTATGACAAAGGCCACCGCCACCTTACAGGACCTGCTCGATGGTTTTGACTTCCGGCACATAGTGTTTCATCAGGGATTCCACGCCCTGACGCAGGGTGGCCGATGAGGACGGGCAGCCCGAGCAGGCCCCGCGCATATGCAGATAGAGCGTACCGGACTCGATGTCGAAGTGTTCAAATTCGATGTCGCCGCCGTCCTGTGCCACCGCCGGACGCACGCGCGTATCGAGCAAATCTTTGATTTCCAGAACGATTTGCGCGACTTCGCCCTCATAGGTGCGCTCATTGACGGCACCCTCTTCGTTGAGGATCGCACGGCCCGAGGCATAGAAGTCCATGATGGCGGCCAAAATCGGAGCCTTGATCTGTGCCCAGATCAGACCCGCCTCCGGATCACGCTTCACGGTCAGGAAGTCAGAGCCGAAATAGACGCCCGCCACGCCGTCAATCTGAAACAGAGACAACGCCAGCGGTGATTTTTCAGCCTCGGTCTCGGTGCGGAACTCCAACGACCCTTTACCCAGAACCTCACGGCCGGGGATGAATTTCAACACGTCGGGATTGGGTGTGGCTTCGGTCTGGATGAACATGAGAGCGGTTCCGGGTAAATCTCTCGCTCAAATGGGGGCAAACGCAGAGGATGGCAAGGGGGATTGGGGCTTTAGATGTTCCTCATGATGGGGGCCAACACACGCATCACAAATACGGCAAATAGAGCCACCAGCCAAAAAATGCCGAATCCTATCAAAAGAATCCAGGAAATAAGTATGCGCAGCCCACGATGCGTCATGTACGGATTATTGAAATAGTCCGGAAATTTAACCATCAAGACCCCAGCAATTGTTCCCAATGTAGAGGCAATTAAAACGGCTATATCATTTGGAATATTCATTCTATCCCCACCTCAACCGGCGCTGCGCGCCACTTGCTCCCTCACGGAGAAGATCTTTTTACATCAACTCTTCGATCGCTTCATCGCTGATATCGCCCGGCACCACGGTGACCGGCACCGGCCGCGTGCCACCCAGCGTTCCTACCCCTTCGCGGACCAGCAGATTGACCAGCGGACCGGGATTGCCACCCGACGCCCCGATGACGATGATCTTGATATCGCGGTCGGCGATCAGGACTTCGCGGATGGCGTCCTTCATCTGCCCGGTCTTGATGATGATTTCCGCCGGGCGACCGGATTTGACCGCCGCTTCGTCGGACAGGGTGGACAACAGCGTCTCGGCCTCTTCGCGCTGTTCGCGCTCGATTTCATCGCGCACGCCCGCCCACTGGCTGTAGTCGGTGGGCGGCAGGACGCGCAGCAGGGTGACCATGCCTTGCGTCACGCGCGCCCGCACCGAGGCGTAGCTCAGTGCGGCGCGGAATTCGACGCTGTCGTCGGCGATGACCAGAAACTTTCTCATAGTTTCTGTACCCACTGACGCAGGGCGGCATTGACGATGCTCAGCTTGGCGAAGCTCCAACCGGCACCCGAGCCTTCGATTTCACCCAGCAGGGACTGCAACGGTGCCACCTGCGTAGCTTGTGCCTCGGCCCAGGCCTCAAGCCCCTGAGCGTCGCGACGCACGGCGGCCACCACCGACTTCTGTTCGGCATAGATGTCTTCGATCAGGCGACGGATGGCCATACGGTCCCACGGATCGGCGGAATAAAGCTCGCCCGCTCCGGCGCGCAGACGGTCAAAGCCAAAGCGTTCCCCGGTCGCCAGATAGAGACTCGCCGCTTCGACCACGTCCCCGCCATCGGCCAGATCGACCATGTCGATGGCGCTGGTCCACGACAGCAGGGCTGACACCCGGCGCGACAGGTCCTCGGGCGCCCCGGCACTGATCAGTTTTTGCGCCCGTGCCTCGACGCGCGCCGCTTCGTTGGGGCTGAGCACGCCTTGCGCCGACAACAGGGTGGCAATACCCGTCTGATAGGCGTTGATCACCTCGGTCAGGGTTTCCGGACGACCGGCGAAACGACGGGCGACGAAATAGACCTGACGGCGCAGGAAGGTGGCGATGGCGTTATAAAGCGCGGTCTGAGCCGCTGCCGGAATCTGCGTATCGAGCGCCGAGACCTCGGCCCACAGGGCATCGGTCCCGAACAGCCGCCGCGCCCCTTCGAACGACAGGGCCAGCGCCCCGGCATCGACCGCCGCCGCCTTTTGCAGACGCAGAGGGAAGCTGGGACCCAGAATATTGATCATCTCATTGCACAGCACCGTGGCCACGATTTCGCGGTGCAGACGGTGGGCGCGGATGTCGTCAATAAAGCCGTGCAGCGGCTTGGGGAAATAGTCGATCAGGGCCTCTTCGAACACCGGATCGTCGATAGCGGTCGTCTCAATGAGGTCGTCGGACAGCACGATCTTGCCATAGGCCAGCACCACCGCCAGTTCCGGACGATAGAGCCCGGCATTTTGCGCCTTGCGCGCCTCCAACTGCGCATTGGTCGGCAGGCCCTCGACCTTGCGGTCCAGCTTGCCGCGCTTTTCGAGCGCCGTCATAAAGGCCTGCATCGAGGCATTGTCACTGAGCGCCGTCGATTCCAGAAGGGTCAGGGCCAGGGTCTGAGCGTAGTTGTCCTTCAGCACCAGATGCCCGACCTCATCGGTCATTTCAGCCAGAAGTACGTCTCGCGCTTCGATGGTCATGCGGCCAGACTGCACCAGACGACCCAGCAGGATCTTGATATTGACCTCGTGGTCCGAACAATCGACACCCGCGGAATTGTCGATGGCGTCGGTATTGAGCTTCACGCCCTGCGCCGCCAGCGCGATGCGACCGGCCTGAGTGATACCCAGATTGGCCCCCTCCCCGATCACGGCAGCACGAATATCGCCGGCATCGACGCGGATGGCGTCATTGGCCTTGTCCCCGACCTCAAGATGCGACTGCGACGCCGCCTTGATATAGGTGCCGATGCCGCCGAAATAGAGCAGCTCCGCCGGGGCACGCAGAATGGCCTGCATCAGCTCAAACGGCGTCAGGCTGGTGGCCTGAATATCAAGCGCGGCGCGGATTTCCGGTGTCAGCTCGATCGACTTCAGACCGCGCGAGAAGACGCCGCCGCCCGTCGAAATCTTCGCCTTGTCATAGTCCTGCCAGCTTGAGCGCGGCAGGGCGAACAGACGCTCACGCTCGGCAAAGGACACAGCCGGATCGGGGGTCGGGTCGATGAAGATGTCGCGGTGATCGAAGGCCGCGATCAGCTTCGTTTGCTTCGACAACAACATGCCATTGCCGAAAACATCACCCGACATGTCACCCACGCCGACCGTGGTGAAGGCCTCGGTCTGAATGTCCTTGCCACGTTCGCGGAAATGGCGCTTGACCGCTTCCCACGCGCCGCGCGCCGTGATGCCCATGACCTTGTGGTCGTAACCGACGCTGCCGCCTGACGCGAAGGCGTCATCCAGCCAGAAGCCGTAGTCGCGCGCCACGCCATTGGCGATGTCGGAGAAGGTCGCCGTGCCCTTGTCCGCCGCCACGACCAGATAGGGGTCCGGCGCGTCCCAGCACACCACATCCTTCGGCGCGATAATGCCGCCCTGGGCATCGAGATTGTCGGTGATGTCGAGCAGACCCGACAGATACATCTTATAGGCCCGCACGGCTTCGGCGCGGATGGCGTCAGGCGCGCCACCTGCCGGAAGCTGCTTGGGATAGAAGCCGCCCTTGGAACCGACCGGCACAATGACGGCGTTCTTCACCTGCTGCGCCTTGACGAGGCCCAGCACCTCGGTGCGGAAATCTTCCTTGCGGTCAGACCAGCGCAGGCCCCCGCGCGCCACAGGCCCAAAGCGCAGGTGCACGCCTTCGACCACCGGCGACCAGACGAAGATTTCGCGGTAGGGCTTGGGGTCGGGCAGGTCGGCCAGCTCGCGCGAGGCGATCTTGAACGAGATATAGCCCTTTTTCTGGTAGTAGTTGGTGCGCTGAATGGCCCCGATCAGGGCCGCGATGCGCCGCAGCACGCGGTCGTGCTCCAGCGAGGTCACGCCTTGCAAGAGCGTATTGATACGCGACAAAGCCGCCTCGACCTCAACCTTGCGCGTGTCGATGGGCGTGTCATTGACGGCAAATTTGAGATCAAACAGATAGACCAAGGCCGCCGCCACATCCGGATAGGCGCGCAGGGCTTGCTGTTGCACTATGGCGCTGGGGTCGAGACCCGACTGCCCGCGATATTTGCACAGGGCGCGCAAAAGCGCGGCTTCGCGCCAGCTCAGACCCAGAAGCGTCAGGGCATTGAAGCCGTCGATCTCGGTTTCGCCACGCCACAGCGCCATCAGCGCCCCTTCGAAATCCTCGCGGAAATCGGCAAAGGCCGTCGGGTGCGCGGCGGGGAGTTGCACGATAAATTCGTGGATGAAGTGGCGCGGCACGTCGGCGGATTCGATGCGGTGACCAAACTCCTCCAGCGTCTTCAGCCCCATGCGCTCCAGCACCGGCAGGATGTCGGACAGCGGGATGGCCGTTTCGGCGCGGTCATAAAGTTTCAGCGAGAAGCGGTCGCTGACCCCTTGCGGCTGAAAGGCGCGCACGGTGAGCGGGTGCGCCTCGTCCAGTCCGGCCAGAATGGCGATATCGGTGACGGCCTCGTCGATGCCATAGCGTTCCTGATAGGCGACGGGGATGGCGCGCGCCCATTTCACATAGTCGGCCTGCGTGTGGCCGGTCTCCAGAGCCGCATCCTCGACGCGCTGCGCCCAGTCGAGCGTCAGATCGGTCACGCGGTCTTCGATATCGGCCAGATTGGGGTCCGGATGGCCGCCCGGCGTGACACCGATAATGTAGTGGATGCTCGACAGCGCACCGCCCGTCACAAAGGGATAAAGCGCGCTGACGCGGCCACCAAAGCCTTCGGCCAGCAACCGCCCGGCGCGTTCCTGCACCGAAACACTATAGGTGTCGCGCGGCAGATAGAGGAGCACCGAAATGAAGCGGTCAAACGGATCACGGCGCGCAAACAGCCGCACACGCGGCCGGTCGGAAATGTGCAGCACGCCGCGCGTAATACGCAGCAGATCGCTTTCCTGAATCTGGAACAGCTCGTCGCGCGGATAGGTTTCGAGGATATTCTTCAGACGCTTTTCGGCATAGCCGCCATTGTTGAAGCCTAGCCGGCGCGACTCGCTCAGGACGTGCTCGCACTTCTTGCGGATCAGCGGCACTTCAAAGGCCGGACGGTCATAGGCGTCCGAAGTGAACAGGCCGACAAAGCGCGTTTCGCCCGACGGTTTGCCATCAGCGCCGTAATGCTTGATCGAGATATAGTCCATATAGACGCGGCGATGGACGCGCGACTTCAGATTGCCCTTGGCCACGGTGACCGGCTCGGAGCTGGCCAGATGGCTGAGCAGCTCACGGCTGAGGATGGCCGGTTCCGATCCGCGACGCAGGATGGCGCGTTTGTCGCGCAAGACGCCGTATTCTTCCTGCAACAGGTTCAGCGGTTCTTCAGCGACGTAATTGCCGTCGGCGCTGCGCGGATAGACATAGGTGCGCGCCCCCAGAAGAACGAAATGGTTTTCCGACACCCAACGCAGGAAGGCCAGTTCTTCCTGCAGCACCGCCGGATCGATCTGCACCACCGGGTGCAGGCTCAGAGCTTCCAGCGCCGTCATCTCTTCGGCCAGCAAGGCCTGCATACGCGGGAAGTCGTGCACGGCGGCGCGCAGATCATTCAGCGTCGTCTCTACGCCCGACAGGATGGCGGCGTGTTTTTCAGCGGGCTGACGGCCGACAAAGACCAGCATCAGGGATTCAGTGACCGCCTTGCCGCTGCCGCGTTGGCCCGTATCGTCGCGATTGACGGTGACAACCGGGTGGAACATGGAGCGGATGATCAGGCCCTGATCAATCAGTTCGCCCATGACGCTTTCAACGATGAACGGGGCGTCGGGCTGAACGATCTCAACGACATCAAAGGCGCTGTTGACCGGGGTAATGGTCTTCAAGGCCCCGGCCCCGTCGCGCACCGCGGCGCGGCCCCAGGACTCGGCGAAGAGGCGGCCCACCTCTTCGAGGCTCAGTTCCGACATCTCTTCCGGATCATAGTCTTCCAGACACTGGGCGAGAAAGCTGCGCGCCGCCTCATCCGCCGGACCCTTGAGCGCGGCGGTGAAGGCCGCCTCTATGCCTGCCCGCGCATCCGCGACAAGGGCGTCAAGTTCGGTCGAAAGGCTGAGGTCGTCCATGAGTTCCATCCACTGCGCTTGATGGCGTAAAGCTAAGGCCCACACCTATATAATAAGTGAATTATCCGCCAAAAGCACAGGCGAAGACAACGGCTTGGGGAAAATAAAGTTTCTGACGAAACGGAATGGGGTCATGCCTTCGCCGCCCGCCTAGGTCATTATGATTTCTGTTGAAAACATAATGATCTAGATTTTTGTTTAGCCCCTCGCCGGGCGGTGGCTTCGCCACCTTGGCCGCCGCCTCAATGGCGGCTTGAGCGGAATGATTCCATCAGAAATCATTCCGCTCTAAAGGATAAGCCGCTCACCCGGTCTGGCGGGTGAGCGGCTTCTTCGGAGCCACCCTTTATGGGGGGAAGGGCCACCCCGGAAATGGCTGCGCGGCCTATGGGGGGAAGCGACGCAAACCACGACTCATCGCTGAGCTGTTGTGATAGTAGCACGCAGGTCTTCAGACCCTAATCAGTCCTGATCGCGCTGTTATCACTTCTGTGTGAGAGAACTGTGTTCTTTGGTGTTGGTGCGGCGCAACTGAAATACCTTTTGCCAAAGGCCTTCGCGACGCTTTATTCATGGGGTTCCGACACAGGATAACGACATGACTCAGGGATTAGACATCGGCTTTTCCGCCGACGGCCATCAGACGCTTTTGCTCAACCGCGCCAACCGTCACGGCATCGTGGCCGGCGCGACGGGTACGGGCAAGACGGTGACGCTTCAGGTACTGGCTCAGGCTTTTTCTGACGCCGGCGTGCCCGTTTTTGCGGCCGATGTGAAGGGCGATCTGTCAGGGATCAGCCTGCCCGGAGCGCCCAATGAAAAGCTTCTGGCGCGCGCACAGGAAATGGGGATCGAGCTTACGCCCGCCGCCGCCCCGGTCGTCTTCTGGGACCTGTTCGGCCAGAAAGGTCACCCGATCCGCACCACGATTTCGGATATGGGCCCGCTGCTGCTGGCGCGCCTGTTTCAGCTCAATGAGGTGCAGGAAGGCGTGCTGAACATCGTCTTCCACGTCGCCGATAAGGAAGGGCTGCTGCTGCTCGACCTTAAGGACTTGCGCGCCATGCTCAACCACGTGGCCGACAATGCCAAGGAAATCAGCGCCCAGTACGGTCAGGTGTCCGCCGCCTCCATTGGTGCCATTCAGCGTCAGGTGCTGGCGCTCGAAAGTCAGGGCGGTGAGCAGTTTTTCGGTGAACCCGCTCTGCGCCTCGAAGACCTGATGCGTACCGATATTTCCGGCAAGGGTTATGTCAATATGCTGGCCGCCGACAAGCTGATCGGCAGCCCCCGCCTCTATTCAACTTTCCTGCTGTGGCTTTTGTCCGAGCTGTTCGAAGTCATGCCCGAAGTTGGCGACCCCGAAAAGCCGCGCATGGTCTTCTTCTTCGACGAGGCGCATCTTCTGTTTGACGAAGCGCCCAAGCCGTTGCTGGAAAAGATCGAACAGGTGGTGCGCCTGATCCGTTCCAAGGGTGTGGGCATCTATTTCGTCACGCAAAACCCGGCCGACGTGCCGGATTCGGTGTTGGCGCAACTCGGTAACCGCATCCAGCACGCCCTTCGCGCCTACACGCCCGCTGAACAAAAGGGGCTGAAAGCCGCGGCGCAGTCCTTCCGCCCCAACCCGGCCTTTGACACCATCGAGGCTATTCAGGGTCTGGGCGTCGGGGAGGCGCTGATCTCGGTGCTCGACGAAAAGGCCTCGCCCACCGTCACGGCCAAATCAAAAATCCGCCCCCCGGCGTCGCGTCTGGGGCCCGCCACAGAAGCCGAGCGCGCCGCCATCATCGCCAAATCGCCGGTATCGGGCATGTACGACACTCTGCGCGACCGTGAATCGGCGTTTGAGTTGTTAACAGCACGCGCCAAGGCCGAGGAGAGCGAAGCGGCTGAGGTCGAAACTCCACGCGCCGAAAAGAGCGAAAAGCCGGAGGTGCATAAACCCTCGGCCACGGAAAAAGCCGTCACCTCTGTCGCCGTCTCCGTCATCCGCACCATCGGCGTGACGCTCGGTCGTGAGCTGGTGCGCGGGCTTCTGGGCTCGATGAAAAAGCCCGCGCGCACCACGCGACGGAGATAAGAAAATACCTCGCACGTCCTGGTGTGGGCGTTATGGTTAACGCTTTTTTACCGGTTCCAACAGCAAGAGTGGAGGCATGGTTGCCCCGCTCCTTGCCCTTATTGCCTGGTCACTGATTGTGCTCGTCTGGCTCTATGCCCGGCGCATACCCGCCATGCTGCAACTGGGTCAGGATTTTCAGCTGTTTGCCGATAAGCGCCACCTGTTTCGCCTGCCCGCTGATGTGCGTGCCGTGGCGGACAACTATACGCACCTGACCGAACAGCCGACGCTGTTTTACGCCCTCAGTCTGGGGATACAGGTGTCCGGCCTCGCCGATCAGTTGTTTGTGGTTCTGGCGTGGATTTACGTGCTTTTGCGCATCGTCCACAGTCTGGTGCAGGGCATCGGCAACCACGTCATCCTGCGCTTTTGCGTGTTTGCCGCCAGTACCGGCATACTGGCCTATATGACGCTGCGGGCTATCCGGCTGGTGTTTGACTTCTAAAGGGGTCCAATGAAACGCGGTCGCATATTTTATATGTATCTCGCATTCTTTGGGTTAGGAATTGCGGGTGCGTTGGTTCAAAACATCTATGTGGTTTTTGCTGCGCCAATTGTAGCGATTGTCATATTCATGAGCTTCGATAACTGGCGCGATATGTACCGAAGGCATAAGCAGAAGCGTTCAGAAAAATAGCAGATCATTCCGCCGGAACGATACGCCACAGGCGCAGCTTGTGCTTGACGCGCCCGGCTTCGCGGCCCGCGCGGTCACCGTGGCCCATATAGAGGTCGGCGCGAATCTTTCCGCGAATGGCCCCGCCCGTATCGAGGGCCGCCACCATGCGGCGATAGGCGGGGAAGGCACCGCTGAGTGAGCCTGCATCGGCATCGACCCAGTATAAATCCCCATAAGGGTGGAAAGACGGATCAATGGCAATGGCCGCCCCCGCCGGGAGCGGGATCGCCGCCGCGCCCAGGGGTTCCATCTTGGTCATATCCATAGAGAAGAAGGCGTAGCGCGGATTCTGGTTCATTACTTCCTGCGCCACCGGCCCGCGATTATCGGCCAGCCATTGGCGGATCGCCTCGCCGGAGGTTTGTTCCTTCTTCATCAGGCCGCGTTCGGTCAGGGTTTTGGCAATCCCCACAAACGGCAGACCATTATCGGCGGCATAGGCCGCCATGAAGCGTGTACCGTCTTCCAGCGTCAGATAGCCGGAGCCCTGAATCTGCATAAAGAAATAGTCTTCGGGCCGCATGTAATAGGCCGGGCCCGTTACCGGTTGGGCTTCGATTTCGGCGCGCGTGTAATAGGGCACATAAAGCTCGCCTGCCCGCCGCGCCGCAAAGCGCTTACCCGCCGGCTGCGGCGGCGTCATCTGCGCCCCATCGACCAGTACCAGATCGGCGGGTTTAGTGCGGACGGGTTGCGAAAACTCGACCGAAGGGGTGGTGGTCGCCGGGTATTCCGGCACGAAATAGGCGGTCAGCAACCCCTCGCCTTCGATGCGTTCAACGCGAAAGCGCGCCTCAAGCCATTGCTTGATTTCTTCGGGCTGTTCAAACGCCTGTGCCTTCAGGGCATCGCAGGCCCTGGCATATTGCCGCCCCTGTCGATAGGCGCAGGCCCCACGCACGGCTTCTAGCGCAATAAAGGGGTCTGTCTGCTCCCAACCTGGCAGGACCGACAGGCTTTGCGACGGTCGCGACGGGAGAGGCTCAGACGGTGGCGGGGTCGGAACCCGCTGTGGGTCTGTCTGGGGGATAGGCGGTGACGGTACGGGTGACGGGCCCAGCGGGGGCTTGGGTTTTTCGACGCACGCCACCAGGCTCAGCGCCGCCACGGACACGCATCCATAGGCGAGCAAACGCCGCGCGGCGGTCAGCACCCCTGCCCTCCCCCTCAGGTTCATGCCTTGGCGGCCTCGACACGGGACAGAATCCACGGATTGGTCGGGGATTTGAGGTTTTTCTGGAAGGTCCAGAATTCCGCCGTTCGGCGATGCGCCTTTTTCGGTTCGCCACCGTCTGTGTCGGCCATCTCATAGAGAAGTTCCGACAAGAAGCGTACGCGCACCAGAGCCCGGTCGTCTTTCAGGTCGATCTGATCGAGATCCGTCTTCGGCGCTTCGACAAAAGACACAGTCATGGCCTTCTGTTCACCGCGCGCCTCGATGGCCTTGGCGAAGACGCCATAGACACTTTCCGACAGACGATCCTTGAGGCCTTCGATTTCCCCACGATTGAAAGCCAGCACGATCTGCTCATAGGCTTCGCGCGCCTTTTCAACGAAATTGACCTCGTTGAAATGGGCATCGCGCGCCTTCAGCGCGTCAAGGTTAGGCATACGCAAGCGTTCGGGCTGCGCCTTCGGCTCCTGTCCCGGCCGGTTGAACGGGCCTTCCGAGTCATCGCTTTTGGGGACCACGGGTTTGTCTTCGGCCTTGAATCCAACGCGGCGGCCCAGCACGTTATACAGCTGAAACAGCACGACCACGGCGATCAAGGCCAGAATCAGCAGGTCCCAGGGCATCAAAACGTCTCCGAACAGGGGTACAGCAAGGTCTAATCTTCCCTATATAGGCAAAGTTGAGGTAAACGGAACCATTCGTTTGATTGCCAATCGATTTTGTGCGTGCTAGGGCCGTTTTCAACCGGATATTAGATCGGATTTCGTTCAAAGCTGAACGAAAACCCGCTCTAATTTTTTTGTTTGGTCGCGCATTTGATTCCGAAAACCGCTAAGCACTTTTCGGAATGCGCTCTATACGCCCCACGGAGTTTTTAAGTTTAATGGCTGACGATTCGATCCCCGCCGAAAACGGCACTGGCCCGGCCACCGAGGCTCAGGGCGGCCCGCTGCCTGCCAATATGCAGGTTCTGGCCCAGTTCATCCGCGACTTCTCGTTTGAAAACCCGCGCGCGCCCAATTCGCTGCGCATGGATCAGCGTCCGGAAATCGACATGGGCGTGGAAATGAACGCCAAGGGTCGCCCGGATGGCCTGTTCGAAGTCGATCTGAAGCTGTCGGTCAAGGCGTCGAACCCCGAAGGCCCGATGTTCGCCATCGAATTGGTCTATGGCGGTCTGTTCCAGTTGGCCAATGTCCCGCAAGCGGCGATCGAGCCGACCCTGCTGGTCGAATGCCCGCGCTACCTCTTCCCGTTCGCCCGCCGCATCATCGCCGATGCGACCTCGGACGGCGGCTTCTTCCCGCCCTTCTTCGTCGAACCCATCGACTTTGCCGCGCTCTACATGCAGCAAAAGGGTCAGATCGGCGAAACCGCGGGTCAGGCATAAGCCATCAACCGGTTTTGACAAAAAAGACCCGCAGTCTGGGCTGCGGGTCTTTTTATTTGCCACGAACGGCACGAACGTCAAGCGCTTTTAACACCTGTGCCCGAAGGGCTTCAACGGCCGGATGCGGTCAGCATCTTCGGCCGTTGGTATTATACTGTCTTGCGGCAAGTGCGGATTTTGGACGCTTCGCGCTATGTATCCGCTCAATGAAGTTCGTGCTTTTCGTGTGGTTCGTGGCTAAAATTCTATGAGGTCGCATAGCCCCACATATTCTGGTCTTTGAGATATTTGAGGCAGAAGGCCTTGTGCGCTTCGGCTTCTTGCTCATGAATATGCGAGGGCAGGGGGCGCGGACGCTGGCCGTGGTTCATCACACGGATTTCCGTGCCGTCTTCCGACACCATGCCGTGCATCTTGAGGTCAAGGCCGCGTTCCTTACCGCCCGACAGCTCCAGATAGACGCTGGCCAGCAGACGTGCATCGAGCAGAGCCCCGTGTTTGTCGCGTTCGGCCAGCGAGATATTATAGCGTTTACACAGGGCATCGAGCGAATTGGCCATGCCCGGAAACTTGTAGCGCGCCAGCTCCAGCGTATCGACCCAGCGGTCGGGATCGGTGGGGGTCAGACCCAACCGCTCTAGCTCCATATTGATAAAGCCACGGTCAAACGAGGCGTTGTGCGCAATGATCGGCGCATCGCCGACAAAGTCGATAAAGGCCTGAGCCAGATCGCCAAATTTCGGCTTGTCCGCCACCATCTCATCGGTGATGCCGTGGACACGGATGGCGTCCGGTTCGATCAGCCGTTCGGGGTTGAAATAGTGGTGAAAGGTCTTGCCCGTCGGCAGCAGGTCGTCGATTTCGATACAGCCGACTTCGATCAGGCGGTGGCCTTTTTTGGGGTCAATGCCGGTGGTTTCGGTATCGAGGACGATCTGACGCATGGGTGTAATTTGACTCGCGTTTGCCGGGCTTGTCCAGAGTCAGGCGGCGTGCAGGGCGCGGATAATCTCACGCACCTGTTGACGATTGGCCTCAAGCGTTTGCGAGGTGTCGATGATGAAATCCGCGCGGCGCCGTTTTTCGGCGTCGGGCATCTGACGCGCCAATATGTCCGCAAACTTTTCCGCCGTCATGCCGGGACGCGCCAGAACGCGGGTGGCCTGAACCTCAGGCGGGGCGGATACGACGACCACCTTGTCGAAGGTTGTTTCCGCGCCGGTTTCAAACAAGAGCGGAATATCGCACAGGGTGAGGGGTGTGCCTGAGGCGGCATGATGGGCCAGAAAGGCCTCCCGATCCGCGACGGTCGCTGGATGCACCAAAGCATTCAGCCGGGCAAAACCGTCCGGTTTTTGCTTAAGGGCAAGCGATAGCTTGGCGCGATCAACCGCGCCGTCTGTCACCACCTCGCCAAAGGCCTCGACCAGCGCGGCTTTCAACGGTTCAGAGGTGGCGTATAGCCGGTGGACCGTCTCATCGGCATCCCAGACGGGCACACCTTCGTCGGCGAACATGCGGGCTATGGTCGATTTGCCCATGCCGATGGAGCCGGTGAGACCCAGACGGATCACTTTGTCTCACCCAGAAACTCAAGGGCCAGACCACGCACATCGAAGTCCGCATCCGGGGCCTGACCATAGAAGGCGGCGAAGGACGGGCGCGCCTGTTCAATCAACATCATTAGCCCATCAACCGTCTTCAACCCACGCGCCTCGGCCGCCTGTAACCAGTTGGTTTTCAAGGGTCGGTAGGTCATGTCCATAGCGGTTGCCGACGGATCGAGCGCGTCAAACAGGGGCAGGGGTCCGCCCGACGCCGCATTGATCACGGCTACCGAACCGGCAAAGGCGCGGTCGATATCGCTCAGGGCATAGGCACTGACGCCCTCTTTGAAAGCAAAGACGATCTCTTCGGCGCGGGCGACGGTGCGATTGACGATGCGCACGTCGCGGCAGCCCTTATCCAGCAAGGCGGCCACCACGGCGCGCGACGCCCCGCCGGCACCCAGAAGGGTAACCGCGCCTGCCGTCAGGTCACAGTCAGGTGCCTGTAGATGAAAGGCCTGAATAAGGCCGTGGCCGTCTGTGGAATCCGCGTGCACGCTGCCGTCTTCGTCAAAGGTCAGCAGATTGGCCGAGCCACAGCGACGCGCCAGATCGGTGGAGGTGTCGGCCAGCTTCAGCGCCAGTTCCTTGAACGGGGCCGTGATGTTCAAGCCCTTGATACCATTGGTGCGGCACGACAGGATGAGACGCTCAAACGCATGATCATCCGCCGGTGCAAAGGGCGCGTAGACGCCGTTAAGCCCCATATGTCTCAGCCAGGCCGTGTGCAGAAAGGGGGAGAGGGATTGCCGGATCGGCTGACCGACGACGCCGGCGACCCTGGCCGCGCCTGTGGGGAGGTGTTTCATGCCTGTATAATCTCATAATGTCTGAGCTGCGCCAGCAGAGGCAGCAGGGGCAGGCCCAGAACGGTGAAATAATCACCCTTGATCGAGTCGAACAGGTGGACGCCATGCGCTTCGAGCATGTAGCAGCCAACGCTGGACAGGATTTCCTCACCCGCCGTCTCTATATAGTGGGCGATAAAATCCTCACTGAGACGTCGCACAGTCAGGTCCGCCGTATCGGCGTGCGACCACAGAAGCTGACCATTTTGCGCCACCGCGACGGCCGAGTGCAGGTAATGGGTCTTACCCGAAAAGCGACGCAGTAAATCGGCTGCGTCGGCGAGTGTTTTCTGCTTGGAAATCAGTTCTTTGTCGAGTTGCAGCACTGAGTCTGCGCCGATGACCAGACCGGCCTGAGCGCGCGACACGTGCAGAGCTTTTTCCTGCGCCAGTTTCAGAGCGACCGCCTTGGGCGTAAAGCCGCGAAACAGGCACTCGTCCTTGATGACGTCTTCGTCGATATCGGCCGGAATTTTCGTGAAACTCAGGCCGCAATTGGTGAGCAGGGTGGCCCGAATCCTGGAGCCGGAGGCCAGGATCAGGGGAGGGGGAACAGATAGGGTCATATGTTAGCCGTCACTAGTGTCCTGAATCTGAAACTCGCATGTGCTTGATATCGCTCTCTGGCGAATTTCAGATTCAATAGGACACTAGCAAATTATTATAACTCGTATCGTTTTCGAATTTGAAGTTCGCCCGGCTCTCGATATCAAAATGAAGCGAACTTCAAATTCACGATACTAGGCCTTATGTAAAACGCGCGGAGCTTTTTCCGATTTGAAACAGACAGTCAACGCATACTTGGTTTCTGGCTTGATTTCTGGCTTGATTTCCGGGGTGCAGGGGTCCGCGACCCCTGCGTCTTAACCCTGAACTCAAAACCTAAATCCCACCCAGACGCCCGGTGCGCTTTTCATTGAGCAGGCTGATGATCGAAGCCGAGGTTTCTTCGACCGAGCGGCGGGTGACGTCGATCACCGGCCAGCCCTTGCGTTCAAACAGACGCCGGGCAGCGATGATTTCTTCACGCACGGCTTCGGCGTCGGTATAGGAAGTGGGCCGCTCATCCCCGGCGGTGGTATAGGCCAGAACGCGGGCCTTGCGGATCTGTATCAGGCGATCGGGTGAAGCGATGAGGCCGACGATCAGCGGCTCGCTCAGTTCGTCCAGTTCCGGCGGCAGGTCACGGCCGGGGACGAGGGGGATATTGGCGGCCTTATAGCCCCGGTGGGCCAGATAGATGCAGGTCGGCGTCTTTGAGGTGCGCGACACACCGATCAGGATAATTTCGGCCTGACGCAGCTTGTCGGCCAGAGCGCCGTCATCGTGGGCAATGGCGTAGTTAAGCGCTTCGATGCGGTCGAAATAGTCGCTGTCGAGATTGTGCTGCGCGCCGGACTTTTTGGAAAATTCGGCGGCCCCCAGATAGCGCGAATAGGCCAGAACTACCGAATCGAGTACGCCGATGGTGGGGATGTCGCGCTCACGGCAGAAGGTTTCGAGCTTTTGCCGCAGTTCGGCATCGACCAGGGTGTGCAGAACAATGCCCGGATAGGACTCGATCTCGGTCAGGGCGCGATCCATCTGCTTGTCCGAACGGATCAGCACATAGATGTGTTCGATGGGGAAGATACCTTCGAAGCGCGCCGCGGCCGCCTTGGCCAGAGCATTGAGGGTTTCACCGGTGGAGTCGGACACCAGATGAACGTGAAAATGGATACCGATTTTCGCGCCGGATGTAGTCATGAAATTTATCTGTGCACGCTTTCTGGGGAAAAACGGGGGAAGATTTGCGTCTCTATCGGGATAAACCTTCGCCTTCGCCGTGCCAAGCCGCCAAGCCGGGGAAAAGGTGAAAAACCGGGCGTATTCGGTCACCGGTTTTCCCCAATCACGGGCATCGGTGACTCTTTTGTGACGGCTTTGTGTGTAAATCTTAACAAAAAATTAACCGTGTATGGCCGCCACTCCCAGTCGTTAGGATTTTCTTAATCAGTGTTAGGATTTGGTTAATTATCCCGGATTCCCACAGGTTGTGAGAAATTAAAAATTCATTAACGTCGCTCTGTGCAAAGGCCGGGAAAACGGCCATCATTTTTCCCCGATGCGACGTTTTTGCGCAGCATCCACGGCCTAACTACCCCTTCTATCTTTCTAAAAATCTTTTAGAGGGATTGAGGGAATACCGTCCGAAGCCTATGGATTGACTCATGACCTCGCACACGCCATCCATAGTCTCGGTCCTTCAGGGACAGACGTTGAAAACGCCGCCCGTCTGGTTCATGCGTCAGGCTGGTCGCCATCTGCCTGAATACCGTGAGCTTCGGGCGACGACGCCGGATTTTCTGAGCTTTTGCCTCAATCCCGAAAAAGCCGCCGAAGCGACGCTGCAACCGGTACGTCGCTACGGCATGGACGGGGCCATCCTGTTTTCCGATATTCTAGTCATCCCTATGGCGCTCGGTCAGGACGTTCGCTTTGAAGCGGGTGAGGGGCCGGTTCTTGGGGACTTACCCTCTGTAGCGCAGATGGCTGATCTGGCTGGCTCGGCGGGAGAAGCCTTGAAGGCCGTCGGTGAGACCCTGAAAATCCTGCGTTTGGAACTGCCCAAGGAGGTGACGCTTCTGGGATTCTGTGGCGGGCCGTGGACAGTGATGACCTATATGCTCAATGGGCGCAAAGCCCATGACCGCTCACTGATCCGCGCCTTTGTTTATGAGCAGCCGCAACTGGTGGCGCAGGTGATGGACGTGGTCATTGAGGCTTCGGCGCAGTATCTGAAGATGCAGGCGGATTGCGGCGCGCAGGTCCTCAAAATCTTCGAAAGCTGGGCCGAAGGCTTTCCCGATCCCTTGTTTGATCAACTGGTTATCGAACCGCATCAAAGGCTGGTGCGGCGTGTGCGCGAACTGGGTGTAACCCTGCCCATTATCGGCTTTCCGCGCGGGGCCGAGGCGCGCTGTCTTGACTATGCCGATCAGGTCGAGGTGCAGGGCATGGCGCTGGGGACCGCCACGCCGTTGAAACTGGGGCAGGCGATCCAGAAAAAATTGCCGATACAGGGGGCGCTCGATCCGGTCGTTCTGCGTTCCGGTGGGGCTGCACTGGACGATATGGTGCTGAAAATGAAATCCGCCTGGGGGCAGGGGCCGTATATTTTTAATCTGGGGCATGGCATCTTTCCCGACACCCCCATCGCTCATGTCGAGCGGACGCTACATCTCATAAGAAGCTGATGAAAAAAGTCGCTGTTGTTCTGTTCAATCTCGGCGGGCCCCTGACCCAGGCCGATGTCAAACCGTTTCTCTACAACCTGTTCAGCGACAAATACATTATCGGCCTGCCGTCCCCTTTGCGGCAGATGGTGGCGCGCCTGATTTCATCTCGCCGCGAAACCTCGGCTCAGGCCAATTACCGCCTGATGGGAGGCGGGTCGCCCATCGTCAAGGAAACCGAGGCGCAGGCCGACGCCTTGAGCAGCCATCTGTCGAAAACCGTCAAGGATCTGGAGTTCAAGGTCTTTATCGGGATGCGCTACTGGCACCCGTTTATCGAAGACACGGTAAAGGCTGTTGAGGCGTGGCAACCGGATCAGGTGGTGGCCCTGCCGCTTTATCCGCAGTTTTCGACCACCACCACCCTGTCGTCGTTTGTGACCTTCAAAAAGGCCTATAAGGGCGCGGCTCCGGTCAAGTATCTGTGCTGCTATCCGCAAAATCCGGCCTTCGCCAAATCCTATGCCGATCTGATCCGTCAGAAGTTGTCTGGCCTGAGCAACCTCAAGGATTATCGTCTGCTGTTTTCGGCGCATGGCCTGCCGGAGAAGATCATCAAGAAGGGCGACCCGTATCAGGCGCAGGTCGAGGCCAGTGTTGCCGCCATCATGGAACAGGTGGGGAGGCAGATTGACCACGTCGTCTGTTATCAGAGCCGGGTGGGGCCGTTGAAATGGATCGGGCCTTCGACCGACGAAACGATTATCGACACGGTCAAAAGCGGGAAATCGCCCGTGGTTGTGCCCGTGGCCTTTGTCTCTGAACATATCGAAACGCTTGTCGAACTCGATATGGAGTATAAACATCTGGCCGATGAGCACGGGGCGAAGGACTATGTCCGTGTGCCGGTAGTTGGTATCGAGCCGCTGTTTATCCGGGCGCTGGGCGATGAGGTACTGCGCGCCATCGGGTCAGAGGCCACCATTATGGCCGATTACGCCTGTGATGCCTGCCACGGGCAATGCCCCAAACAAAAGGGCTTTTGAGCATGAACCATTACGACCTGCTGCGTGGCCTGCACATACTGGCCGTCATTGCCTGGATGGCCGGGCTGCTCTATCTGCCGCGCCTGTTCATCAACCATATCGCCAATCGCGACAAGCCGCAGGTGGTCGAAGTCCTGAGCGGTATGGAGCGGCGTCTGCTGCGCTTTATCATGAACCCGGCCATGATCGCCGCCTGGCTGTTCGGAGCCGGTCTGATCTACAGCAATGTGCACGACCGTTTTGGCTGGAAGTTCTTTTACGAGCCGTGGTTTGTGGTGAAGATGATCGGCATTGTGCTGATCACCGGGTATCATCATTTTCTCGCCGTGCGGTTCAAAAAGCTCCAGCGCGCCGAAGACATTGGTTCGGAAAGGTTCTGGCGCATCGCCAATGAGATTCCGGCCATCATAGCCATTGTCATGGTCATTGCCGTGACCACCGAAATGTTCACGATCTGAAATCACCTCTCTTTGATCGGGAAGGTCAGGTGAGGTCCGCCCTTGACCTTTCGGCGTTTGGGTGTATTGCTCAGAACCATTGCGCGCGCCAAACGGGTATTAAGTCGCGCATTTCCCGGCCCCACGGTTCTCGTGGTTTCAAGGCCTCCCCCAGTTTCCATACAGCGTTCACGCGCTGGCTTATCAGACAGGCACAGCCTAAGACCTTGACTTTGTTTATAAAGTCATCGTGACTGCGTGCCGTATCAGAGACCCCTCCCATGTCCGAAGACAATGAAATCGAATACGACACCACGCTGGAAGACGCTGCCGAAGACGAAAACGGCAGCGACACTGGCGATGACGAGTCGGAAAACCCCAATCAGGAAAAACTGTCGCTTCAGGAACTGAAGGACAAGTCGCCGGCCGACCTGCTGGCCTTTGCCGAACAGATCGGCGTTGAAAACGCCGCCTCCATGCGGATGCAGGACCTGATGTTTGCGGTTCTGAAAACGCTGGCCGAAGAAGGTGTCGAAATCACCGGCTCCGGCGTCATAGAAGTGCTGCAGGACGGGTTTGGCTTCCTGCGTTCGCCCGAAGCCAACTATCTGCCCGGTCCCGATGACATCTACGTGTCGCCGCAGCAGATCCGCCGCCACGCCCTGCGTACCGGCGACACGGTCGAAGGCCCGATCCGCAGCCCGCGCGAAGGCGAGCGTTACTTCGCCCTGTCGAAGATCAAGACGATCAATTTCGAAGACCCCGAAGCCATCCGCCATAAGGTGCATTTCGATAACCTGACGCCGCTCTATCCCGAAGAGCGGCTGAAAATGGAAATCGAAGACCCGACGATCAAGGACCGTTCGGGGCGCATCATCGACATCGTGGCGCCTCTGGGTAAGGGTCAGCGCTGCCTGATCGTCGCCCCGCCGCGCGTCGGTAAGACGGTCATGCTGCAAAACATCGCCAAGTCGATCGCTGCCAACCATCCGGAATGCTACCTGATGGTGCTGCTGATCGACGAACGCCCCGAAGAAGTGACGGATATGCAGCGCACCGTGCGCGGCGAAGTCATCTCCTCGACCTTTGATGAGCCGGCAACACGCCACGTTCAGGTGGCCGAAATGGTCATCGAAAAGGCCAAGCGTCTGGTCGAACACAAACGCGACGTAGTCATACTGCTCGACTCGATCACCCGTCTCGGCCGCGCCTATAACACGGTCGTGCCATCATCGGGCAAGGTGCTGACCGGCGGTGTCGATGCCAATGCTCTGCAACGCCCTAAGCGCTTCTTCGGTGCAGCGCGTAATATTGAAGAGGGCGGCTCGCTGACCATCATCGCCACTGCACTGATCGACACCGGTTCGCGCATGGACGAAGTGATCTTCGAAGAGTTTAAGGGCACGGGCAACTCGGAAATCGTGCTGGACCGTAAGGTCGCCGACAAGCGCGTCTTCCCGGCCATGGACATCCTCAAGTCGGGCACGCGTAAGGAAGACCTGCTGGTCGATAAGTCGGACCTGCAAAAAACCTACGTGCTGCGTCGTATCCTCAATCCGATGGGTGCCCAGGATGCCATCGAGTTCCTGATCGACAAGCTGCGTCAGACCAAGAACAATGGCGAATTCTTCCAGAGCATGAACACCTGATCCTTGCCAAATCAGGCGACACAGGATCATTGTGAATCTATCCGGGCCGGAGCAATCCGGCCCTTTGTTTATCCGCTCTCATTTGTCGATGCGAGCCTTGCGGAGACCCGCTATGAAAGTCACCTTCGATATCGAATGCACGCCGCAGGAAGCCCGCGCGTTTTTGGGCCTGCCCAATGTCGAGACGCTGAACGACTATATGGTTGAGCAGATGAAGGCCCGCGTCGAACAAAATATCCAGTCGATGCAGCCCGAGGAGATCATCAAGACCTGGTCGAGCTTCGGCGTGCAGGCGCAGGATCACTTCCTCAAGATGATGCAATCCGCGGCGACCGCCAGCATGGGCGGCTTCAAGGGCGGTAAGTAGGTTCTCGTGTTTCACGTGAAACAGACGATTTTCGCTTTGGCCTCGGCGCAAGGTCGGGCCGGGGTGTCGGTCATCCGCGTCTCCGGGCCTCAAGCGGCACAGGTGGTTGAGGCCTTGCTGGGGCGCTTGCCGCGTCCGCGCTATGCGACGCTTGGTCATCTGCGCTATGCCGGTGAGCTGATAGATCAGGCTCTGGTCCTGTGGTTCAAGGGGCCGAACAGTTTTACCGGCGAAGACTGCGCTGAATTTCATATCCACGGCTCACGCGCGGTGCTTGAACGCCTCTATGCGGTGTTTCGCGCCGAGGACCTGCGTCACGCCGAGCCGGGTGAGTTTTCGCGCCGGGCCTTTGAAAATGGCAAGTTCGACCTGACTCAGGCCGAGGCCATTTCCGATCTGGTTGAGGCCGAGTCTGAGGCGCAGCGGCGTCAGGCTCTGATGCAGCTCGAAGGTGGTTTCCGTGATCGCTATGCCCAATGGCGCGATGCGCTGATCCGTATTCTGGCCCATATCGAAGCCATCGTCGATTTCCCGGACGATGATATCCCGGAACACCTCAGCGAACTTATTATTTCGGATATTATCACGCTGAAGACCGAGGTAGGGGCGGCGATCACGGATGCGAGACGCGGGCAACAAATCCGCGAAGGTTATCGCATTGCCATTATGGGCAAGCCCAATGCCGGCAAGTCGAGCCTGTTTAACGCCCTGCTACAAACCGATGCGGCGATTGTGACGCCGATTGCCGGCACGACGCGCGATGTGATTGAATCTCCCATTCGTATCGGACCCTATGCGGCCTTGATCTATGACACGGCGGGCCTGCGCGAAACCGAGGACGTTGTGGAGTCCGAAGGTATTCGCCGGGCGAAGGCGAGGGGGCACTCGGCAGATTTACGCTTGTGGGTCGTGGATGTATCGGACGCACCGGAAGACCTGTCGGCCATGCAACCGGGGGACTATCTGATCCTCAACAAGACGGATCAAATATCTGCGGAATCCCTTGCAGCTTTTCGATCTCAGCATGAGAACAAAAAGGTCCGTCTTCTGGAAACCAGCCTGACCAGAGGTGAGGGGATTGAGGCGGTTCAAGGCGCTCTGGAGACTGATCTCGAAGCAGCCCTGTCTCTCAGCACCTTCCCCGCGGCAACACGGGAACGGCATGGCGAGCGTCTGCGCGAGGTCGATGCGGCTTTGGATCGCGCCCTGGGGATTGGTTTCGCTACACCCGAACTAATGGCCGAAGATATTCGCCAGGCGCTATCCTCTTTTGACGCCCTGTTTGGCCGCACCGATGTGGAGCAGGTGTTGGATCATATCTTCTCCAGCTTCTGCATAGGCAAATAAGAGTGTTTCACGTGAAACACGGATAACGACAAAATTAACACTTCTCGATTCGACCCGTCCGGCCTGATCTGCTATAGCCAGCCCTCATTCGTTTTCCGGACAGGTTGAAGCTCTATGACCCAATTTTGGGATGTCATTGTCGTCGGTGGAGGCCATGCGGGCACTGAGGCCTCGACGGCTGCGGCGCGCATGGGTGCCAAGACCTTGCTGCTGACGCACAAGATCGAAACCCTGGGTGAGATGTCGTGCAACCCAGCCATTGGAGGCTTGGGCAAGGGCCATCTGGTGCGTGAAATCGACGCCTTGGACGGCGTTATGGGGCGCATGGCCGATATCGGCGGCATCCAGTTCAAGATGCTCAATCGCTCCAAGGGGCCAGCCGTGCGTGGCCCGCGCGCTCAGATCGACCGTAAGCTCTATCGTGAAGCCATGCAGGCCGAACTGCAAAGCACCGAAAACCTGACGATTATCGCCGCAGCGGTCGAAGACCTGATCCTTGAGGGGGATACCGTCGTCGGTGCCGTCGATGCGCAGGGTGTCGAATACCGCTCGAAGGCCGTGGTGCTGACGACCGGCACCTTTTTGCGCGGCATCATCCATATTGGCGAAAAGCGCATGGCCGCCGGGCGGTATGGCGATGAGCCGGCCAATGGTCTGGGGCAACGCCTCTATGATCTTAAGCTCGATATGGGCCGTCTGAAAACCGGCACGCCGGCGCGGCTGGATGGCAAGACGATCAATTGGGATATTCTGGAAAAACAGGAAGGCGACGCGGTTCCGACGCCGTTTTCGACCCTGAACGCCGCCATCGACCGGCCGCAAATCACCTGCGGCATCACCTATACCAATGCCGACACGCACCGCATCATTCAGGAGCGCATCACGGAATCGGCGGTCTATGGCGGCCATCTGTCCGGACGCGGGCCGCGCTATTGTCCCTCCATCGAGGATAAGGTGGTGCGCTTTTCGGACAAGGACAGCCATCAGGTGTTTCTGGAGCCCGAAGGCTATGACGATGACACCGTCTATCCGAACGGTATCTCGACCAGCGTGTCTGAGGCGACGCAGGAAGCGTTTTTGCGGACCATTCGCGGCCTCGAAAATGTGGTTATCAAGCGCTACGCCTACGCCATTGAATACGATTATGTCGATCCGCGTGAACTCTATCCGACGCTTGAGCTGAAGCGCCTGCCGGGCCTGTTTCTGGCCGGGCAGATCAACGGCACGACGGGCTATGAAGAGGCGGGGGCGCAGGGCCTGATAGCGGGCCTGAACGCGGCGGCGCGCGCCGGGGGCCTGAGCCCGCTGGTGCTGGGGCGTGACGAAGCCTATATTGGGGTGATGATCGACGATCTGGTGACCAAGGGTGTCACGGAACCCTATCGCATGTTCACAAGCCGCGCCGAGTTCCGTCTGAAGCTGCGTGCCGACAATGCGGATCAACGTCTGTCGGATATCGCGTTGAAGATCGGCCTGATGGGCGAGCGGCGCAAGGCGCATTGGCTGGAGAAAAAACAGGCCTTGGCCACGGCGCGTCAGCGCGCTGACGAACTGAAGCTGACGCCCAATGAGGCCAATGCCTTGGGTATCCGCGTCAATGCCGACGGTCAGAAGCGCAACCTGCTGCAACTCCTGTCCTACGACACTTGTTCGCGGGATAAGCTGGAAGCGGTATGGCCGGAGCTTAAAGACTGGTCCGACAGCGTGTTCGAGCAGATCGAAATCGACGCCCTCTATTCGGGCTATCTGGGCCGTCAGGCGGCAGAGATCGACGCCTTCCGCAAGGACGAAAATCTCGCCCTGCCTGAAGACCTTGACTATGCCTTGGTGGGCGGGCTGTCCAACGAAGCCAGGGAGAAGCTGAGCCGCGTCAGACCCCTGACGCTCGGTCAGGCGCGTCGCATCGAAGGCATGACTCCCGGCGCGTTGACAGCGCTGTTGTTCCACGTGCGCAACCTGAAAAAGGGCGCGGCATAATCGCATGACAGAGTCGTTTATGACGCCAGAGGAAATGGCGACACATCTGGTGTTTCACGTGAAACAGGCGGCCATTGATGACCTTACCCGCTTTGGGCAGGTCCTCGCCGAGCGCAATGAGGTGATGAACCTTGTCGGGCCCGCGACCCTTCCGCACTACTGGTCGCGGCACGTCCTCGATTCCGCGCAGCTGCTGAACCATGCGCCGGAGGCCAGAAGCTGGGCGGACCTGGGCGCAGGCGCGGGTTTTCCCGGCGTCGTACTGGCCATACTTTTGAAACACCTGTCCACAGATTCAGGCGAAACACCCACAGACCGGCGCGTGTTTCTCATCGACTCTCTGGCCAAGCGCTGTCGCTTTTTAGGCGAAGTTGTGCGAGACTTGGACCTGCCGGCGACGGTGATCAACGACCGGGCGGAGAATGTTTCTCTGAAGGTCGATGTGGTCACCGCCCGCGCCATGGCCCCTCTGCCGAAGCTGATCGGATTTGCCGAAAGCTTCTTCCGCAAAGGGGCCGAGGGCTGGTTGCTGAAAGGCGAAAACGTCGAGGCGGAAATCGCCGACGCGCACAAAAACTGGGCTTTTCAGTCTGAGCTGTTTACGTCCTTGAGCGACCCGCGCGGTCGCGTCCTGCATATTCGGAGCGTTCGCCGTGCCAGATAGTTTCCCCCCGCACCCCATGCCCCGCGTTCTGGCGGTGTCTAACCAGAAGGGCGGGGTGGGCAAGACGACGACGGCGATCAATCTCGGCACCGCTTTGGCCGCCGTCGGTGAGACCGTGCTGATCATCGACATGGACCCGCAGGGGAACGCTTCGACCGGTCTGGGCGTGCCGCGTTCAGCGCGTACCACTACCATCTATGACGTCATCGTCGATCAGCAGCCCATTGGCGAATGCGCGGTCAAGACCTCAGTGCCCGGCCTGTACATCATCCCGTCGGACCCCGACCTGTCGGGCGTGGAGATCGAGTTGGGTCAGGCCGACCGCCGTTCCTACCGCCTGCGCGATGCGCTGGAGCATCAGGCGCAGGTCGGCGAGCTGGCCTATTCCTATGTGCTGATCGACTGCCCGCCGTCCCTGAATCTGCTGACCATCAACGCCATGAGCGCCGCCGATGCGGTGCTGGTGCCGCTGCAATGCGAGTTCTTTGCGCTGGAAGGCCTGTCGCAACTGATGCGCACCATTGATCTGGTCAAGGGCTCACTGAACCCGAAGCTCGAGCTTCAAGGGATTGTGCTGACCATGTTCGACCGCCGCAATGCGCTTTCCGGTCATGTGGCCAAAGACGTGCGTTCGCACTTCGGCGAGAAGGTCTATGAGACGGTCATTCCGCGCAATGTGCGGGTATCGGAGGCCCCGTCTTTCGGCAAGCCGGCACTGATCTATGATCTGAAATGTACCGGCTCGCAGGCCTATCTGAAACTGGCCCGCGAAGTCGTTCAACGTGAAAAAGTGCGCCGTGCGGCTGCCTGATCAGGACTGAAGGATACACATGTCTGAGAAACAAAGAGGTCTGGGTCGCGGTCTGTCGGCTCTGCTGAGCGACAATCAGGGCCCCGTGCCTATCGCCACCGCTGATGGCAAGCCCGCCGCGACGCTGGAAAAGCCGATCGAGATTCTGCAGCGCAATCCGGATCAGCCGCGGCGTTTCTTCTCGGAAGCGGAGATCGACGACCTCAGCGCCTCGATCAAGGAAAAGGGCGTGCTGTCGCCCATTCTGGTGCGGCCGTTGCCCAATCAAGCGGGGCAGTTTCAGATCATCGCCGGTGAACGCCGCTGGCGCGCCGCGCAAAAGGCAGGTCTGAAGACCGTGCCGGTTATCGTGCGCGAACTGGACGATCTTGAGGTGTTGGAAATCGGCATCATCGAAAACGTGCAGCGCGAAGACCTCAACCCCATCGAGGAGGCGCGCGCCTATAAGGTGCTGATGGAGCGCTTTGGTCGCACACAGGACGCGGTGGCGCAGGTGGTGTCGAAATCGCGCAGCCATATCGCCAATATGATGCGTCTGCTGGGCTTGCCGGAGGTCATTCAGGACCACGTCATTCACGGCCGCCTGAGCGCTGGCCACGCCCGCGCCATTGCCACGGCGGCTAACCCTGAAGCACAGGCTGAGGTGATTATTCAGAAAGGTCTGTCTGTACGTCAGGCGGAAATGCTGGCGCGCACAGCGCTGGCTGACGAGACCAAACCGGCGCGTCCCAAGGCACAACCCAATGCCGATGTGCTGTCGCTGGAGCAGGACCTTCAGGAATTGCTGGGCCTCAACGTCAAGCTGGACGACAAGGGCGGCAAGGGTGAGGTCCGCATCGCCTATGCCAGTCTTGAACAACTGGATGACGTCTGTCGCCGTTTGATGGCGGGTTCTTCGCTGAGGTAATTGGCGGACCCTTGATGCCGCCAGCGCTGGGAAGACTTACAATCCCAGCCGCCTGGCTCGTCCCGCAATGCTCATATAGAGGCGTTCGGCCAACAGCAGGTCCGGCATCCCGGTGGATTTGCACTGCTTGTCTGTCTCGATCAGTTCTTTAGACAGCGGGTCGAGATGAAGATCCGACCAGGCGCGGGACTGACGTAGAAACTCCGCTTCCTGCTTCCAGAAGACACCTGCCGCACGGGCGGCCTGCTTGGCGTCGATGCCTTTGGCCATCTGGGCTTGAATGAGCCGCAGCTTGACCAGATGGCCGTTAAGGGCGCGCAGGGCCGCAGAGCCGTCTTCGCCTTCGGCAAAGGCTCGGCGTAACCCCGCCTGAGCCGGGGCCATTTTCGCGCCAAAGGCCTGCAGGGCGGCATCGAACAGCGAGGCATCCGGCTCGACGCCTAAAAACTCCTGTAGTTCCTTTTCGTCGATGGTGCGGCGCGAACCTGGCCCGATAAACAGGCACAGGCGTTCGATCTCCTGACGTGCCACGCCGCGTTCCTTAGGCAGGCGGGCGGCGAAGATGTCCATGGCGTCGGGCGTCAGGGCCACCTCGTTCTGCGCCAGAGTCTCACGCGCCATACGCACCACGTCGCCGGTTTCGTCTTCATAGCAGGCGATGGAGGCGATGGCCTTGTCGGCATCGGCCAGCTTGCGCACGCCGGAGTCGCCCCCCAAACCACCGGCTTCGATCAGGAAGAAGGCATCGCGGTTCAACTCACCAGCGGCATGGGCCTTAAGCGCAGCGGCCACCTGTTTGTCCAGTGTGGCCTTTTCTGAAAAGAATTTGAGCCGTACCAATCGCCGGCCGCCCATCAGCGACTGCGCCTGAAGCTCGTCCTCAAGGCGGGCGGGATCGGCATCGATATCGGTATCGGTCAGCAGCGAGACGTTGAACGGGTCCTTGATGTCCGGGACGATCTTCTGGGCCAGTGCCTGCCCACGCTCCAGCACCTGCCCGCGGTCCTTGCCATAGATCAGACAGGCGATCACCTCACGCGGCGGTGATTTGAGGAATCCCTCAATCTCAGGACGCTTGACCAGCTTCATGGGCTTTAGCTGGCCGGAGCCGTTTTCTTGTCGTGGAAGAACAGCACCAGTTCGCTGCGGATACGTTCGCCAATAGCCGTGGCGGCACGTTGCTGCCCGTCTTTCTGGGCGGCGACGCCGGCATAGGGTGATTGCGCACTGGCATTGTAGGTCGTGGCATCGACGAAAGTACCCTGGGTCAGGACCTTGCGCGTTGCCGTTTCGGTCAGGGTGTATTCGACGCGCGTGGAAATTTCGGTCCGTACAGCGATGTCGTTGATACCGGGACCGACATCGTAACGTTTTTCGTCAAGCTTGACGCTCAGACGGTAGCGCTTTTGACCCTCAAGGGTGTTAAAGCCCGACACCAGATTCTGCCGCAGGAAGTAGCCAGTGCGCGAATCCGTGGTGATGACGTCGATATTGGCCAGCTCACCGGGCAGGCCCTTCTGCGCATAGACCGGGGTGAACCCGCAGCCCGTCAAAGACAGCGGAGCACTCAGCAGGGCGAAGGCCAGAAGGGCTTTGCGGATCATGATCAGCCTACGACAAAGTTGAGGATGCGGTTGGGAACGACGATGACTTTACGCACCGTGACGCCTTCAAGATGACGCTTCACGCCCTCGTCGGCAAGCGCCATTTCGCGGATTTCCGCCTCGGAAGCATTCAGTGGCACCTGAAGCTCACCGCGCTTCTTGCCATTGACCTGAACGGGCAGGGTATAGACGTCGTCTGTGGCCAGAGCCGGGTCGTATTGCGGCCAGGCGGCATCGGCGATCAGGCCGTCGTACCCCAGACGCGCCCAGCCTTCTTCGGCCAGATGCGGCGTCACCGGCGCGATCAGCCCGGCGAGGATGGTCAGGGCCTCACGGCGCGCCGCTGTACCCGTCTTCTGCACGTCAGAGGCGCGCAGGGCGTTGACGAATTCATACAGCTTCGCGATCGCACCGTTGAAGCGGAAGCCTTCGAAGCCTTCGGTGACGGCCTTGGCGGCCTTGTGCGCCACCTTGCGCAGCTCCAGCGCGGCGGCTTCGTCCGTTGCCGGCACATCGCCGTCGGGCAGGCTGTCGAATTCGGCCCACACCCGCGACGTAAAGCGCCACGAGCCTTCGACGCCTGACGCCGTCCACTGCACATCGCGCTCCGGCGGGGAGTCAGACAGCACGAACAGGCGCGCCGCATCGACGCCATAGGTGTCGAAAATGTCTTCCGGGGCGACGACGTTCTTTTTCGACTTCGACATCTTTTCGACGTCGCCGATTTTCAGCGCTTCGCCGGTGGACAGTTTGATGGCGCTGCGCTTGCTGCCTTCGCTGGTAATTTCAACGTCCGACGGATCGACCCATTCGCCAGAGGCCGTCTTATAGGTTTCGTGCGTCAGCATACCTTGGGTGAACAGGCCGGCGAACGGCTCCTTCACGTCCAGATAGCCGCAGGTGTTCAGTGCCCGCGTAATAAAGCGCGAATAGAGCAGGTGCAGGATGGCGTGCTCGATGCCGCCGATATACTGATCGACGGGCAGCCAGTAGTCGGCATCGGCCTTGCGAATGGCCTCTGAGGCGTCAGGGGCGGTAAAACGCGCGAAATACCACGACGAATCCACAAAGGTGTCGAGCGTATCGGTTTCGCGGCGCGCCGCCTTGCCGCAGTGCGGACAGTTGACGTGCTTCCAGGTCGGGTGACGGTCCAGCGGGTTGCCCGGCACGTCGAAGGTGACATCTTTGGGCAGGGTAACCGGCAACTGGTCGTCCGGTACTGGCACCACGCCGCAGTCGTCGCAGTGGATGACCGGGATGGGGCAGCCCCAGTAGCGCTGACGTGACACGCCCCAATCGCGCAGGCGATAGATGATGGCGCCTTCGCCGAGGCCCATGGACTCGATCTTTTCAATCGCCGTCGCCTTGGCGGTTTCGATGTCCAGACCGTCGAGGAACTCGGAATTAAAGATCGTACCCGGACCGGTATAGGCCTCGGTATCGACCGCGAAGCTGGCCGCATCGGCATCGGTGGGAAGTACCACTTCGCGCACCGGCAAATCGTACTTGCGGGCAAAGTCGAGGTCGCGCTGGTCATGGGCCGGGCAGCCGAAAATGGCCCCGGTGCCGTAGCCCATCAGCACGAAATTGGCGATCCACACGTCCAGAGTCTCACCCGGCTTGAACGGATGCACGACCTTCAGGCCGGTGTTGAAACCGAGCTTTTCGCCGGTGTCGATCTCTTCCTGTGTGGTGCCCCCCTTCTTCACCTGATCAAGGAAGGCTTCCAGCTCCGGGGTCTCAGGCAGAGCCTTGACCAGCGGGTGATCGGCGGCCACGGCGACGAAGCCCGCGCCGAACAGGGTGTCCGGACGGGTGGTATAGACTTCCAGCGGTTCGTGCGCGACGTCGCCCGCGAAGTTGAATTTGAACTTCAGACCCTTGGAGCGGCCGATCCAGTTGGCCTGCATCAGACGCACCTTGTCCGGCCAGCGGTCGAGCGTCGAAAGCCCTTCGACCAGATCATCGGCGTACTGGGTGATCTTGAGGAACCACTGGGTCAGGTTGCGCTTTTCGACCACGGCGCCTGACCGCCAGCCCTTGCCGTCGATGACCTGCTCGTTGGCCAGAACCGTATTGTCCACCGGGTCCCAGTTGACCTGAGACTCCTTGCGATAGACGAGGCCGTGCTTCAAAAGGTCGAGGAACCACTTTTGCTGCTTGCCATAGTAGCTGGGGTCGCAGGTGGCGAATTCGCGCGTCCAGTCGATCGACAGGCCCAGACGCTGAAGCTGCGCCTTCATGCTGGCAATATTGTCGTAGGTCCAGCCCTTGGGGTGGATGCCGCGTTCCATAGCCGCATTTTCCGCCGGCATCCCAAAGGCGTCCCAGCCCATCGGGTGCAGCACGTTGAAACCGCGCGCGCGTTTGAACCGCGCCACCAGATCGCCCATGGCGTAGTTGCGCACATGGCCCATATGGATGCGGCCCGACGGGTAGGGGAACATCTCAAGGACGTAGTATTTCGGCTTGTCGCCGGCCTGATCCTTCGACTTGGTCAGGAAGGTCTGGGCGGCGTCCCAGCGGGCGCGTTGTTTCGGTTCGGACTCTTTGGGATTGTAGCGGGACATCAACGGACCTTTTAGCGCAAACGGCGCGAAAAACAGGCGTTCGGCATAAACAAAAAGAGCGTCCGGGTCAAAGCCCGAACGCCCTTAATTTCGCCCTTAGCGAAGGGGCTTATTTCACGTTCGACAGACGCAGTTGACGCGCGCGCGTCAGGATGGCGTTTTCAATGTCGATCTGGGTCTGGGCCGAGACGCTGGCGTCCACCCACTGACCGCCCGTATTGACCTGCTTGTACAGCGACACGTTCAGGGCGTCGGCGCGCAGACGGGTATCGAGGATATAGACCGTGGCCTTGAAACGCTCATCCGGCTTTTCGGGGTTGGCGTACCAGTCGGTGACGATGATGCCGCCCCACGGATCGGCCGAAGCCAGAGGCATGAAGGAGATGGTGTCGAGCGAGGCGCGCCACAGATAGGCATTGACGCCAATCGTCGCATTGGCCTGCTCGCTGGTCGGCTTCGACCCACCCAGACCCAGGAAGCCGCGCTTTTCGGCCTTGGCGTCTATGGTAGTCTCGTCCTTTTTGCCGAAACTCAGGCAGCCCGTCAGGCTCAGAGACAGGGCTGCGGCCAGCGTAATCAGAGCCGCCTTCTTGATCGTCTTCATAGTGTGTCGTCCACTCCGCATTCTGTCCCGAAGCGCCACCCCCGGATTAAGGGCAATGGGCGTCTGGCCTGTTAACCGCTCTATAGCATGAGCAAACGGGGGTATGACAAGCCTTTCCTTGTCCCCCGGCCCCAGCCGTCTCTGGGCCGTCAGACCCGTTGAGGGGGGAGTACGGCCAAAATCCGGGGCAAGCTGGCACCCAATCGCGGCAGTTGTGCGGCAAAGGCGCGTTACGCTGGAAATCTGCGAGCGGTAAGGGCGTGTCTATTTGATCACATCTTTTGAGCGAATCTGACGGCTTTGCCAAATAACACCGATCACTATTGATTTCGCACGTGCAGGCTTTTAAGCGATTTATAACATATCCATGCCCTAATCTGGGTACAGGATAGGGACGGGCAGGCGATTGCGGGTATGTCAGGCGGTTACATAAATCCGTCACACATCCCGTATATGGCGTGCCCAACCAAGGTTTGAACGTGACTGGCCTGCGGGCTGATCATCGGAAGTGGTAGAGTTATGAAGCGGGTTATGGCAGCAGGGGTATCGGTTATGGCCGTGGCGCTTATCGCGTCCGCGCCGGCCTATGCGCTCAATAACCAGACCGCCAAAGCCAAGACCAGCGAAGCCACCGCGCCGCTGAGCCTGAGCACCCTTTCCACCGAGACCAATGCCGCTACCCGTCAGCAGTCGAAAATCTATCAGTGGTCGGTCAAGGGCCGCTGGGGGTTGAAGCTCGACCTCAATCAGGACGAGGCCCGCCCGTCTGGCTGGAACGACGTGGACGCCGGTGCCTTCTATAAGATCTCGCCCTCGGTGCGTGTGGGCGGTACGGTCGGTTTCGGCGAAAAGACCAAGTCGCTGCAACCGCGTGATCCGGCGGCCGACAAGGATCAGCCGCGCGTGCGTCTGGAAACTACGTTCAAGTTTTAATTATTTAAGCTGAAACGCTTCGACCGCGCCGAATCCGGCAAGACCGGAGTGCGTCAGGTGTTCGGCATTGTCCGCCCCAATGCCGCCCAACCCCAGAACCGGTACCGGGCTGAGATCGCAAAACATCTGAATGCCTTTGAGCCCCAGAGGCGCGACGTCTTTCGCCGAGGGACTCTGGCTGGCAAAAACCGGCGAAATGAAGAGGCCATCCAGAGCCGTCACCTCCGCCAGATCGAGCGTTTCGCAGCCGTGACAGGCCCCGGTAATCAGCCAGTCGCCGTGTCTTTCGCGCACATCCGGTGCGTTTGCCAGAGCCCGTTCGGGCAGATGCACGCCATCGGCGGCGACCTCTTCGGCTAATGCCACATCCTGCCCGATCAGCAATTTCACCCCATTATCATCACACAGGGTGCGCAAGACGCGGGCATGGGCCGTGGCATGAGGATCGCCGAAATGGCGGTAGATCACCCCCGCCCCCGCCGGCAGGTGCGCGACAATTTCTTCCGGATGCGGTGTGCGTTTGGGATCAGTGACGTAAAACAGGGCGGGCAGATCGCGCCCGTTTGCGCTGGACATATGCGCGTGGCGGGCTATGTCTCTGGCCCGGTTCATCAGAAAGGCGTAGCGGGTTCGGTATGTCATCTTCACCTTCGGCGGAAAATTACGCGCGTATTGTCAAAGGTCTGCACAAGACGCTGAAACTGACCGGGCGGCCGGACGATTCCGCCTGCCTGACCGCTGTGTCCAAAAACCAGCCCTGGGAGGTTATACGCCCGGTGCTGGAGGCTGGCCACCGGCGATTTGGCGAGAACCGCGTGCAGGAGGCGATGGAACGCTGGGGGCCGGAAAAGGATCAATATCCCGACCTGACCCTGTGCCTCATCGGTCCACTTCAAAGCAATAAGGCCGCCGATGCCGTGGCTTTTTTCGATATTATCGAAAGCGTTGACCGCGAAAAAATCGCCCGTGTCATTGCCGATGAGGCGCAAAAGCAGGGCCGCGCCCCGCACATCTATGTGCAGGTCAATATCGGCGAAGAAGCGCAAAAGGCCGGGATTTTGCCCGCTGAGGCCGACGCCTTCATCGCGACGGTGCGTGGCTATGGGCTGGAGCCGCGCGGTCTGATGTGTATTCCGCCGGTCGAAGGGCCGCGCGGTCCCTATTTCGCTTTGTTGCGCAAGATCGCCGAGCGTAACGGTATTGGGCATCTCAGCATGGGCATGAGCGACGATTTCGAAACGGCGCTGCGCTTCGGATCGAACGAAATCCGCGTCGGCACGGCCATTTTCGGTCAGCGCTGAATCTCCTCCCTACGCGAAGCGTGGGGAGGTGGCAACGAACGGAGTGAGTTGACGGAGGGGGATTGCTCAGACCCGTCCAAAGACTGCGGCCTTGGTCAATCTCTGCGTAATCCCCTCCGACAGGCCGCTTTGCGTCCTGCCACCTCCCCATGCCTTCGGAACAGGGAGGAGATTACTGGCTGATCTCCACATAGGTTTCGGCGTCGGCGGTTTTCAGTAATTCGCGCAGGTGGTCCACACTGAGCGCCACGCAGCCTTCGGTGCCGGAATAGTCCTCACGCGCCAGATGCAGGAAGATGGCCGAGCCCAGCCCCTTGACTGGCGGGTCGTCATTATGCCCCAGCACCACGATCAGGTCATAGACATGATCGTCGCGCCACAGCTTTTCGTGCGAGCCCTCAAAGGGCAGTTTGACAGGCAGGTTATACAGATCGCTCTCGGCATCGTCGCACCAGCCGTCATCGGGCGACAGGGCTTTTACGGGCAGGACCGTCTCCGGCACGGGCAAACGGTCAGGGCGATACCAGACATAACGCACCGGCCACAGACCCAGCGGCGAGCGCAGATCGCCCTCCCTTTTATCAGCGGCGGCAATAACGCCCCCTTTACCCAGAGCGCAACGCACCCTATCTGAGTTTAAGACTAGAAAACCTTCGGCGTATGCGGTAAAAATCTTGACCATAGGCCGGTTTACACCCTGAACTGATAAAAACACCCACAACGCTACAGGATTATGGTGCAACAAAAAACCCTGCTGATCGTTGATGACGATGACGAACTGCGCGAGGCGCTGGCCGAACAACTTGAACTGCATGAAGAGTTCAAGGTCACTCAGGCATCGAATGGCACCGAAGGCATACGCCTTGGGAAGACCATCAATGCCGACCTGATCCTGCTGGATGTGGATTTGCCGGATATGGACGGGCGCGAAGCCTGCCGCCTGTTGCGCAAATCCGGCCTGACCACGCCGGTGATCATGCTGACCGGGGCCGCCTCTGATTCCGATCAGATTCTGGGGCTGGATGCGGGGGCCAATGACTATGTCACCAAGCCGTTCCGCTTTGCCGTCCTGCTGGCGCGTATCCGCGCTCAGGTCCGCAGCCACGAAACCTCCGAAGACGCGACCTTCCGCATCGGGCCTTATGAGTTCAAACCGGCGCTCAAGCTGCTGATTGATCAGGTGCAGAAGAAGATTCGCCTGACCGAAAAAGAAACCAACATCCTCAAGTACCTCTATCGCGCCGGTGGCAAGCCGATCTCGCGCGAAGAACTGCTGACCGAGGTATGGGGCTATAATGCAGGCGTCACCACGCACACGCTGGAAACCCACGTCTATCGCCTGCGCCAGAAGATCGAGCCCGATCCGGCCAATGCCCGTCTGCTGATGACCGACGCCGGTGGGTACAGGTTGCAATTTTAAGAAAGCCGGGGCCTGATGGTCCCGGTTTTTTATTGGGGGGTAAGGTGGCAACAGGCTACTCCGGTACGCCTCTGGCGAAGAAGCTTGGATATAAGCCGGGGATGCGCGCGGCGGTGGTCGGCGCACCGGAAGACTATAAAAACTGGCTGGAACCGTTGCCGGAAGGTGTGGGGTTCGGCGAAGATGATCCGGAGCTGGTACACCTTTTCACCACTGAGCGGGCGGTTTTGGAAGCGGCGCTGACCCACTGGCGCACGGCGCTGAGGCCGGACGGCATGGTCTGGGTTTCGTGGCCCAAAAAGGCCTCAAAAGTGCCGACCGACATTACCGAAGACGTCATCCGCGAGGTTTGTTTGCCGCTGGGCTTTGTCGATGTGAAGGTCTGCGCCGTCAGCGACGTGTGGTCGGGTTTGAAGCTGGTGGTGCGTAAAGAGTTGCGCTAACTCTCCTCCCTGTGCCGAAGGCATGGGGAGGTGGCATTTTGAGCGTAAGCGAGAAATGACGGAGGGGGATTCCGCCATAATATCAAAGTATTGCGCCTTTGGCCAGTTTTTGTGCCATCCCCCTCCGTCAGCTCACCTTGTTCGCTGCCACCTCCCCACAGCAAAGCCGCAGGGAGGAGAGGTTACTCTCCCTCCGCTTCGCGGTGCTGGCGCTCGTTGTCTTCGTCGATGACGTACCAGGTGAACCACAGGGCGTCTTCCAGCTTGCCACCCTTGGCCAGATAGGGTTCCAGCACCGCCGGAAAGGCCAGTTTGACCTGTTCGGCGAAATCGTAATGCGCCTTCAGCTCTTCCCAGTCCTGTAGCGCCAGTTCCTCAACCATGCGGATACGCACCGCCCACGGCAGGTCAGCCGGAGCCAAACCCGCCGGGTCGGTTTCCACCCAATGACATTCACCGATGGCGTCCGGGATGCGGATCTGAAGCTGGCCGCCGAGGCTCATAAATCCGGCCTTGGTGGCGGCGCGGATCACTTCGGGGATATCCCTGATCTTCCACGCATATTCGTTGAAGCGGAAATCGGCCTTGGCCAGAATGTCGGCGGGCAGCCCGGCTTCTGCGGGCAGGGTGTCTTCGGTCATAGGTCGAATTCGATCTGAATAGGGGCGTGATCCGACGGCCGGTCCCATTCGCGGACGGAGTCGTGAATGACGGCGGCTATGGGCGAGGTGATGCGCGCCTTCAAGGCGGGATTGATCAGCAGGTGATCGAGCCTCAGCCCGCGATTGGACTTGCGGAAATCGGCGGCGCGATAGCTCCACCAGGTAAACAGCTTTTGCGGTTCCGGCCACAGTTCGCGGAAGGCGTCATGAAAGCCGCCCGCATCCATCAGATTGGCAAAGGCCTCCAGCTCCGGTGGGGTATGGCTGACCACTTTCAGCATCTGACGATGGCTCCACACGTCGTTTTCGCCGGGCGCGATATTGAGGTCGCCGGCGATCAGTAGCGGCGCATCGGAATTGCGCGTTTTCAGGTGCGCGGTCAGGCGCTCATAGAATTCCAGCTTGTGATCAAACTTGTCATTGGCTTCGCGATCAGGGACATCGCCGCCCGCCGGAATATAGAAGTTCCACAGGTCGATGCCTGCGACCTGTATTCCCTGAACGCGCGCTTCGCCGCGGCGGCAAAAGGGCAAAATCTCGCTAGTTTCAAACGGCAGTTTCGACACCAGCGCCACGCCGTGCCAGCCCTTTTGCCCGGTGACAAGCATGTGCGGATAGCCCGCGTCTTCGAAAGCCTTGCGCGGGAACTCACCGTTCTGACACTTGATTTCCTGAAGGCACAGGATGTCCGGGCGCACCATATCGAGGAAACGTATGACCTGATCAATCCTCAGCCGCACCGAGTTGATGTTCCATGAGGCAATCGACAAACGCATAACGGCTTCCTGACGCATAAAAAAACCCGGTCAGTGAGACTGACCGGGTCAGATGTTTGGCACATAACACGAAGAGATAAAGGGAAAAACGCACTCAGGAGACGTCGAAGCCGCCGCATACACTCCGTCGGGAGCTGTGGGAATAATGACACGGTTGTGGAAAAACTCAATGCACATTTCCGTGTTTTTTCGTTTTCAGGCGAATTTTTCGTTTACCTGTCCGGCGGGTCCTCCATGGTGTGCAGGTCACGGCCGCGCGTTTCCTTCATGAAGAGGAGAGCGACCGCGATGGCTGTGGCCCCGATAATCACCGGATACCACAGGCCAAAGAACAGATTACCTGAACCGGCGACCATGGCGAAGGAAATGGCGGGCAGCAGGCCGCCGAACCAGCCGGTGCCGATATTGTAGGGCAGGGACAGAGCCGTATAGCGGATGCGCGTCGGGAACATCTCGACAAGGGCCGAGGCCATCGGGCCATAAAGCGCTGTGGCCCCAACGGTGAAAACAAACAGAACGGCAAAGATGCCCAGCACATTGACGCGCTTCGGATCGGCGGCTTCAGGATAGCCGGCGGCTTTCAGGGCCGCCTTTAGATCGGTCACGGCATTGGTTTTCAGCGTCTTAAGCTCGTCCTTGGACAGAGCATCGCCCGACTGCACGGCGATGGTGCGATCGCCGATTTGCACCGTGGCAAACGTCGCACCCGGCTCGGTCGGCTTGTTGACATAGGGCACACCCAGCCCCGTCACCAGCGCTTTGGCGAGGTCACAGGATGAGGTGAACTGCGCCTTGCCCACCGGGTCGAACTGTACCGAACACTTGCGCGGGTCGGCGAAGATGACGACCGGCGTGCGGTTGACGGCGTCGTCCAGCGCCGGATTGGCAAAGCGCGCCATCAGATGAAAGCCGGGCACGAAGCTGAGCACGGCAATAGCGATGCCGAGGATCATCACCGGCTTGCGCCCAACCCGGTCCGACAACTGGCCCCAGACGACGTAGAGAACGGCGCTGACGATCGAAATGCTCATCACCAGAAGGTTGACGGTGGTGGGCGCCAGCTTGACGCTCTTTTCCAGAAACACCTGCGTGTAGAAGAAGGTCGTGTACCACACCACGCCCTGCGCCGTCATGAAGCCGAACAGGGCGATCAGCACCTGACGCAGGTTCGACCACTGACCAAAGGCTTCCTTGAACGGAGCTTTGGAGATATTGCCGCTGTCGTGCAGAGCGCGGAAGGCGGGGCTTTCGGCGGTCTTGGCGCGGATATAGACCGAAATAGCCAGAAGCACGGCGGAGACGATGAACGGGATGCGCCAGCCCCAGTCACCAAACGCCTCTTCCTTGACGATGGTGCGGGTCAGAAAGACGACCAGCAGCGCGATAACCAGCCCCAGAGAGGCGGAAGCCTGAATCCACGCCGTATAGGCGCCGCGTTTATCCGCGGGGGCGTGTTCCGCAACGTAAATCACAGCCCCGCCATATTCACCGCCCATCGCAATGCCCTGAAGGATGCGCAGCCCCACCAGCAAAAGCGGCGACCAAATGCCCGCCTGTTCATAGGTGGGCAGGAAGCCGATCAGCACCGTGGCCACCCCCATCAGCAGGATGGTGTAGAGGAAGGTGCCCTTGCGCCCTTTGCGGTCACCGATATGACCAAATAGCAACGCGCCGAAGGGCCGCGACAGGAAGCCCAGCGCGAAGGTCAGCAGCGCCAGGATCATGCCGGTGGTGTCATCAAGCCCGGTAAAGAAGTTCTTCGTGATGATCGAGGTCAGGGCCCCGAAAATGAAGAAGTCGTACCACTCAAAGGTCGTACCGGCGGCCGACGCCGCGACAATGGTACGCAGACCGGCTTCCTTCTGCACGCTGTCTGCCTGCGGGTGTGATGACATGGACTGACCCTGTTATGGTTAACTGTGTTATGCGTTGGACTGCGCATTTGATCGAAGCCGCGCGCCCTGACAAGGGGGGTGTTACGCAAACAACAGAAAACAATCGGTTTCGCCACGCCTTTGCCGACAGGAATTGACGGCGCACGACCTATGGCTTAGGCCAGAACCAGAGACAAAGTCAGAGGTTTTTTACAGCGTGACCATCCATTATCATGAAGGCGATTTGCCCAACGGCCTTGATCTGGGCGCCGTGGTTGCCATCGACTCCGAAACCATGGGCCTGCGCTTCGGGCGTGATGACCTGTGTGTGGTGCAGTTGTCAGCGGGGGATGGCGATGCCCACGTCGTGCGGCTCAACCGCCCGGCCTATGACTGCCCCAATCTGAAAGCCCTGCTCACCGATGCCAGGGTCTTGAAACTGTTCCATTTCGGGCGTTTTGATATCGGCATGTTCCTGCTGCATCTGGGCGTGGTGACGGCCCCCGTCTATTGCACCAAGATCGCCTCAAAGCTGGCGCGCACCTATACGGACCGCCACGGCCTGAAAGACCTGGTGCGTGAGCTTTTGTCCGTCGATATCTCCAAGGCGCAGCAAAGCTCGGACTGGGGGGCGCAAACCCTGACGCCGGAACAACTGGCCTATGCGGCCTCGGATGTGCTGCATCTGCATACCCTACGCGAAAAGCTCGATGTCATGCTGGCGCGCGAAGGGCGCAGCGAGCTGGCGCAGGGCTGTTTCGATTTTTTGCCGCACCGCGTCAAACTGGATTTGGCAGGTTGGGAAGATACGGATATATTCGCCCATTCATGGAGCTGAAAACGCCCCGCAGATGAGGATTTCTGCCGCCATGCCGGCCATTGAAACCGCGACGCACGACCATGCCGATGCCCGCCACCGCCTGAATATTCAGGCGCTGGCGTGGAAAAAGCGTTCGCGCAAGATCTCCCGTCTGCGCCTTATCTTTCCGGGCCTTATTATCGGCACGGTCTTGCTTATGATCGTGTGGATCGTTGTGCAGAGCGTTATCAATTCGATGAACGTCTATACGACCACCGGCGAAGACATCCGCATGACCAACCCGTTTTATACCGACCGAAGCCGCAACGGTGAGCGCTATGAGATGCGCGGTCTTGAGGCGGTGCGCAAGGGCAGAACGTCACAGATCGTCACGCTGACGGCACCGCGTATGGAAATTCGCTCTGAAAACAGCCGTCCCTCCGCGCTGGAAGGCGCGGTCGGTGTCTATGACGACACCAAACGGCGTTTCACGCTCAATAAGGATGTCACCCTGAATTCAGGCAATGGCCTGTCTTTGCGGACCCAGGCGGCTGACGTCGATCTTCAGAGTGCGGTGATTACCGGCAATACACCGGTCGAAGGCCGCTGGCAGACGGGCGTGGTCAATGCGCAGGCCTTCCGCGTGGAGCAGAACGGGCGCAAGGTTGTGTTTTATGGTAAGCCGGGACAACAGGTGACCGGCACGCTTTCGGGCGACGAAAACTGACATTTTTTTAAAGGATATTCCGGCCATGAAGATCAGGACAACAATGTGGGTGATGGGCGTGGCCGGGGTGCTGGCGGCACCGGTGGCGTGGGCGCAATTTGTCCCCACCAAGGAAAATCCTATTGCCTATGCCGCCGATACGTTCGAAGCCGATGATGGTAACCATACCGCTACCTTCACGGGCAGCGTGGAATTCCTTCAGGATACGTCGCGGCTGCGCGCGGATAAGGTGACGGTTATCTACGGCCAGAACCCGACGACGGGCCGGTGGGACGCCCTGTCTACCGCCGAAGCGGTTGGCAATGTGTACTATGTGGTGGACGATCAGGTGATGACCGGCAACCGCGCGATCTATACCAAAAGCACCGACACCCTGGTTCTGACCGGCAATGTGGTGCTCAAGCAGGGTCAGAATGTCATGGAAGGCAGCCGCCTTGTCTATGATGTCGGTGCCAAGAAATCGAGCATGGACGGCGTGCCGACCGCGGGCAGCAAGAGCCGCGTGCGCGGGGTCTTTTATCCGAACCAGGCCTCAAACCAAAATTCAGCGACTAAGAAGCCGCAATAAGATGACCGTTATTTCCACACTGGATGTGCGCAGCGCCGCCGATATGCGGATGACCGAAGCGAGTGATACGGTTGATGGCCTGCGCGTCGAAGGCATCGGCAAATCGTACAAGGAACGCGCGGTGGTCAAGACCGTGTCGCTGTCCCTGCGTCGCGGTGAGGCCGTGGGCCTTCTGGGGCCCAACGGCGCGGGTAAAACCACCTGCTTCTACATGATTACCGGGCTGGTGCAGCCAGATTATGGCACCATCAGTCTGGATGGCCACGACATCACGGCTCAGCCCATGTATCAGCGCGCGCGCATGGGGCTTGGGTATCTGCCGCAGGAATCTTCGATTTTTCGGGGCCTGACCGTCGAGCAGAATCTTCAGGCCGTGCTGGAACTGCGCCTCACCAGCCGTTCGCAGATCGACGCCGAAGTAACGCGCCTGCTCGAAGAACTGCACATCACCCATATCCGTAAGTCACCGGCTACGGCTCTTTCGGGGGGTGAACGTCGTCGTGTCGAAATTGCCCGTGCTCTGGCCTGTGATCCGTCCTTCATCCTGCTGGATGAGCCGTTTGCCGGTATCGACCCGCTGGCCATTTCGGATATCCGTGATGTGGTGGGGTATCTCAAACACCGCGGCATCGGTATCCTGATCACCGACCACAATGTGCGTGAAACGCTCGACATTATCGACCGTGCCTCGATCATCCATTCGGGCGAAGTGCTGTTTGAGGGCACGCCGGATGAAATCCGCCATAACCCTGAAGTGCGCCGCGTCTATCTGGGTGAAAATTTCGACGGCTAACCCCGATGTCTGCGGCTTTTCCACCGGTTTTTCCGGCCTGTGGAAAGGGGTTAACCTAATTTAAGGTGTTAACGTCTAAGCTCCGGTCCATGTCATTAGGGCAAAGGCTGGAAATCAGACAAGGGCAGGGGCTGGTCATCACGCCCCAGTTGCAGCAAGCGATCAAGCTTCTGCAATTGTCGAACCTTGAGCTGGAGGCCGTGGTCGAGGCTGAGCTGGAGCGCAATCCGCTCTTGCTGCGCGAAGACGGCGATGGAGGTCCGGACGCCCCGGATACAGACTCCGACCTGCCCCGCGAAGAGCGCGGTGAACTGGAACTCTCTGACCGCGATACACAGCAGGCCAATTCCGATCTCGACGCCTCCGAAGGCGATGTCTATGGCGACGATGAGCCGACGGTGCGCGAGCCTGTGGCCTCGGCCGACATCGGGGAAGGGCCGATGGTTGATTGGACCCGCGCCGGCAAGGGTGGCGGTTTCGATGGCGATGGTGATACGCTTGACCGCGCTATGAGCCGCGACAAGACTTTGGCCGAACATTTGATGGATCAGGCCCTGATCGCTGGGTTCAGCGCGCCCGAAATGGCCGTGGCGCAAATCCTGATCGACGCCGTTGATGAAGGCGGCTACCTGCGCGCCGATCTGACGGAAATCGCCGAACGTCTTGGCTGTGCGATGGACCTGATCGAAAAAGTCCTGACGGTCTGTCAGGGCTTTGAACCGACCGGCGTCATGGCCCGTTCGGTGCCGGAATGCCTGAAATTGCAACTGATCGAGCGGAACCGCTTTGATCCGGCTATGGCGGCGCTGATCGACAATCTGGAGCTTCTGGCGCGCCGTGATCTGAGCGCCCTGCGGCGGGCCTGCGGCGTTGATGACGAAGACCTGGCGGAGATGATCCGCGAACTGAAGGCCCTGACGCCGCGTCCGGGGGCGGCCTTTGGTGCGGAACCACAGGCCGGCGTGGTGCCGGATGTGTTTGTGCGTCAGGACCCGTCGGGCGGCTGGCGCGTCGATCTCAACAGCGACACCCTGCCGCGCGTTCTGGTCGATCAGAGCTACCACGCCAAGGTGGCGACCTCGGCGCGTTCGGATCAGGAAAAGACCTATCTCAATGAATGCCTGTCGCAGGCCAACTGGCTGATCAAGAGCCTTGATCAGCGCGCGCGCACCATCCTCAAGGTGTCGGCGGAAATCGTGCGTCAGCAGGACGGCTTCTTCGTCTATGGCGTTGAACACCTGCGCCCGCTGAACCTGAAGACGGTGGCTGAGGCCGTGGGGATGCACGAATCGACCATTTCGCGCGTCACGACCAATAAATATATCTCGACCCCGCGCGGGGTTTTTGAACTGAAATTCTTCTTCACCTCGGCCATTGCCGCGGCCGATGGTTCCGAGGCCCATTCCGCTGAGTCGGTGCGTCACAAGATCAAGCACCTGATCGAAGGCGAAAAGGCCTCTGGTGAAGTGCTGTCCGACGACCGCATCGTCGAAATTCTCAAAGAGGCCGGCGTTGATATCGCCCGCCGCACCGTGGCCAAGTACCGCGAAGCCCTGCGCATCCCGTCTTCGGTCGAGCGCAAGCGGATGATCCGTTAGAGCGGGATGATTTTAAATGGAAACATCATCCCGCTCTAAATTTTTGTTTTGTCGCGATATTTTTGTCGAAAACCGCTCATACTTTTCGACATATCGCTCTAATCAGCCCCTATTTCGATCTGTCTCAAAGGCCTGACGTGCCCGGCGCACATATTCGCCGACAGTCATCAGGCACAGGACCGCGCTTAGACTCAGACAGACCACGCCGACGTCAAAGCTGTTTAAGGGTACGATGATATCGGCCCCCAAAGGCAGGTCGCCATATTGCTCCGGCAGAATAAGCAAGCCAAATCCCAGAAATTGCAACGCAATCTTGGCGCGCTCCAGCGGTGACACCTGGATATTGAGTTGATCGGGCAGGGCTTCGTTGAGACCGGCGACCAGAAAATCGCGCGCCAGCAGGACCACGCCGCTCACCACCACGATTTCCGGTACGCCGCGCGTCAGCAACCCGCAAAACAGGGTCAGGGTCAGCAAGCGATCAGCCAGCAGATCGAAAAAGGCGCCGAAGCGCGAGGCCTGATTGAGCGCGCGTGCCAGCCAGCCATCGGCAATATCGCTCAGACCGGCAGCCGCAAAAACGATCAGGGCGGGCCAACTGTCTCCCTTGATCAGGAAGTAGAGCAGAGGGGCCATCAGGACGATCCTCAGTCCGGTAAACAGGTTCGCGATTTTCACAAGGGCCTCTCCGTCTCTGTAATCAGTTGCGCCGCCGTTTCGCCACAGGCGGCCAGAACCGCCGTCTGCTCTGCGCTCATGTGCAGGTTCATGCCGCCTTCATTGCGTTTCAACCGGATGCGGATCATGCGACTGGCGCGGGTGGCGGTCAGCAGGCGGCGACGAATATCGGCTTCGCGCATGGAGGCCAGCAGATTCCACACATAGGCCAGCAGGTTGGGCATCGGATCGGCAGCTATGCGGTTCCCTTCTTGCGCTTCGCTCAACAGACCGACACGACGCGCTTCGTCATCGCCGTCGCGCAGGCTGTCGAAATCTATACCCCAGGTCGGCGCGTCGTCGGTGTCAAAGACGTCAAACGGAAAGTTATTGGCGACACCGCCATCGCTCAGATAGAGGCGCACCCCGCCTTCGGCCTGCGCATAGACGGGAATTTGCGACATCAGGCCGGGACAGGCGAGGCTCATACGCACGGCGACAAGCACGGGCAGCGCCTCAGGCGGCGGCAGAGGCCAGCGCAGGGCGGGGCGTTGGGGTTGCAGCGCGCCAAGCACCTCATACGGAAACAGCCCGGCCCATTCTTTTGGGTCAAACCACAGGGGCGTGTCCAGTTCCGGCAACATGTGCACACGGACGCGCGACAGGTCGGTGGTGACGATGTGCAGCCGGATATGCTGTGCGCTCAGATCACCGAAGGTCAGGGGGGCATCTGCGCCAGAGATGGTTTGCATCGCCTGATGCAGCCAGTCCGTGACGCCCGGCTGATCGCCGCTGCCCAAGCCTGTGCACAGCCCGAAATGGCGGCGGCACACAAGCCTGGCCAGACCGAAGGCGTAAACCATAACCGCCAGAAGCACGAAGACCAGAAAGACGAGCCCGGTTGCCACGACGTGGGCCGCCGCGTGTCCGCCTCCCTGGCTCCATTGGGCGTATTTGGCAGCCCCGCACACCCCAATCAGCAGGGCAACCGATAATGGAAATCCCATGGCCCAAAGGGCCTGCCCCCAGCGCGGTCGCCCAGAACCCGGTGCCAGATGCAACAAGGCGCGCAGTACGGCCCCTGCCGCCCCTTTGGCGTGCAGAAGGCGCGGCAGTTGCGCGGGCAAGGCGGCGCAGGCCGTTTCCAGCCGCGCAAAGCCCGCCGCATCCCCCCGTCTGCGGGCATATTCGGCGGCAGCGCCCAGGGATGCGGCTATGGCCCCGGCTGAGGCTCCCGCCAAACCCGACAGGGCGAAATTCTGTGCCAGTCGCGGCAACAGAGCTGCATAGATCAGGCCGGAGGCGACCCCACCCTTCAGTACCAGATTGATGCGCTTGACCATCCCCATACCCCAACCCCGAGAGGGTTGTACCCCGTATATCCCCCAATCCGTTCGCGGCATAGTTAAACGTAATTAACTCAAAAAATTCAAGGCGAAGGCTGCGATTTACGGTCGCAGTCCCTACACATTTTCTTGATTTTTCATCTGGACCCAGAAGCGTACAGTCGAAGGCGGACCCACGGTCCGTAAACACGGCTGGGGCTCAAGGTCGCCCGCCCTCCAGTGTGGCGACGTCTTTGCAGATTAAAGGAGCGAGTTATCGCCATGCAAATACAGGTTACCGGGAAAAAAGTTGAATTGGGTGCTGCGCTTCAGGAGCGCATCGAAACCGAACTCAATGCGGGTATCACCAAATATTTTGATCGCGGCGGCGCGTCCGCCGAAGTAACGATCTCCAAGCAGGGCCATCAGTTCAAGGCCGACTGCTGGGTGCGCCTTGCCTCCGGTCAGACCCTTGTCGCCCATGCCTTTGGCGGCGACGCCCACGCGGCCTTTGATGGCACGCTCGATCATATGGAAAAGCGTATCCGCCGCTATAAGCGCCGCCTGAAGGACCACTATCCGACCAATACGCCGACCAAGCACGAAATGGCCCCGCTGACCGTCATTCAGGGCAGCGACCTCATCGACGATGAGCCTGAGCTGGACGATGGCATGGACCACGACAGCCCGCCACAGCCGATGATCATTGCCGAAACCGAAGCGGCCATCCGCACGCTGAGCGTCTCTCAGGCGGTGGCTGAGCTTGAGCTTTCCAACTATCCGGTCATCATGTTCCGCAATGCGGGGCATGGCGGGCTGTCGGTGCTTTACCGTCGCCCCGACGGCAATATCGGCTGGATCGATCCGGAACGCACCAAACCGAAACTCAACGGTAAGGCGCATTGAAGCGCATTCCGAAAAGTGGGTCCCACTTTTCGGATAAAATGCGCGCCAAAGCGAAATAACCAGAGCATGTTTCGATTGGATTCAATCGAAACATGCTCTGGCTGGACGCTGTGCCGCGAAAATTTCATAAACAGGCCAAAGAGCCGAAGTTGACTTGAGTGGGTGCTGTCTGTAAGGGCTGGCGCGGTCGCGTACCGCCGTTTGAGCGGCGGATGACCGCGCATGGCTCTATCGGTCCTGTGCCCGCAAACTTGATGGATATGGTATGTTCCTCACCGAAGTGCTTGACCGGAACAGCGTCGCCGGGCCGGTAAGCGCCAATTCCAAGCGCAATGCCTTGCAGATCGTCGCTGATGTGGCGGAACGGACGCTTGGGGCCCATGGGCTTGAGGCCGATACCATCCTTCAGGGCCTGCTGGAGCGCGAAAAGCTGAGTTCGACCGGCGTGGGTCAGGGCGTGGCCGTGCCCCATGCGGCCTTGCCGGGTCTGACCCGTATGCACGGCGTCTTTATCCGTCTGGAAACCCCGGTCAGCTATGAGGCCATCGACGATGTGCCGGTCGATCTGATCTTCGCCCTGTTTGCGCCGGAAGAGGCGGGTTCCGAACATCTGCGGGCTCTGGCCAAGGTGTCGCGCATCCTGCGTCAGAAAGAGCTGCGCGAGCAACTGCGTCAGGTCGATACGGCGGATGCGCTCTATGCGCTGCTCAACCGCACCGAAACCAGCCACGCGGCCTAAGTCACGGGATTAAGGGCGCATATGGCCGGTGCGGACGTAGCGTTCGTGCCAGCTCAAGGCCTCAGACAGCAGGTGCGGGGTCTGTCCGCCGCGCTCGCGGCAGGCGCGCTCGAAATAGTCGCTCAGCAGGTCGCGGTAATCGGCATGGGCGCAGTGGGCGATGACCTGCCGCGCCCGTTCGCGTGGTGCCAGACCGCGCAGATCGGCCAGTCCGTTTTCCGTCACCAGTATATCGACATCGTGCTCCGTATGATCGACGTGGCTGGCCATAGGCACGACGGCGGAGATGGCCCCGTCCTTGGCCTGAGACTTGGCGACAAAGATCGACAGATAGGCATTGCGGGCAAAATCGCCTGAGCCGCCGATGCCGTTCATCATGTGCGTGCCGCCGACATGGGTCGAGTTGACATTGCCGTACAGATCGAATTCCAGCGCCGTATTGATGGCGATGATGCCGAGGCGGCGGATGACTTCCGGATGGTTGGAAATTTCCTGCGGCCGCAGGATGATGCGGTCGCGATAGGTGTCGATGTGATTGAAGACGCGCTCGGCCCAGGGCGCGCTGAGCGTCACCGAACAGCCGGAGGCATAGAGCAGCTTGCCGGAATCGATCAGCTCAAAGGTCGAATCCTGCAAGACCTCGGAATACATGCGCAAATTATGGAAGTCCGAGCGGTTCAGCTCGCTCAAGACCGCATTGGCGATGACGCCGATGCCGGCCTGAATGGGGTTGAGCGACGGCGGCAGACGACCCTGCCTGACTTCGTTTTGCAGAAAATCGACCAGATGCGCACCAATGGCGGTGGTCGCCGGATCGGGCGTCGCGACGCGGGCCGGGCTGTCGGTCTCATGCGTAATGACTATGGCGGCGATCTTGGCGGGGTCGATGGGGATATAGGGCGTGCCGACGCGGCTGTCGCAGGTGACGACCGGCAGGGGCGTGCGTGATGGGCGTTTGGCCGGGATGTAGATGTCGTGCATCCCTTCCATGGCCGCCGAATAGGTGAGGTTCAGCTCGATGATCACCTTGGGCGCCAGTATGGCGAAGGACGCGCTGTTGCCAACCGAGGTGGAGGGCACGATGCCGCCGTCTTCGGTGATGGCCACGGCCTCGATTACCGCCACATCCACCGGGCCGACCTGCCGCGAACGCAGGGCTTCGACCGTTTCGGACAGGTGCTGATCGATGAACATCACCTCGCCGCGATTGATGGCGGCGCGCAGGGTGTCATCCACCTGAAACGGCATCCGCCGCGCCAGCAGTCCGGCCTCATAGAGGAGCTTATCGGTGTTGTGCCCCAGCGACGCCCCGGTAATGACCGTCAGCTTCATCGGGTGGGTTTTGGCGCGCTCAGCCAGAGCCATAGGCACGGCCTTCGCGTCACCGGCACGGGTGAAACCGCTCAGGCCGATGGTCATGCCGTCGTGGATCAGGCTGGCGGCCTGATCCGGCGTGGCGATGCGCGTCAGCAGCTCTGGGCAGCGAATACGCGCAAGGATTTCGCTATCCAGCGCGGGGGCAGGGGTGGCAATCGGGCCGTTCATCAACGCACACTCCGGGTTGTCCGGAAGTAATGACCCGGTGGGTCACGCCCGCGCAAGGCGTTTTTCGCTGGTGCGACTATATGCGCATAGGTGAAATTATCTCGCTGTAATGGGGATGATGCGCACGTCTTCTGGCGCGTGGGGTCGTTTAAGGTCGATATGCAGCAGGCCGTATTCAATTACCGCGCCCTCGACCTCGAACCCTTCGCCGACGACGAAGCTGCGCGTAAAGCCGCGCTGGGCGATGCCACGATGGATAAATTCGTGCTGCGTGGCCTCTGACGGCGCCTTGCCCGGCTCCTTAAACGCCTGAAGCGTCAGTTGCGATCCTTGCAGGCTGAGGCGCAGCGTATCGGGGGTGAAGCCGGCCACCGCCACGGTCAGGCGCAGGTGATTGGCCGAAAGCGCTTCGACATTATAGGGCGGGTAGTTGTCAGAGGCGCGGCTGACGCGTTCGATCAGGCTGCGGGTCTCATCGAACCCCAGCAGGAACGGGCTGTCGAACACTATAAACCGGGACATCGTTTCCTCCGCGTTTTCGATATGCGTGCTTGTTCACGCCCCCGCAAGATGCTGAGGCTAAAATGCGGGTGGAATGCGGCGTCACTTCGGGATATGGCATCAGGTATGAAGTCTGACGAAACGCCTGAAACACCGGTGATAGAGGTGCGCTGGAGCGCCACCCTGCTCAACACCTATACCATTGTCCTGATGCTGATCGCGCCCTTCTGGGCGGCGCTGATGGTGACGCAGGGCAAGGGGATCGGTCTGGTCCTGCTGGGTCTGTTGTTGTTTGGGATGATCAGTCTGAGCGTGCTGAACAAGCCGCTATTCAGTTATGATTCTGAGCGCCGCGAATTTACCGCGCCGGACGGCAAGGTTCTACGCCTCGATCAGATCGACAGCATCGAGATGGACGCCCACGACCTCTACTTCATCCCGAAGTCCCACAGTCAGGACGGCTGGCACCTGTCGCAACGTTGCTGGGTGCTGGCCCCGCGCCGCACGCTGAAGGCCCTGGCGGCACAGCAGGGCTGGCCGCTGAAGGACATTGCCCATCCCATTTCGCGGTTTGGCTTCTGGCTAGTGCCCTGAAATCTCTGGATTTTAGAGCGATGTGCGGAAAAGTGTGAGCGGTTTTCCGCAAAAACATCGCGACAAAACAAAGTTTAGAGCGAAATGACGTTTCCACCTAAAGTCATTTCGCTCTAAATCCGCGAAATCAGGCGGTGCGTGCGGCCTGCCGGGCGTGCCGTTGGCACGCGGTTGAGCTTGATCAGCCCTTCCGGCTCGCCCCACAGGTCGTAGGCATCGGCGCGCGTCACTTTGGCCTTGGCATAGTCCCCGGCGTTCAGGCCCGTAAAGCCTTTCAGGTAGATGTGGCCGTCGATTTCCGGCGCATCGCCCTTGGTGCGGGCCACAGCCACACCATCACTGCGGATCTCGTCCACCAGCACATCGACCACCTGACCGACCTTGTTTTGCAGCTTTTGCGCCGAAATGCGCGAGGCGACGGCCATAAAGCGCGCCAGACGGTCCTGCTTCACCTCTTCCGGCACGTGGTCGGGCAGGTCGCGCGCGGCTGCACCTTCGACGTTTTCGTAGGCAAAGGCCCCGACGCGGTCGATTTGCGCCGCTTCCAGCCAGTCGAGCAGCAGGTTGAAATCGGCCTCGGTCTCACCGGGGAAACCGACTACAAAGGTCGAACGCAGGGTCAGGTCGGGGCAGATTTCGCGCCAGCTTAAGATGCGGTCCAGCGTCTTGTCCTGATTGCCGGGGCGGCGCATGGCCTTCAACACTTTCGGGCTGGCGTGCTGGAACGGAATGTCCAGATAGGGCAGGATCTTGCCTTCGGCCATCAGCGGGATGACGCTGTTCACGTGCGGATAGGGATAGACATAGTGCATCCGCACCCAGATGCCCAGTTCACCCAGTCCCCGCGACAGGTCCTCGAACGAGGCCTTGTAGTAGTCGTTGCGCCAGCGGCCTTCGGCATAGCGGATATCGAGCCCATAGGCCGAGGTGTCCTGCGACACGACCAGCAGCTCCTTGACACCATTGGCGGCCAGAACCTCGGCTTCGCGCAAGACCTCATCGACCGGGCGCGAGGCCAGATCGCCGCGCAGAGAGGGGATGATGCAGAAGGAACAGCGGTGGTCGCAACCTTCGGAAATCTTCAGATAGGCATAGTGTTTGGGCGTCAGTCGCACGCCCGGGTCATTCTCCGGCACTAGCGGACGGAACGGGTCCGGTTTGGCCGGGACGATGCGGCGCACCGCCTCCATCACCTCTTCGTACTGATGCGCGCCGGTAACGGCGGCAACATTGGGGAAGCGTTCGCGGATCAGGTCCGCCTCGGCCCCCAGACAGCCGGTCACAACCACCTTGCCGTTTTCGGCCAGAGCCTCGCCGATGGCGTTCAGGCTTTCGTCGCGCGCCGAATCGAGAAAGCCGCAGGTATTGACCACCACCACATCGGCCCCGGCATATTCGCCGGCCGTGGCATAGCCTTCGCCTTTCAGGCGCGTCAGTATGCGTTCGGAATCGACCAGCGCCTTGGGGCAGCCAAGCGAGACAAAACCAACCTTGGGGGCGTCAGAAGCGGCGGGGGCGTTACTCATGCAAAAAAACTTGAACTTGCTCTGTTATACGGATTAATGCGGCCTCATACACGCAAATGCCGCTAAACACAAAGACGCCCAAGGAAAAACCATGCTGATCTTTGCCGACACCGCCGACACCGCGCTTCTGGCCGAACTCAATGAGACAGGCCTGATCGATGGCGTGACCACCAACCCCACCCTGATCGCCAAGTCGGGCCGCAATATCCTTGAGGTCACCAAGGAAATCTGCGCCATGATCGATGGTCCGGTTTCGGCCGAAGTCGCGGCTACGGAATTCGCACAGATGGTGGCTGAGGGCGAAAAGCTGGCCAAGATCGCCGACAATGTGGTGATCAAGGTGCCGCTGACCGTCGATGGCCTGAAAGCCACGCGCGTCTTTTCCGATCAGGGCCTGATGACCAATGTCACCCTGTGTTTCTCGGTGACGCAGGCGCTTTTGGCCGCCAAGGCCGGGGCCACCTTCGTGTCGCCCTTCGTCGGGCGTCTGGATGACCGCGGCGAAGACGGAATGCAGCTCATCCGCGACATCCGCACCGTGTTCGACAACTATGAATTCGAAACGGCCATTCTGGCCGCGTCCCTGCGCAACACCACCCACGTCGCTCAGGCCGCCATTGCCGGGGCCGATTGCGCCACCCTGCCGCCGGCGGTCATCAAGGCCATGTTCCAGCACGACCTGACCGACAAGGGTCTGGAAACCTTCCTCGCTGACTGGGCCAGCACGGGTCAAAGCATCCTCTGATGACGGAACTGGTTTTCGTGGCCCAGGTCGCCGCCAGCTTCGGCGTGCGCGGCGAATTCAAGCTGATCAGCCATATGGACGATCCGCTGAGCGTACTGGAATATAACCCCCTGTATAACCCGCGCGGCGAACCCGCGCTGGTTATCACGGCGGCGCGCGTTCATAAGGGCGCTCTGGTCGTCAAGGCCGAAGGTATCGCCGACAAGGACAAGGCCGACGCGCTCAAAGGGCTGAAACTCTACGTCCGCCGCGAAGACCTGCCCGAAGTCGAGGACGAGGACGATTTCTACATCACCGACCTGATCGGTCTTGAGGTGCGTGGCACCGATGGATCGGTGATCGGACGGCTGAAAGGCGTTGAGGATTTTGGCGCGGGCGATCTGCTCGATATCCAGCCCAAAGGCGGCGCCAGCTATTTCCTGATGTTCACCCGCGAAAACGTGCCTGAGGTGAATATCGGCGCAGGCTATGTGGTGATCGCGCCGCCGGATGAGGTGATCGTTCCGGCAGAGCCAGACCCTCAGACCGATCATTGATAAGCCATAAGTTGGATGCTTTTTCAGGCCTGTTCGTTGACGCGGACGGGCCTGAAATTTTATCGACCTATTTCAAACATAATTCAGATATATCTAAATACATATCAGAGACACACGGAACTCATCGTGATCCTGATAGGTTATAGACACTCAGAAAGGTATCTGACTCATGAGGGACTTTCCCTTTGGACGTGGGCGGGGCGGTGGTCATCATCGCGGCTGGCCCGAAGAGGGCCGTGGCGGCCCGTTTGGTGAGCGCGGGCCCGGTCGGCACGGCCGGGGTGGACGTGGCGGTCGCGGCTTCGGTCATGGCGGCCTGCGGCTGGTGCTGCTCCGGCTGATCAGCGATAAGCCCAGCCACGGCTATGAACTGATCCGCGCCATCGACGACCATTTCAACGGTCAGTACGCGCCGTCGCCCGGCATTGTCTATCCGGCCCTGAGCTGGCTGGAAGATGGCGGCTTCATCACCATCACCCCCGATGCCGAAGGCCGCAAGGTCGCCACCATCACCGAAGCGGGCACGGCCTTTCTGGCTGAGCGCGCCGAAGAGGTGGAACGCCTGTTTGCCGAGGCCCCGCAAAGCGCGCCGGAAGGTCCGGACTTCGGGCCGATCTTTCGCGCCATGGACAATCTCAAGGCGGCTCTGCGCAACCGCGCGGCGCGACCACTGACGCAGGACGAACTGCACGCCATTGTTGATGGCATCGACGATCTGGCCCGCCGTATCGAGAGGTCGTGAGATGGCCGAAGACAATCGCACACCCCTGCGCGTTCGCTTCGAACTGCGCCGCCGCGAACTGCGGGTGGCTGAGCGTCACCTGCTGACGCCGCATATGCTGCGTCTGGTCCTCAGTGGCGATCTGGAGGGGTTTCAGTCACTGGGCTTCGATGATCATGTGAAGCTCTTGTTTCCCGATCCGCAGGGCGGAGAAACGCCGGTCATGCGCGACTACACGCCGCGCGCCTTTGATGTGAGCGAGGGGCGGTTGACCCTCGACTTTGCCCTGCATGACCCGGCGGGACCGGCCACCCAATGGGCGTTACAAGCGAAGATCGGCGATACGCTCCACATTGGCGGCCCGCGCGGTTCGCAGGTGTGGCCGGATGCGTTCGACCATTATCTCCTGATCGGAGATGAAACAGCCTTGCCGGCCATCGGCCGCCGTCTGGAAAGCGCCCCGGCGGGTCAGGCGATAACCGTGCTGGCCATGGTCGAAAATGCGGCTGAGCGTCAGGCGTGGGTCACTCAGGCCAGGGCGGATATTCACTGGCTTTATCGTGCGGAAGCCGATGATGTGCTGAGCGCCATCGACGCTCTGACCCTGCCTTCCGATCCGCTGGTGTGGATCGCCGGAGAGGCGCAGTGGGCCCGAACGGTGCGGGCGCATCTGCACGACAAAGGCCTCAATCCGAAAGGGATCAAGGCCTCTGGCTACTGGCTGAAGGGCGAAGCGGGCGCGCATCAGGCTCTCGATTAAAGCGATGTGCGGAAACGGAGTTCGGCGAAGCCAAAAGTGTGAGCGGTTTTCCGCAAAAACATCGCGATAAAACAAAAATTTAGAGCGAAATGGCGTTTCCACTTAAAGTCATTTTGCTCTAGAGGAACATGCCGCCCGATACCTCGATCCGCTGCGCATTGATCCAACGGCTGCCGGGCGACAGAATGGCCGCGACGACACCCCCAATATCGTCGGGCAGACCCACACGACCCAGCGCCGTATTCGACGCCACAAAGGCATTCAGTCCCGCATTGTCACGCACAGCCCCGCCGCCGAAATCCGTTTCTATCGCCCCCGGAGCGAGGATATTGACGGCAATGCCGCGGGCTCCCAATTCCTTGGCCTGATAACGCGTCAGCACCTCCATCGCCCCCTTTATCGACGCATAGGCGGCGTAGCCCGGCAGGGCGAAGCGCGCCAGACCTGAGGAGACATTGAGGATGCGCCCACCGTCGCGCATCAGGGGCAGTAGAGCCTGCGTAAGGAAGAACGGGCCTTTGAAGTGCACATTCACCAGTTCGTCGAACTGCGCTTCGGTGGTGTCGGTAAAACTGGCATGAACACCGGTGCCGGCATTGTTGACGAGATAGTCGAAGCGGTCTTCGCCCCAGACGGTCAGGGTTTCCTGAACCTTTGCCACGAAGGGGGCGAATCCTGTCGTATTGCCAACGTCCAGCGGCAAGCCCACGGCGCGGCGGTCCATGGCTTCGATCTCAGCCACAAGGCTCTGAGCCTCTGTGAGGTTTGAGCGATAGGTGAAAATGACGTCCACTCCGTCGCGGGCCAGATGCAGGGCGGCGTTGCGGCCAAGGCCCCGGCTGCCGCCGGTGATGAGTGCGATGGTCATGTAATCTCTCCTGTATGAAAATGGATGACCGATATTTAGTTGACCCGTGAAGCAGGATAAATTCGCGAATTTTGACTAGACTGTTCAAATAAATGAACAATAATGCGCTTATGCTGCGATTAGATGCCCTGCTGATGTTCACCCGCGTGGCGGAATTGTCGTCTTTCACTCAGGCGGCCGAAACGCTTGGCCTGCCTAAGGCCACGGTATCAACGGCGGTGCAAACGCTTGAGGCGCATCTGGGGACGCAGCTCCTCTATCGCACCACGCGACGGGTTCAGCTCACGCACGATGGTCAGCTTTTTTATGAGCGCGCCAAGGACCTGCTGGCTGATGCCGAAGACCTGTCGGGCCTGTTTCAGACGCGTGCGGTAAGTGGGCGCATCCGCGTCGATATGCCGATACCCGTGGCGAAGAACCTTGTCCTGCCCAACTTACCCGCGCTGCTTGAGCGCCATCCGGCCTTGCGCGTTGAACTGTCTTCGACGGATCGCATCGTCGATATTGTTCGCGAAGGCTTTGACTGTGTCATCCGGGTGGGGGCCCTGAGCGATTCCGGTCTGACGGTCCGTTCGCTGGGTAAGCTCTGCATGGGTAATTTTGCCAGCCCTGCCTATCTGGCGCGATGGGGTAGGCCGCGCACGCTGGAGGATCTGAAGGGGCACCGGCTGGTCCATTATGTGACCCAGATGGGGGCGCGCCCGGACGGCTTTGACTATTTCGACGGTAGCCAGTGGCAGACCATTACTATGGAGGGCATGGTGACGGTCAACAATTCAGAAGCCTATCGTCACGCGGCACTGGCGGGTCTGGGTATCGTTCAGGCCCCACATGTCGGCATGATAGAACATGTGGTGCAGGGGCAGCTGATTGAACTATTGCCCGACCATGTGGCTGAGGCCCTGCCAGTATCGCTGATCTACCCGCAGCGACGTCATCTGGCGCGCCGGGTGAGGGTGTTTATAGATTGGGTCGCAACCCTGATGAAAACCTACACGGATTGAAAGGCGTGCCAGATCCGTAACGACCTGTGTGGCGTATTAAAGCCACATTGACGTTTGATAGTGGAGGCTCAATACTCCCTCGCCAATCGGGGCTTTTTCACAGGGAGTTGAGTGTTAAGACCATGCGTAAGATGATGATTGGTGCGGCACTTGGCGTCTCTCTGGTAACGCTCGCCGCCTGCGCGACCCCCACCCCTTATCAGCCTGTGACCGGTGACCCGTCTTCGTCTCTGGCGCGCGGCTATTCCGACCAGCGGATCGAAGCCAATCGCTACCGCCTGAAATTCTCCGGCAACTCCTCGACCTCGCGTGAGACGGTCGAGGACTATATGCTGTACCGCGCCGCCGAACTGGCGCTGGAAAACGGCTATGACTGGTTCAGTCTGGTGGGCCGCAACACCAAGGAAGACCGCACGACGACCACCACCTATCGCGATCCGTTCCCGCGTCTTTATGGCGGGTTCTACTACCGCTATTATCGCGGTGGCTGGGGCTCCTGGGGCGCGTGGGAAGAGGATCAGACGACCTTCTATCGCTATGAAACCTCGGCCGAAGTCATCTTCGGCAAGGGCGAAAAGCCGAGCGATCCCAATGCCTATGACGCGCGCGAGGTGAAACAGAATCTCGACCCGCGTATTGTGCGACCGACCACGGATCGCCGCTGAACTATAAAGGGAGCCGAGAGGCTCCCTTTTTTATTTCGGTTCCTCGATGCCTTCGTAGCGCACAGGGTTCACGCGGCGGCGGTTCATATGCTCCAGCGGGGCTTCCGACTGATCCGGCAGTTCGCCCTTGTGGTAAAACTTCTGCCAGGCCTGTTTGATGGCCGCCGGGTCGCGGTTGACGAGGCTCTCATTAAATTTCGCGCGGCTTTCTGACCACGCCTTGAACTGTTCCAGCAGGTCCGGGTCGGCCTCGATCGGCTTGACCACCGGCTGCACCTCATCCGTTTTGCGATGCTCGATGACATTGATGAAGCAGAAGGGTTCGCCCTTCTGGAAATGCACGACGCCCGGCCGCGTGAAGCGCCAGTTCATCGTAAAGGGAAACGGCAGCCAGTCGGTTTCGATCAGGCCTGTCAGGGGCGCGATACCGTCCTTGACGTGGTTGGGCGCGCCCGTGGCCCACAGCGCAAACCCCGGCGGCGTGCGGAAGAGATAACCCGTATGGAAGGTGACGATGCCCTGGCTGAAATGGCTCTGCACAAAGTGTTCGACGTGCACGCCGGGGCGGTCACCGGTGATGATGATGTCGCTGGCCAGCTTACCGCCGTTCCATTCCATCGTAATGTCTTCGGGAACCAGCAGTTCCCAGCCGGTCGAATTGGCCATGGTGAGCGGCAGGCAGCGATAGGGGAAGCGGTTGGAAAACGCATCCATCCAGTCGCGATCGGTGCGGCCGGGGATGATTTCACGCGGGCCGGCCTGAACGACAAAACATTCCAATTCCATTACGCTTCGGGCTCCTGTAAACGCGACGAATGACCGAAAACAGCTTTTATACGCAAAGCACCCTGCTTCAAGCCCTAAACGGCTGGGGCCTGTTGCCGCGGACCACTGAACATGAGGCGGTGTTTCGCGTCGGTGAAGGCGAAGGGATCAAGGATACTCTCCCCGGTGCCCACAGCAAAAACCTGTTCCTGAAGGACGATAAGGGGCAATTGTGGCTGATCAGCGCCGAGCAGCAGACGCAGATCAATCTAAAAGCCCTGCCGAAAGTCATCGGGTCCGGGCGTCTGAGCTTCGGTTCTGAGGAACGCCTGTATCAGGCGCTGGGCGTGCGACCGGGTTCGGTGACGGCGCTGGCCCTGATCAACGACCCGGAGCACAAGGTCAGATTTATTCTTGATCAGCGGTTGTATGACGCTGAGATCGTCAACTTCCACCCGCTGATCAATACGGCGACCACGGCGCTCGATCAGGCCGATTTCCGGCGTTTTCTGGACAAGCTGGGCCGCAAATACCGGGTTATCGACTTTTCGGACGTGTAGATGTTTCCCCACCTGACCCACGGCCATCGCAAGGTGCTTGAGGCGCTGGTCCGCCACGGGACGGCAGCGCGTGCCGAGCTGGCCGAGGCGTCGGGCTATACGCGACCGGCCGTGACCAATCTGGTGCGCGACCTGATGGATTGGGGACTGGTCGAGGAAGATAACGGGGCCTATGTGCACACCGGACGCCGGGGTCAGCCGCAAAAGCCGGTGTCGCTGCGGTCGGGCGCGGCCTATGCCTTCGGTATCGGCTTTACAGCCGGAGCGCTCGATCTGGTGGCGATGGATCTGGGCGGTCGGGTGGTCGGCCGCACGCGCACGCCGCTGGTCGAACCGACGCCGCGCGCCGTGCTGGAGGCCGTGCAGCAGCAACTGGAAAGCGCCTATGGCAAGAGCCACGTAGTGCGCTGGCGGCAACTGGGCTTCGGTATTGGGGTGCCGGTGGACCTGCCACCCGAACAGGCGCAGGCGTGGACTCTGGCCTATCGCCGCGAGGAGCTGATCAGCTATTTCGCCAACAATCTTGAAGGGCCGGCCTTTATCGAAGCCGAACCTCTGGCCTGCGGCATAGGTGAGCGCGTCTTTGGCATTGGCGCGCGCTATCAGACCTATCTGATCGTGCATATCGGGCTTGAGATCGGTGGGGCGCTGTTTATCGAAGGGCGCCCGTTCCGGGGAGGGCAGGGTATGTCGGGGGCGGGACAGATCGGGCAGTTTTTCAGCGAGGCGGAGTCTCCGGATGGCCGCGACCTGATGAAGGCTCTGACCACCGCCGGGTTCGGGGTGGGCGACCTTAGCGATCTCGATATCCTGCCCGAAACGGCGCAGGGCGTCATTGATGACTGGACACACAGCGCGGCCGCGCGTCTGTCGGCGGGTCTGGCCAAACTCAGCCCGTTCCTCAGCCCCGATGCCATCATCCTGACGGGCCGCCTCAGCCCCTCAATCCTCAAAGCGCTGGCCGAGGCGATGCAGTTGGGCGAGGGCGCGCCGGTGGTCGAAGCCTCGCGGCTGGGTGCGTTTCAAACCGCCATCGGCGCGGCGGCCCTGCCGGTGTTTTGTAACCTGCTTCCGCAGGGGTAAGTCCGTAAGCCTTATCGGAACTTCGGAACAGGGTCGAGTTGTCCACCCCAAAGTCAATGGGCCTTGCCTGACGACAACAGAACCCAGTATGCAAACAAAATAACATTGGAAAATAAAGGAAACGCGCCATGTTGACACGTCGGGGAGCACTCTCAGGTGCATTGAACGGCGCGGGTCTGGCCACTGCTGCACTCGCCGTTCCAGCGTCTGCGGCTGAAAAGCGAGATAGCTTACGCCTGACGCGGTTGAAAGCCAATCTGTGTGACAACCCGTTAGGTGTAGAAAATCAGGATGTTCGCCTCTCATGGCAGTGCGCCTCCGCGCGGCGGGGAACGATGCAGATCGCCTGGCGGATAGAGGTCGCGTCAAGTGACGCAAACCTTCGGGCCGGCCTTGCCGATCTCTGGGACAGCGGCCGTGTTGAAAGCGATCAGACGTTTGATGTCATTTACGCGGGAAAGCCACTCGGCTCGCGCCAGAGGGCGGTCTGGCGGGTTACGGTGTGGGACTGTCACGGACGTGTCGCGACAAGCGCACCCGCCTTCTGGGAGATGGCACTGCTGTCACCAGATGACTGGCAGGCCCAATGGCTGGCAGCGGAAGATGCCGATATGCGCGGGGATCGTGAAGCCGGTCTCTATTGGGTTACGGCTGATGCGCCATCGAAAGCTCCGTCCTGTCAGGTCCGGCTGGTCTTTGGTCTCGAGACGGATGCCGAAACAACCCTGATGACGATTTCCTCGACCTCTTACGAGGCTCGAATTGATGGCAGCCTGATTGATCTGCCGCCTCGGCCTGCCAATGCTTGGGGGCCGCGAGGTGTGGTCGAAACCGTACGGACACTCAAAGCTGGAACGCATGTTCTGACCCTAAGTCTGAAAGGGGAAAAACCCCAGTGTGCCATGTTGGTGCGCGCCCGGTTGCGCGACGGTCGGGTTGTCCGTTTTGACGATCTAACCGCCCGTGCATCCTCAGAGCAACCTGAAGGCTGGACCCGGCCGGATTTTGATGCGTCGGCATGGCGAACGGTGAAGCGTTCGGCGCGTGAAGATCAACCTTTGCAGGGTAAAGGCGCTTTTTTGATGCGCCGCGATTTTTCAGCCACGGATGCGGTGGCTCAGGCTCGGCTGTATGTGACGGCCTTGGGCGCCTACGAGGCCTATATCAATGGCAAGCGGGTCGGAGATGCCCTGCTGGCCCCCGAATCCATGGACTTCTCCAAACGCATCCTTTACCGCGTCTTTGATGTGACAAAGATGGTCGGACGCGGGGCAAATGTTATCGGTGCCATGGTCGCCGATGGCTGGTATGGCAGTTATACGTCACCTCAGGGTCGTTTTGCTTTTGGCAATCCGCCCCTGCGCTTTATGGCTCAGTTGGAACTGACCTACTCAAGCGGTAGGGTTGAGCGCGTCGTCACGGATCAGAGCTGGATGATCAGTGCCTCTCCTATCCTCAAGTCAGATATATATGACGGCGAAGACTATGATGCGCGTCGTGAGCAGCCCGGTTGGGCCGCGCCGGGGTTTCACCCGGACGCGAATTGGTCGCCTGTGGCGATTGCCCCGTCGGTGACCGGAAAGCTTCAGCCGACCGTGAGCCCGCCAATACGACGCATGGGCCTGTTGAAGGCGAAATCCCTTAAAGCTGTTAACGGGAGCTGGGTGGTTGATTTTGGCCAGAACTTTGCGGGCTGGGCGAAAATAAGAGTAAACGGTATCGCCGGGCAAAAGGTGACCCTGAAGTTTGCCGAAATACTCAAACCTGACGGCAGTGTTGATCAGACCAATCTGACCCTACTTAAACACCGTTTTTGGGAAAGATTTGTATAAACAATGGGATATTGGCACTGATTTCGGTGTTTGCACTACATTTTAAGGGTTTGCGGAGGCTGTGTCAGGCGGCCTCAGATTTCAGGTTCGGGGGCAGTGCAATGCCGGCCGCCTGGAAGATGGTTCCGACCTGGCCCCGAACGCTGGTGCGGCCGGTGATACGCTTGCCATCCTTTTCGATGGTGGCCTCCTGAAGGCGATCAAGATCGCGTAGCAGGTCCTGCCATTCGAGCTTCACGCCCTTTGCGGCGCAGAGGTCCGCCAGTTCCTTCTGCAGCAGCAGAGCCAGGAAGGAACAGAAGATGTGCCCGCGGATAGCTTCGTCGGATGAGTGATAGATCGGCCGGGTTTTCATGACCGCCTTGGCGCGGCGGAACAGTTCCTCGACCTTCAGAAGGTCACGATAGCGCAGGACGGCCAGCAGCGGATTAATCTTGGTATTGGTGCGCAGGACGAAGATGCCGTCATAACGGGCCTCCTCTGCAAGCTTGCCGGCATCGATCTCGAAGGCCGGCTTATCATCGCCGCGGTCAGTGACCTTCAGGTATCGGCGATAGCCCTTGTTGCCGACCAGGGCCTTGTCCCCGCGCTTCAACTGGGTCTGCAGGCCCTCGACGATCGCTTGGCGATCCATCCGGTCCTTCTCGGCTTCAGCCTCATTGCGACAGACGATGTAGCGCTCGCCTTCAGCCATGACCTCCTTGATAAACAGTTGTGTCTCGCCCTGAGTGCGTTCGATCAGCAGGGGGACAAAGGGCTGGGTGTCGTCCATCACCGTATCGCGCACGATCTTGCTTGAGCGCTCGCGCGCCCCCAGGATATATTCGAGCTTGCGCGCCTCCAGGGCGGCAATGGTCGCCTTCGAGATCATGCCGCGATCGGCTACCACACAGACACGTCCAATGCCGAAGCGCTTTTGCAACCGGTCGACGATCGGAAGGAGCACGGTGCTGTCGGCGGTATTGCCAGGCATCATCTCCGAACAGATCGGACGGCCAGTGCCATCGATGACCACGGCCAGAACCACCTGCTTCAGATCGGGGCGATAATCCTTGGAATGGCCATGCGCGCCGAGGCTGTCGCCGCCTTCGCCATAGAAGGACAGGGTCGTCGTATCCATGAAGACCAGGGACAGATCTGTAAACAGATCGCGGCGTCGATCGAACAGGGTCTCCTCGATCACGTCCTTCACACAGCGTGGTGCCAGGGCTCCCTCCGCCTTTTCCTCGATCTCTTCCCCCAACCACGCCACCGCACGATAGAGGTGATGCAGTTGCAGGCCGTCTATGCCGTCGATCTTGTAGTCGCTCATCCACTTCTCGCAGGACCGATCCGAACCGGAGACGAACAGGCGGTGCAGAACACTGACGAACACGGCACGTTCAACGGCGAACTCAAAGGCGCGTTTGGCCAGTTGGTCGCGAAGGACGTCGCCAATGCCCAGGCGCTCCCACAACCGGCCGAATAACAATGGGCCGCCGATGCGCGTCGAAGCCAACTCACCGTTATCGATCTCGGATAAGACAAGGTTACGGTCCGAATGTTGAGCCATGGACGCGATCAGGCGATCGAGATCGCCTGACAGCAGTAACTGGTCTTTGCGTCCAAGGGGGCGAATTAGACGCTGACGCACCTTGCCATTCTCGCGGTAGGTCTCCGCGAGATAGAGATATCGATGCCCGCGGGCGACCTTTTCAACGACAAACATGATTCCGTTGTCACCTGAGAATCGCCGGAAATCAATACAAATAAGGGCATTGATGAAAATATGTTTTCACTACACATTATGACGGGGCCAAAACGCGGCTCAATAAATACAACCACTTACGCGAAATGTTCACCGCATGTTCCGCCTGCGCTGTTTAAGTAGGGTCTGAGAGCCGCACTTGCCACAGATACCTATGTGCTGAAGGGCGACCCGGCGGGTGAAGTCTGGGAGCCGCGCTTCACCTATCATGGCTTTCGATATGTCGAAATCTCCGGCTTATCAAACGCGCCGACGCCTGATGACGTTATGGGCGTCGTCATCCACAGCGACACATCAAGAACCGGGCATCTGCGCATCGGCCATCCAATTATTCAGACCCTTTGGCAAAACAGCCTGTGGAGTCAGAAGTCGAATTTTATGGGTATTCCTACGGACTGTCCTCAGCGCGACGAACGCTTGGGATGGATGGGGGATGCGCATGTCTTTTGGGACGCGGCGGCCTTCAATATGGATGTCGGCACCTTTACGCAGCGCTGGATGGCTGACGTCCGTGATGCCCAGTGGCCGAATGGGGCTTTTGCCTTTATCTCGCCTAACAGCATGCGCGATACTGCCCCAAACGAGGCCTCACCCGGGTGGGCGGATGCCGGTGTCATCCTGCCCTGGACCACGTGGCAACGGTACGGCGACACTGAGGTTATCAACCAGAACTGGGAGGCTATGTCCGCCTATACTGGCTATATCGCCACTCTTAGCGATGACGGCATTTGGAGTAAGGGCCACGGATGGGATTTCGGAGACTGGCTGGCGCTCGATTCTCGCTGGCCCGGCGATCATACGACGCCACCCGACCTGATCGGGACGGCCATGTGGAAGCATTCGACGCTGGCCATGATGGATATGGCGAAGGCGACAAAACGGCAGAAGGCTTTAGAGGACTACACGCGTCTGGCGGATAAGATCGACGCGGCCTTTGCCAAAGCCTTTGTCCATTCGGACGGGACCGTCGGCAATGGCTCCCAGACGGGTTACATTCTGGCGCTGCGCTATAATCTTGTGCCGCCGCAATTGCGGGCCGAAGTGGCCGGAAGGCTGCATGATAATATTGTAAGTCGGGGCCGCTTATTGACTACGGGCTTCCTTGGCACACCCCACAGCCTCGACGTACTGGCCGACAATGGCTATGCGTCACTGGTGTATGACCTGTTGCTACGTACAGAATACCCTTCCTGGGGCTATATGGTCATGAAGGGGGCGACAACGACCTGGGAGCGTTGGAATGGAGATGCTGGCGACATCTCAATGAACTCCTTCAACCACTACGCGCTTGGGGCGGTTATTGGTTTTGTCTATCGCCGCATTGCCGGAATTGACCCGATCGAACCGGGCTTCCGTCGTTTCCGCTTCAATCCGGTACTTGATCGCCGCGTCGCTTCCGGAGGCGCGCAGTATGATGCCGTATCCGGGCGTATTTCAACCGACTGGACCCTGAATCCGGAGGGTCAATTCAGGCTCAAGCTCAGTGTGCCGCCCAACACCCGCGCCGAAGTTCATTTACCTGCTACGAATCAAACGAATATACGCGAAAACGGCAAGCCTCTCGCGTCACAGTCATTGGGCATTGTTAATGGCCGAATGGTTATCGAGGTCGGACCGGGAGACTATGATTTCGCCGTAAGGGCGTGAAGCCTTCAGTCTTCAATGTCCCAAAAATCTTGTTAGTTGCGCCTTTCATCAAAGACTTCAGGCGTCCTGCACAGAGTCCTTGATAAACCCATCACATCGCTTCAGCGACCAGCATGGCTGCGGCCATGGCCCCCAGAAGGCTCAGGAAGGTCACAAACCCCACACGTGTCCGCGTCACGAGGCGGCGGCCCAGTTGCCAAACGGCGCGGACCTGACCGGCAAGGTGCACTTCGCAAGCGCGCATGATCATCAGTCGCGGCTTGAGGAAGGGATCAAAGCGCGCAGGCAGCTCTATGGACTTTTGACTGACCACATAGCCGGCATAGCAGGGCGTTTTGTGCGTGGTCATGGACAGCTTGTAAGGCTCATCCGCGCAGCCGAAATCGACGCGCTTGATGCTCTCAGACGCGGCAGCCTTCAGGATATCGAGCGACAAAAGGATACCGGGGCTGTGGCGCGCGGCGCTGCGATCGTAGGCGGGGAACCACAGGTGCAGGTCGTCTGAGGTACACAGGCCGATCTCGGCGGCGATAATGTCCGTGCCATCCCGATAAACGCCCGCCATCAGGCGCAGATCGCTATCCTGGCGCTGCGCCAGTGCGTATAGAACTTCGCGCGTCCAGCCGCAGGCGAACACATCGTGCAGGCCGGTGCGGGCGTACTGATGGCGCTTTCGCGTAATCACCCAATCGATAACGACCGCGGACGCCGCTTCCCACGAAAAGCTCAGTTGCGGATAGGTGGCGTCCAGATTGCGGCGGCAGCGTTCAGCGTTACGGAAGAACTTTTTCTGCTGACTGCGCTGTTCAGTATAATAGCCGTCAAACCCGCCCGACAGATCGGCATACAGCCGCTCACGTACCTCGCCTGCGGTGAAGGCGCTGTCTGCGCCTAACCAGCCAGCCACTTCGAAACGGTGCAGGTCCAGCGCCCGCAACACGGCGCGCAGGTCAATGCTGACATCGGGCAGGGAGATCAGGCTATGGAAATCGGTCAGGGGGGCGCCCAGCGGCTGCGCCACCCGCCCGCGCATCTGAAGCGGCAGAAAGCCCACGGTGCGGCTATGGCGCTGGAGGCGGATAAGGCGCGCCAGAGGCACGACCGGGAACAGCGCTTCGACATAGGCCAGCGTGCAATAGGGGCTGTCGAGGGCCGGATTGAGAGACACGGCCTCGGCCCACAGATGACGATCTGCGTCGGATAGCTGCGCGGGGGTCGTTATCTCTACGCTCAGCCCGTTCATATCGTCTCCCGCACCACGCTCCGCGTCCTTTTGCGTCAAACCTGACACAAAAGGGTTAGCATTCCGATTACAGGGGCGAAAGACCGGGGGCTCTGTGGCCAGGGAGATAAACGGACCCTAATCTTTTTCGTCCGGAGTTGTGAGCAGGATATCCGCATAACCATGCTCAGTCAGCCAGCGGCCAACCTTCAGCCAACCATTACGGTTCACATTGAAACGCAGATAGTCTGCGGTTCTGTTGATGCGTGGATCGGCTCCTTTTTCCAACATCAGAAGGGCCGTGTCCTCAAGAAAGGCCATCATCAGCGGCGTGCTTCCGTCATCGGCAATCGCATTCAATTCTGCGCCATTTTCAATCAGGTAGGCTATAAAATCAGGCGTCAGGGCTATTTCGTGCAGAATAGTCTGTCCCTTTGTATCCCGGCCGTTGATATCCGCCCCTTTTGCCAGCAATAATTTCAGGACAGAGATTTTATCTTCGTCTTTGGCGTTTGAACGTCTGACGTATAGAACGGCATCCGAAGAGATGTCCGGATTATAGGGCAAAATCATTTCGACAAGCGCCAAACAACCCGACTCTACGGCACCCAAAAAAGCATCATTGACCTTGTTATGATCCGTTTTACCGCTCGTTTTCAATGCGCCCAAACCGATCAGCCGATACGCGACGGGTTCCCGACCAGCGGTTAGGCTCATGTCCAGAAGAGATCGCGCCTTGTCGGCATCTTTGTCGTAGAGGACGTGGTCGAGGGGTGTGCCAAGGTCCATCAATGACAGAATGACCGCATTTTCAACGCGGGGGTTCGCCGCTGTTTCGATCAGGAATTGACCCGCTTTCACAGACTGAAAATCGAAGCCATTGATCTTGAGTTGTTCAAGAGTCTCAAGGCCAGGTATTTCCCAAAAATTCAAATTGGCCGCCTGCATAACCTCCTGATGCAGTGTCTCCAGTGCCCTCGGTTTACCGGAATCGTTGTTTGAATAGTCTGTTACGGATTTTTTCTGTCCACCCAAAACTATAGAGAGCGACAGGCTTGAAGAGGCATGGGTGATTGCGTTGGGCGATTTCCTGTATGTATCGCGCAGAGACCAGAAATCTGCCGCTTTCGCCTTTTCAAGCAGGGCCCGAACGCTTGACGCCTCCACCTTGTAGGCCTGTGGACCCAGCGGGTCATTCCTGCGAAAAGATTGATACACCGCACGTCCGTCGCCATGCAATTCCACCCGATAGGGGCTGTAACTGGCAAACCACGGGCGGTTCTCCTGAACGATGACAAGCTGATCCGGGTCGCCTTTCGGGGCAGGTCGATACTGACGCGGTTGTTCTTCTTCATTAATGTTGAACGCAATAGCCACGCGACTGGGTTTGCCTTCGTAAAAATAGGGATCAAAGCGCCAGTTACCGACGTCTTCTAGGAATGCCCGTCGCTGAGGGGTCATGACCGGGTCCTGAGCCCTGTAAGGTGGCGTAATCGTAGCGCAGGCGACACGTCCGTCTTCCGAAACAATGACGGACAGCTCAAACCCATACATTTTCAACCCGTTGTACGGGTAGATGAGGGGAGAGATCGCAAAGTGCGCCCTCAAAGGCGCTTCTTTTATGAGGAAGCTAGGAGCCTGCTTTTCCTCTTCCATGGAAAAGGTAATCGGCGGTTTCGGTAATCCCTCAGTGGCATTTTTTTCACAGGCTGGAGGCGTTGCGAATGCTGAAGATGGCGTCAGTAACGCAGTCAACGTGCCAATCAGTCCAATGACGGACAAGAGTTGCATGGCTATCCCCCTTATACCCTCGCTAAAATCTAGCAGAGGTCGTATCAGAGGGCTACCGCCTCATTCCACCGTCACCGACTTGGCGAGGTTGCGCGGCTGATCTACGTCCGTGCCCTTATGCACGGCGGTATGGTAGGCCAGAAGCTGGATCGGCACCGCATAGACCAGAGGCGCAACGAAGGGGTCACAGGTCGGGCCCTTGACGATTTTCAGCGTTTTGGCGGCGTCACCGGACAGGGCCGGGACCTTTTGCGGGGCGTCTGTGATCATCACCACGCGGCCACCACGCGCGGCGACTTCCTGCACGTTGGAGGCTGTCTTTTCAAACAGTTCGTCGTCCGGCGCGATGACCACCACCGGCGTGTTTTCGTCGATCAGGGCGATGGGGCCGTGCTTAAGTTCGCCGGCCGCGTAGCCCTCGGCGTGGATATAGGAGATTTCCTTGAGTTTCAGCGCGCCTTCCAGCGCCAGCGGATACATGGCCCCGCGCCCCAGATAGATGACGTCGCGCGCCTTCGACAGTTCGTAGGTGATGCGCTGCACGTCCGGGTCCATCAGCAGGGCCTCGGCGATCAGGCCGGAGGTTTCCAGCAGGCATTGCACCAGACGCGCCTCTTCGGTGGCGTCGATACGGCCGCGTTGCGCGGCGGCCGCGACGGCCAGAGACAGGAGCGCGGCGACCTGCGCCGTGAAGGCCTTGGTCGAGGCCACGCCGATTTCCGGCCCGGCGTGGGTGGGCCACATCAGGTCGGCTTCGCGCGCCATGGTCGAGGTGTGCACATTGACGAGGGCGGCGGTTTTCAGACCTTCGGCCTTGCACCAGCGCAGCGCCGCCAGGGTGTCGGCGGTTTCGCCCGATTGCGACACGGCCAGACCCAGCGTGCCGGGCGTCATGGCCGGGGTGCGGTAGCGGAATTCAGAGGCCACTTCGACATCGACGGGCAGGCCCGCGACCTTTTCAAAGGCGTATTTGGCTATGCAGCCGGCATAATAGGCGGTGCCGCAAGCGATGATCTGGATGCGCGCGACGCTGTTGAAGTCGATGGCGGCCTTGATGTCGGCGCGCGCTGACTTGGCCACCGGATCGAGATAGGCCGAGAGGGTGCGCTGCACGCTTTCGGGCTGCTCGTGCACTTCCTTTTCCATGAAGTGACGATAGGCCCCCTTTTCCACCAGCGCCGCCGAAGCCGAAACGGTGGTGATGGGGCGGTTGACGCGGAAACCCCTGGCGTCATGGATGTCGGCGGCGTCCTGGGTGAGCACCACCCAGTCGCCTTCTTCCAGATAGGTGACGCGGTTGGTGAAGGGCCCGACCGCCAGCGCGTCGGAGCCCAGGAACATTTCACCCTCGCCCCAGCCGACGACCAGAGGTGAGCCACGACGCGCGCCAAACAGGGTGCGGTCTTCGCCTTCGACGATAATCGCCAGCGCATAGGCCCCGTTTAGGCGGTCCAGAACGGCCTTGAAGGCGTCCTTGGCCTTGAGCCCGCTTTTCAGCGTCGCATCAAACAGATGCGCGATCACTTCGGTGTCGGTGTCGGAGCTGAACACATGGCCAGCGGCGATTAACTCGGCCTTCAGCTCGGCAAAATTCTCGATAATGCCATTGTGCACGACGGTGACCGGGCCGGAGGTGTGCGGGTGGGCATTGGCCACCGTCGGCGCGCCGTGCGTGGCCCAGCGCGTATGGCCGATACCGACCTGCCCCGACAGCGGCGTCTCTTCAACCACGGCCTCCAGTTGGCGGATCTTGCCTGCCGCGCGTCGGCGTTGCGTGCCTGCCTCTGTGACGACCGCGATACCGGCGGAATCATAGCCGCGATATTCGAGGCGACGCAGGCTTTCGATCAGGCGTGGGGCCGCTTCGGACAGGCCGATAACACCGATAATGCCGCACATGGACAAGGCTCCATAACAAGGGGGAGGGGCTATTTGCGTGTTTTGAGTAGCAGACAGATTTTTAAAATGCTATGAAATTATTTCACAACGCGTTAAACCCTTTGCCTTAAAAGGGTCACGAAAGCCGTATTTTAAGATGTTTGCGTCCAAAACACGGTAAATTTGCCATTAACACATTGCGTTTCGGTCTGTAACCGGACGCCAATCCCGATACAGAGTCTGGCCAATGAGTGAAAACAAGTGGGAAAAGCTACAGGCGGCGCTGGGGGCCACGGGCATTTCCATCAAGGACGTGGCCGAGGCGGCAGGCATTGCGCCGTCATCGTTGTTTCGCGCTTTGAGCGGTCAGACCAAGGCCCCGCGCGCCGAAACCGTCGATAAGCTGGAGGCGGCGTTTGTCGCCCTGACGACCGCCCGCATGGCCAGTTTTCGTGACACCCTGGCCCTCTATGGCTTCAACCCGATCAAAAACCCTAACGACCTGATGGCTTCGCACATGAGCACCCTGAACCGCACCCGCAAATATTTCGGCACCGATGGCATCCGGGGCCGCGTCAACAGCTTCCCCATGACCGCCGAAGTCGCCTATCGTGTCGGCATGGCGGCGGGCAAGATGTTCATGTCTTCGGACAATCGCCGGCATCTGGCGGTGATCGGCAAGGATACGCGCCTGTCAGGCTATATGATCGAACCGGCGTTGGTGGCCGGGTTTACGTCGGTCGGCATGGACGTGCGCCTGTTCGGCCCGCTGCCGACACCGGGTGTGGCTATGATGACGCGTTCGATGCGCGCCGATCTGGGGGTGATGATCTCGGCCTCGCACAACCCCTATTATGATAATGGCATCAAGCTGTTTGGACCGGATGGCTACAAGCTGTCGGACGAGGTGGAACTGGCCATCGAAGCGCGCATGGACGGCAATATTCTGGACGGTATTGCCGATCCGCAATATCTCGGTCGCGTGCAGCGCGTCGATGATGCGCAGTATCGTTATGTCGAAATCGCCAAGGCGACCTTCCCCAAGAACCTGCTGCTCAAAGGGCTGCGCATCGTTATCGACTGCGCCAATGGCGCGGCCTATAAGGTGGCCCCGACCACGCTTTATGAGCTGGGCGCGGAAATCTTTTGCCTGGGCGTGTCGCCCGACGGCATGAATATCAACGAAAAGTGCGGCTCGACCCAGCCGCAGGCCATGGCCGAAAAGGTCAAGGAGCTGCGCGCCGATATCGGTATTGCGCTCGATGGTGACGCCGATCGTCTGGTTATCTGCGATGAAAAGGGCACGATTGTCGATGGCGATCAGATTATGGCCATCATCGCCACCAGTCTGGCGGCCAAGGGTCAGTTGAAGGGCGGGGGTCTGGTGGCCACGGTGATGTCGAATCTGGGCCTTGAACGCCTGATGGCCTCGAAGGGCCTGACGCTGGAGCGCACCAAGGTCGGCGACCGCTATGTGATGGAAAAGATGCGCGAAGGCGGCTTCAATCTGGGCGGTGAACAGTCAGGCCACGTCATCATGCTGGACCACGCAACGACGGGTGACGGCCTGATCGCCGCGCTTCAGGTGCTGGCCGTGCTGGTCGAAAGCGGCCGCCCGATGAGCGAGCTGGCGCGTCAGTTTGAGCCGGTGCCGCAGTTGCTGAAGAATGTGCGCTTTACCGGCGACAGCCCGTTGAACCGCGAAGACGTCAAACAGGCCATTGCCGATGGCGAAGCGACACTGAAAGGCACGGGTCGCGTGCTGGTGCGCCCATCGGGCACCGAACCGCTGATCCGAGTGATGGCCGAAGGCGACGACGCGGCTCAGGTGCGCGCCGTGGTCGATCAGATCATCGGGGCCATAGCGGGGTGAGCAATCGAACGATCCGGGGGATCGTTCGATATGCGCAAGACGCCGTAGGCACGGCGCAGCGAGCGCGATCCAAGACCCCCACCGCCACATCTCGCCGCCTTTGGCGGCTCGTGCGGTCCTCCTCCCCAACGCGTTGGTGAGGTATAAGGCGTGCAAAAACAAAAAAGGCCGGAGCGCGAAGCTCCGGCCTTTCTTATTTCAGTCGCCAAGAAGCGATTAGCCTTCCGAAGCTTCCTCAGCGGGGGCGTCTTCAGCGGCCGGAGCGGCAGCAGCGGCTTCGGCTTCGGCCTTGGCAGCGGCTTCGGCGTCCAGACGGTCCTGCTCGCGCTGAGCGCGCTCGGCGGCGCGTTCCTGAGCCTTCTTGCCCGGCGTACCCTTTTGCGGGTTGTTGCCGTGTTCCCACTTCACGAGACCTTCCTTCGACAGGAAGCGCGCGACGCGGTCGGTCGGCTGAGCGCCCTTCTTGAGCCAGTCGGCGATGACTTCGGTCTTCAGGGTGACGCGGTTGGCATCGTCCTTCGACAGCATCGGGTTATACGAACCGACCTTGGCGATGAACTTACCGTCGCGCGGAGCGGCGGCGTCAGCGATGACGATGTGGTAGTACGGGCGCTTCTTGGAGCCACCGCGGGCCAGACGAATTTTCAGCATGATAAGATCCTTTGATAGGCTGAGTTTCGAGTGAGGGGGTTATTTCTTTTTGGGGTCAAACGGGTTAGCCCCGCCCAGCCCCGGAAGCGAATTGCCGAGCCCCGGCAGGCCGGGCAGGCCATTAGGAAGACCATTGGGCATGTTGGGAAGTTTGCCCGCGCCGAGCTGCTTCAGGCGCTCGAAATCGGCGCCCATATTGTCGCCGATGGCGGGGTTGTTTTCGAGCTTTTTGCCCATCTGCTGCATCTGGGCCATGTTGGGCATGTTCCCCAGCCCCAGCATCTTGGCCATATTGCCCATGCCCTTGCCGCCGTTACGGGCCATCATCTTGAAGACGTCGGCCATCTGACGGTGCTGTTTCAAAAGGCGGTTGATTTCCGCCACATCGACCCCGGCCCCGGCGGCGATACGGCGCTTACGCGACGCATTGAGCAGGTCAGGCTTTTTGCGCTCCAGCTTGGTCATCGAGGAGATGATGGCGATCTGACGGTCGAACATCTTGTCCGAGATGTTCATCTCGTCCATCTGCTTCTTGACCTTCTGCACGCCGGGCAGCAGGCCCATAATGCCGGTCATGCCGCCCATGCGCTTCATCTGACCGAGCTGATCGGCAAGGTCGTTAAGGTCGAACTGCCCCTTGGACAGCTTCTTGGCCATCTGCTCGGCCTTGGCCGCGTCAAGCTCCTGCGCCGCCTTTTCGACCAGGGCCACCACGTCGCCCTGACCCAGAATACGGCCGGCGATACGGCGGGCGTCGAAGACATCCAGCGCATCGACCTTTTCACCCGAACCGGTGAACTTGATCGGCAGACCGGTGACGGCGCGCATGGACAGCATAGCCCCGCCGCGTCCGTCGCCGTCCACGCGGGTGAGGATCAGGCCGGTCAGCGGCAGGCGGGCATGGAAGGCTTCGGCTGTGCGTACCGCGTCCTGACCGGTCAGCGAGTCGGCCACCAGGAAGGTTTCGACCGGGTTCGAGAGGCTGGCGATCTCGGCCGCTTCGGCCATCAGGGCTTCGTCCAGCGTCGTGCGACCAGCGGTGTCGAGGATCAGGACGTCATAGCCCTGAAGCTTGGCCGATTGCAGGGCGCGGCGGGTGATTTCCACCGCGCTTTGACCGGCGATAATCGGCAGCACATCGACGCCCACCTGTTCGCCCAGCAGTTTCAACTGCTCCATGGCGGCCGGGCGGCGGGTATCGAGCGAGGCCATCATGACCTTCTTGCGCTCAAACTTCGACAGGCGCAGCGCCAGCTTGGCCGAGGTGGTGGTCTTACCCGACCCTTGCAGACCGGCCATCAGGATGACGGCGGGCGGCACGGCGGCGAGATCGATCGGGGTCGGCTCCTCGCCGCCCAGCATGTCGATCAGGCCGTCATAGACGATCTTTACCACCTGATCGGCGGGTTTGACCGCCTTGATGATGGCTTCCCCGGCGGCCAGTTCGCGCGCCTTGGTCATGAACTGACGCACGACCGGCAGGGCGACGTCGGCGTCGAGCAGGGCGACGCGGACTTCGCGCAGGGCTTCGTCAACGTCCTTTTCCGAAAGGACGCCGCGGCCACCCAGACGGTCGAACAGACCGGATAAGCGCTCGTTCAGCGAGTCGAACATGCTTCTATTGCCCTATAAATCGGTATCGGGACCGTGCCTTTCGCAAAACAAAAAGACCCCGAGAACGCAACGCGTCGTCGGGGAGCCTCCGGTCCCCGTCCGATAGAAATGATCGGGGTCGTGACCTGAGAGGTTTGGTGTGCAAAAGGCGTGGGTCGCCTGAATGTTGCGTTCCTATGGAGTTTGGCGCAACGAGAGTCAAGGCATATCTGGTGGCAGCGGGAGGGGTTCCATAGAGATATGTGACGCTCAAATGAATTTTTTGCAACTGCACAACAAAGGAGTCGAACAACAACCAAGGATTAACCAGCGCCGACAGACACTACCATTATCCAACCTTTTAAACCTCTGTATCGTCCCATCCTTGGCCCTGAAAAGTTAGTCATGCATTTTATTCATAGAATCACCGATTTTCTGAATACACGGCTGAGTATCGCCGGTCGGTTGAGCCTTCTGACGATGTTGCTGTGCATTCCGTCTCTGTGGCTGGGCGTAATGCTATACAACACCCATGTCCAGCAGACTCGCTCGACTGAGAAGGAAGAACGCGGTGCGGAATATATGAATGGGTTGTGGCGGGCGGCGATAGAGGGTCTGCGCGACACACCACTATCGGATCAGACGACAGCTCGTCTGAAACAGGCAGCGGCTTCCTCCCAGGATATCTCCCCTCTGGATGCCGAGGCCTTGTCGCGTTTCAAGCCCAAAGATGTGTATCTGACCGTGAACGAACTCATGGACGTGGTGGTTGATAGTTCCGGGCTGATTCTCGACCCCGAACTCGACAGCTTTTACGTCATGGATGCGGTTATGGTCGGGCTGCCTGAAGCGGTATCCTCGGCAAGGACGGTGTACGAAAAGCGCGAAGCAGACCGCACTGGAACAGATTATCTTCTTACCGCTATTTCGTTCAGCAATGCCGTCAAACGTGTCGGGGCGTCTCTGGAACGTTCAGGCCAATACAGAATTTCAGGTAGTCTTCCGGAAATCTATGCGGGCAGGCTTCAGGCGATGAATGCCGCTGCAGATCAGTTTTCGGCTAACCCTTCCAAAGAGAACTGGGACGGTTTGCTCAAGTCCCTAGATGACGTATTTGAGGCGGGGGCCTCCGATTTTCAAGACCTGATGGCGGCACGTATCGTTCGGTTGCAAAAAGAGATGTGGCGCAATATCGGACTGGCGCTGCTGGTTGCCGCAGGAGCGCTGATCATCGCTACGAGCATTGCCATAGGGCTTTCACACCGGCTCAAGCGGCTGACCCAAGTGATGCGTCAGTTGAGCAAGGGTGAGACGGACACGGATATTCCTTATCAAACCGATCGTCACGAAACGGGAACCGTTGCCCACACCCTTAACCTGTTCCGGGAGCAGATTATCGAAAGTGAGTATTTGCGCACGCAGCAGGACGCCAACACAAAAGAAGCGGCTGAGCATCGTCGCCGCCTCGTGTTGAGTACGGCGGACAGTTTTGAAAACACCATCATGGTTGTGGTCGATCAACTTCAGAAAACCGCAGAGGCGCTGGGCGGTCAGGCGGAGCATCTGAACGACGATGCCGAAACATCCTCTAAGCAAACTCAGGTCGTGGCCCGCGCCATGACCGAGGCGAGCAACAATGTGCAGTCTGTGGCCAGCGCGACAGAGGAAATGGCCGCATCGGCCAAGGCCATAAGCCAACAGGCAGAACTAGCCTCGGTTGCGGCAGACAGGACCGCTGAACAGGCCGAACGAACGGGAGAGGTTGTTAAGGCCCTTATCGAATCGGCGGCCCGTATCGGGGACGCTGTAGCCCTCATTGGCAAGATAACGTCGCAAACCAATCTTCTGGCGCTGAATGCTACGATTGAGGCCGCGCGCGCCGGTGAGGCTGGCAAGGGCTTTGCGGTCGTTGCCACAGAGGTCAAGGCGCTGGCGCAACAGACTGCACAGGTCAATCAGGAAATAGGAGCCCATGTTTCTGAGGTACAGGCCATCGGGCAGCAGGCGGCTTCCACCCTGACCAGTATCGCTGATATGGTTTTCGACGTTAAGGCCCAGTCACAGGCTATCTCGGAAGCCGCCTATCAGCAAACCTCGGCAGTGGGTGAAATTTCACGTTCAACGGCACAGATAGCCACCTCAACCGGACACATTACGGTGTCGATAGAAGAGGTGGGTCGGGCGACGGATCGCACAGGCAAAAGCGCACAAACCACCCTTGCCGAGGCACGGCGCCTAGCGGATCAGGCCCATAACTTGCGTGCCGAAGCTCTCGGCTTCCTGAAGAATATCCGCGCCGCTTAACTTAGATATGTATTGAATAGCTGGGCTCTCAGCGCCTCGGCGGACCAGCGGGCGCTTAGCCGTGCAGGCGTGGCGCGGGCGGCCGCCATTTTTGAAGTGCGGGCTGTGGGGTCGGACACCAGACGGCGCAGACTGTCTGCTGCTGCCTGTATATCGGGTTCGGCCCACACCTGCGCCGGGTTGCGCGGCAAGGCGCTGTAGGGGCCGTCCGGATCATCGAGCGGCACCGGACGCGCCGGGACCGGATAGCCATTGTCCGGGGTGAGGAAATCATTGCCCGTACCTTCGGTGGCGATCACGGCGACACCGGCGTTCATCGCTTCCAGCAGACCGAGGCCGAACCCTTCGGCCCGATGCAGGGACAGGAAAATATCGACCGAGGCCATCAGCCGGTACATGTCTTCGTCGCTCAGGCGTTCGGATAACAGGCGAATATCCGGACGGTTAGCGATCCGTTCGCTTAGTCGGGTCTGTGTGACAGTATCCAGAGACGAGGCTTTCAGCGTCAGGGCCGCATGAACCGCGGGCTCCGGAAACGCCGTCAACCACGCTTCAATCGACGCCCACGGGTTCTTCCGCGCAGGCGATGAATTGACATCGAACAGGCTCAAGACTTCACAGCGATCCGGGCTGAGGCCGAAACGCGCGCGGTCGGCCTGCGGCGGCGAGGAGAGCAGGGGGTGAGGCATGACGCGCAGCCGCCCGCACAGATCGTCCAGACCCTCGGCGCGCAAGGCCGCCGCCAGCGCTTCGGCCACATAGGCACTGGGCGTCCATACCTCGTGCAGCCAGCGCACCAGACGCGCCCACTGCGGCGGGGCGAGCGGCGTTTCCCATGCCCAGTAGCCGATGCGGTAGCGGTCGCGCCATTGATCAGACCGGTGCGTCATCAGCGCCACCAGAGCTTCCGGCGCATTGGCATGGATCAACCAGACGCCGCCCTTGCCGGGCAGAACCGCCTTCTGATCGAGGATATGACGGAAACAGGGGCGCAGATCGTGGCGTATGACCGCGTAGCCGGCGGCTTCGAACGCATCGGCGGTCAGGCGTCCCCCCCGGCCTATGCCCTGACTTTCATTGAAAAAACCGGAGACAACCAGAGGGCCTGACGACAGTCTGTCTGCACGCGGCCAGTGACCCATGCGCGTCAGAGCGATGGCTTCCAGACCACCATGAATTAGCGGCAGACGATATTTGAGAGGCAGGCGGCGCAGGATTGACATGCGCTCTGCTTAACCTATGGCGGCTACGGCTTAAAGCCCCAGCCAGCGGCGACGTTGCTGCCAATAGGTTTCAAACTGATCAGCGAGGCTCTGGTCGGCGAAGTTCACCACCTTGACCATGCCGGTTTCCTTGGTGTCGGAATGGATCGAAATGGAGTCGGCATCCTGCAGCGAGGCAGCCTCGACAAACTTGAAGAAAGCACCGAAAAAGGCGTCTTGTTCAGAGGGGCTGGCTATGTCGAATTGCAAGCTGATCACGACTAAAATCCCTTTTCCGCAAACCGTATGTAAAAAATTAGGCCTTGTAACCGGCCCTTATAAAAACATGTGCAGTGCACAATACGTAAATAAAACCCTAAAATACCGGGGGAGTCAAATAAGGCTGAGGTAAAAACTTGACGTGTGGCGTCAAGGCTTCATTCGGCTCATGCACGAGTCCGCTATGAAGTATGGGGGAAAAACGCCATTGTTTTCCCTCTTTAAGCGAATTTCACGTCTCCGTGAACGGATAAACCGCCTATAGCGGAATGATGCCTTTCGGAATCATTCCGCTCAAGCCGCCATTGAGGCGGCGGCCAAGGTGGCGAAGCCACCGCCCGGCGAGGGACTAAACAACAGGTTATTCAGCGGCCTGCGCTTTGTGACCGGGTTGCAGCAGCTTTTTGATGTTACGTGCCGCTTGCCGGATGCGGTGTTCGTTCTCGACCAGACCGATACGCACATAGCCTTCGCCATATTCACCGAAGCCAAGGCCCGGTGCGACGGCAACGTGGGCTTCTTCGATCAGCAGCTTGGCAAATTCGATCGAGCCTAAATGTTTGAACTTATCGGGAATCTCGGCCCAGGCGAACATCGACGCCGGGGGCGGCGGGATATCCCACCCGGCGCGCTTCATGGATTCGACCAGCACGTCGCGGCGCGACTTATAGGTGTTGCGGATTTCCTCAACATTGTCCTGCGGGCCGTTGAGCGCGGCGGCGGCGGCCACCTGCATCGGCGTGAAGCCGCCGTAATCGAGATAGGACTTCACGCGGGCCAGTGCGGCGCAGATGTCCGAATTGCCGACGACCATGCCGACGCGCCAGCCAGCCATGGCATAGGTCTTCGATAGCGAATTGATTTCGACCGAGCGCTTGATGGCCCCTTCCACCTGCAGGATGGAGGGCGGCGGGTTGTTTTCGAAATAGATTTCCGAATAGGCGATGTCGGACAGCACGATCAGGTCGTGCTTTTCGGCGATACGGATGACTTCCTTGTAGAAATCCAGATCAACCCACTGCGCCGTCGGGTTCGACGGATAGGAGACGATCAGCACCGACGGCGTGGGTACGGAGTGCTTCACCGCGCGCTCAATGCCCGACAGATATTGCTCCGGCGACAGGGCCGGGACGTGACGGATAACGCCACCGGCCATCAGGAAGCCGAAGGCGTGGATTGGATAGGCCGGGTTGGGGCAGATGACCGTATCGCCGGGGCCGGTAATGGCCATGGCGAGGTTGGCAAAGCCTTCCTTGGAGCCCAGTGTCGCCACGACTTCGGTATCGGGATTGAGCTTCACGCCGTAGCGGCGCTCATAGTAGCCCGCCATAGCTTTGCGCAGACCCTGCACGCCCTTGGACACCGAATAGCCGTGTGTCTTGGGTTTTTGGACCGTCTCGACCAGCTTGTCCACGATATGCGGGGCCGTATCCATGTCGGGATTGCCCATACCAAAGTCGATCACATCAGTGCCGGCTGCGCGCAGACGGGCCTTCACCTTGTTGACTTCTTCGAAGACATAAGGCGGCAGACGCCGGATACGGTAAAAATCGCGCATGATTGCACCTGAGAAAAGAACGTGACCGGAGGCGGTCTGAGAGGGGTTGATCGGGGTGAAAGACAAAAAGCCCGCAAGGTCGAAACGGACCTGCGGGCCAGACCATATGACTCATCAAACGTCGATTGTCATCCCATGAAAGGCGCCTTTTTCGGAAATTTTTGCGTTCTGTGAAAAATAATTTTGCGAACACCACATTAAAGTGATCCCTAAAGGGGTGCCATGCGGACAAAAAGATCAATCTGGCGGTGGGTTTTAGGGGCCAGTTTGGGCATTGGTGCCGTTATGGCGGTTATCGGATTCTAGTCTGAGCCGCGCAGCTTGGTGGTGTCGGAATTCGAAGTAATCACATCTGGTTGGCCACAGGACACGGCACCTCTGCGTGTGGCCGTACTGTCTGATATCCACGTTGATGCGCTTCATATGCCGCCTGAGCGGGTACGTCGCATTGCCGAGCAGGTTCGCGCGCTCAGACCGGATGTAATTTTGCTGGCCGGAGACTATGTCGGCGGCCACGGGCTCGAGGCCGGCCCTCCGCGTGCGGCGCGCTCACGCCGAAGTACGCAAGACAATGCCTTGCATGAAGAGGGCCTGAGGGCGCTGGATGATTTGAATGCGCCCTTGGGCGTTTACGCGGTGATGGGCAATCACGACTGCTGGTGGGATTGCCAGCGGGTGCGAGAGATATTGGCCGATACGCGGATACATTTTCTCGAAAATCAGGCGGCGCGGGTTATCCGCCCCGGCGGAGATGTGTGGATAGCAGGTCTCGAAGATGGTCAGACGCAAAGACCAGATTTTCAGATGGCCACAAAGACGATTCCGCAAGGTGCCGCCACCATCGCTCTTGTCCATAATCCCGGCCTGTTTGACTGGGCGTCCAATGTATTGCCGTTACAAATATCCGGGCACAGTCACGTAGGTCAGGTACGTTTCCCCCTTATCGGTGCACCGGTACGTGTCACCCGACATACCGAGGACACGGCGGATGGCTGGACTTCAGCGGGTGAGCGATTGCTGATCGTGACACGTGGCTTAGGGGAATCGGGTATGCCCGTGCGTTTTGGTGCACCCCCTCAGATCATGTTGCTTACTATTAGTCCGGGGCAACACTCGATGGTGAAGCCCGTGGCGACATATGCGCCTAAGACGAAGCGGTGAGACACTCAGGAAAACCGCTGGCGGTTTTCGGCCCATTCGGCGGGGGTCTGCCCCCAGATATCGACCGCCACATCGGCATAAGGGGGCGGCAGGCGGCCCGGTCCGCGGTTGGATGACCCCAGAGCCTGCGCCACGCGCTGAGAGCCGATATTGTCGGGCGCGATGGTGTGGATCAAGTCATCCCAGCCCAGAACCTCGAACACATAGTCGATGCAGGCGGCCGCCGCTTCGGTGGCGTAGCCCTTGCCCTGTGCCGAAGACAACAGGCCCCAGCCGACTTCGCGGGCGGGCCACTGATAGGGATAGAGAGGCCCGATGCGTCCCACCCACTCACCGGTTGCCTTTTCCAGAACGCTGAACATGTGAAAGCCGTCGAGCGCCCACGCCCCGGCGATGGCGCGCGTCACCCGCCAGGTCACGGCATCCGGCGTAACGCCGCCCAGATGCGTCATGACCTTCTCGTCGGACTGAAAGGCACAAAAGGCCGGAAAATCCTCAGCCACGGGTGGGCGGAGGATCAGGCGCGGCGTGTCAAGCGTCGGGCCAAGCGGCGAGGTGGTGGGCAAACGGGTCATGCTCCCGACTTAACCCCAGCAACCGGCCCTTGCCAGTGACAAATCGGTTATCTGGAGCGGTCGTTTCTACGGATTTCTCTTCCTGACAGCCAGAACGCATAAACCGTTCCCGAAAATTGCTGAGTTGCGGGAATCGTTATTTAATGCGCGCTATGCGTTATTGGCCGCCCCTCATTGTCAATGGCGTTGAAGTCGCTCTTTCGCACCTTGAACCCTTTGTGTTTCGGTGCGCAGCACGAGATGTGCTCGAACCTGTAGAGTTGAACGTTCGTTTCAATGATCATTGCTTTTCCAAGACCTATGATCCGACATTTCATACGCTCGCCGATGTCATACGCCCCAGCCATGCAGCAAAAACCGAGAGGCGCGTTTTTTGCCCTGATCGCTATGCACTCAGCCTTCACCTGCGGCGCATCATAGAAACATTGGGCGATAAGCGCGTGGCTTCAACCCGCGAAGGTAATCTGGTGCGTATGGAACTGGAAGACGGGCAGACCTATGCTATCTTCTTCACCTTACGCCGTACGAGAGGTCGTCGCATCGACTTGTTTGTGGTCAGTGCCTATCCGGTGGCGACGGGTAAGACGCCTGCTGATACCGGGGAAATGCGCTTTGATCTGGCGCTGGCCAAGGTGCTTCGCGGGGAAAAGCCAAAATTTCCCAATCGCAGATAAATAAAAAGGGCCTCCGAAGAGGCCCTTTCTGCATCTGGCAACCCTTTGATTATCCGGCTTTGCACCGAACCCTTGCGGGCGGGGGAAACTGTCTCAGCCAGTCTGTTTTCCGTTTGCCCAATGTACACGTTATGCGTACAAAAGTCAAGGAAAACCGCTTTTCCGAGGCTTAGGCCAGCGACGGGTCGATCGCCTTACAGGCTTCGATCAGGCCCTTCACGCTGTCCACCGACTTGGCGAACATGGCCTTTTCTTCGTCGTTCGTGGTGAACTCGATGACCTTTTCCGCACCGTCCTTACCGATCAGCACCGGCACCCCGACATAAAGGTCGTTCAGGCCATACTGACCCGTCAGGTAGGCGGCGCACGGCAGGACGCGCTTCTTGTCCTTCAGGTAGGAGGTGGCCATGGCGATGGCCGATTCCGCCGGGGCGTAGAAGGCCGAGCCGGTCTTCAAGAGGGCGACGATTTCGCCGCCACCGCCACGGGTGCGCTTCACGATGGCGTCCAGCTCATCCTGCGACAGGAAGCCGGCCTTCACGGCGTCCGGCAGAGGCAGGCCGCCAACGGTCGAGTGACGCACCATCGGGACCATGTCGTCACCGTGGCCGCCCAGCGTCCAAGCGTGGATGTCTTCGACCGAGATACCGGTCTTTTCAGCCAGGAAGTAGGCAAAGCGCGCCGAGTCGAGCACGCCCGCCATGCCGATGACCTTCGAGGTCGGCAGGCCGGAGAACTTTTGCAGCGCCCACACCATGGCGTCGAGCGGGTTGGTGATGCAGATGACAAAGGCATTCGGGGCGTATTGCTTGATGCCTTCGCCGACGGCCTTCATGACCTTCAGGTTGATACCCAGCAGGTCGTCGCGGCTCATGCCCGGCTTGCGCGGCACGCCGGCGGTGACGATGCAGACGTCGGCACCGGCGATATCGGCATAGTCGTTGGCGCCTTTAAGCGCGACGTCCTTACCGAACACGGCCGAGGCTTCGGCGATGTCCAGAGCCTTACCCTGCGGCACACCTTCGGTGATGTCGAACAGGACGACATCGCCCAGTTCCTCACGCGCGGCGATATGGGCCAGCGTGCCCCCGATCATACCCGAACCGATCAAAGCAATTTTGGCGCGTGCCATAAGCATTCCCTTTTCCATCTGAACCCACAGGGGGTGACAAAGATTAACGGCCCTCTAAACCCGTTAACGAGGCTTCGCAAGACCATGCGCTGCAACATTATGAAATGTGATGCGCAAATCCCGCAGGGGCTATACAGAGGAGGCCTTAATATTTTGCCTTATTCGCCTGCGAAAGACCGACCAATGGCTGAGTTTACCGTTGATCCGCGCATCGAAGCCGCCTCCGTCTGGATTGGCGAGCTGAGCCTGTGTCAGGTGCGTCTGCAAAAGGACGCGCGCTTCCCTTGGCTGGTGCTCCTGCCGCGCCGGGCGGGCCTGACGGAACTGACTGAGCTGAGCGAGGCCGAGCACGCCCAGCTACGCGCTGATTTGCATGTGGCCGAACAGATGGTGCGCCGCGCGGCGGAGGTGATGGGGCAGCCGGTCAGCAAGCTCAACATCGCCAATCTCGGCAATATTGTCGCGCAACTGCATATCCATCTGATTGCCCGCCACCCGCAGGACGCGGCCTGGCCCGGCCCGGTCTGGGGGTATGGCACGCCGGAAGCCTTTGCCCCGGCCCAGAAGGCAGAGGTGGTAGAGGCGCTCAAATCCCTTATTGTGCCTGCATGACCACCGGGGTGGCGGTGCCGGCGGGGTCGATCATCTGACCACGCCAGCGACCGTCGGGTTCGCGGCGCAGATCGAGGCGATAGCGCCCTCGGGAGGAGCCCGACTGATAGTCGAGCGTCAGGCGGTCATCGGCTTGCATGGCGCTTTCGATCAGGCCGGAGCGGTTAAGACCCACCCCGCCTTGCAGTGAGCGCCACGCCCCATCCACCTGAGCGCCGCCGCCGCGCAGGGCCAGCGACACCAGCTTGTCCCCCGTGAGCGACGACACCAGCCAGTTGCCTTCCAGATCGCCCGCCCGGCTCTGGCGCGCCAGAAGCCCGGAACGGATGCTGGAATCGTAGCGCATCTCCGCACCGGTCTTCTGGCCTTCGTAATCGCGGGCGTAGGCATCGACCGTCACCGCGGCCAGATTGCGCGGTGCAGCGGGCGTATCGACGGGTTTGCGCACCGCTTCGGGCACGCTCAGAGTCGGGGCATCGGCGGGGGTGGGTGAGGGGGTGACCGGCAGGGAGGTCGCCGCCACGACCTCGGCGGCCTTGTCCGGCGTCGGCGGGCTGACCGTGCGCGGCTCGACCTTTTCGGCGGTCAGGGTGGCATTGAGGTCAGCCTTGGGGGCGGGCGCGGTTTCGGGCTTTACCGTCGCCTGATAGGGGATGGGGGCCGTCGGAAGGTCCAGCTTGTCTTCGGTCTTCGGCGCAGGCTTTACGGTTTCCGATGAGGCCACAGGCGTGGGCGTTGGATTATGGGGTGCGGACTGACCGTCCACCTTGATCCTGGCACCGAACAGATCATCGACCGCCTTACCGGCGTCCGTGGTCAGCGCTGACGCGGCCTTCGTGGCCGGGGTTGTCGCAGGCCTGGGCTTTGGGGCTTGCGTCGTCTGAGCTACGGTCTTGTCCGCCGGTTTGGGGGCGGGGGTCCTGGCAACGGTTTTTGCAGGGGCGCTCAGGGTGCCGCTCGTGCGGCTGTCGTACTTGTCGCTCTTGTCCGGCATGACATAGGGCGTCCCCTTGGCCGAAGCTGTCGCGGTAACCTTTTCGCCGTCCTTGGCAGTGTCCGTCTTTTTGGCGATTTTGGAGGCCGTCGATTTTTTCGCTTCGGCGTCGGCTGTTTGCGTCGGCTTCAATTTGCCGCTCGGCTTACCGCTCTGGGCCGCCTTGCTCTTTTTCGAGTCCGTCTCGTCCTTCTCAGCGGTCTTTGTTTTCGCTGAGACCTTTGACTTTGCCGACGGCTTTTCGTTCTCGCTGACCTTGGCCGTGCCCGTCTTGCTCTTGGCGCTGCCCTGCGTTTTGGCCGCGTCCGCTGATTTGGCCGATTTGGGCGTCACCTTCGTCTCGGTCTTTGTCTTTGTCTCACCTTTGGCGGCAGAAGCGGCCTCATCGGCGCGAGCCGTGACACGCGCGGTGGCGGCGGCTGTACCGGCCTGAGCGGACGCCACCGGCAGGGTGAGGGCCGAAGAAAGAAGCAGAACCTTGAGAAGGGGATGGCGCATAGGCAAACGGGTCACGCTGAAAAACACCTGAACTACACTCTCTAACGCAGGGGAGACGGAAGTCTGTTCGCCAAAAAGGCGAAATCATCCCCCCTTACCCAAATCTAAGCGACCAACCGAGGCCGAAATGCGGCAATATGTCACGATGGCGCGTTTGTGAACCGCTCACAATATCGCTAACGCACGATCTGGTTTTCTCTTTTTCGGGCGACATACGTGTCTGAAAAGCCTTCGCGGGCGCAAAAAACACCCCCCTGACCATGCGCTATGTTGACACAGGGACGTCAGGGTCTAAAAAGCCCCCGAAGACGCGGAAACTTAACCTTTTCCGTGCATCCACAAGTGGGGCCTGCGCGTACAAGCCTCGCATTGCACACACCGGGTATATCAGGGCCACGCAAGCACATGTCAAAGCCTCCGTCCACCGAAGCGGCCTATCGTCCGCTCTCTCCGCACCTTCAGGTGTGGAAATTCCACATCACCATGTTCACCTCGATCCTGCACCGGGCGACCGGCATTGCCTCGGTCGTGGGCGCGGTCATGGTCGCGGCGTGGCTTCTGGCCATCGGCCTGACGGCATCGGGCCTCTGCCCTGAGGCCTACACGCTGTTCCTGTCGTTTGCGGCGTCGCCCTTCGGCCTGTTCGTGTGGTTCGGCCTGACGCTGGCGGGCTTTATCCACCTGACAGGTGGTCTGCGCCACCTGATCTGGGACATGGGTCTGGGCTTCAGGATTTCGTCGGCCAATGCGCTGGCCTGGTGGTCACTGCTGGGCGGTATTGCCCTGACGCTGGCCTTCTGGGCCGTTCTGTTCGCTACGGGCAAGGTGGTGCTGTGATGGTTGACTCCTATCTGAAACAACGCTCGGCCAAGGACTGGAAAAAGTCCGAAAAGCACGGCGCGGGTGAATGGCTGGCGGAACGCTGGACCTCGGTCGCCCTGCTTTTCCTGACCCTGTGGGCTGCCTGGAGCGCTTTCGGTCTGGCCAATCAGGGCTATGAGGCGGCGCTGGCCTTCGTAAAGGTGCCGCTCAATGCCGGGCTTCTGGCCGCGACCTTCGTGATCACCATGTGGCACACCTATATGGGCCTGAACGCCAATGTTCTGGACTACTTCCCGAACTCACGCGCGCTGCGCCTTCTCAACCTCCTCTTCTGTCTGGCTGTTCTCGCTGTGGCGCTGGGCGGCATCTATCTGGCTTTTAAGGCGTAACCCATGACCTACAAGATCATTGAACACGAATATGACGTGGTGGTCGTAGGGGCCGGTGGCGCAGGCCTTCGCGCCGCTCTGGGCTGCGGTCAGTCGGGCCTCAAGACGGCCTGTATCACCAAGGTCTTCCCGACCCGCTCGCACACGGTTGCTGCGCAAGGTGGCGTCGCCGCTTCGCTCGGCAATATGGGCGAAGACAAGTGGCAGTGGCACATGTACGACACCGTCAAGGGGTCGGACTGGCTGGGCGATCAGGACGCCATCGAATACCTCGTCCGCAACGCGCCGGACGCCGTCTATGAGCTGGAACACTGGGGCGTGCCCTTCTCGCGTACCGAAGACGGCAAGATCTATCAGCGTCCGTTCGGCGGCATGACCAAGAATTTCGGCGAGGGCCCGGTGCAGCGCACCTGCGCCGCTGCCGACCGAACCGGTCACGCCATGCTGCACACTCTGTATGGTCAGTCGCTGAAAGAAGACGTTGAATTTTTCATCGAATATTTCGCGCTCGACCTGATCATGGATGACGGCGTCTGCCGTGGCGTCACCTGCTGGAAGCTGGACGACGGCACCATCCACGTCTTCCGCGCGCACCTGGTCATCCTCGCCACTGGCGGCTATGGCCGCGCCTACTTCTCGGCGACTTCGGCCCATACCTGCACCGGCGACGGTGGTGGCATGGTGTTGCGCGCCGGCCTGCCGTTGCAAGACCTTGAGTTCGTGCAGTTCCACCCGACCGGCATCTACGGTTCGGGCTGTCTGATCACCGAAGGCGCGCGGGGCGAAGGCGGTTACCTGACCAATTCGGCGGGCGAACGCTTCATGGAACGCTACGCCCCTTCGGCCAAGGACCTCGCTTCGCGCGACGTCGTTTCGCGCTCCATGACCATGGAAATCCGTGAAGGCCGCGGTGTTGGCCCGCACAAGGACCACATCTTCCTGCACCTCGACCACCTGCCGCCCGACCTGCTGCACAAGCGCCTGCCGGGTATCTCGGAATCGGCGAAAATCTTTGCCGGCGTCGATGTGACCAAGGAGCCGATCCCGGTCATCCCGACCGTCCACTACAATATGGGCGGCATTCCGACCAACTATCACGGCGAAGTCGTGACGCTTAAGGACGGCAACCCGGACGCCGTGGTCCCCGGCCTGATGGCTGTCGGCGAAGCGGCCTGCGTCTCGGTGCACGGGGCCAACCGCCTCGGCTCCAACTCGCTGATCGACCTCGTGGTGTTTGGCCGCGCGGCGGGCAAGCGCGCACCGGAACTGGTCAAGGCCGGTACGCCGCACAAGGACATCGGCAAGTCGGCGGTCGAAGCGCACCTGTCGCGTCTCGACAAGTTCCGCAACGCCAATGGTCAGGCCCCGACCGCCGATCTGCGCCTCAAAATGCAGCGCGCCATGCAGGAAGACGCTGCCGTCTTCCGCACCGGTGAGACGCTGGAACAGGGCGTGCGTCGTCTGGACGAAATCTTCAAGGCGTCCAAAGACATCGGCATCAAGGATCGCGGCATGATCTGGAACACCGATCTGCTCGAAGCCCTCGAATACGACAACCTGATCGCTCAGGCCGTCATCACCGTCAATTCGGCGCTGAACCGTAAGGAATCGCGCGGCGCGCACGCCCGTGAGGACTACCCGAACCGTGATGACGAAAACTGGATGAAGCACACCCTGATGTGGCTCGACACCGAAACGGGTCAGGTCACCACGGATTATCGTCCGGTCCACACCTACACGATGACCAACGAAATCGCCTATATCGCGCCCAAGGCGCGGGTCTATTAAGGGGAGAATGGAACATGGTTGAACTGGCTCTCCCCAAGCGCTCTCAGATCAAGAACGGCAAGCGTTACAAGGCGCCGTCGGGCTCGAAGAATGTACGCGTGTACAAGATCTACCGCTTCGATCCGGATTCGGGCGAAAACCCGCGCTGGGACAAGTATGAGGTCGATGCCAAGGCGCACGGGCCGATGGTGCTCGACGCCCTCATCTACATCAAGAACAATGTCGATTCGACGCTGAGCTTCCGTCGCTCGTGCCGCGAAGGTATCTGCGGTTCGTGCGCCATGAATATCGGTGGCCGCAACACCCTGGCCTGTACCAAGGGCCATGAGGAATATAACGGCGAAATCACCATTTCGCCGCTGCCGCACATGCCGGTGGTCAAGGACCTCGTGCCGGACCTGTCGGGCTTCTATGCGCAATACGCCTCGATCGAGCCGTACCTGCAATCGACGACGCCCGACCCGGACAAGGAGCGCCTGCAAAGCCCGGCCAACCGCGACAAGCTGGATGGGCTCTATGAGTGCATCCTGTGCGCCTGCTGCTCGACCTCCTGCCCCAGCTACTGGTGGAATCAGGACAAGTATCTGGGCCCGGCGGCCCTGCTTCAGGCCTATCGCTGGATCGCCGACTCGCGCGACGATCACACCAAGAAGCGTCTGGAATCGCTGGAAGACCCCTTCAAGCTGTACCGCTGCCACACCATCATGAACTGTGCGCAGGTCTGCCCCAAGGGCCTCAATCCGGCCAAGGCCATCGCTGAAATCAAGAAGATGATGCCGACGAAGTAATCATGGGGGAAACAGCGTTTCCCCCATGTGCCCCTTCCTATATCGAAAAAATTTGCTAGAGACGGCTCGTCGCAAATTTTTGCTTTCTATTTCGAGAGCCGAGGCTTTTGCTTCGGCTCTCGGGTTTAGTTTGGTCGCGATGTTTTTGCGAAAAACCGATTACACTTTTTCGCACATCGCTCTGTGCATTTGAAATGGCCCCCTATGCCCAAGATCACCTATATCGAATCCAACGGCAAAACCCACGAGATCGAGGTCAAGACTGGCAACTCGGTCATGGAAGGGGCGATCAAGCACAATATTCCCGGTATCGACGCTGACTGCGGCGGAGCCTGTGCCTGCGCCACCTGCCACGTCTATGTCGATCCGCAGTGGTTTGACAAAACCGGCGGCCCGTCGGTGATGGAAGAATCCATGCTCGACTTCGCGCAGGATGTTGAGCCGACCTCGCGCCTGTCGTGTCAGATCCGCGTCACCGAGGCGCTGGACGGCTTGATCGTGCGCCTGCCCGAAAGCCAGCACTGATTTTCCGGTCAGAGTAAAATTGGCCACGAAAAACACGAAAAGACACAAAAATCAGAGCGCTTGAAGTATAAGCGTCCCAAGGGCATGACGTATACTCACCTTCGTGAGTGAGGTATCCTCCGTGTGCTTCTCAGCGAAGACCTTTCGTGATTTTCGTAGCCAAATCCATGACACCAGCGCTCAAACTCTGGCTCGATGCCCTTAAGCCCAAACCGCTGCCGGTTTCGGGGCTGGAGCGGATGCGCAGCGGTCTGGGGGCGTGTCTCGGCATCGGTTTCACTGCCCTGATCAGCCTGCTGATCGCCACGCCGCTGGGCCTGTCGCCGTGGCTGGTGGCCCCGCTTGGGGCTTCGGCCGTGCTGGTTTTTGCGGTGCCGGCCTCACCTCTGGCGCAACCGTGGTCGGTTATCGGTGGCAATACGGTGTCGGCGATCATCGGTCTGATCTGCGCCCATATGATCCCCGATCCGGTGATCGCGGCCTCATTGGCTGTGTCCTTGGCGATCCTCGCCATGTTTGCCACGCGCAGCCTGCACCCGCCCGGCGGGGCCATGGCCTTGCTGGTCGTACTCACCCACACGACCAGCCCGTGGTTCGCCCTGTTCCCCGCCTTCACCAATTCGCTGTTGTTGGTCAGCGCCGGGATTGTCTTCAACACCCTCACCCGCCGCAACTATCCGCACATCGTGGCACCGGCTCTGAAGACCGAGGACAACAGCCTCAAGCGCGTCAGCGCCGAAGACATCGCGGCCGCCCTGAGCCAGATGGACACGCTGATCGACATCGCGCCCGATGATCTGGAAAAGCTGCTGGCCCTGTCCGAACGCCATGCGTATCAGCGGCTGATGGACCATATCCGGGCCAAAGACATCATGACGCTAAATCCTATTCATGTGGAATTTGGCACGCCTCTGGAAGACACCTGGGCCTTGATTCAGAAACACAGGCTGAAATTGCTGCCGGTGACGGACAAGGCCGGGCGGGTCATCGGCGTCATTACAGCGGACGATATGCTGCGTCAGGCGGGCGGCGCACCTGCCGACATGCGTGAAAATCTCAAGGCCCTCGTCAAACGCACCCCGTCGCCCTATTCCTCAAAGCCGGAGGTCGCCGGGCAACTAATGTCCGGCGATTTCAAGACCGCCGACCACGGGGCGGATGTCGCCACTCTGGTGCCCCTGTTTGCCGATACGGGCCTGCATCATCTGCTGGTACTGGACGACACCCGGCGTCTGTGCGGCATCATCAGCGCATCGGACCTGATGCGCGCCGTTTATCACGTTCAGAAAGACGCCGCCTGAAAAACGCCGTAATCTGCGCGGATATGAACATTGTTCAAATTTAACGGAGCGGATTCATGGACGACTTTCCCACCCCGACCCCTAGGCCGCAGAAAGGCCGATCCAAGGGCACAAAATTCCTTGTGGTCTGCGCGCTCGCGGTGCTGATGGCCATTCCGGCCCTGCTGGTGTTTGCGCTGTTGATGGAGCGCACCAACCGGGCCGAAGGCGTGGCGCGCGAAATCGGCGACCAGATGGGTGGCGAACAGGTCTTTCTCGGCCCGGTGATCCAGATTCCCTATGTCATCCCAACGCGAACCTCCACCGATGAAAAGGGCAATCGCGTCGTGCTGGCGCAGGAAAGCGGCAATCTGATTGTCTTTCCGCAAACGGGTAAGGCCAATGCCGCCACCAAAAGCGACGTGCGTTCGCGCTCCATCTTCCGCGTGCCGGTCTATACGGCGGACCTGAGCTTCGATGCCGCCTTCGACCTGAAAGACGTGCAGGCCGCCCGGCCCGGCGCGGTGCTGATGTGGGATAAGGCGCAACTGGTCACCGGGGCCACGGATTCCCGCGGCGCGCGCAAGGACATCGTGGCGCAGATCAACGGCGCGTCGGTTATGCTGGCGCCCTCCGGGCCCGGCGTCACGGGGTTCAGCCCCGACGGCACCGATTTCGACTTGTTTGCCGCCCCGCTGAGCCTGAGCGATACTGCAACGCCGCTCAATATCAAGGTGGGCATGACCTTCACCGGCACGCGCAAGCTGGGCATCCTCGCCTACGGCAAGTCGTCGGAAGCCACCATTACCGGCGACTGGAAATACCCCTCCTTTGGCGGTGGCTTCCTGCCCGCGACGCGGCAAACCGATGAGGCGGCGCGCCAGGGCGGTTTCAGCGCCCAATGGTCGGTGCCGTTTATCGCACGGGGCCTGCCCGCGGTCATCGACCAGAGCCAGATGATGACGCTCGGTAAATCCGAACTGTCGGTGACCTTTGTCGAGCCAACCAACCCGTATCAGAGCGTCGGCCGCTCGCTGAAATACGCCCTGCTGTTCGTGGGTCTTGTCTTCCTGACCTACTTCCTGTTTGAAAGCACCTCTAAGAAGGAGCTGCACCCGGCGCAGTATATTCTGGTTGGGCTGGCGCAGATCACCTTCTACCTGCTGCTGTTGTCTTTTGCCGAACGGATCGGCTTTGACGCGGCCTTTGTGGTGGCGGCCGGGGCAACCGTGACGCTGATCGCCGGCTATGCGGGGCTGATCTTCCATTCCCGCTGGCGCTTTATGGCAGCCTTTGCCGTGTTTAGCGCGCTCTATGCCCTGATCTACGTGCTGATGCGCATGGAAGACTACGCGCTGCTGGTGGGCGCCTGCTCGGCCTTCCTCGTCATCGCTGCCGTGATGGTGCTGACGCGCAATATCAACTGGTACGGCAACCGGGCCGAGGGGGAGTAAGGCTCATGGTGCCTCCCGGATTTTAAAGCGATGTGCGGAAAAGTGTGAGCGGTTTTCCGAAAAAACATCGCTACAAAACAAAAACTTAGAGCGAAATGGCGATTCCTCTTAAAGTCATTTCGCTCTAGGGGAGGCACTTTCCAATTACGCCATGCCCAGAATGCGCCGGGCCTGCGCTAGGGTCTCAGCCGTCAGGCCCAGAGGATTGGGTTCTTCGGCTGGGGTTTCCGGCGCTTTTTCCGGCTCCGCTTCGGCTGCGGTGACGACTGGGGCCGCAGGGGTTTCAAGCAGGGGGGCGGGCGTGGCCACAACCACCGGGGCAATCTCAGGCGCAGGTGCCGGCGTTTGCATCACCGCTGCCTTCGCCTCGTTGCTTTCAAAACCGACGCCCATCTGATGCGGCAGGTGCAGGGCAAAGGTGGCGCCGCTTTGTGGCTCGGATTCCAGTGTGATCCAGCCGTCGTGCAGTTCGACCAGCGCCTTGACCAAGGCCAGCCCCAGACCTGGCCCGCCGCGCTCGCGCCCGACGAAGCGGTCAAAGATGTGCGCCTGCGTGTGGTAGGGGATGCCGCGGCCCGTATAGCCGATCTCCAGCGTCAGGGTGTCGCCTTCCTTACGGCTGCGGATGGTGATCTGCCCTTCCTGCGCGGCGTTGCGCAAGGCGTAGTCCAGCAGGTGATCCAGTACCTGCCCCAGACGCTGCTGATCGGCGCGTATCAGGGCGCGGGTGTCGAGCCCCACATAGTCGAAGCGGATGCCCTTGGCGCTGAGCGTGTCGGCCTGACGGCCCAGAGCGGCGGCCACGGTGCGCGACAGGTTGAAATCTGACGGCGACAGCGACATTTCACCGGCGTCGATCTGGGCCATGTCGAGCACGTCGTCGATGGAGCGCGCCAGTTCCTGCGACGCGGCCTGAATGGCATTGAGGAAGCCCCGGCGGCGGATTTCGGCGGGGTCAGCCTCGGCGGCATTGGCCTGCCGTTGCAGCAGGTCGGCATAGCCGACAATGGTGGTCAGGGGCGTGCGCAGTTCATAGGAGACGTTGGCGACGAAATCGCGCTTCAGCCGCACCGACTCGGTCAGGGCCACTTCGCGTTGTTCGATGGCTTCTTCCAGCGCGCGGCGGTCGGTAATGTCGCTGAACGCCACCAGAGTCGCCCCGTCGGGCAGGGGCTGCGTCCGCCACTGCGCCAGACGCCCGTCGGAGGTGCGTACTTCACCCAACTGCGGCGCGCGGGCCAGCGGGTCGATATCGGTGACGCGCGCTTTCAGTTCGGCCCAGAAGCCGCGATCATGCACCAGCGGCAGACACAGGGCCGTCAACTGCCCGAAGTCGGAATTGAGCGCCAGTTCGTCGGGCGACAGGTTCCAGAAGGCATCAAACGCCGCATTGCGCAGACGCAGACGACCATCCGAGCCAAACACCGACACAGCATCGGTCAGTTGATCCAGCGTGGCGCGCTGCACCTGTATCAGCGAATTGAACTGCGCCTTGAGCGTCAGCTCCCCGGTCTTGTCCGAGAACAGCAGCAACAGCCCGCCCAGCGGGTGCGGCTGACGCACAACGCGCAGCGACCGGCCATTGGGCAGCGACCACATCTCGTCTGGTGCGGCCTCGCTCAGACCGTAAAATTCCAGCTCTTGCGCCTTCCACGTCACGAAGTCCGAGGTTTCGGGCAGCTTACGCTTTTGCCGCAGCCGGTCGAGCAACTCGCCGTGCGTCGGACGCTCGGCCAGCCACGCCGGCTCCAGATCCCACAGGGTTTCAAAGGCGCGGTTATGGAAGGTCAGGCGCTTTTCCGGGCCGAAAATGGCCACGGCGTCTTCGAGGTGATCCAGCGTGTCGTCATGCGCCTTAGCATGGCGTTTGAGCGCCTCACGACTCTCTTCGGATTCGGTGACGTCAAGGGCATAAGCGCAGACATAGGCGTCGCCCAGAGGCTCGGCCACCACCTGAAAAGCGCGGCGCTGGCCGTGGATGGTCAGCCAGCGGAAACCTTCGCGGCGCATGTGCTGCTCGGCGGCTTCGACCACCAGCGCCTCGGCAGAGCGGTCTAGCCCCAGTTGTTCGGCGCGCGCCTGCTCGACATTTTCCGCATCGACGGCTTTCAACCAGGCGGCATTGGCCCACACCAGTTGTCCGTCGCGCACCACCCAGCACGGCGCGGGGATCAGGTCCGCCATACGGGCAAACGGGCCAGACGACAGGGATGTATGCTCGCTGGCAATCGCCAGACGCACCCACGCCGTCGCGCCTGTGGCCCGCCCTTCGACCAGCAGGGTCAGCCCGGCGGTCTTGGCTCCGACGAGGCTGCGCGGGGCTTCGGTAAACACTTCAAAGCGGCAGGGGCGGCCTTCGGCGATCAGGCGTTTCAGGGCCTCGGCGGCTTCCTTGGATGACCCGGCCAGTCCTTCAATGACGCGCGGCGCGACCTCTTCGGAAAAGGGGATGCGGAAGGCGTCGGCGATGGTTTTCAACGTTTCATCGCCCCAGACGAGGCGCACGGTTTCGCCTTCGATGGCGACAAAGGCCTCATCAAAGGCCAGTGTGGCGGCGTCCAGTTCGCCCAGCACTGTGTGCTGTACGTCAAGGCGGGATTTGTAGCCTTCGCTGAGCTTCGTCAGGCGCGCCTTAAGACGCCAGGCCAGAACCGTGGTCGAAAAGGCCAGCGCAGTCGCGCCAGCAGCGGCGGCAAAGGCAATGGTGGCAACGGTCATACGGCGGCCCGGATCGAATCACTGAAAGGCCCATACTAATGCAAAGCGATTCGCCTCCCAAATGAATATGGTAACTCGGAGTCAAGTAAGTTTTAGCGCCCGCGCGTAGATATAGGAGGCGACGACCACAATCAGGGCCGACCCGATCCCGGCGCTCAGAAAGACCCAGTGCAGATAAGCCGTTGGCATCATCAGCGCCGCGCCGAGCATGATCACGCCCGCCAGCATCATCACCGGTCCGGCCAGTCGATGCGTCTTGTGCCACACCCGCTCGTCTGAAAGGGTCCACGGTGTGCGCACCCCCACCAGATAGTTACGCTGCGCCTTGGGCATGAAATTGCCGATCAGGATAAACAGCAGGCCCGGTCCCAGCAGCAGGGGTTGCACGGACAAGGCCCAACCGAGCGCGTGGCCGACGATAAACAGATGCCCGAACGCCAGAAGCGCCACAGTGCCGATCCAGCTTACGGCATAGACCGAAGCCGAGCGTTCCAGCTTACCCGATTTGGGCTGCATATAGGGCAGGACCCACAGCAGCAGCGTAATGGCGGCCAGTGTCAACGGCATAACCATCAGCGCCTGATCCCGCGGCATAAAGCCAATAGCGGTGCCTGAAAGGTCGAAGTGTGTGCCCACCGGACCTTCCGGAATCTGCGGCCGCGCCCACAGGCTCAGGCCCGTGGTGACCGCGATCATCAGCAGGCTGAACAGTTTGGAAACCGGCCATTTTGCGTCTTGGGTCATGCCTTGTCCTCCGTGGCGCGCGGCAGAGGTGCCGGGGCGTCCTGACCGATGCGAAAGGCGCTCATCAGCGACATCACTGCCTCTTCGAGTACCGACAGGTTGAGACGGTAGATCAGGGTCGTGCCTTGCCGCGTCACATCGACCAATCCAGCGGCTTTCAGCGTCGCCAGATGCCCCGACAGGGTCGGTTTGGACACGCTGACCCGCTCGGCAATCTCGCCGGCGCTCATCTCGCGTTCGCGCAGCATTTCAAGGATGTGCCGCCGCGTCGGGTCGCTCAGGGATTTATAGACTTCGGACATAAACGCCTCTTGATTTGTTATTTTGGCAAATACCAAATTATAAGAACACTGTCAAATACACATATAATCCCCTCACTGTGTATTCTTTTTGTTCCGGTCAGGCTTTTGTTAAGGGGCGCAAACCTATAGGATAGGGCCATGCCCGCTATAGCCTATCCCATCGCGCACAACGCGCTCGACGTCGTCCTCAACTGGGGTGGGGGCGGGCTTGTGGCGGCTGAGCGCGAACGCGCGGCGAAGGAAGCCTGCGGCAAGGACGTGACCTTTGTGCGTGAAACGCTCGATCCGGGCTTTCCGAGCGAGGAGGCGGCGCGGGCGCAGTATGAAACCCTGCTGAGCGAACCGTTTGCGACGCTGATCTGCACCTTTGAACGGGTTCAGAAGCCGCGCCGGGTTGAGCCGCAGATGCGCGATGGCCGCCGCTGGCCTAAGCCCGAAGCGGCTCCCGTGGCGCAATGGAAGCTGTGCGTCAGCTACTGGAAGATCGGGACGGTGCGCCCTGCGCCCAAACCCTCATCCGCCATTACCCCGCATCTTCAGGCGCGCGCCGTGCGTAAAAAGGCGCTGGATGTGCCGCTGACCCCTGAGGAGGTGCAGGCGCTGGCCCATGCGCCGCTGATGGCCTATCGCCCGCAAAAGGCGCTGGACATGGGCCTGTTCGAATTCGTCCTGCCGGAAAACCCCGATATCATAATCGCCGATGAGTAAGTTTTAGCCACGAAAAACACGAAAAGGCACGAAAAGGGGGGAAGCGTGCAGGAACTGCTTTTCAGAGACGAAGTCTTTGCTATTCAGGGTGCCGTTTTCGAAGTCAGCCGCCATATGGGCACAGGCTTTCTGGAAGCCGTTTATCAGGAGTGTCTGGCCAGAGAATTTGCCAGACGAGACATTCCTTTTACCGCCCAGAAAATACTGAACCTCGCCTATTAGGGCGAGGTTCTTACTCAGCATTATCAACCCGATTTTGTCTGTTACGATCAGATTATCGTAGAGCTGAAATGCGTTTCGGCGATTACCGATGCGCATCGGGCTCAAATACTTAATTACCTGAAAGCAACGGACTTACGACTGGGTTTGCTTGTAAATTTCGGCCGTCATCCCAAGGCGCAAATTGAACGATTTGCGTTCTGATTTCGAGCCTTTTCGTGTTTTTCGTGGCCAAACCTACTTCGGGGCTTTTTTGGCCAGAATGCGCTGTAAAGTCCGCCGGTGCATGTTCAGGCGGCGGGCGGTTTCCGAGACATTCTGATTGCACAGGGCATAGACGCGCTGAATATGCTCCCAGCGCACGCGGTCGGCCGACATCGGGTTTTCGGGCGGGGCCGGGGCGTGGTCTTCGACCGCCAGTAGCGCCTTAACGACGTCATCGGCATCAGCGGGTTTCGACAGATAATCCACCGCGCCCGACTTCACTGCAGCGACCGCCGTGGCGATATTGCCGTAGCCGGTCAGCATGATGGCGCGGGCATCGGGGCGCTTGGCGTGCAGGGCCTCGACCGCTTTCAGGCCATTGCCGTCTTCAAGGCGCATATCCATCACGCCAAAAGCCGGCGGGCTGGCCTCGATGACTTTCAAGGCTTCGGCCACGCTTTCGACCGCCGTGACGGTGAAGCCGCGGGATTCCAGGGCGCGGGCCAGACGCTGACGAAACGGCGCATCGTCGTCCAGCAGCAGCAGGGTGCGGTCGGTCAGGGCGGCGATCTTCTGCTCGATGGCGGTTTTCACATCATCCATAACAAGCTCCTTATTCTACGGGTCATTCTCAGGTGGTTAATCTCTGGATAGCGGTGCGATGTCACCGCCAAAATCTCGGGATACGATCACGTCTATCTGCTCGCGTCGCCACAGGGCGCGCACATAGGCGCCGCTGGTCTCGCGATTGCCGTAGGTGACGCTGGCCCCCGTATGCTCCAGCAGGGTCTTGGCGATAAAGAAGCCCAGACCCATGCCACCGTGCATAGATGTCTCCGGCCGCGAGTCGTGGCCGCGTGTCGAAATATAGGGGTCGCCGACGCGCGACAGGATGTCCGGCGCAAAGCCGGGACCATCGTCTTCGATAGACAGGGTGACATAGGCCTTGCGGATACGCACGCGGACCCAGACGGCGCTGCGCGCAAAATCGACGGCGTTTTCGACGAAGGCCCCCAAGGCATGCAGCCATTCCGGTCGGCGCTTGATCGACACATATTGTCCGGGGTCTTCGCCGTCGGGCACCTCGTCCATACTGATTTCGATATGGATGGCCTTGCCTTCGTTGCGGAAGGGCTGCACCGCCTCTTCGAAAAACACGCGCAGCGGCATCTGGTCGTGGACCTGATCGCGGGTTTCAGGGCGGCGGGCGAGGTTTTTGAGGATGTCGCGGCAGCGCTGGCTTTGCGAGACCAGAAGTTCGGCGTCTTCATAAAGCGCTGTGCCGGGCGTCAGGCTGCGCAGCATTTCACGCGCCACCACCTGAATGGTGCCTAAGGGCGTGCCCAGCTCATGCGCCGCCGCCGCTGCCAGTCCGCCCAGTGCCGACAGGCGGTGTTCCTTTTCCAGAACCGCCTGCGTCGCCGCCAGGGCCTGCGCCATGCGCTTGGATTCCAGCGCCGCCTGCCACGTATAGCCCGCTGTGAAGATGATGCCGATGATGATGGCGGCCAGAAAGCCCAGACGATAGATTTGCGGCAGGTGAAACGCCTGTCCTTCCGGCCAAGGCAGGGGCAGCGACCAGAAGGCCATGGCGCAGGTAGCCAGCACCGCCACCGCTACCACGCCGAAGCCGTAGCGCGTCGGCAGGTTGGCCGCCGCCACGGTCGCCGGCGCAATCAGCATCAGGCAGAAGGGGTTGTCTAGCCCGCCTGTCACGGCCAGCAGGGCCGCCAGTTGCACGCAGTCAAAGCTCAGTTGCAGGGCCGCGTCCCAGTCGTCGAGACGCTGCCGCCGGTCATTGAACATCAAAAGCAGGTTGAGCCACAGGCTGGCGGCAATCATGGCCAGACAGGGCCACAGGTTCAGTTCATGACCAAAACCCAGCGACACCACGGCGATCATTACGCTCTGGCCCAATATGGCCAGCCAGCGCAGACCGACCAGCGTGCGCAGCCTCAGGCCATCGGCTCCATGCGACAGGGGCACGGGCGAAAAGTCGGCCCAGGAAAAGGGCGTGCGATCTTTTGCCGCAGCCGGGGGCGCGGTGAAGGAAGTCAGGAAGCTGATAATCCGTTGGCGCACGTTGCGGGTTCGCCTATAGAACTTGCGGGTATGGCCCCTTTATGCGCCTTCGTGCCGCATGACTATGTGACACATTTGCGCATCTGAGACTGAGGATAGGCATAGGATGAATCGCACACGTCTGACAATCATTGCGGTATTGGTGATCGGCCTCGGCGCGCTGGCGGTCGCCATGTGGAGTTCGATGCTGGGGCAAAAGCCGGTGGCGAGCCGCACGATCGACTCGGCCTACAGCATCGGGGGGCCGTTCGCCCTGATGGATCAGTACGGCAAGCCGCAGACGGAAGCGATTTTGAAGGGCAAATGGACCGCGGTGTTTTTTGGCTTCACCTACTGCCCCGATATCTGCCCGCTGACCCTGCAATCGCTGGATCAGACGCGCAAAAAGCTGGGTAAGGACGGCGAAAACCTGCAATTCGTCTTCATCACGGTCGATCCGGAACGCGACACCCCCGAAGTGATGAAGGCCTATCTGGATTCCGGCGGCTTCCCGAAAGGGGTTATCGGCCTGACCGGCACACAGGAACAGATTGCGGCGGCCGCCCGCGCCTATCGCGCCACCTACAACAAGGTTGGCGAAGGCAAGGACTACACGATGAACCACACCTCGGTGGTCTATCTGATGAACCCGCGCGGCGAATTTGCCGAACCGCTGGCGCATGGCCTGCCGCCCGAAAAGGCTGCAGAGGTGATCCGGCAGGCGATGAAGGCGTACTGAGGCGTTTCTAGTCGTCCAGACCCAGCCCGTCCATGATCTGCTGGAGGCACCTTTCGATACGTGCGTCCCGCGTTTTCGACTGTTTGGCTGACGAAAAGTGCAGCAGGTAGGCGCGCTGACGCCCCGGTGTCAGGCGCTCGAACGCTTCTTTCAGGGCCGCGTCACCTTCAAGACGCGCGCGAAACTCATCGGGCATCGCAAAGGCGTCGGTCTTTTTGAAATCGACCTTCAATCCGGCCTGTTCCACCGCAATCGCGGCTTCGACATAGGCTTTCAGCGTGGCGGCCTTATCCGTGATCTGATCGACACCGGTAAAGCGAATCTGGCGCGCCGACTGCACATTTTCGGTCTGCTGGATCAATAGCCCCTGCGGATCGGGCATCAGCGCGCCCTTCATAAACAGCAGGGCGCAATAGTCCTTAAAGCCGTGCATCAGCACCACATTGGCTTTGCCCAGCGTGTAGCAGGGCTGCCCCCATTTCAGCTCTTCGCCCAGCGGGGCCTGACGCAGGATAGCGCGCAAGGCTTCAAACTCAGCGCGCCAGCGCTCGGCGCGCTGCATAAAGGCGTCCACCTTGGGGTTGGGTGCGCTGTCCATCCGCTGTGTCTCCCTGTTTACGTAACGATAGCATCGTCGCAAACCCGGCCCAAGGGGCGACATTCGCCACCTTCACGGCTTTTTGTTTCGCAGATGCGAAGAGAAGACTCGTAACCTATTGGCAGCATCCTTATGTTAGCCTTGTTCCTCACGACAGACGACACGAGTTTTTTGCGATGCTGTACCTGCTGCATGAGATGGCCTATTATTCCGCCGGTCCCTGGCGCGCTGTGGCGCAGGCCAGCCGCGACTTCTGGGGCAATAAGGCCAATCCGATTGCCGAAACCGAGTTCGGGCGCAAGATGTACGCCTCCGCTGAGCTGTTCAGCACGGTGACCCGTCGCTATGGCAAGCCTGACTGGCGTCTCGATACGGTCGAAATCAACGGCACGCCGGTGCGGGTTCAGGTGGTTGAGGACTGGGCCTCGCCGTGGTGCAAGCTGATCCGTTTTCAGCGCGACCCGACCGATCTGCGGCGTGCCGGGGTCAAAAAACCTGCCCCTGCTGTGCTGGTGGTCGCGCCCCTGTCCGGCCACTACGCCACCCTGCTGCGCGGTACGGTGCAGGAATTCCTGCTCGATCACGACGTCTATGTTACCGACTGGGTCAATGCGCGTCAGGTGCCGGTGCTGGAGGGGCGTTTCGACTTCTACAGCTTTATCGACCATGTGCGCGACATGTTGCGGGCCATCGGCGCGCGGGCGCACGTCGTCGCCGTCTGTCAGCCGGGGCCGCCGGTGCTGGCCGCCGCCTGCCTGATGTCGGAAGACAAGGACCCGCTGCGTCCGGCCTCCATGACCTTTATGGGCTCGCCGATTGACGCCCGCTATAATCCGACCGTGACCAATGATCTGGCGCAGGAAAAGCCCTTCACCTGGTTCAAGTCGAACATGGTCCACACCGTGCCGCCGCCCTATCCGGGCGTAGGCCGCCGCGTCTATCCGGGCTTCGTGCAGCTCTATTCCTTTATGAGCATGAACGAGGAACGGCATAAGGACGCACACTGGGCCTATTTCAACTCGCTGGTCGATGATGACGGCGACGGTATCGAAAAGCACCTCGAATTTTATGATGAGTACCTGTCGGTGCTCGACCTGACCGAAGAATTTTACCTTCAGACCATCGACCTGGTGTTCCAGAAGTTCGCCCTGCCCAAGGGGGAGCTGATCCATCATGGCCGCCCGGTCCGCCTTGAGGCCGTGACCGATATCGCCCTGATGACGGTCGAAGGCGAAAAGGACGACATTTCCGGCGTCGGTCAGACTCAGGCCGCCCATGAGATGTGCAAGAACATCCCGCAGGAGATGCGCGAGCTTTATGTGCAGCCGGGGGCGGGCCACTATGGCGTGTTCAATGGCCGCCGTTTCCGTCAGGAAATCTATCCACGCATCCGCGACTTCATCGCCCGCAGCGAGGCCGCGCTTTAGGTGTTGGGGCTCAAGCGGGCAAAACCGGCCTATGGGGCGGGTCAGGTCATCGACTGCGGTGACTTCCGTCTGCGTCTGAAGGTCAATGCCCGCGCCCGCCGTATCTCTTTGCGCATCGATAACAAGACGGGTGAGGCGGTGGTGACCGCGCCGCGCCCGCGTGATCTGGCTCAGGCCGTCGATTTTGCCCTCAGCCGCGCCCAGTGGATCATCGAACATCAGGCGGCGCGGCCCGACAGGCTGTTCTTCACGCCCGACAGCGATATTCCCTATCTTGGGGCGCAACTGCGTCTGGTTCACTCAGGCAATGCCGCCGCCGCGCGCATGGTGGGCGGCGTTCTGACCGCGGGCGGCGAGGGCGAGGCCTTCCACCGCCGCATCGAGCGCTTTTTGCGCAAAGAGGCGCTGGAGTTTGCCCAGACCCATACGGAGATCTACGCGCAAAAGCTCGGCTATGCCGATGTGAAGGTGTCGCTGTTCGACGCCAAGGGCCGCTGGGGCTCGTGCACGCCGGGGCGCAAGGCCATCCGCCTGAGCTGGCGGCTGATCCTCGCGCCGGAGCCGGTCTTTGCCTATGTCTGCGCCCACGAAGCCGCGCACCTACGTCATCCCGACCATTCCGACCGCTTCTGGGCCGAGGTCGAAAGGCTTTATGGCGACTACCGAGCGGCCCGCCGCTGGCTGAAGACCGAGGGCGTGCAGCTCTTTGCCTATGGGGCTTGACTCATCGTTTTAACGCGCGTACTTAACCGATAAGTTATTTAACATTTCGGTTAAGTGTATGCCTGCGTCTCCCGACCACCTGTCTGTGACCCTCAATGCCTTGGCCGATCCGACGCGCCGGGCCATTCTGGCGCGGCTGTCGCTGGGCGAAACGACGGTCAATGATCTGGCGGAACCGTTCGATATGAGCCTGCCGGCGGTCTCCAAACATCTGAAAGTGCTGGAAAGGGCCGGTCTGATCAGCCGGGGCCGTGAAAAGCAGTGGCGGCCCTGCCGGCTGGAACCGGAACCGCTGAAGGAGGTCGACATGTGGCTCGCCAAATATCGCGCCATGTGGGAGGCGCGGCTCGACCGACTGGAGGCCTATCTGACCCAGCTTCAGGCCGCCGCCGATACGCCTGCGCCGCCGGTGGTCAAAGACAAACCCGATGATACCCCAAAGGATGACCGCACATGATCACCCTGGCCCCCCGCCCCTCGGCCATGCTGTCGGATTTCGAGGTGACCTTCCCCAGCGAAATCGACATCGTGATGTTCCGCACCTTCAAGGCGCCGCGCGCTCTGGTCTGGGAGATGTGGACCAAGCCGGAGCACGTGCGCCAATGGTGGGGCCCGCACGGTTTCCACAACGACACCTGTGAGATGGATGTGCGTCCCGGAGGCCGCTTTCGCCTTGGCATGGCGGCTCCGGACGGTACGCCCTGTCCCTGCGAAGGCACCTTTGTCGAAGTCATTGCGCCGGAACGGCTGGTCTATGAAGGGATGCCGCACGTGCATCCATGCGGTTCCGGCCTGCCGCCGGAATCGCGCGTGACTATAACCTTCAAGGAGGAGGAGGAGGCGACCCGCCTGACCCTGCACGCGCGCCTTCTGTCGCCGGAACGCAAGGACGCCGCCATTGAACAGGGCTTTGCCGTCGGCTGGGCCGATGCCTTTGAACGCATGGAGACTTTGATGTCGGAACAACCCGCCGGGTTTGTGATCGTCACTTCGCACCGTTATGCCGCGTCCCCTGAAGCCCTGTTTGCGCTGTTTGCCGATCCGCAGCACCTCAAGCAGTGGTGGGGACCGGACGGCTTTACCAACTCTATCCCGGTGTTTGAGTTCCACGAAGGCGGCGAATTTCGCATTATCATGCACGGGCCGGATGGGCGCGATCACGACAATCACAAACGCTTTGTCGAGATCGTTGAGAACCAGCGCATCGTCTTCGATCACCTTCAGCCGACGCATCAGTTTCGTATGACGGTCGAATATGTCGCGGACGGCGATCATACTGACATGATCTGGCGCATGGATTTTGCACCCTCCGAACAGGAGGAACTGCTCAAGACCTTCATTCCGCAGGCCAATGAACAGAACTTCCTGCGTCTGGAGACCTATCTGAAAACCGGGAAAATCTGAGGGGGAGCAAATGCTGACATTCATTCTGGGCCTGATCGGCCTTGCCATTGCCGGGGTGTTGCTGGTCGCCGCCTTACGCCCCAACCACTTCCGGCTTCAGCGCACGGCGACCATCGCGGCATTGCCGGAGTCTATCTATGCCGAACTGGAGGACCTGCGCCGCTGGCAGACATGGTCGCCGTGGGAAGATATCGACCCGGCGCTGCGCCGTACCTATAGCGGCCCCGCCACCGGCACGGGGTCTGTCTATGAGTGGGCGTCAGATAATGCCAAGGCCGGTGGAGGGCGCATGACCATCACCGAAGCCCTTGTGCCGAGCAAGCTGGTCATACAGCTCGACTTTATCAAGCCCATCCGCGCCACCAATACCGCCGAATTCACCTTGCAAGCGCAAGACGGCGGCACCGTGGTGACCTGGGCGATGTATGGGCCATCGCCCTTTGTCTCGCGTCTGTTCGGCCTGATCTTCAATATGGACAAGATGATCGGGGCGGATTTCGAAAAAGGCCTGTCACGCCTCAAAGCGCTGACGGAAAACCGATAAACCCCAAGAGGAGAACGTGCCGTGCGTATTGATGTCTATCTGAGTTTCAATGGCCAATGCGCCGAAGCCTTCGCCTTTTATCAGTCCGTGCTGGGCGGCGAACTGATGACCTTCCCGTTTTCGGCCGCGCCCGACATGCCCGTTGATCCGGCCTTGAAGGACTGGGTCATGCACGCCACCCTGAATACGGGTGAGGGGATCATTCAGGGCGCGGACTGCCCGCCGGAATACGGTCCAGCCAACCCCTCCGGTTTCTGCGTGTCCATTCAGCCCCATACCGTCGAAGAGACGCAGCGCATCTGGGACGGCCTGACGAAAGAGGCGAAGGCGGTGAACATGCCGCTTGCGCCCACCTTCTGGTCGCCCCTTTTCGGCATGTTTATCGACAAATATGGTCAGCCGTGGATGATCAATACGGTGGCTGACGAAGCCTTCGTCGCTGCCAACACTCCACAATAACAACACTCACAAAACAAGAATCCCTGCCGCCCTTCCGTGACCCGGAAGGGGAGGGCGGCGCTGTGTCTAGAGCGGAATGATTTCTACCGGAATCATTACGCTTAAGCCGCCATTGAGGCGGCGGCCAAGGTGGCGAAGCCTCCGCCCGGCGAGGGGCTAAACAAAAATCTAGATCATTATGTTTCCACGAGAAATCATAATGATCTAAAGCGTAATCCGATAAAGTGGGCATCACTTTTCGGAAAAATTGCGCGAATAAACAAAAACTTAGAGCCATTCAGCGGCTCAACTTAGCCGACGAATGCTCTAATTCTCAAAGGAAATGAAAAATGACCCCGCAACCCGCTACTCCGATTGCCGAGCGTGAACTGGTGCTGGAACGCCTGTTGAAGGCCCCCCGCGCGCTGGTCTGGCGCTGCTGGACCGACCCGAAGCTGCTGGCCGAATGGTTCTGCCCCAAGCCGTGGTATATTGATCAGGTCGAACTGGACGTGCGCACAGGTGGCAGCAATGCCTTCGTCATGCACGGACCCAATGGCGAGATCGTCCCCAATCGCGGCGTCTATCTCGAAGTGATCGAGAACGAAAAGCTGGTCATGACGGACGCCTACGTGACGGCGTGGGAGCCCTCGGAAGCCCCCTTTATGACCGCCATCATCACGCTGGAAGACACATCTGAAGGTCATACGCGCTATGTCGCCAAGGCCCTGCACTGGTCGGTCGAGACGCGCCAACAGCATGAACAGATGGGCTTTCATGAGGGCTGGGGCATTGCCACCGATCAGCTCGAAGCCCTCGCTCAGTCCTTAAACGCATAGGTGACCCATGCGCCTTCTGCCCTTTACCTTCGGCCTTCTGGTGATGAGCGCCGGACTGACGGCCTGTTCGCAGCCGCCGGCGGAGACAACGCCAGACGCTTCCGCTCCCAAACCCGCCCCCGCCACGCCGGTGTCCAAAGACTTCCCGGCGGGTCTCTACAAACTCGATGCCTCGCACGCCAGCCTGGCCTTCACGGTCAGCCATCTCGGCTTTTCGACCTACACGGCGGGCTTCGACCGTTTCGATGCGACGCTGGAGATCGACCCTTCTCACCCGGAAGCGGCCAAACTCAGGGCCACGGTCGATGTCAAATCGCTCGACCTGCCCGCTCCGCCCAAAGGCTTCCACGACAGCCTGATGTCAGCGCAGTGGTTCGATGCGGCGACACATCCGCAAATGACCTTTGTCTCTACGAAGATTGAAAAGACCGGCGATTATTCGGCGAAGATTTACGGTGACCTGACCCTGCGCGGCGTCACCAGGCCGGTGGTACTCGATGCGGTGCTTAACGGCGGCTATCCCGGGTTTGCCCCCTATGACCCCAATGCCCGTATCGGATTTTCGGCCAGGGGTGAGATCAAGCGTTCAGACTTCGGCATGGCCTTTGGCATTCCGGAACCGGGCAGCACGATGGGTGTCGGTGACACGGTCGGCATCGTCATTGACGCCGAATTTTCCGGCCCGCCGCTCAAGGCCAAGTAGGAGGACGCCCCATGACCCGTTCGATGACCCCGCACACTATGCGCCTGACCCGCAACCTGGCCTTTCCGGTCGAAACCGTCTTCAAGGCGTGGTCGGACCCGGTGGCAAAGGCTCAGTGGTTCACCGGCCCGTCGGACTGGGAAAGCGACCCGCACGCGCTTGATTTCCGCGTCGGCGGGCATGAGCGCAGCAGCGGCGGTCCCAAGGGACAGCCGCGCCACATCATGTCGGCCGTCTTTCACGATATTGTGCCGCCCGAAGACGGGCCTCAAGGCAGAGTAGCGCGCATTATCTCCAGCTTCACCATGCACGTGGGAGACACCCTGCTCACCGCTTCGCTTCTGACACTGGAATTCAGCACCACGGCGACCGGTTCACGGCTTAGCCTGACCGAGCAACTGGCCTTCCTCGACGGCTGCGACCACATTGCCGACCGCGAGGCCGGAACCCATGCCCTGCTCGATATGCTGGAAGCGTGGCTCAATCGGCACTGACCATGACCCGATCTGTCTCTGCCATCAGAAGGTTGTTAAAGTGGTTGCGTGTTTCAGGCGCTATCGCAGCGGTTGCTCATGCAAGTGGGGTAGATTAAGGTGGTGGCTATGACCACGCCCCTTGGCCAAGCCATTGAAAATCTATACGAGGCTTTTGAGACGCCGCGCCCAAAGCATATTGACGGTTGCCCGTGTTGTTCGGATCGCAAGAAAGTACGCAATGATCACAAGCCGTTACGTGAATTAGCGGCTGACGATCTTGGCGCTTACACTGTGTCCTTGTTTCTGACAGTGGGTAGCGTCGTGGACTTCAAATACTTTCTGTCGCGGATTTTTGAAATCAGCACCACCGATGAGGATTGGTGGCCATCCGTCGAAATCGTACTCGACAAGCTGCGGCTTGGTGAGTGGCTAAAATGGCCACAGTTTGAGAAGCAAGCCATTCAGACTTTTCTCGACAGTTGGTTTCAGGAGCGCCTTGATGACACAACTGCTGAAATAGACGAGTTTAATCTGGATCAACGCCTCGATGATTTGTTGTGTGGGTTTTCAAAAGCGGGAATCGTTTTGAAGCCATATCTCAATCGCTTATCGACATATGAAAAGGCCTTGAAGACTGTCTGGCATGTGAACGCCGGTACACTCGAAAGCCATAACCGCCTATCCAATGCTTTTTGGGAGGCGGACTCAAAAGATGCCAACGAGGTCATGGCTTTCCTTAGGTCGCCTGAGGTTCAGGCGATTGTGAAAGCCTAAATCCACCCGTCGGCCTTGAGCACCTTCTGATAGGAGCGGCTGACGGGGGCTTCGATATCGCCGCGCAGGGTGAGGCTGACGCGCCCGTCCTGCCGGCGGATGTCTTCGATGGCGTCGCGGGCCACCCACCACGAACGGTGCGTCTGCGAACCTTCGATCCCCTCGAGTTCGCGGATGGCGTCGTAAAGCCGCATCAGGATCAGCGTGCTTCCCGCGCTGGTATGCACGCGCAGATAATGGTCCTCGGCCGATAGGGCATAGATGTCGGCCTTCTGATGCTTGAACGGTAAGCGCTCACGAAAAGCGACGCGCGCCGGGTCAGCCTGGCTTGCTAACTCGGCGGGCGGGGGTGGCGCGAAGGCATGGCTTTGCTGCGGTTCGCGGTTGCTCAACACATTCAGCGTCGTCATGGCGGCAGAGATCACGCCGACCGGAACAAAGAAGCGCGGATAGAGAGAAATGTCCCAGCGCATGTGGCCGAACAGAGGAGTAATCGCCCAGACAGCCAATGAGATGGACGGCGTCAGAAGCACGGTCAGCACGATACCGTACAGCCACGGACGCCCTTCCATATGCAGGCGATGGCGGATCACCTTCATGCCTAAACGATCAACGCCCACCGCCACTAGCGATCCGGCGAGCATCAACGCCGCCCAATAAAGGAAGCGCATGACGAAGGGAATCTGGCCTGTATTGAACGCATTAATCAGGCTTAAGAACAAAGCCATGCCCAGCGAGGCCGCCAGAATGCGACCGACGCCGGACAGGGTCTCTGACCATGGCAGACATGCTATTGGCGAAGCGTGAACGGTCGATCCCGTCGTTTCGCGCAGTAACGCCTTCTGTTCGCGCATCCGTCTCCCCATAGCCGATAAGCCCTGTCTAATTGCCGTGAAGCGGTCACCCCGCACAAGTCAATTTTCACGGAAACCCCTGATGTCCGCCCCTGAAACCGCCTCAAAGCCGCGTTCGGCCTATTCATTTGTCTGGAAATTCATCAGCGCCCTGATCCTGACGGGTGGTCTCATCCTGATGAGCGCCCTTGCCTCCGGCGGCGATTTCAGCGCCTTTGCCCGGGTTGTTGAGGGAGCCCATCTGCACGCCCCGAACCTGCGCGCCATTGCTGAGTCGTCACTGGCGACGCAAATCCATCTGAGCGCGGCGATGACGGCCTTTGTCATCGGCCTTTATCAATTGCTGGGACCGAAGGGGCGCACGCCGCACCGTCTGCTGGGCTATATCTGGCTGGCCCTGATGTTAACGACGGCCATATCGAGCTTCTGGCTGCGCGGGCTCAACCACGGCATGTTCAGCTTTATCCATATCCTGTCGGGCTGGACGGTGGTGGTCGCGCCGATGATCCTCTACGCGGCGCGCACCAAAAACATCAAACGGCATCGCACTATGGCCACGAGCCTGTTTATGGGCGGGCTGGTTGTGGCGGGTCTGTTTGCCTTTATGCCGGGCCGCCTGCTGTGGCACGTCTTTTTCGGATAACCGGAATAACCCGCCTTAGGCGTTTGGATTTTCAAAACGGCGTGCTAGGTTTGGTTTCGTAATTTGGCGGGACCCGCACTATGACCGATCAGACGCAACCGGCCCTTCCGGGATGGAAAACGCACCTCTGTCTGGTTCTGCTGCTGATCGTCTATATTTTTAACTTTGTTGATCGCCAGATCCTCTCGATCCTCGCTCAGCCGATCAAGGCCGAACTGAAGCTAAGCGATGCGCAACTGGGCTGGCTGGGTGGTTTCGCCTTTGCCTTCGTCTATACCCTGCTCGGTATTCCGGCGGCGATGATCGCACAGAGGGTCGGGCGGGTGCGGCTGATCACGGCGGCCCTGATTGTGTGGAGTGCAGCCACGGCGGCCTGCGGTCTGGCCACCTCGTGGCTTGCCCTGGCGCTGGGGCGGTTCGGCGTCGGTGTCGGCGAAGCGGGCGGCGTCGCCCCGTCCCAAAGCCTGATCAGTGACCTCTATCCGCCGGCCCACCGCGCCAGAGCCATGGCCGTCTTTTCGCTAGGTGTGCCGCTGGGATCGGGCCTGGGCATTATGTTCGGCGGGCTTCTGGCGGCGACCTTCGACTGGCGGCACGCCTTCGTCACCATTGGACTGGCGGGCGTCGTGTTTGCGCCGCTGTTCTTCTTCGGCACGCGCCGTCATGACGTTCAGACGCGAACCGATACCGTCCCGGCGCTGGACCGACTGCGTCGCCTGATGCGCAATCGCTCGCTGTGGCTGACTTCGCTGGGCGCTTCGCTGTCGTCCGTGATTGGCTATGGGCTGATGTTCTGGCTGCCCTCGGTCTTTATGCGTTCGTTCAAGGCGACGCTGATGTCCGCCTCTTTCAGCTTTGGCCTGATCGTCCTGATCGGGGGTGCCATAGGTATTCTGGGCGGCGGCTTTGTCGCGGATCGCTTAGGCGCAAAATCGCCACGTGCCTTCGCGCTGGTGCCTGCGGTGGCCTATCTTCTGTGCATCCCGACCTACGGGCTAGTGCTGCTGATGCCGGGTCTGGCCTTCGATACGGCGGCAGGGTTTGCTTTGCTGATCCTCGCTCAGGCGCTCGGTCTGGTGTGGATGGGGCCGGTGATCGCCAGCCTGCACCACGTGGTCGAACCGCAGGACCGCGCGCTGGCTTCGGCCCTGTTTCTGTTTGTCACCAATATCATCGGCCTCGGCTTCGGCTCGTGGATTATGGGCGCGATTTCAGATTATTTATCATATAATTATGCGGCAAATGCGTTGAAAATGGCCGTGACCGGCGGCCTTGTCTTCTACGCGCTGGGGGCCGGGTGCTTTCTTCTGACAGCGCTTACCCTCAGGCGAGACTGGAAAACAGCCCCGATTTCCGTCTGAGCCTGCCCCGAGCACGGCAAAAATCAGCGATCTTGCGGTTGCACAACGCCGGACGGGTCTTTATAACCCCAACCCGTCGGTGCGGGCAAAGACGTCCGTGCCCCCAAGGTCGCCGAGCTGTGCGCCGCACGGCTTGTATTTCCTCGCTGGTATCGCTAACACGGGCCAGCATCCCATTTGACAAGACCGGTTCCATGAACATTCACGAGCATCAAGCCAAGGCCGTACTCAAGGAGTTCGGCGTCGCCGTTCCGCGCGGCTATCCCGCCTTTTCGCCCAAGGAAGCCCTTGAGGCCGCCAAGAATCTGAAGGACGATTCCACCAAGGTGTGGGTCGTCAAGTCGCAAATCCACGCCGGTGGCCGTGGTAAGGGCCGCTTCGAAGGCCTGGGCCCCGACGCCAAGGGCGGCGTGCGCGTCGTCAAGTCGCCGGCCGACGTCGAAGCCAATGCCGATGAAATGCTGGGCCGCGTTCTCGTGACCCATCAGACGGGTCCGGCGGGCAAGCAGGTCAACCGCCTGTACATCGAAGAAGGCGCGGACATCAAAAAGGAGCTGTATCTGTCGCTCCTCGTCGATCGAGTCACTTCGCGCGTGTCGGTTGTTGCCTCGACCGAAGGCGGCATGGACATCGAAGAAGTCGCCCATTCGACCCCGGAAAAGATTCACTCCTTCACCATCGACCCGGCGACCGGCGTGTTCCCGACCCACGGTCGTACCCTGGCGCACGCTCTGGGTCTGAAGGGCGATCTGGCCAAGCAGGGCTTCAAGCTGCTTCAGCAACTGTACGCGGCGTTCAACGCCAAGGACATGGATATGCTGGAAATCAACCCGCTGATCATCACCGGCGACGACCAGCTTCTGGTGCTGGACGCCAAGGTGTCGTTCGATTCCAACTCGCTGTTCCGTCACCCGGACATTCAGGCCCTGCGCGACCTGAGCGAAGAAGATTCGAAGGAAATCGAAGCCTCGAAGTTCGACCTCTCCTATATCGCCCTTGACGGCGAAATCGGCTGCATGGTCAACGGTGCCGGTCTGGCCATGGCCACGCTCGACATCATCAAGCTCTATGGCGCGGAACCGGCCAACTTCCTCGACGTCGGCGGCGGCGCCAACAAGGAAAAGGTCACCGCGGCCTTCAAGATCATCACCTCGGACCCGAACGTGAAGGGTATCCTGGTCAACATCTTCGGCGGCATCATGCGTTGTGACATCATCGCCGAGGGCGTTATCGCCGCGGTGAAGGAAGTCGGCCTGAAGGTGCCTCTGGTGGTGCGCCTCGAAGGCACCAATGTCGAACTCGGCAAGAAAATCATCAACGAAAGCGGCCTGAACGTGATCGCCGCCGACGATCTGGCCGATGCGGCCGCTAAGATCGTCAAGGCTGTGAAGGGCTAAGGTTAGAGCAATGTCCGTACTGATCAATTCGCAAACCAAGGTCATCACGCAGGGCTTCACCGGCGCGCAAGGCACCTTCCACTCCGAACAGGCCATCGCCTACGGCACCAAGGTCGTTGGCGGCGTGACCCCCGGCAAGGGCGGCACCACCCACATAGGCCTGCCGGTGTTCGACTCCGTTGCCGAAGCCAAGGAACGTACCGGTGCCGACGCCTCGGCCATCTACGTGCCGCCGCCCTTCGCGGCTGATGCCATCCTAGAGGCCATCGAAGCCGAAATCCCGCTGATCGTCTGCATCACCGAAGGCATTCCGGTGCTGGATATGGTGAAGGTGAAGCGCGCCCTGTCGGGTTCCAAGTCGCGCCTGATCGGGCCGAACTGCCCCGGCGTCCTGACGCCGAACGAGTGCAAGATCGGCATCATGCCGGGCAACATCTTCTCCAAGGGTTCGGTCGGCGTTGTCTCGCGTTCGGGCACGCTCACCTATGAAGCGGTGTTCCAGACGACCAATGCCGGTCTGGGTCAAACGACCGCCGTCGGTATCGGTGGTGACCCGGTCAAGGGCACCGAGTTCATCGATGTGCTGGAAATGTTCCTGGCAGACGACGAAACCAAGTCGATTATCATGATCGGTGAAATCGGCGGCTCGGCCGAAGAAGACGCCGCTCAGTTCCTGATCGACGAAGCCAAGCGCGGCCGTAAAAAGCCGATGGCCGGCTTTATCGCGGGCCGCACGGCGCCTCCGGGCCGCCGCATGGGCCACGCCGGTGCCATCATCTCCGGTGGCAAGGGCGGCGCGGAAGACAAGATTGCAGCCATGGAAGCGGCGGGCATCAAGGTGTCTCCGTCTCCGGCGGCGCTCGGCGAAACCCTGCTCAGCGTGCTGAAGGGTTAAGACCTGTTATACCTCCCCAGCTTGCTGGGGAGGGGGACCGCACGACGCGCGAAGCGCTAGATGCGGTGGTGGGGGCCCTTAACGTCCCCTGACCTGCCGCCCGGCTCCCCGTCGGTGCAAGTAGCCAGAGGTTTTGTGGCTTGCCATATACTCGTCACGAAAAGCGCGTAGCCTCCGGGTTGCGCGCTTTTTTGTTGCCGCCGAGGCATGACGGGCGCATAATGTGAGCGCTAACATTTTGCCCAATAAATCGTATACGATGTTTCCGGCTTAAGAGGTTCTCAACACCTCTCAAAGAGAGTATAGACCTTCCTGTCAGGCGGTGTCGTTATTGGCCGCCTCAACCCAAGTACGAAAGGGAGACGGTGTCGTAATTGGCCGTCTCGCAAGGTATAGAATGGCGGACGATTCCGGTCGGCTGAACCAGGTTTTCGCGGAAACCTCGTTCCTTTATGGCGGCAACGCCCTGTTCATCGAACAGATTCAGGAGCAGTGGGCAAAGGACCCCAGCTCTGTCACTCCGGCCTGGCGGGCCTTCTTCGATCAACTTATGGACAACCCGACCAACGTGGCGCAGAACGCCTCGGTGGGTGGTTGGGCGCGCCCCGTCGTGGAAAAGCGCGATGAGCTGACCTCGGCGCTGGACGGGTTCTGGCCTGCCGTCGAAGCCAAGGCTGCCAAGGGTATTGCCGAAAAGAACGCCAAGGACGCCGCCGCCGGTAAGGCCGCGCCGGCCTCCGCCGCCGACCTGCAAAACGCCGCGCGCGATTCCGTGCGCGCCCTCATGCTGATCCGCGCCTACCGCATCCGCGGTCACCTTCAGGCCAATCTCGACCCGCTGGGTCTGGAGCCGAAGGGCGAGAATCCGGAACTGCTGCCGGAACACTGGGGCTTTAGCGCCGCCGACATGGACCGCCCGATCTTCATCGACGGTGTGCTGGGTCTCGAAACGGCGACGCTGAAAGAAATCATCCAGATCCTGCGCCGCACCTACTGCGCCAATGTGGGCGTGCAGTACATGCACATCTACGACACGGCCGAAAAGGCGTGGATTCAGGAGCGTATCGAAGGCCGCGACAAGGAAATCACCTTCACCAAGGAAGGCAAGATCGCCATCCTCAAGAAGCTGATCGAGACCGAAGGCCTCGAACGCTTCCTGCACCGCCGTTTCCCCGGCACCAAGCGCTTCGGCCTCGACGGCGGTGAAGCCCTGATCCCGGCGATGGAACAGATCATCAAGCGCGGTGGCAATCTGGGCGTGAAGGACCTCATTCTGGGGATGCCGCACCGGGGCCGCCTCAACGTGCTGACGGCCGTGATGGGTAAGCCCTATCGCGCCCTGTTCCACGAATTCCAGGGCGGTTCGACCGTGCCGCTCGACATCGACTCGACCGGCGACGTGAAATACCACATGGGGGCGTCTTCGGACCGCGCCTTTGACGGCAACAATGTCCACCTGTCTCTGACGGCCAACCCGTCGCACCTTGAAATCGTCAACCCGGTGGTGCTGGGCAAGGCCCGCGCCAAGCAGGCGGCGCACATCAAGGCCAAGGGTGACGGTCAGCTCGACCGCAGCCAGACCATCCCGCTGATCCTGCACGGCGATGCCGCCTTTGCGGGTCAGGGCGTGGTGGCCGAATGCTTCGCCCTGATGGGGCTGAAGGGGTACAAGACCGGCGGCACGCTGCACATCATCGTCAACAACCAGATCGGCTTTACCACCGCGCCGCGCTTCTCGCGCTCTTCGCCCTATCCGTCAGATCAGGCACTGGGCGCGCAGGCTCCGATCCTGCACTGTAACGGTGACGATCCCGAAGCCGTGGTCTATTGCGCCAAAGTCGCCACCGAGTTCCGGCAGAAGTTTGCCAAGGATGTGGTGATCGACATGTTCTGCTATCGCCGCTTCGGTCACAACGAAGGCGACGATCCGACGTTCACACAGCCGATCATGTACGCCAAGATCAAGGACCATCCGTCCACGCGCGAACTGTACGGTCAGCGCCTGATCGCCGAAGGCGTGGCCACGCAGGCCGAAATCGACGGCTGGATCGCTGAATTCGACGCCTTCCTCAACGCTGAGTTCGAGGCAGGTAAGGAATATAAGGCGACCAAGGCCGACTGGCTGGACGGCAAGTGGTCGGGCCTTGGCCTGCCCGAAGACGATGAGCGTCGCGGCTTCACCTCGGTGCCGCGTGCCAAGCTGGAAGAGATCGGTCGCAAGATCACCACCATCCCCAACGAGATCGAGGCGCACAAGACGCTGCGCCGCGTCATCGAAGGCCGCCGTCAGGCCATCGACAGCGGCGAAAATATCGACTGGGCGCTGGCTGAGCATCTGGCCTTCGGGTCGCTGCTCGACGAAGGCTTCGACGTGCGCCTGTCGGGTCAGGACTCGATCCGCGGTACCTTCTCGCAACGCCACTCGGCCTTTATCGACCAGCGCACGGAGGAGCGTTACTTCCCGCTCAACCATTTGCGCGAAGGTCAGGGCGCTTACGAAGTGATCGACTCGGCCCTGTCGGAAGAGGCGGTGCTGGGCTTCGAATACGGCTACTCGCTGGCTGATCCCAACACGCTGGTCATGTGGGAAGGTCAGTTCGGCGACTTCGTCAACGGGGCTCAGGTCGTGATTGACCAGTTCATCTCGTCGGGCGAACGCAAGTGGCTGCGCATGTCGGGACTCGTCATGCTGCTGCCGCACGGTTACGAAGGTCAGGGCCCCGAACACTCTTCGGCGCGCCTTGAACGCTTCCTGCAACTGTGCGCCGAAGACAATATGCAGGTCGCCAACTGCACGACGCCGGCCAACTACTTCCACATCCTGCGCCGTCAGATCCACCGTCCGTTCCGCAAGCCGCTGATCATCATGACGCCGAAGTCGCTTCTGCGTCACAAGAAGGCGGTTTCGACCCTCACCGACATCTCGGAAGGCTCGTCCTTCCACCGCGTGCTGCACGACGACGCCGAGCGCCGTCCCGACGTGGCAGGTGTCAAGCTGGTGGCCGACGACAAGATCCGTCGCGTCGTGCTCTGCTCTGGTAAGGTCTATTACGACCTGCTGGATGAGCGCGAAAAGAAGGGCATCAAGGACGTCTATCTGATGCGTCTGGAGCAGTTCTATCCGTGGCCTATGAAGTCCCTGCTGACCGAGCTGGGCCGCTTCAAGAACGCCGAACTGGTGTGGTGTCAGGAAGAGCCGAAGAATATGGGCGGCTGGTCGTTCGTCGATCCGTGGCTTGAACTGACGCTCGACAAGCTGAAGATCAAGGCCAAGCGCGCCCGCTACGTCGGTCGCCCGGCCTCGGCCTCGACCGCTGCCGGTGTCATGAGCCGCCACCTGAAAGAGCTGGAAACCTTCCTGAACGAGGCCTTCGCGTAACCGCGCAGGCTGCCTGAACGAAGTTTCCTGAACCCGTCCCTATGAAGGGCGCTGCCATTGAACCCTGAGCGCGCCCTTCACCCCCTGAATTTGAAAAGATAAATCGGAGCCTATACCCATGGCCGACATCCTTACCCCCGTCCTCGGCGAATCTGTTTCCGAGGCCACCATTGCCAAGTGGACCAAGAAGCCCGGCGACGCCGTGAAAAAGGACGAAATCCTCGTCGAGCTGGAAACCGACAAGGTTTCGCTCGAAGTGGCTGCCCCCGCTGACGGCACCCTGACCGAAATCCTCGCCGGTGAAGGCGATACCGTCACCCCTGGTGCCGTGTTGGGCCGTATCGGCGCCGCCGGTGCCGCCGTCGCTTCCGCCCCGGCGGCTGCGCCTGCCGCGGCTCCGGCTCCCGCAACTACGGCGGCGAGCGGTGCCCTGCTCGACGTCAAGACCCCGGTGATGGGCGAGTCGGTCGCCGAAGGCGCCATCTCGCGCTGGGCCAAGAAGGTCGGCGAATCGGTGAAGAAGGACGAAATCCTCGTCGAAATCGAAACCGATAAGGTCGCCGTCGAAGTGGCCTCTCCGGCCGATGGCGTCATCGCCGAAATCGTCGCCGCAGACGGTGCGACCGTCACGCCGGGTCAGGTCATTGCCCGCATCGCCGCGGGCGCTTCGGCGGGTTCTGTAGCCGCTGCCCCTGCTGCCGCTCCGGCTCCGGCGGCTGCCCCCGCTGCGGCCCCGCAAAAGGCCTCTGAGCACCTGTCGCCCGCCGTTCAGCGCATCGTCTCCGAAACCGGCCTGAGCACCGCCGGCATCGCCGGTACGGGTAAAGACGGCCGCATCACCAAGGGCGACGCCCTGGCGGCCCTGGCTACCCCGGCGGCGGTTGCCGTGGCTCCGGTGGCCGCAGCCCCCTCCGCTCCGGTCGCCCCGCGCGAAGTCGGCCCGCGTGAAGAGCGCGTCAAGATGACCCGCCTGCGTCAAACCATTGCTCGCCGTCTGAAGGAGTCGCAAAACACCGCGGCTCAGCTCACCACCTTCAACGAAGTGGACATGTCCACCGTGATGAGCCTGCGCAACGCCTATAAGGACGTCTTCGAAAAGCGCCACGGTGTGAAGCTGGGCTTCATGTCCTTCTTCGCCAAGGCCGTCGTCGCCGCCCTGAAGGACATCCCGGCGCTCAACGCCGAAATCGAAGGCACGGACATCATCTACAAGAACCACTACGACCTCGGCGTCGCCGTGGGTACGGAAAAGGGTCTGGTCGTGCCGGTCCTGCGTGACGTCGATGACCTGTCGCTGGCCGGTATCGAAAAGGGCATCGCCGCGCTGGGTAAGCAGGCGCGTGACGGCACCCTGTCGCTGGATCAGCTGCAAGGCGGCACCTTCACCATCACCAATGGCGGCATCTATGGCTCGCTGATGTCCACGCCGATCCTCAACATGCCGCAGGTCGGCATTCTAGGGATGCACGCCATCAAGGAACGCCCGATGGTCGTCAACGGTCAGATCGTCGCCCGCCCGATGATGTACCTGGCCCTGTCCTACGATCACCGCATCGTGGACGGCAAGGAAGCCGTGACATTCCTCGTCCGCGTCAAGGAAGGGTTGGAAGACCCGCAACGTTTCGTCCTCGATGTGTAATGTCGCGTGAGGACGTGACCTATTGGAAAGCCGTTCCGTTCCACGGGGCGGCTTTTCTTTTATTTAGAGCCGCGGTTTATCCACAGGTGGCCCCATGCTGAAACGTCTTGTCCTGATTGTTATGGCCTTTAGCCTGAGCGGATGTCTGACGCTTCAGCGCACCGAGACGGAGTACCCACGCGCGGCGGACTATCAGCCGGTGGGTTTCCCCAATGTGCGCTTTTCGGCCACCGATCCCAACATTCCCGCCCGCCTCGAAGCCGATGCGCGCAAGGACATGCAACTGAACGGGATGCAGCGCTTCGACGTCCTGGCCCTGTCCGGTGGCGGTGCAGACGGGGCCTTCGGGGCCGGGGTTCTGGTCGGGTGGAGCAAGCGCGGTGACCGCCCGCAGTTTCGCATGGTCACCGGGGTTTCAACCGGGGCTCTGATCGCGCCCTTCGCCTATCTGGGCCCCGCCTATGATGAGAAGTTGAAAGACGCCTATACCAGCGGCGTGGCCGACAGCCTGACCAAGTCACGCGGCCTGTTGTCGCTGTTCACGCCGGGTGTGTTGGACTCCAAGGCCCTCTACGGGCTCGTCAGCACCTATGTCGATGAGACCATGGTGCGCGATATTGCCCGCGAACACCTCAAAGGGCGGCGCTTGCTGGTCGGTACGACCAATCTCGATGCCCAGACGGGCGTGCTGTGGGATCTGGGGGAAATCTCGGCCATTGCCGTTCGCGACGGCTCAGCCGGCAAGATGCGCGAGGCCATCGACCTGATCCGTCAGGTGCTGGTTGCCTCGTCTTCGGTCCCGGCCGCCTTCGCGCCGGTGATGATCACGGTCGAGCCGGTGCCGGGCGGGCACGGCGTGCCGACCGGTCCGCGTCCGTTTCAGGAAATGCACGTCGATGGCGGCGTGACCCTGCCCTTCTTCATCCTGCCCGAGTCCATGATGAACTGGACCGTGCCCAAAGGCCTGATCAGTGGCGGGCACATCTACGTGATCATCAACGGCAAGATTACGCCGCAGCCCGCCATCACTCCGTACAATGCGCTGGAAATCATGGGCCGCTCGCTCGACACCCTGACCAAGGCGCAGGCGCGCGGGACTTTGATCAGCCTCTACGCCTTCGCCCAGCGCAGCCAGATGGACGTATCCGAAGTCGCCCTGCCGGATGAATTTATCGAAGGCGGGCTTCTGGCCTTTGAAAAGGACTCGATGCGCCGCGTCTTCTATTACGGCTATCAGTTGGGGGCGTCGGACAAACTATGGAAGCCAGACGCGCCAGCCAATTGAACCGAACGGGCAATCGTGTTTTAGAGCATTCGTCGGCTCAGTTGAGCCGCCGAATGGCTCAAATATTTTGTTGTGTCGCGCATTTGATTCCGAAAACCGTTGCACACTTTTCGGAATGCGCTTTAATAAAACCAAATATAATTATTCCTGTCAGGGGGAGCCTTCATGTCTGTTCTGTTCCGCGCGGCTGTGACCGCCACTGCCGCCTTTTGTCTGCTGGTGTCCCCGGTCGCGCAGGCCGCCACCAACAGCAAGGCGGGCACCTTTAATTCCGCCGCGTCGCGCAAGGCCTGGCCGCACATCCAGCGCGCCATGACCGGCGATATGGCCGACATGGCCGACAAGGCGACGGAGCTGAAAGCGGAATATGTGCTGTCTTACGGGCTGGCGCTGGAGATGGGGCGCGAACCGGTCAGCCTCACCAGCCTGCAAAAATCGCGCATCCAGAATGTGTTTCAGGACTTCCTGAACATGTACATCCGCAAATCTGACAATATCAAACTGGATGGCCGTGAAGAGGCCCTGCTGGGGCAGCCGGATTTCTGGATCATGGTGGCGCGTGAGCTGGGGCGGCCGCAAACCCTGGCCATGATGCGTGAAATCCCGCTGCCGGGCATGGATGGCATGTCGGGCAGTGGCGGTTCAGCCTTCTTCACCGGGGGCGGCGGCGTGGACAATCAGTTCAGCAAAGAAGACTATACGCTGAAAGGCGACAAGGTGCTGAACCGCTACATGGTTTATGCGTCGCAGTCCTGCGTCATCTATGCCCGCACGGCGCAACGCATGAAGCGCGTGCTGGCCATTCCGGCCTCGGAAACACCGCACCTGACGGCTGCGGCCTATAAGCAGACCTATGATACGGCGCTTATGCTCTACAAGGACGCCAACCGTCAGGGACCGCAGGCCTGCGGGTCGCGCGACTTCTATAATCAGGTCCTCACCTATGCCGACCGCAATATGGGGGGGCTGGAAAAGCTGAAGGCCGATCCGACACTGGCCGCTGCGGCCATCGGTGAGGCGGACACCTCCTCTCAGGCGAATAAGCCATAGGCAAGACCCGCCGCATGGGTTAAAACAGCGTTAACCCTGTTCTGCGGAGCGCCTGTCCATGAAGTACGTGCGTTGGTTTATCGCCCTGATTGTTGTGGCCTATGTCGGCTGGATCGCCTTTCCGGTCATCAAATCGGCCCTGACCCCCAGCTATGCACCGCAGGTTTCCATGCGGCAGGCTGATGTCGATACGCATGTCGGCGGGGCCAGTATCCTGAGCGCCGATGACTCCTACGGAGCCGATGTGACGGCCGTGCCCTCCGACTCCATTCAGGGCGAAACCGCCGTCGCGGCCATAGAGACCGACAACAAGCCGGTCATCTGGCTGTGGGGTGGGGTGATCGTCTTCTATCTGATCGCGGCGTTTCTGTTTGCCAAGGGCAATGTGCGCGCGGCTCTGGCCTATGCCGCGGCCTTTGTGGCCGACGTGGTGCTGACCTTCCTGACCAAGGGCGAGGCGGGATCGGGCCTGTTTGACCGCATCCTCGAAATCCTCTCCGGTTGGGACCCGCGCTATACGCTGACCCTGGTGGCCATGGTGCTGGGCTTCATCATCCTGATGGCGCGCGGCCGCCCGTTGCCAAAGCGCCATCTGGCTTACGAAAACTAGCGTTTCCTCTCAAAATACCCACATAGGGCTTGACCCCCGCCGCTTGGAATTTTACGGCAGGGCAGGAAGTCTTATGCGCTAAATTAAGGGCCATCGCCATGTCTCAGGACCAAAGCTTCGACGTCGTCATCATCGGGGGCGGCCCCGGCGGCTACAATGCCGCTATCCGCGCCGGTCAACTGGGTCTCAAGACCGCCATCGTTGAATCGCGCGGCGTTCTGGGCGGGACCTGCCTGAACGTCGGCTGTATGCCGTCGAAGGCCCTGCTGCACGCTTCGGAACTGTTCGAAGCCGCCCAGCACGAATTCAAGACCATCGGCATCGAGGTCCCCGCGCCGACGCTCAACCTCGTCCAGATGATGAAGGCCAAGCAGGACAGCGTGACCGCCCTGACCAAGGGCATCGAATTCCTGATGAAGAAGAACAAGGTCACCTACTTCGTCGGCTTCGGCAAGATCGAAGGTCAGGGCAAGGTGTCGGTCACGGCGCAGGACGGTTCGGTCCAGCACCTGACCACCAAAAATATCGTCATCGCCACGGGCTCTGAGCCGACCCCGCTGCCGGGTGTCACCGTTGATCAGAAGCAGATCGTGGACTCGACCGGTGCCCTGTCGCTGCCGGCGGTGCCGAAGCACCTCGTCGTTGTGGGCGCGGGCATTATCGGCCTCGAACTCGGTTCGGTGTGGCGTCGCCTCGGCGCCAAGGTGACGGTGGTGGAATTCCTCGACCGCATCACGCCGGGCATGGACACCGAAGTCGCCACGGGCTTCCAGAAGATTCTGGCCAAGCAGGGCTTTGCCTTCAAACTGGGCACCAAGGTCACCGCGGCCAAGACGGGCACCAACGGTGTCACCCTGTCGCTGGAAGCGGCCAAGGGGGGTAACCCCGAAACCCTCGAAGCCGATGTGGTGCTGGTCGCCATTGGTCGCCGTCCGTTCACGCAAGGTCTGGGCCTCGAAAGCGTGGGGATTACCACCGATCAGCGCGGCTTCATCCCGACCAACCATTTCAAAACCGCGGCACCGGGCGTGTGGGCGATTGGTGACGTGATCACTGGCCCGATGCTGGCGCACAAGGCCGAAGAAGACGCCGTAGCTGCCATCGAGCTGATCGCTGGTAAGGCCGGTCACGTCGATTATGATCTGGTCCCGTCGGTCGTCTATACCTTCCCGGAAGTGGCTTGGGTCGGCAAGACCGAAGACCAGCTCAAGGCGGCGGGCGTCCAGTACAAGGTCGGCAAGTTCCCGTTCATGGCCAACAGCCGCGCCAAGATCAATCACGAAACCGATGGCTTCGTGAAGTTCCTGGCGGATGCCAGGACGGACCGCGTCTATGGCGTGCACATCATGGGTCCGCAGGCGGGTGAAATGATTGGCGAAGCCTGCGTGCTGATGGCGTTTGGCGGCGCTTCGGAAGACCTAGCGCGCATCTGCCACCCGCACCCGACCCGTTCGGAAGCCGTGCGTCAGGCGGCTATGGGCGTCGAAGGCTGGACGATGCAGGCGTAAACTCTTTGGGGCGTGGGGCCAAAGAAAGTATCTTGGGGTCCCACTAACCTTTTATTCAAAGAAAAACCCCTTCGGTTTCGCCGAAGGGGTTTTTCTTTGAAGGAGAAGACTTGGGGCCGCAGGCCCCAAACCCCGAAACAGGTTTCAGCCCTTCGGATGCGCCGTCGCATAGGCGCTGAGCAGGCGTTCGGCATCGACCTGCGTGTATTTCTGTGTCGTGGACAAGGACGCATGGCCCAGCAGTTCCTGAATCGAGCGCAGGTCCGCCCCTGAGCCCAGCAAGTGCGTGGCAAACGAATGTCTGAGGGCGTGCGGCGTGGCGCGATCCGACAGGCCCAGCCGTGAGCGCAGATGCTGCACGCTCAGTTGCACATGGCGCGGGCTGAGCGGCCCGCCGCGCGGTGCGCGAAACAGCGCGTCTTCTGCTGTTAGCGTAAAGGGCTGGAGGCGCTTATAGGCGTCCACGGCCTCGCGCACGGCCTCAAGCACGGGCACCAGCCGCGTCTTGTTGCCCTTACCCACAATGCGCATTGTCTCGCCCAGTGGCGTGTCCTTGACCGTCAGCGACAGGGCTTCGGAAATGCGCAAACCGCAGCCATAGAGCAGCAGCAGTACGGCGCGGTCGCGCGCTGCCGCCCACTCGGACTTGTCGGCATCCAACTCGATCTCGGTCAGCAGACCCTGCGCCTGATCCTCATTCAGCGGGCGCGGCAGGCTGGTCTTCAGGCGTGGCCCCTGAGTGAGCGCCACCTGCGCATTGGCATAGCCCAGATGCAGATCAAGATAGCCGTGAAACGACTTGATGGCCGACAGGTGCTGCGCCAGAGACCTCGCCGATAAGGGCTCATCCTTGCCGCGCAGATAGGCCATCCAGCCGCGAATATCGGCAGAGGTCAGATGTGCCAGGTCGGTCAGGTCGATGTCAGCGCCTAACGCTTTGCGCAGATGGCCGATATAGAGGGCAAAGGCATGGCCATAGGCTTCCAGCGTGCGCGGTGACACACGCTTTTGCGCCTTGAGATACAGGAGCCATTGCAAACGGGCATCGTCGATGGTCATGCCTTCACTGTATAGGGCAATCGTCACCAATTATTTACCCTAACCACTGCGCTCCAGCGCCAGACTTTTCTTTGAGTTACAATACGGGCCAGCGTTCGGCGACGCGCTCAACGACGCGGGCGATAAAGGCGACCAGTTCGGCCCCCATGTCCGGGCTGAAACCTTCCCAGTCGGCAGAGCCGAAAGCGACCGCGCCGGGGCGGCCTTCGCGCCACATGGCGGTGCGGATGACGGCGGCGGATTTGATGCGGCGAACCTCATCCCCGAACAGGGCGCGGCACACCCCATCCGGCCCCAGCAGCGACAGGCCGGTTTCACCGATAATATAGTCCACGCCGCCGTAATCGAGCGTCATCCAGCCCAGCGGAATGGGGGCCGTGTCTTCCAGCGCGATGGTGGCGCAGACAAGGCCGAAGCGGTTGCGCACCTCTTCGTTGAGGCGGCGGGCCAGATCGGAATGGTTGCGCGCCTCCATCAGCGACAGGGCCATGGCGTGCGCCTGCCCCTGAGCGTCGAAATTGGCGCGGGCCGTCGCCTCGATCTGGCGGCGCATGTCGAAATCGCGTATGGCCTTGGCCTCCAGCCGCGAGAGAGCGGCCGGGCCGAAGTCGATCAGGTTGCGCGTTTTGGGCTGAAGCCCCAGCTTGTCCAGCAGTTCGCGATCCTGCTTCAGTTCCTGCACAAAGTCCGGCAGGAGACCGCGCAGGGTCTGGTAATCCATCAGGGCGGCGAGGCGCTCGGTCGTCGTCGGGTCGCGGAAATCTGAGGACATGTGGGCTATCGGGTGTGGTAAACGGCCGGTTAAACTTGGCGTTGACACAAGTGATGGCATAAAAAAGCCGTGGGGATGAGTCAATTCTATGGTTAATGCTTAAAATCTTATGGACAGTCCCGCCAACAGCCTGATCGAAGCCCCCGCCGTTGCGACCCGGCGGGCAAAGGTCGTGGTGCTGGCCCCCATGGACACGGCGCTCGACTACCTGATTGCGGACGATTTCGACATCAGTGTAGGCGATCACGTGTGGGTGCCGCTGGGCCACGCCAAAGTGCGCGGCGTGGTGGTCGAGCTGTACGACAGCGCCGAAGCCGCCAAGCTGAAACCCGTTGCTGCGCGCATCGACGACCCGCGCGTGCCGGAGGCGAGCCTGCGCTTCTGGCTGTGGGCGGCGGCCTGGACCTTGACGGCGCCCGGTACCTTCCTCAAAGGCTGCTTGCAGGCGCTCAAAACCCCCAAGGCGCAAGCCCGCCACGGCTATGTGCGGCGTGCGGTCGAAGCGCTCAAACCGACCGCCAAGCAAGCGCGCGTGCTGGAACTGGCCGTCCTGCCCCTGACAGCGGCGGAGCTGGCACAGGCGGCGGGGGTGACGCCGGGTGTGGTGCAGACGCTTGAAAAGAAGGGTTGGCTCGAAAAGGTCGAGCTGAGCCGCGAAGGTTTCGCCGCCCCCGACCCGGATCATAAGACGCCCAGCCTGAATGCCGATCAGGCCGCGGCCGACCGCCTGCTACAAAACGAATGGGAACGTCAGGGCTTTGCGCCGGTCCTGCTCGATGGCGTTACCGGTTCGGGTAAGACCGAGGTCTATCTCGAAAGCGTGGCGCGGGTCCTGCGCGATGATCCGACGGCTCAAGTGCTGGTCCTCCTGCCGGAAATCGCCCTGACCACGGCGGTGATGGGGCGTCTGCAAAGCCGTTTCGGCGTGCCGCCGGTGCAGTGGCACTCAGCCGTTTCGCCGTCGCAGCGCCGGCGCATCTGGGACGGCGTGGCCACAGGGGAGGCGCGCCTGATCGTAGGCGCGCGGTCGGCCCTGTTCCTGCCCTATACGAATCTCAAACTCATCGTCATCGACGAAGAACACGACGGCTCCTACAAACAGGAAGAGGGTGTGCGCTATCAGGCCCGTGATTTGGCGGTGATGCGCGCTCATCGTGACGGCTTCATGGTGGTGCTGGCTTCGGCCACCCCGTCTCTGGAAACCCTGACCAATGCCCAGAAGGGCCGCTATCAGTGGGTACGGCTGGAAAGCCGCCACGGCACGGCGCAGTTGCCGGATATTGCGCTGATCGACATGAAGGCCCACCCGCCGGAAAAGGGCTTCTGGCTGTCCGACCAACTGGTGGGGGAGATACTGGCCACCCTGCAACGGCGCGAACAGGTGCTGTTGTTCCTCAATCGTCGCGGTTACGCGCCTCTGGTCCTGTGCCGGGCCTGTGGTGAGCGCATGACCTCACCCAAGACCGATTCGTGGCTGGTCGAACACCGGGCGACGGGGCGGCTGGTCTGCCACCTGACCGGCTTTTCGATGAAAAAGCCCGACCGCTGCCCGCATTGCGGCGCGCTCGAAAGCCTGACCGCCATCGGACCGGGGGTCGAGCGCATCCTTGAGGAGGTGCAGGAACGCTTCCCGCACGCGCGCGCCGAAATCTTCTCCTCGGACACCACGCCGGATGCCGACTCGTCGGCGGCCCTGATCAAACGGGTGGAAAACCATGAGATCGACATTCTGATCGCCACGCAGGCCGCCGCCAAGGGGCACAACTTCCTGAATCTGACGCTGGTGGGCATTGTCGATGCCGATTTAGGCCTGAAGGGCGGTGATCTGCGCGCGGCGGAACGAACGTTTCAGCTTCTGGCGCAGGCCGCCGGTCGCGCCGGTCGGGCCGCCAAGCCGGGCCGTGCCCTGCTGCAAACCTACACGCCGGAGCATCCGGTGATGCAGGCCTTGCAGGCGCAGGACCGCGAGGCCTTCTATGCCTATGAGCAGATGAGCCGCGACATCGCGCAATTTCCGCCCTTTGGCCGGCTGGGGGCGGTCATCCTCTCGGCCAAGGACAATGGCCTGCTCAATCGCTATGCGCGCGAACTGGCCCTGGCCATCCCCAATACCGAAGGCATCGACGTCTATGGCCCCGCCGATGCGCCTTTGAGCCTTGTGCGCGGCATGTGGCGCAAGCGGTTTCTCGTCCGGGCTGACCGCAACCGCGACCTTCAGGGCTTTATGAGCGCCTGGCTGAAAAGCCTGAAAGCCCCCAATGCCGTACGCGTAGTGACCGATATCGAGCCGTACAGTTTCCTTTAATTACACCGACGGCTGGATGCGTCAGCATTTTCGGGCGTTGGTATCACGCATAAATAGCGGCGCGGGGGCCATAGACGGCGCGTTCGTCATCCAGTCCCTTGTTGAGGTCCTGAAGCACCTTGTCGATCTCCTCCATATCCTTGCCGGAGGATTTGAAGGCTTCGACCGTGTCCTTGTCCACCTTCTGAAAGGCCAGTTTGATTTTGGCCGTTTCAAACAGGTCCTTCACCACCTTCACCAGACCGCGAACCTGCTTCATGAAGTCATTGACCTCCATCAGTTCGCCCTCGGCGCGCTGACGTTCGGTCTTTACATAGGCTTCGGCGGCACCCTTTATATCGGCAGGGGTCGGGATATAGGGCGCGGGCGCTTCGCCTGAGGCATCCGTTTCAGCGGTGGACGTAGCCTCCGCCGCTGTATCCTCCGTCACGGAGTCCGTGTCGCCGCTTACGGCGACCTCTTTGGCAGCCTCCGTAGATTCGGTTTCAGCGGTCGATTCTGTCTCTGCGTCTGAGTCCGGAACGGGCTGGCTGGCCGTGCTCTGGGCCGCGCTGAAGCCGCTGACATCCATGTCGTTACCACCGGCCTTGGCGTAGTCCTTCACGGCGGCCTTCAGTTCCTTCATCAGATTGGCCAGCATCTTGGCCATGATTTTCGGATCGCTCTTGCCCAGTTCCTTGATGATCTTCAGCCGTTCGACCAGTTGCATCACCTTGGCCTTGGCGCGGGCGCGTGCATCGTCGCGCGTCTTTTTGGGCATCTCATTCAGGGTGTCAGCAGCGGTTTTCTGTGCCTGCGCCTTCTGAGCCTTGGCCAGTTTCAGCCGGTCGTTCAGGTCGGTCAATGTGGCGGACGCGGTGTTCTGACCGCTGATGCCGGAGGTGCCAATATTCATCTGTTGAGCCTTCTGCTAACGCGGTTAGCTTAACGGAACAGGCTTAACCGAGTGTTGAAGACGCAAAACGCCCCCGGCGGCGGGCCGGGGGCGGCATTCGCTGCGATTACTCTGGTAATCAGATCTGCGGATCGGGCGATTGCGCGGCCTTTTTCTTGGCGGCATTGCGCGACAGCATGTTGAGGCCTTCGACCATCGCCGAGAAGGCCATGGCGGCGTAGATGTAGCCCTTTGGCACATGGACGCCGAAGCCTTCGGCGATCAGCACCGTCCCGATCATCAGCAGGAAGCCGAGCGCCAGCATCACAACGGTCGGGTTCTTTTCAATAAAGTGGGCCAGCGGGTCAGACGCCAGCAGCATGACCATGACCGCGACCACGACCGCAATCATCATCACCGGCACGTGCTCGGTCATGCCGACTGCCGTCAGGATGGAATCGACCGAGAAGACCAGATCGAGCAGGATGATCTGCACGATGGCCGCCCCGGCATTGTTGATGGTGGCATTCTTGGCGTCCATTACGTCGTGGGTGGGGGCGGGATCGACCGTGTGGTGGATTTCCTTGGTCGCCTTCCACACCAGGAACAGGCCCCCGGCGATCAGGATCATGTCTTTCCACGAGAAAGACGTCTCGAACATCGGCTCACCGTGTTCGCCCACGGGTCCGACCAGCCCCAGATTGAACACCTCAGCCTTCAGGCCGATGATCCAGCCGATGGTCAGAAGCAGGCCCAGACGCATGATGAGCGCCAGCCCGATACCCAGGCGGCGGGTCTTCTGACGGTCCTGCTCCGGCAGTTTGTTGGACAGGATGGAAATAAAGACGAGGTTGTCGATGCCGAGCACGACCTCCATCACGATGAGGGTGACAAGGGCCGCCCAGACGGCGGGGTCAGACAAAAGGGCCATAAGGTCCATGAGAGCTTTCTCGGAAAGGCTTAAAAACGATTGCTCTTGATAAACGCTGCGACGTAAGGCGGCAATGTTTCGCGTAACTGCGAAATCGATTGCGAACGATAACATCCTTATCTTTTTGCGCTCAGGCGGCTTGTGGTTGAAAAAAGGCGACACGACCTGTGAACGGCGCATGGTCACAGAAAAGTGAAAAATGCTTTTTGGTTGGTTGCGGTGGGTCATACCCCATGCTAAGAGGCGCGCGGCTTGAAAGGCCGGTTGTTTTTGCGCGCCTGTTGTTTTTAGTGCGCCCCGCCGGCTCCCGGAAAAGCCCATTCCACTTATTTCTTTGGCTGGAAGTTATCGTGAGCGATATTTTTAGAGAAACAGAGGTCGGTGAGCGTTACGCCAAGGCCGTATTCGAACTGGCGGATGCCGCCGGTCAACTCGATGCGGTGCAGGCGGACCTCAAGACCCTGAAGGCGCTGCTGATCGAAAGCAAGGATCTGCGCCGTCTCGTTACCTCCCATGCCTTCAAGTCCGAAGACAAACTGAAGGGCCTGACCGCCGTTCTCAACACGGCCACGCCGAACGCCCTGACGCTGAAGGCGCTGGGTCTGATGGCGCACAATGGCCGTCTGGATCAGGTCTTTGGCCTCATCACCGCCTTCACCCGCCTGTACGATGCCAAGAAGGGTATCGTCTCGGCGGTGGTCACTTCCGCCACGGCCCTGACCGATGAGCAGGTGACCGGTCTTCAGGCCGCGCTGCGTACCGCGCTCGGTCAGGACCCTGTCCTCAGCCAGACGGTCGATCCGTCGCTGCTGGGCGGCCTCAAGGTTCGCGTCGGCTCGCGCCTGTTCGACGCTTCGCTTAAAACCAAACTCGACTCCCTTAAATTTGCCCTCAAGCGGGCGTAAGACGCCAAAAAGAGCATGCCAATGGACATTCGTGCTGCCGAGATTTCGGCCATCCTCAAAGCTCAGATTGCCGGTTTCGGCGAAGAAGCCGACGTTTCGGACGTCGGTTCGGTTCTGTCGGTCGGTGACGGTATCGCCCGCGTGCACGGCCTGGATCAGGTTCAGGCCGGTGAAATGGTCTCCTTCCCCAAGGCGGGCGTGAAGGGCATGGCCCTGAACCTAGAAAAGGACAATGTCGGCGTCGTTATTTTCGGCGAAGACCGCGAAGTGCGCGAAGGCGACGAAGTCCGCCGCCTCGGCGAAATCGTGCAGGTGCCGGTCGGCAAGGGCCTTCTGGGCCGCGTCGTCAACCCGCTGGGTGAGCCGATCGACGGCAAGGGCCCGATCGAAGCGACCGAATTCCGCCGCGTGGACGTCAAGGCCCCCGGCATCATCCCGCGCAAGTCGGTGCACGAGCCCGTGCAGACCGGCATCAAGGCCATCGACACCCTGATCCCCGTCGGCCGTGGCCAGCGCGAGCTGATCATCGGTGACCGTCAGACCGGTAAGACCGCCGTCGCCATCGACGCCATCCTGAACCAGAAGGCCGCCAACGCCGGCACCGACGAGTCGGCCAAGCTGTACTGCATCTACGTCGTTATCGGCCAGAAGCGCTCGACCGTCGCCCAGATCGTCAAGTCGCTGGAAGAAAATGGCGCGCTCGACTACACCATCATCGTCGCCGCTACGGCGTCGGAACCGGCCCCGCTGCAGTATCTGGCGCCGTTCGCCGGTTGCGCCATGGGCGAGTTCTTCCGCGACAACGGCATGCACGGCCTGATCATCTATGACGATCTGTCGAAGCAAGCCGTCGCCTATCGTCAGATGTCGCTGCTGCTGCGCCGTCCGCCGGGCCGCGAAGCCTATCCGGGCGACGTCTTCTATCTGCACTCGCGCCTGCTGGAACGCGCCGCGAAGCTGAACGACGAAAACGGCGCCGGTTCGCTGACCGCTCTGCCGATCATCGAAACCCAGGCCAACGACGTGTCGGCCTACATCCCGACCAACGTGATCTCGATCACCGACGGTCAGATCTTCCTCGAAACCGACCTCTTCTATCAGGGCATCCGTCCGGCCGTGAACGTCGGTCTGTCGGTGTCGCGCGTTGGCTCGGCCGCTCAGATCAAGGCGATGAAGCAGGTTGCCGGTTCGATCAAGGGCGACCTGGCCCAGTATCGCGAAATGGCCGCCTTCGCCAAGTTTGGTTCGGACCTCGACGCCGCGACGCAGCGCCTGCTGGCCCGTGGTGCGCGCCTGACCGAGCTTCTGAAGCAGCCGCAATATTCGCCGCTGAAGGTCGAAGAGCAGGTGGCGGTGATCTATGCCGGTACCCGCGGTTACCTCGACAAGGTCGCGGTGGGCGATGTCGGTCGCTTCGAGCGTGAGTTCCTGTCGCTTCTGCGCGGCAAGCACGTCGATCTTCTGACCGCCATCCGCGAGAAGAAGGCCCTGACGCCGGAACTGGAAGAGCAGCTGAAGGCCATCGTGGCCGACTACGCCGCCAACTTCGCCTGAGAATATGGCCTGAGTTTACCTCAGGCCATGACATAAAAAGTCGGATCAAATCGCAGGCCAGTTACAAGTCTTTGGCCCAAGATTTGATCCGCCGATATGAACCAAAATAAAATCGAAGATTTTGTTTTGAGGGAATCTTTTCATGGCAAGTCTTAAGGACATGCGCAATCAGATCGGAAGCGTGAAAGCCACGCAGAAGATCACCAAGGCCATGCAAATGGTCGCCGCCGCCAAGCTCAAGCGGGCTCAGGATGCGGCGGAAAACGCGCGCCCCTATGCCAAACGCATGGCCTCGGTCATCGCCAACCTCGCCAAGGGCGTGTCGGGTGATGCCGCGCCGCTGCTGCTGGCCGGTACGGGTTCGACGCAAAAGCACCTCGTGGTCGTAGCCACCGCTGACCGCGGTCTGGCCGGGGGCTTCAACTCCGCCATTGCCCGCGCCGCGCGTGACCACATCCGTGCGCTGCTGGCCGAAGGCAAGACGGTGCGTGTGATCACCGTGGGCCGTAAGGGCCGTGATCAGCTCAAGCGTCTGTTCGGCGAGTTGTTCGTCGAAAGCTTCGAGCTGGGCAAGGCTTTGGACCTCACGACGGTTCAGCCCATCGCCGAAGCCATCTTCAAGGAATTCGACGAAGGCCGCGCCGACGTCGTCACCCTTTTCTACAGCCAGTTCAAGTCGGTGATCTCTCAGGTCCCGGCGGCCAAGCAGCTGATCCCGGCTCAGATCGAAGCCTCTGCCGAAGATACTTCCGGTGGCGCGGTCTATAGCTACGAGCCGTCGGAAGAAGAGATCCTCGAAACCCTGCTGCCGCGCAATCTGACGGTTCAGATCCTGTCGTCGCTTCTGGAAAACAATGCGGGCTTCTATGCCTCCCAGATGAGCGCCATGGACAATGCGACGCGCAATGCGGGCGAGATGATCAACGCGCTCAATCTTCAATACAATCGTAAACGTCAGGCCCAGATCACGACCGAACTGATCGAGATCATCGCCGGTGCCGAAGCTCTCTAAGGACACTCCCATGACCGCTCATCAGCAAATTACGGCCGGTAAGGGCCGCATCTCTCAGGTCATCGGCGCCGTCGTCGATGTCGAGTTCGACGGCAACCTGCCGGCCATCCTGAACGCGCTTGAAACCACCAACACCGCCTCCGGCGCGCGTCTGGTGCTCGAAGTCGCCCAGCACCTCGGCGAAAACGCCGTGCGCACCATCGCTATGGACGCTACCGAAGGTCTGGTTCGCGGTCAGGAAGTCACCGACCTCGGTGCTCCGATCACCGTGCCGGTTGGCCCGGCGACGCTTGGCCGCATCATGAACGTCATCGGCGAGCCGATCGACGAAGCCGGTCCGATCGAAACCACCTATTTCAACCCGATCCACGCCGACGCCCCGGCCTTCGAAGATCAGGCCACGGCGGCTGAAATCCTCGTCACCGGCATCAAGGTCATCGACCTGATCTGCCCCTATGCCAAGGGCGGCAAGATCGGCCTGTTCGGCGGCGCCGGCGTCGGCAAGACCGTGACCATTCAGGAACTGATCAACAACATCGCCAAGGCCTACGGCGGTTATTCGGTGTTCGCCGGCGTCGGTGAACGTACCCGCGAAGGCAACGACCTCTATCACGAAATGATCGAGTCGAAGGTGAACGAGCACGGCGGTGGCGGCAATTCGCGCTGCACCCTCGTCTATGGTCAGATGAACGAGCCTCCCGGCGCGCGTGCCCGCGTCGCCCTGACCGGTCTGGCTCAGGCCGAGTACTTCCGCGATCAGGAAGGTAAGGACGTGCTGTTCTTCGTGGACAACATCTTCCGCTTCACGCAGGCCGGTTCGGAAGTGTCGGCTCTGCTGGGTCGTATTCCGTCGGCCGTGGGCTATCAGCCGACGCTCGCCACCGAAATGGGCAAGCTGCAAGAGCGCATCACTTCGACCAAGAAGGGCTCGATCACCTCGGTTCAGGCCGTATACGTGCCCGCCGACGACCTGACCGACCCGGCGCCTGCCACGTCGTTCGCCCACCTCGACGCCACGACCGTTCTGTCGCGTTCGATCGCCGAACAGGGCATCTATCCGGCCGTTGACCCGCTCGACTCGACCTCGCGTATCCTTGATCCGCGCATCGTCGGCGAAGAGCACTATCAGGTCGCCACGCGCGTTCAGGAAATCCTGCAACAGTACAAGGCCCTGAAGGACATCATCGCCATCCTCGGCATGGACGAACTGTCGGAAGAAGACAAGCTGATCGTGGCTCGCGCCCGTAAGATCCAGCGCTTCCTGTCGCAGCCCTTCCACGTGGCTGAAATCTTCACCGGCACGCCGGGCGTGCTCATGAAGATCGAAGACACCATCAAGGGCTTCAAGGGTCTGTGCAACGGTGACTACGACCACCTGCCGGAAGCGGCCTTCTACATGGTCGGCGGCATCGAAGAAGCCATCGCCAAGGCCGAACGTCTGGCGGCAGAAGCTTAATTTAAACACCTGCCTGAGCGCCGCACGGCGCTTTGGCAGGGTAGTGTGAAAGGCAGCGATTATGGCTGACAAACTTCACGTTTCGCTGGTGACCCCGGAAAAGGAACTCTTTGCCGGTGACGTCGATCAGGTTATCGCGCCGGGTTCCGAAGGTGAATTCGGCGTTCTGGCGGGCCACGCGCCGCTGATGACGACCCTGACCGAAGGCACGGTGACCATCCTCAACGGCGACCAGAAGCGCATGTTTCAGGTCATCGGCGGCTTCGCCGATGTCAATGCCGAAGGCATCACCATCCTGGCCGAACGCGCCGAGGAATATGTCGAAACGGTCCACTAAACCGTTCTGACAAGCCACTATAAAAAACCCCGTCGGATCGCTCCGGCGGGGTTTTGATTTCTCAGGCTCGCGCGCGCTGATCGAGATTGCGGAGGAAGTCGATAGAGCGGCTGACCTCGGACATGCCTTCGTGGTGTTCCTCGACGACGTGGTTGAGCCCGCCCAGCGTGCGTTCAATATGGCCACTCTGGGCGAAGATGTCCTCGATATGGGCGACCGTGTCGCGATAGCGCTGGCTTTCCTCGCCGAACTGCGTGCGCGTCGCTTCGATGATACCGCCCAGTTGCTGAAGCGAGGCTTCGATGCCGCCGATGGCCGATTGCGTATGGGTCAGGGCCGACTTGGTGTCGCTGGCCAGTTTCTTGACCTCGCCCGCCACCACCGAAAAGCCACGCCCGGCCTCACCGGCGCGCGCCGCCTCGATCGTGGCATTGAGCGCCAGCAAATTGGTTTGCGAGGTGATGGAATCGATGACCGACAGGACCTGACGCAGGTTCGACAGGGCGGTGTTCAGCGTACTGAACTCCTGCGACAATTGTTCGGTGTGGTTGTCCTGACCAGCCACGGCGCGGCGGTCACTGTCCATCGCGTGTTTGATGCCGTCCATCACCTTGCCCACGTCCCCGATCTCGGTCAGGGCGGATTCGATCTTGCCGGTCAGCCCGACGTGCTGGGCGATGGTGTCGATAACCCCGCTACGCAGCTTGTTGAGGATTTCGGCGCGATTGAGCTTGCAGCGGGCGAAATAGTTGACGAAGCGCGCATAGTGGATGGGGAAGTTGTCTATAAAGTCATCCTGATAGGCCGCGTGCCCCACATCGAAAAAGACGATGGCGCTCAGGGTCTGGTTGATATTGATGCCGAACAGTTCGCCGAAGGTCGAAAACCCGGCCACAGGGGCGGGCCAGATGCCCCCCGTCTGGCTGAGGCGGTTGTCATTGGTCACACGACGCAGGATGCAGTCATTGAGAAGGGCTCCGACGGGCTTGGGCTTGTCGCGCAGGAATTGCGCCACATCCTTGCGCGTCTGCTCCACAAAGTCGGTCGTTTCCAGAAGGATCAGCTCGTCGCCCGACCCGACATCGCAATAGAAGGTCACGCTGCCGCTGTCGAAGTCGATCTGCGCCACCGAGCGCACGAACAGCTCGCCGTCGATTTCGATACCGAAAGCGCGGCCTTCCAGCGTCTTTTGCAATTCTGACGGTTTGATGCGCAGGGATTGGCACAGGGCCTCGACAAAGGGCACCACCTGATTGCGCTGCGAATCATAGATGGCGCTGACTGTGCGCTTGTTGGGGTCGGCATCGACCACCACAAAGGCCGGTCCGATCTTGCGGAAATTCTGGCTTTTCAGCACGCCATAGCGCTTGCCGGGGGCCATGCGGACCAGGGCGAAGACCGCGTGGTTTTCCAGCACGCGTTGCCCGTCAAACAGGCATGTTTTCTGAAAGTCCATCTTGCCGCCGGCGGATCCGCCGACAAACAGGCAGGGGAAGCGCCCGCTCTTGTAGACGGCCTCCATGAAATAGCTTTCCGACAGCGAGGCGCCGTCCACAAAGGTCAGGGCGAAGGTCTCCTGCGCGCTGATCGGTGCGGTGGGCGGCAAACGGTTCAGGGCCTCGGCGATCCTGTCCACCCGTTCGGCGCGCAACAGGGTGGCGTGCCCCTTACGGATGTCGTCGCAGTAAAGTGGCACGCTATGGAGGCTGACCCCGGCGATCAGGTCCGGCGAAAAGGCCTGAATGACCACATTGTCCCAACCATTGCCGGCTGGACAATAGGGGGCTTCGCCGTTCTGGGCGCACAGTTCACCTGCGGAAGTGGAAACGATCAGCGGCGCGTCACCAGCAAGGCTTTTGAGGCGGCGGCAGACCTCTTCGAAGGTGACATGCGGCGACACAAAGGCCAGCACCAAAGCGGCGGGTCGTGCCCCGAAGCGGAGTTGTTCGGGCGCGATCTGGCTAAGACGGCTGTCGCTGCGCAGAATGCGGATGGCTTCGGAAGGCAGGCTGGACGGCGGTGGCGGGGCCGCCTCAAGGATCGGCTCAGGCGCGCGCTGCGCCGGAGTGACATTTCTTTTGAAAAACATGAGGCACTTCCCTGATCAGAACGCTTTTGGGCGTATCCTGTGCCTCAGATTATAAACAAAGGTTAACGGCGTTATGCGTAGCGGTACGCCCACACCTGTTTGCCGGTCTGGCGCACCGCTTGATGTTTATATTATTGATAATAATGGATTATTTTGTGTGCCGCATTTTGCGACAGAGCGTCGCAGGGGCTATTCCACGCCTTCGACGACGAGCATGTTGAATTCGGCGGCGTTCAGGCGGTGTTCGCGGGCGGCCTGATATTCCGGCGAGTTATAATAGCCCAGCGCGGCCTCATAAGACGGGAACTCAAGGATCACGACGCGCGGGAAACCTTCGCCTTCCAGCACCTGCGAGCGGCCCCCGCGCGCCAGCGGCGTCATGTTGAAGGCTTCGGCAGGCGCTTTGGTCCCAGCGCCGTATTTGGCGTAGGATTCGGGGTCGGTGACCTTGGCCTGAGCGATGATATAGGCTTTGGGCATGGGGGAGGCTCCTCGATTTTGGGTTGGATGCGTCCCGGTTAGCAAGAATTTCCACAAAAGCCTACATTTTAACGGGCTTTGGGACTATATAGCGGCCAAAGGCTCGCGCCCGAAAGTGGATGTCCGGTTTTGGGCCAACCGCGAGCCGTCTGACACATGACGCGCCCCTTTCTCAAGATGAACGGCCTCGGCAACGATTTCGTGGTCGTCGATGCCCGCCAGGCCCCTTTCAGCCCCTCCGCCGCTCAGGTGAAGGCGTGGGGGGATCGTGCGTCCGGCATCGGCTTCGATCAACTGATCGCGATTGAGGGCTCGGCATCGGGTGACGCCTTCATGCGGGTGTGGAATTCCGATGGCGGCACGGTGGAAACCTGCGGCAATGCCCTGCGTTGCGTGAGCTGGTATCTTGACCGCGACGCCCCCGGTGCCGACCTTCACATCGACACCCTGGGGGGGGCGACGACAGCGAAGGTGCTGGAGCGCGATGCGACAACCGGTATGGCCAGCGTCGATATGGGCGCGCCACGACTCGACTGGACGCAGATTCCTTTGTTGGAAGAGATGAACACCGAACGGCTGGAGCTTCAGGTCGGGCCGATCGACGCGCCGCTTTATCACACGCCATGCGCCGTCTCGATGGGTAATCCGCACGTGGTCTTCTTTGTTGAAGACGTGGCGGCGGTCGATGTCGAACGCACGGGCAGCCTGATCGAAAACCATCCCTTATTTCCGGAAGGGGTGAATGTTGAGTTTGCGCAGGTCATCGACCGCAACACCATCCGTATGCGGGTGTGGGAACGCGGGGCCGGTATCACCAGGGCCTGCGGCACCGGCGCGTGCGCCACGCTGGTCGCCTGCGCGCGACGCGGCCTGAGCGACCGCCACGCCACGGTCATTATGGATGGCGGCCCGCTGCACATCCTGTGGCGGCAGGCGGATGATCACGTCATCATGACGGGCCCGGTCGAGGTCGAATTCGAAGGCCAGCTCAATGGCTGATGGTCATACTCACCCTCACGAAGAGGTTCCCGCTGAACCGCCCGCCACACCCACGGGCGTGACGTCAGGTGTCGAGGTGGTGACCTTCGGCTGCCGCTTGAACTCCTATGAGTCCGAGCAGATTCGCAAGGTTGCCGCCGAAGACGGGCTCGATGGAGCCATCATCTTCAACACCTGCGCCGTGACGGGCGAGGCCGTGCGTCAGGCGCGTCAGGCCATCCGCCGCGCGCGCAAGGAAAACCCGGACGCGCGCCTGATCGTTACCGGCTGCGCGGCGCAGACCGACCCTGACACCTTCGCCACTATGGGTGAGGTCGATTTCATCATCGGCAATGGTGACAAGGCCAAGGCTGGCGCCTATGCGCTGCGGCCCGACTCGGCGCGCATTGCGGTCAACGACATCTTTTCGGTGCGTGAAACCGCCGGTCATCTGATCGACGGACTGAAGGACCGCGCCCGCGCCTATGTCGAGGTGCAAAACGGCTGCGATCACCGCTGCACCTTCTGCATCATCCCCTATGGGCGCGGCAATTCGCGCTCAGCGGCGGCGGGTGATGTGGTGGGTCAGATTTCGCGGCTGGTCGCCGAAGGCTATAATGAGGTGGTTCTGACGGGGGTCGATCTCACCTCCTGGGGTAATGACCTGCCGGGTCAGCCGCAACTGGGGCATCTGGTGGCGCGTATCCTCAAGCACGTACCGGACCTTAACCGTCTGCGCCTGTCGTCTATTGATGCGGCGGAAATCGACGACACGCTGCTGCGTCTGTTCGCCGAAGAAGAACGGCTGGCCCCCTATCTGCACCTGTCCTTGCAGCACGGCGATGACCTGATCCTCAAGCGCATGAAGCGTCGCCACCTGCGCGATGACGCCATAAAACTGGTGCAGCAGGTGCGCGCGTTGCGCCCGGATGTGGCCTTCGGGGCCGATATGATTGCGGGCTTCCCGACCGAAAGCGAAGCGCATTTCGCCAATTCGCTGGCGCTGGTCGATGAGTGTGATCTGGCCTTCCTGCACGTCTTCCCTTACAGCCCGCGCCCGCAGACCCCGGCGGCGAAAATTCCGCAACTGCCACGCGCCCTGATCAAGGACCGCGCCGCGCGTCTGCGTGGCAAGGCGGCGGAGGCCCTGACGCGGCATCTGGATAAGCAGGTGGGGCGCGAGGTGTCGGCCGTCGTTGAAAAGCCCGGCTTTGCCCGCGCAGCGGACTTTACCGAGGTGCTGTTCGAGGGAGACGCGCCAGAGAAAGTAAAGGTCGGGGGTATTGCCTCTTTGCGGATTACCGGCCATGACGGAAAACGCGCGCGGGCTGTGCTGATATAGCCCCTCACCCCGACCCTCTCCCGTAATCGGGCGAGGGGGAGATACTGATGACCGAGAAAAAACCCGGCTGGTTTTCGCGCCTGACGCAGGGCCTGTCGAAGACCTCTCAGCAGCTGACCGAGCAGGTGACGAGCGTCTTCGTCGCCAACAAGACGCTTGACGCCGCCGCCGTCGAGGCGCTGGAGGACATGCTGATCGAAAGCGATTTCGGTCCGCATATCGCCGCCTCTATTGCCGGCAAAATGGCCGCCAAGAAATTCGCTTCGACCGATGACCACGCCGTCAAGGAGGCCTTGGCCGAAGCCATTGCCGAGGAACTGAAAGGCCGCGAAGACAGTTTCGACCCGCTGTCGGGCCCCAAGCCCTATATCGTGCTGTTTGTCGGGGTGAACGGATCGGGCAAGACGACGACTCTGGGCAAGATTGCCGCCTCCCTGACGGCCAAGGGCGCGAAGGTACTGATCGTGGCGGGCGACACTTTCCGCGCCGCTGCCGTCGAACAGCTCAAGGTATGGGCCGAACGCGCCAAGGCCGACTTTATGGGCCGCAAGACCGGGGCCGATGCGGCGGGTCTGGCCTATGACGCCACGGTGCGCGCCAAAGAAGAGGGCTATGATGTCGTGCTGATCGACACCGCGGGTCGCCTTCAGAACAAGCAGCAACTGATGGACGAGCTATTGAAGATCGTCCGCGTCATCAAGAAGGTCGATCCGGACGCCCCGCACGAGACGCTTCTGGTGCTCGATGCCACGGTCGGCCGCAATGCGCTCAGCCAGGAACAGATTTTCGGGCGTCAGGCCTTTGTGTCGGGCCTTGTCATGACCAAGCTGGACGGTACGGCGCGCGGGGGTATTCTTGTGCCCATCGCCAAGGCCTCCGACGCGCCTATCAAGCTGATCGGGGTGGGCGAAGATATAGACGACCTGCAACCGTTCCGCGCCAGTGCCTTTGCCCGCTCGATGGTCGGGCTTGAGCCCCTCGGAGAGTAAAATGACCGCCCCCAAGGAAGACCCGCGTATCGAAATCACCGAGGCTCAGGCCGAGGCCCTGCCCGAAGCCATCGTGCCTGACGCCCCGGAACCGGCAGCGACCAACTGGACCAAGACGGCCATCGACTTCGGGCCCGTTATCGGGTTCGGCCTAAGCTTCTTTATCTTCCGTGCGCTGAAGGTCGGCGGCACGGATGCTACCGCGCCGATGATCTGGGCGACGGGTGTGCTGATCGTTATTTCCATCGTGGCTCTGATCGCGGCCTATATTATCGAAAAGCGCGTGGCGTGGATTCCATTGGTGGCGACCCTGTTCGCCATTCCGATGGGACTGATGACCATCTTCTTCCACGACCCTGTCTTCATCAAGGTCAAGGTGACAGTGATCAACCTGCTGATCGGCGGGATTCTGGCGATCGCTGCCCTGATGAAAAAGTACCCGCTCAAGAGCCTGATCAGCGAAACGCTGAAGCTCAAGGAAGAGGCGTGGCCCAAGCTGACCTGGCTCTATGTCGGCTTTTATGCCGTGATGGCCGTGGCCAATGAGATCGTCTGGCGCACGCAGTCGGACAGTGTGTGGGTGACGTGGAAGATGGCGTCCCTGTTTGGTGGACCCATTGTCTTTACACTGATCCTGACCCCCTTCCTGATGAAGAACATGCTGCCGGAAACGAACCCGTCCGCCTCCTGAATACACTCCGTCAGTATGCGGATGGATTTGTCGTAATTCTGTTGTATAGTGATGCTTAGATAGCGTCGTTCAGCATGGGGACGGCGCATGAAGAAGCATAAGCGTAATCATTTCGAGGGTTCGGACTTGCTGGAAAATTCGCCGTCGCATCTTCTGCATCGGGTGCTGCAAATCGCCCTTGACATCTATACCGAAGAAACCGGCGACAGCGCCCTGACGCAGCGGCAATACGCCCTGCTTCTGGCAGCGGACACGGCGGAAGGGCTGACCCAGACCGACCTGGTTAAGGCCACGGGTATCGACCGCTCAACGCTTGCCGACATGGTGGCGCGCCTGATCGCCAAGGGGCTTCTGGTCCGTGAACGCTCAGTTACCGATGCGCGCGCCAATCTGGTTCGTCTGTCCGACGAAGGGCGCGCCGCTCTCAACGAGATCCGCCCCAAGGTCGAGGCGGCGGATGAGCGTATCCTGTCCCTGCTGTCCCCGCCCAAGCGCGACAGCTTTCTCAAGCTGCTGCGCCGTATTGCCGCTGTCCGCGAAGAGGATGTTGAAGACGCGCCGCGCAAGGCGAAGGGCGAGAAGAAGGCCGACAAGAAAAAGAAGGGCAAGAAGGCCGGCAAAAAGCACAAGGAACCGTTGCCGTTTCCTGCGCTAAACGACGGCATTGCGGCGGAAAAGCAGGACGCCTGATCTTACCTCCCCGGCGCGCCGGGGAGGGGGACCGCACGAGCCGTAGGCGAGGTGCGGTGGTGGGCGCTTCAGAAACCCCGATTTCATAATTCGTACTAAATTCGGATATTGAGCAGGCTGCCCGGACGCAGCATCCGCAGGTCTTCGGGCTTGGTGCCCTGAGCGATCTCGGCAGCCTTGAAGGTGGCGGGCGTGACGCCGGCCGGTTTCGGCGCCGGCTGATCGACGGACGCCGGCTGACCTGTGGCCTGACGGAAAAAGGCCTTCTGCGCCGACAGGGCGTCATTGAAACGCGCAGAGGTATCGGTCGCCGGTTTCTGGGCTGCGGCCGGGGTGGCGGCGCGACCAAGAAGCATCTGGGACAGGGAAGGCGGTATCGTGCTCATATCGCCTTTATGCGGTGATTCAGGTATTTAAATGGTTAATGCCGGTTAAGTCTTTAAACTTTCAACTTGGGGCGCACACGGCTTAGGCCGCCGTCCACGCCCAGCACCTGCCCTGTGATCCAGTCGTTTTGCGGGTCGAGCAGGAAGGCAATGGCGCGGGCCACGTCTTCGGGCTTCCCCAGCCGCCCCAAAGCGTGCATGGACTCAGACACGCGGCGACCGGCGTCTGATCCGACCAGCCCCGCCGTCAGCGGCGTTTCGACCAGACCGGGCGCAATGGCATTTATGCGCAGATTTTGTCCCGCATAGGAGGCGGCGGCTGAGCGCGTCAGGCCAATGACTCCGGCCTTGGCCGCGGCAATGGCTTCGTGGTTGGCCAGCCCTTCCAGAGCGGCGGCCGACGACAGCAACACCACCGAACCGCCTTCGGTCATGTGCCGGGCGGCGGCGCGCACCGTGGCAAAGGCCGTGGTGAGTGAGGCGGTGATGGTGGCATCATACTGGCTGCGGCTGGTCAGACCTGCGGATTTCAGCAGCAGCGACCCGGCCAGATTGACCACCCCGTCCAGCTTGCCCGCCTTGGCAAACACGGCGTCCACGGCGTCGAAATCCGCCGCATCCACAACGTGATCCGGGGTGATCGTGCGGTCGCTGCGGGCGGCGGTGATCACCTCGTGCCCGCCCTGCCGCAGATGTTGTACAAGGCTCTGTCCGATGCCGGACCCTGCTGCAATGATCAGATAACGCGCCATAGCCGAACTCCTGTTTCCGCCTTCTACGGCGGACAGGCGGCCTCAGACCAGTCGCTTGCGCAGCGCCGCAGAGATCAGGTCGATAAGCACCACGGCGGCAACGATAATCAGGGCGATGGCCGACACGCGGGCGTAGTTGAAACTGTTGATATTGTCGAACAGCACCTGCCCGATCCCGCCAGCCCCGATCAGGCCCAGCACCGTGGCCGAGCGGGCGCTCGATTCGAAGCGATAAAGGGCAAACGATGTCCATAACGGCCCGACCTGCGGCAGGATGCCCCAGACGATTTCCTGAAGCCGCGTGCCGCCGGTGGCACGCACCCCTTCGATGGGTGGCTGATCGACGGCCTCAACCGCCTCGGAGAACAGCTTGGCCAGCACGCCGGTATTGTGCAGGGCCAGAGCCAGCACCCCGGCCAGAGGCCCCGGCCCGACGGCCACCAGAAAGGCCGTGCCGATGACCAGTTCGTTGACCGCCCGCAGCGTGTCCATCAAGCGCCGCACCGGAAAGCTGATCCACGACGGCGCGATATTGGTGGCGCACAAAAGTGAGAAGGGAATCGCCAGAAGGATCGACAGCACGGTGCCCCAGATGGCGACCTGCACCGTGACCCACATTTCGCGGATATAGTAGGCGACGGTCGAGGGATCAGACAAATCCGGATGCAGATAGTCGCGCAGATAGGTGCTGGTATTGTCCCAGTTACGCCCCAGCAAGGGCAGGTCACCCATCTGCGCGCCCTTAAAACTGAGCGCCAGCAACAGGCCAAAGCCCAGCCACAACCCCCAGCTCACAAGCTTTTCGGGCAGGGAGGCGCGCGGCGGCTGAAGCGCTTCGGGCGAAGTGGGATGAACCATTATTGCGCGTCGGGTCTTGCGCCGGGCGCAGAGTCGGGCAGGGCCTGCGGGGCAGCCTGACGCGCCGCCGCTTCGCGCGAAATGGCTTTCAGTTCGGCCTCGGCCTTGCGGATGGCGGCCGCATCCCCGGCGTTTTGCGCCTTGATCAGCGCTTCGGCGGCTTCCATCTCGCGCACGGGCAAAAGGTGGGTATCGTCCGCCGGTTTGAACACGCCAAAGATCAGATTGTTCAGTATCTTGAGCTGACGTTGACCTTCGGCATCAGTGCCGGTGCCGTAAGACAGGAAGAAGGAGCGTATCTTCTCCTTGGTCGCCGGATCGAGGTCCTTGCGATAGATGATCGGGTCTTCCGGCAGGGTGGGGGACGTCCAGATAATCTTGATCTGCTTCAGCTTTTCCGGAGAGACCTGCGCCATGCGCTCCAGCGAGGCATTGTTGTTGGTGGCCGCGTCAATCATGCCATTGGCCACGGCCTGGAAATTGGCCTCGTGGCTGCCCGAGCGCACAGTTTTGAAGCATTTGGCCGGATCGACCTTGTGCGGCAGGAAGAAGTAGGTCATCGGCGCCAGCGTGCCGGAGGTCGATTTGACATCGCCCAGGCCAAAAGTGCGTTTACCATCGCATTTCAGCAGGTCTTCGGCGGTCAGCGGGGAATCTGCGCGCGCAATGATGACGCTCTGATAGCCATCGACGCCGGACGGGTCAGACGAGCGCGCAAACACCTCGCCATCGGCGCGGCGCACGGCCTCAAGGCCGGAAGCGTTGGAAAACCAGCCGACCTGCACCTGATTGAAGCGCATGGCCTCGATCAGGGCCGTGTAGTTGGAGCCGAAGAAGGGCTTCACCTTAAGCCCGGTCTGCTTTTCCATGTCGGCCAGAAACGGCCGCCACAGGGGCTCCTGATTCTGCGCGTTTTCGGTGGACAGGATGGAGAAGCTGATTTCCGTCCGCGGACCTTTGGTTTGATTGACCTTGCCGCAGCCCGAGGTCAGGAAGGGCAGGGCGAGGGCCGAAGCCGACAAACCTCTCAGCATAGCCTTGCGCGACAGGGTCATGACGGGTCTCTCCAATAGGCCTGCTCGATCTCAGGGCCATAGATTTCGCTCAGGCGGTCCGCGCACAGGCCGTCGGCGGGACCGTCATATACGATCTTGCCGTCCTTGAGGGCCAGAATACGGTCGCAATATTTCATAGCATAGTCCACCTGATGCAAGGTGACGATGACGCCAACGCCACGGTCTTCGTTAAGATGCACCAGCAGCTCCATCACCTTGCGCGCCGTCACCGGGTCCAGCGAGGCGACGGGCTCATCGGCCAAAAGGAGGCGCGCATCCTGCACGATGGCGCGGGCAATCGCGCCGCGCTGCTGCTGACCGCCGGACAGGGTCCTGGCGCGTTGCGACGCCTTGTCGGCTATGCCGACCGTGTCGAGCGCCTGCATGACGCGCTGCTTTTCTTCGGCGGTCCAAAAGCCGAACAGGCCGCGCAAAGGCGGAATGCGCCCCAGAAGCCCCAGCGCCGCATTGGTAAACAGGCTAAGCCGTCCGACCAGATTGAACGACTGCGCCACCATGCCGAGATCGGCGCGCGCGGCGCGCACCTCAGCCCCCAGGCGACCATCGGCCTGCACCGTGCGGCCCATAACCGTGACGGGACCGGAGCCTTCGTCGCCAACGATCAGACCGGACAGGCTGCGCAACAGGGTGGACTTGCCCGACCCGGACGGTCCGATCAGGCCGATGCGCTGCGGGTGGTCCATGGTGAAGGAGATACTATCCAGCGCCTTGAAGCGACGCGTCGGTGCCTCACCCTGCGCCTTGAGCGCAAAGCTTTTCGACAGCGACTGAACGTCAACAAGGCTCGGCATATGCGCTCACGGGGCAACCCCGCCCCCCCCTGCGCCGACACCTGAACGCAGCGCGGCGTTAACAAAGATGAACGCCGGAGTTTTGCCGAAGTTTGAGCGCTTTGGCAACCATCGCCTTTGCCGCGCGCAAAAGGTCGCAGCGCTTAAGCCGCCATTTGCATCACCTGATGCTGGGTAAAGCGGAAGTCGTTGAGCATATGAACACCGAAGGAGTCCTCCCCGACCCAGATCACGCGCGCATCCACCTCGGCATCCACCAGACGGATCACCACGGTGTCGTCAGGCGTGAGCCCCGGTGTGACGCCGATACGTGCCCCGGTTTCGCTGATGTCATAGAGGCGCAGATTGTGCACCGTGCGGCCTGCCACCTCTATATCCACCGTCTCGGTCGAGGCGTAACGCGCGGCTACCCGTTTATCGACCAACTCATCCAGAAGGGACGCCAGTTCGGTTTGCATATCGCGCGAAGCCCCCGCCATATCCTGAGAAATGGCCTGCATGTCGTCGGCGGTGCGTTCCGTCCGGCGCGTGGCTTCGGGCAGCAGGTTGATAATGCGTTCGGCCTCGCGATTGCCCAGCGCGGCGCGTTCCAGATTCTGACGGATACTGTCAGCGGCCTGGCTCTGGGTCTTTACGGCATCGGCGACCGTGCGCGACGTCTGGGCCACCGACGCGATAATGTCGGTGACTTCTGACACCGAGCCGACCATGCTTTCGGCCGCCAGACGCACATCATTGATTTGGGCTTCGATTTCAGCGGTCGCGCGGCCCGTCTGATTGGCCAGTGATTTGACCTCTCCGGCCACGACCGCAAAGCCTTTGCCCGCATCGCCCGCGCGCGCCGCCTCGATGGTGGCGTTGAGCGCCAGCAGATTGGTCTGGGCGGCGATGTCCTGAATGAGGCGCGACACTTCGCCGATGCGTTCAACGGCCTGCGTCAGGGCCTGCGCCATCTCACGCGAACGCTCCAGTTCTCCGGCCACGCGATCGGTCATTTCCGCGCTTTCGCCGGTGCGACGGGCGATCTCGCCAAAGCTCTGGCTCACCTCGGCCATACTGGCCGACACGCTGTCCACGTCGCGCGCCGATGCGCTCAGACGTTCGATGGCCGCCGTCAGTTCCTCGCGCGTTGTCTTGGCGGTCTGGCTGAATTCACCGGTGGAATCACCGACCGATGAGGACAGGGTCTGTACGGCATCCATGACATCGGTGATGGCATTGCGGATACGTCCCGAAAGGGTATTGATGCGGTCTTTTTCCTTGATGATCAGTTCATTGCGTTTCACATCATTGGCCGCGTCGGCGATTTTTTCGATGGTGCGGCGACGGAAAAACTCCAGTGCGCGCCCGACCTGGCCGATTTCATCCTTGCGCGTCGCTTCGGGGAGGCTGGCATTGAGGTCCCTGTCCGCCAGATGACGGATATTCTGATCGAGCCCATTGATAGCCTTCAGGATCGAATGAGCCAGCCCCAGCGCCATAAACACCGCCAGCAAAGCCGCCGCCACGGTGACGGCCAGCAGGGTATAGAGGGTTGTAGAGAAGCCGCTGATCCGTTTCTGCAAAAGTCGATTCAGCTCATTGGCTGAGGCTTGCCACAGGGCATCGCTTGCCTTGGCGTAGGCGGTTTTGGCGCGGGTGAGTGACGTCAGATCGACGCCTGTCGCATGTCCCTGCGTCTGGATCTGGTGTGCCAGCGTCAGGGCTTCGGCTTCCAAAGCCTGCGCAGAGGCGTGATAGGCGTCGCGCTCGGTCTTGAGCGTGGACAACAGACTACCGTTGGCGGCAATCGCCTTGTCGAGCGAGGTGATCTGACCCTGCCAGGCGGCACTGAACTGCCCCACGCCCACCACAAGGTTGGTCGTTTCCTCGGTGCTCAGGGTGGCCTTGGCCTGATAGGCCGCCATGTCATGTACGACGGCAGAGATACGATTTAAGGCGTCAGGCGCTTTGAAGGCCACGGAGTCCATCACGTAATAGCTGTCGATATCCGGATCGAGCGTCAGATTGGAACGGTCGCTGAGGACGGTGAGCAGCGCCAGTGCCCCTTCGGCGTCCGGTGCTTTGGACAGGGCGTCGGCCTCGCTGGCCGCCAATGCCTTCAGAGCCGGGGCCTGCGGGTCAAGGGCCGGAAGAGGCTCCGAACCGCCGGAAAGCTGCGCGGTTGTGGCGTTCAGAACGGGCCACACGGCGCGCATGGCTTCGACGCCCTGAATTTCCTTGCGCCCGAAATTGATGTCCTTCAGCGATTGCTGCACGAACAGATAGCTCATCAATACAATCGGCACCAGAAAGACCCCGGTCATGATGATGAGCTTGCTGCGAATGCTAAGGGCGGTGAAAGGCATGGCGTAATCCGGGCAGGTAGCGGCTTACAAAACAGAACAGCGTTTTGGTTTCTGTTTCCTTAACGTCAAAGTCAGCTTTCAAATTTAAAAATGATGGCCGCGCCTGTCCCAACTGTCACAAAAAACGCCTTTACAGTCAGGCGAAAATACCCGATATAGCCCTCTTCCGGCGGACCCCGACACACAGGTCGGCGCCCTGGGGCCCCAAGAGGTCGTTTCTCGAAGGGCTGGGCGTCGTTGAAACGCTGCTAACGCCGGTCTGGGTTTAACTTAACTTTACGGGGTATTGGCAGTGGCACACTTCCAATCGGCCCTGGACCTGGTCCGCGAGCAGTCACCGGAAAAGCCCGTCGCCCTTGTGCGACGTGAGCCTGTTTCCGTCGCAGCGCAATGGTTCCAGCGCCACTTCAATGGCGATGTTTTCTACGCGGTCAAGGCGAACCCTTCGCCATGGGTGATTGAAACCCTGCTCGACGTCGGGATCGGTTCGTTTGACGTGGCCTCGATCAATGAAGTCAAGCTGGTACGCGGCCTTGCGCCTGAGGCGCGTCTGGCCTTCATGCACCCGGTCAAGTCGCGACGGGCCATCGCCGAAGCCTATTCCGATTTCGGTGTAAAGACCTTCAGCCTCGACACCCACGAAGAATTGCAGAAGATCCTCGACGCCACGGGTGGCGCGAAGGACCTCAATCTGATCGTGCGTCTGGCGACGTCGGGCGAAGGCTCCAACCTGCCTCTGACCAACAAGTTCGGCGCTCAGCCCTATGAGGCCCCGGCGCTGTTGCTGGCCGCCCGTCAGGCGACACAGGACCGCATGGGCGTCTCTTTCCACGTCGGCTCGCAATGTATGCGCCCGACGGCCTATGCGGCGGCCATGTCGGCGGCGTCGCGCGCGCTGGTTCGCGCCGGCGTGCTGGCCGATATTGTCGATGTCGGTGGGGGCTTCCCCTCGGTCTATCCGGGCATGGTGCCGCCGTCCCTGCCCGAATATATGGACGTTATCCATCGCGCCTTTGATGAAATGAAGGTGCATGAGGCGACGGAACTGTGGGCCGAGCCGGGCCGTTCGCTGGTGGCCGAATCGACCTCGATCCTCGCCCGCGTTGAGTTACGCAAGGGCGACGCGCTTTATCTGAACGATGGGGCCTACGGCAACCTGTTCGACGCCACCCACGCCAAGTGGCCCTTCCCGGTGCGCCTGCACCGTGCGGAAGATGGTGACGAGCAACCGGAACTGAAGCCCTTCCGCTTCTACGGACCGACCTGTGACTCCATCGACCACATGCCGGGGCCGTTCTGGCTGCCCGACGATGTGGAAGAAGGCGATTACGTCGAAATCGGTATGCTGGGGGCTTATGGAGTGGCTATGACCACCGGGTTTAACGGCTATGGTCAGACCGAAACCGTTTTCCTCGACGACGCGCCGATGGCCTCGCTGTTCGGTCTGGGCCCGCGTTCGCTGAACGTGCCGCGCAGCCTGTTCGGCAGCGTCGAAGAGAACAAGGTCGTGCGCCTCAACCGCCCCAAGGGTGGCAAGCGCGGCAAGAAGCGCAGCAAGTAGGCCCTGTCCGAAAACCTTGATTTGCCAAGGCGGTCCCTATGCCCTATAGGGGCCGCGAGTTTTTTTCAGCTTCTCTCCCCATCGCTCCGTCTGGGGGACAAAGAGTGCATGACGGGCGTCCACCTTCTTATCTCCAAAAGGACCAAGAGATGAACGCAACTACCCCCCAATCCAATCAAAAGGCTGCCCTGCTCCAGAACACTGTGGAGCACGTCGATATCACCTCTTACGATGCGCGTCCGATCATCGACTCGATGCGCAAGATGTCGTTTTCGTCGCGCGATACCGCCCGCGCCGCCGACATCTTCAACATGGCGCTGGAAGACAAGGACTGCTCGCCGTGGCTGATCCTGGCCGGTTCAACCTCGGCCGGTGGCTGTATGCACGTCTATCGCGACATGGTGAAGTTCGGCATGATCGACGCCGTGGTCGCCACCGGTGCCTCGATCGTCGATATGGACTTCTTTGAAGCGCTCGGCTTCAAGCACTATCAGGCCGCCGGTCCGGTGGACGATAACGTCCTGCGCGACAACTATATCGACCGCATCTATGACACCTATATCGACGAAGAAGAGCTTCAGGCCTGCGACCACACCATCCTTGAGATCGCCAACCGCCTTGAGCCGCGCGGATATTCTTCGCGCGAATTCATCTGGGAAATGGGCAAGTGGCTGTCGGAAGGTAATGCCAAGAAGGAAGGCTCGTTGATCCAGACCGCCTATGAGCACGGCGTGCCGATCTTCTGCCCGGCCTTTGTGGACTCGTCTGCCGGTTTCGGCCTCGTCAAACACCAAAAGGAACGTGCGGCCGCGGGTAAGCCCTATCTGATGCTCGACGCCATTGCCGACTTCCGCGAACTGACCGACATCAAGATCGCAGCCGGCACAACGGGCCTGTTCATGGTCGGCGGCGGCGTGCCGAAGAACTTTGCGCAGGACACGGTTGTCTGCGCCGAAATCCTCGGCGTCGAAGCCGACATGCACAAGTACGCGGTGCAGATCACCGTCGCCGACGTGCGTGACGGTGCCTGCTCGTCCTCGACGCTGAAGGAAGCCGCTTCGTGGGGCAAGGTTTCGACCACCTACGAACAGATGGTCTTTGCCGAAGCCACGACGGTTGTGCCGCTGATCGGTTCGGATGCCTACCACCGTGGCGCGTGGAAGTCGCGCGAGAAGCGCAACTGGGCCAAGCTGTTTGCTTAAACCCTGAGTAAATGACGCCGATTTTTGAGAATAAGTCTTGTTAATCGTTTGCTTAACGGTATCAAAATGCCATTAACCAAAGATTGGCGTCAGAGATCGCGATTTTTTTTTACTCAGCCTCTTCCCTTTTTTAAAATAGTAGCTATTTAGGCTCTAACGACGGTGACACACGAAATTGAGTCGCTGTCATAAGTTCGTCGCCGGGATCATCCCCCCCCCCCCTCGAATCCGGCGGCATGCGCGGCCCTCTCTGCCCCCCAGAGAGGGCCGTTGTTATTTCGGCGCCCGTGATGGGGGGATTTTTAGTCTTCAGTGTTCACAACACCCATTTTCCGTAGCCATGTCTCGACTCGCTGTGGACATTCGGAAATCGGCAGGTCCGTGGGGCGTAAGCCAAACGCATGGCCGCCCGGCGACCAGAGACTTGCCCTTGCCCGTCTGTTCGGGGCCCTTGGCTCTGGGGTTTCCCATATGGGCAGAGTCCGGCCACAGCGCCACGGTCACGGGCGCAGCCGAAGCCGATGAAGCCATGAGGGAAACGCAGAACATCGCAGTGACTGTTCTGCGGGCCATCCGTTTACGCCGCCCGGCGCAGGCGACGCGGCAGGGCGCGCAACCGCGCCCATAGCTTCTTCTTTTCCGCTTCCGGATAGGGTTCCAGATTGCGGATAAACTCCTCCGCACAGGCGCGCCACGAAAACTTTTCGGCATGACGGCGCACGTGGGCGCGATCGAGCTTCAAAGCCTCGGTAATGGCGACACTGAGGTCGTCGTCGATGACGCCTGCCCCTGTGCCGGGGATCAGGTCAATGGGGCCGTGCGCCGGGAAGGCCGCCACCGGCGTCCCGCAGGCCATGGCCTCTAGAATGACGAGGCCGAAGGTGTCAGTCAGGGATGGAAACACAAACACATCGGAATCGGCGTAGGAGCGCGCCAGTTCCTCGCCAAAGCGGGCGCCGGTAAACACCGCGTCCGGATATTTCTCCTTGAGTTCCTCAAGCTGCGGCCCCTTGCCGACCACCACCTTGGTGCCAGGCAGGTCGAGCGACAGAAAGGCTTCGAGGTTCTTTTCGATGGCCACGCGACCGATATAGGTCATGATGGGGCGCGGCAGATCGCCAAAGATCGGCTCAAGGTCCGGGCGGAACATCTCTGTATCGACGCCGCGCGTCCATGGTGAGATGTTCTTGAAGCCGCGCGCCTCAAGGTCTTTTTGCAGGGTGGGTGTCGCCACCATCACGCGGCCCGACGGCTTGTGGAACCAGCGCATATAGCCATAGCCCCAGCTCAGCGGAATGGGCAGGCGCGCCGACACATATTCGGGAAACTTGGTATGATAGGACGTGGTGAAGGGCATCTTCCATTCCATACACACCCGCCGCGCCGCAAGGCCCACAAAGGCTTCGGTGGCGATATGCACGGCATCCGGCTCATAGTCCTGGATGATTTCACGCACCTCTTCGTAGCAGCCCAGCGCCAGCTTGACCTCAGGGTAATCAGGCCACGACACCGATTTGAACTGGGTATAGTCCACGATCTTGAATTCATGGCCGAGCTTTTCGCATTCGGCGATGACTCGTTTCATCGTCGTGACCACGCCATTGACCTGAGGGTCCCACGCATCGGTCGCCAGTAAGATACGCACAATCGTTTCCGTCTGTTGTCCTGGCCCTCTTGTCTAAAGGGCATCGGACGGTCTGTGAAGCATGATTTTATTTCACACCTGCGACAGTGACCACAGCGGTGGGGGAAATCCGGGGGCTTTTGCGCAGTTGCGAACGGCAAAGGGTGGATTTTTCAGGGCTTGCCGCCGCTTTTGTGAGGAGCGGGTTGTTGCGATGCACAAAAAGGCGCGTATAATCGAGCCTATGGTACAAAGTCGCGTCAAACCCTCCAGCCCCTTGTCAACCGCGACGAATGACCGGAATGTGAGTAGCGTCCGCGCCCGTAAACAACACACCACGGGAGGCCAGCGCGCGGAGGCTGGAAGGCAGCTTATGAGCGATCGACCGAAAGACACGCCCAAGTCCCGCCGCACGCGGGTTCAGATTCTCGACACCGCCATGCGGCTGTTCGCCGAGCTGGGCTACGACCGTGCGGGCAATGCCGCCATAGCCGAAGCCTGCGGCCTGACGCGCGGCGCCATGCTTTATCACTTCCCGACCCGCGAAGCGCTGGTCGAAGCCGCCGCCTGGCATATCCACGCCGCGCGCGAAGCCGCCTTTGAAGCCGAAGCCGGCAAGCTGAAGCCCGGTCAGGACGCGCTGGACGGGGCCATTGATGCCTACTGGCGACTGCTCAGTTCGGTGCCGTTTGCGGCCTTTCTGGCGCTGGAGCGTGCCGCGCGTCAGGATGAGGATGTGGCCAAGGCCATTCGCCCGGCGCAGGAAGCCTTTGACCGCGGGGCCATGGGTCGCGCTACGCCGGGCTTTATCACCGCCGGCGTCGATGCGCGTTTTCAGGCCAGCCGTGATCTGGCTCGCTTTGCGCTGGATGGTCTGCACCGGGCCGCCCTGACCTATGATCAGCCCGAACGCATCGAAAACCTGCTCAATGTCATCAAGCGCGCCGTGCATATGCTGAACCGCAAGGGTGATGTGACGGACCTCTGGGTCGATTGAGAGCGGTCTGAGAAAACGGCTGACTTTCGGGCGCGTAAAAGATATTAGCCACGAAAAACACGAAAAGACACGAAATTCGAGCGCTCACAGGGTTTGTGCCCGAAGGGCATCGGATCGTTTTGCGACGCATACGCGGTCAGGCGCTTCGCGCCAGTCATAACCATAGCGTTCGTGTCTTTTCGTGTTTTTCGTGGCCCATCCTTTTCGAAAGTTCACCATGCGTCAGTTGCTGCGTTCTAAGATCCACAACGCCTACGTCACCGAGGCCAATCTGGCCTATATCGGGTCTATTACCATAGACGAGGACCTGATGGACGCCGTCGGCCTGTGGGAAGGTGAGCGCGTACTGGTGGTGTCCAACACGTCGGGCGCCCGTCTGGAAACCTATGTCATCACCGGTGAGCGCGGCTCAGGCAAGATCGCCATGAACGGTGCCGCCGCCCATCTGATCAACGAATCTGAACAGATAATCATCATGGGTTTTGAGCTGACCGACACTCCGATTATCCCCAGAGTCGTGCTGGTTGATCGTCAGAATCGGGTTGACCGCTACCTCAGCGAAACCCCCTCGACGATTCTCTAACAGGACTCTTTTTTAGGGGTATTTTTGCCTTTCGCGCCCAAACCCTTGTGGCGCTTGGCATAATGTTTTTTTTAGGATTTTGTTAACGAAAAACTTCGCCTCTGCGGCGACTTGGCCGTTGACGATGCGATCCGATTATGGCCCCATATAGGGGCTGACGGCGGTCTTCGACACTATATCTAGTTGTCTTGGGTCTGACCTTCGGTGCTCCGGGGGCGGAGCGGTTTTCTCAGGCATACCAGGTGAGTGTGACGATGTCGGCAAATGATGCGGCGGCGAAGGTTCAGGGTGCGGCGTCTGTTAAGGGTACGCTCAAGGTGCGTCCCAAGGAGCGTCCGGAGTTCAAGCTGATCAAGACGGTCGTGACCGATCCGTCCAAGGACGACAAGCTCACCGACTTTGGCAAGAAGACGCTCGACGACCGTTATCTGCTGGCCGGTGAAACCTATCAGGACATGTTCGCCCGCGTCGCCACGGCCTATGCCGACGACTCCGAACACGCCCAGCGCATCTATAACTATATTTCGAACCTGTGGTTCATGCCGGCGACGCCGGTCCTGTCGAACGGTGGGGCCAAGCGCGGCCTGCCCATCTCCTGCTTCCTCAACGCCGTGCCCGATTCGCTCGAAGGTATCGTGAGCGTGTGGAACGAAAACGTAGCGCTGGCCTCCAATGGGGGTGGTATCGGCACCTACTGGGGCGGCGTGCGCTCCATCGGCGAAAAGGTCAAGGGCGCGGGCCAAACCTCAGGCATCATCCCCTTCATCCGCGTGATGGACTCCCTGACGCTGGCCATTTCCCAAGGCTCCCTGCGCCGGGGTTCGGCCGCCGTCTATATCGACATCTTCCACCCGGAGATCGAAGAATTCCTCGAAATCCGCAAGCCGTCGGGCGACTTCAACCGTAAGGCGCTCAACCTGCACCACGGTATCTCGATCACCGACGAGTTCATGGAAGCCGTCCGCGACGGCGCGCAATTCGGCCTGCGCTCACCCAAGAACAACGAGATCATCCGCTATGTGGACGCGCGCGCCCTGTGGCAGAAGATCCTCGAAATCCGCATGCAGACGGGTGAGCCCTACCTGATCTTTGCCGACACGGTGAACCGGTCCATGGCCCCGCACCAGCGCGAGCTGGGCCTGAAGGTCAAGCAATCGAACCTGTGCGCCGAAATCATGCTGCACACGGGTAAGGACCATCTGGGGCATGAGCGCACCGCCGTGTGCTGCCTGTCCTCGGTCAATGCGGAAACCTTCCTCGAATGGCGCGACGAACCGCGCTTCATCGAAGACATCATGCGCTTCCTCGACAATGTGCTGGAAGATTTCATTCAGTCGGCCCCGGACGCCATGTCGGCCGCCGTCTATTCGGCGCAGCGCGAACGCTCGGTCGGTCTCGGCCTGATGGGCTTCCACTCCTTCCTGCAATCGCAGGGCGTGGCCTTCGAATCGGCCATGGCCAAGTCGTGGAACATGCGCCTGTTCAAGCACCTGCGCCGCGAAGCCGACAAGGCCTCGGTCAAGCTGGCTCAGGAGCGCGGGCCCTGCCTCGACGCCGAAGAACGCGGCGTGATGGAACGCTTCTCGCACAAGCTGGCCATCGCCCCCACCGCCTCGATCTCGATCATCTGCGGCGGCACCTCGGCGGGCATCGAGCCGATCCCGGCCAACATCTATACGCACAAGACCCTGTCGGGCTCGTTTGCGGTGAAAAACCCCTTCCTGCAAAACCTGCTGGCCGAAAAGGGGCTCGACACGCCGGAAACCTGGGACTCCATCGTCGAACACGAAGGCTCGGTGCAGCACATCGACGCCCTCAGCGAAGACGAAAAGGCCATCTTCAAGACGGCCTTCGAAATCGACCAGCGCTGGGTGGTCGAACTGGCCGCCGACCGCGCGCCGGAAATCTGCCAGTCGCAATCGCTCAACATCTTCCTGCCGGGCGATGTCGATAAGTGGGATCTGCACATGCTGCACTGGACGGCGTGGGAACAGGGCGTCAAGTCGCTCTATTATCTGCGCTCCAAGTCGGTCCAACGCGCTGCCTTCGCCGGTTCGGAAGGCAAGGCCGCCGCGGTATCAATGGCCGCAGCCGGGAAGACGGACTACGAGGAATGCCTCGCCTGTCAGTAAGCAGGGCCTCAGGCCCTGCACCCGAAACCGGGAGCAAGTTTGAAAGGCCGGAGCCCCGCTTCGGCCTTTTGCTATGGAATGTTTATGACTGAGATCATTCGCGCAGATTACCGCAACCCGGTCCATGCCAAGGCCATTGTCACACTGATGCAGGCTTATGCGCAGGACCGTATGGGCGGTGGCGAAGCCCTGCCTCTCGACGTGACTTCGGTACTGATCGAGCGTCTGGCAGCCACGCCGGGGGCGATGTCGCTTCTGGCCTTTGCCGACGGGCAACCGGCAGGTCTGCTCAATGCCTTTGCCGGGTTTTCGACCTTTGCTGCGCGGCCCCTGCTTAACATCCATGACCTGATCGTCGCCCCGGCGTTTCGCGGGCAGGGCGTGGCGCGCGCGCTGATGGCTGAGGCCGAAGCGATTGCCCGCGAACGCGGCTGCGCCAAGCTCACCCTTGAGGTGCTGGAAGGCAATGCAACAGCGCAAAGGCTTTATCAGTCTCTGGGCTATGGCGATTACGTGCTGGACCCGGCCATGGGCCGCGCCCTCTTCTGGCAGAAGAGGCTCTAAGCCACCTTCTGAACCGGGCGTTCAGTGGCATCGAAGCTGACCGTGCCCGCCTTTGCGTCGGTCTCGATACGGTCAATGGCCTGTTTCAACGCCTCAAAACAGGTCGGGTCGATGGCATCGCCGACGCTTTGCCCGATGATCTCCAGCGCCTTCCAGATCGGCAGGGCCGGGCGATAGGGGCGGTCGGCGGTCAGGGCGTCAAAAAAGTCCGCCGTCGAAATGATGCGCGTTTCCAGACTGATCTCGTCGGCGCTGAGGCCGTGCGGATAGCCCTTGCCATCCAGGCGCTCATGGTGGGCCCCCGCAATGCGCGCCAGTTCCGAAAAGGCCCCGATGCGCGACAGTATGGTTTCCGTATAGAGGGCGTGGGCCTGCATCTGCGCCCACTCTTCGCCATCCAGCCGCCCCGGTTTGTCGAGAATGGTGTTCGACACGCCCAGCTTACCCACATCGTGCAGCAGGGCGGCGCGTTTCAGCCAGCGCCGCGCGCGGGCGTCGAGCCCCATCACCTCGGCCATCATATCGGTATAGAGGGCAACCCGGGACGAATGACCCGCTGTATAGGGGCTTTTGGAATCGACCACCTGACCAAAGGCAATGGCGATATCGTCGAGATAGTCTTCATCCAGCGCGACTTCGTGGTGCGCCGGTTCCATCGACTGAATACGCTGCACCAGATCGGGTGCGCACAGCCCCTCCCAGAAGCCATTTCGCGACGCCACCTCAAAGAAGGCATCGGCGGCTTCTGGCTCAAACCAGGTCCCGGCGCGATTGAGGATTTCACGCAAGGCAGCCGCCTTGCCCCGGCTTTTGAAAAACACATCGACGCACTGACACAGAAGCGCGATGCGGGCATAGGGGGATATGGCCTGACGCCGCAGACCCTGCGGCTGACCGCGCCCGTCCCAGTGCTCATCCAGATCGCGGATACCGATGGCGACGGCCTCTGGGAAACGCAGTTGCCGCGCAATGTCAGCGCCGCGCGTGCAGCGCGTTTCGATCAGTTCGCGCGAAATCTCGCCGCCGTTCTTGAAAATATTGACCACGGCGCGGAAACGTTCGGCCAGATCGGACTTCAGCCCTGTGTGCGCCATGACAAAGCCCAGCACGTCCGACAGGCCGGTGTCGATGTCCTTGAAATCGCGTTTAAAGCTCAGATCATCGGTCAGGTAAAGCTGACAGATGCGCGCCGCATTGGATGAGCAGCCCAGATCCTTGAGCAGCAGGACGTAATAAAGCTCCCACTTCTCATCCGCCGAAAAGCCCAACTCATCGGCAATGTGCATACCGATATAGCAGCAGCGCACGCAGTGCCCTTCCGGCTGCCCTTCGGTAATGTCTAGCGCATAGGAAAAGGCGCTGATCAGTTCCGACAGTTTCAGCCGGTCAGGTGAGATTTCGGGCAGTTTCGGCGCAGGCATGGGGCCCTCGTTCTGAAGGAAGACTTATCATGGCACACCACGCTTAAGACCGCGTTGACGCCGGGCGCGTGGAAGGCTAGTCCTGCGGCACCCAAAAATGACAACAAAAGCGATTTCTAATGCCAGTGACATTGACCGCCTTCCTCGAAGGCCAGAGCGGCCTGCCGCAAAGCCTGAAAACCCTGATCGCCGCCATGGCCGAGACCTGCGCCGTGATCGGCCGCACCGTGAACCTCAGCGCTGTCAATGATCTTCAGGGCGCGCTGGAACAGGAAAACGTGCAGGGCGAGGTGCAGAAGCAGCTCGATGTCATTGCCAACGACATCATGCTCGAAGAAGCCCGCTGGAAGGGCGTGGTGCGCGGTCTGGCCTCTGAAGAGATGGACGACTATGTGGCCTTCGATAAGGGCGACTATCTGCTGTTCTTCGACCCTATCGACGGGTCGAGCAATGTCGATGTCAACGGCGTGGTCGGCACCATCTTCTCCGTCCTGCCCGCGCCGCAGGGTGATCTGAGCTTAAGCGACTTCCTGCGTCCGGGCCGCGATCAGGTGGCCGCCGGTTACGCGGCCTATGGCCCGCAGACCCTCCTCGTCCTCACCGTGGGCAAGGGCGTCGTGGCCTTTACGCCGGATGCCGACGGCGTGTGGATACAGACCAAGACCGCCATGACGATTCCGGTTTCGACGCGCGAATTTGCCATCAACATGTCCAATCATCGCCACTGGTTCCCCGGCATTCAGCGCTATATCGACGAGTGCGTGGCCGGCAAGGACGGCCCGCGCGGCGCCGATTTCAACATGCGCTGGCTGGCCTCTATGGTCGGTGACGTGCACCGCATTCTCACGCGCGGGGGTATTTTCATGTATCCGGGCGATACCAAGCGCGCCGAGGGCAAGCTGCGTCTGATGTATGAAGCCAACCCTATCGGCTTCCTGATCGAGCAGGCGGGCGGCAAGGCCACCAACGGCACCGCGCGCATTCTCGACCTTCAGCCGACCGGCCTGCATCAACGCACGGGCGTGGTGCTGGGCTCGGCCGAAGAGGTCGAGCGCGTGGCAGAGTATCTTAACGGTTGATACCAAGGGTCATTGGAAATGACTCTTGGTATGCCTTTCGAGAATGTCTCATGTCGCTGATACATATGAGACAGTCTCGTTTTTTCAACGGCCGGATGCGGGCAGCATCTTCGGCCGTTGGTAAAATCAAGCCGTAAAGATCGTCTGAAAGCCGCCATAGATCAGGCGCTTACCGTCAAAGGGCATGTCCATCTCGGCCATGCGCGGATCGGCCTGTGCCTTTTCCCAGGCGATATTACGGACCTCTTTTGACGGCCAGACGACCCACGAAAAGACCACGACCTCGCCCGCTTCCAGCTTTACGGCCATCGGCAGCGAGGTCAGCTTGCCTTCCGGCACGTCATCGCCCCAGTTTTCGACCACGGCCAGCGCGCCCAGTTCCTTGAACAGGGTGGCGGTGACCTGTGCGGATTTCAGATAGGCGTCGCGGTTTTCGACTTTGACCGGACAGACAAAGCCATCGACATAGGTGGTGGGGGTCTCAGACATGGGGGGCGTCTCCTCTGTTGGGAGGCACCAGCCTAAGGCCCTGTGGATAAAATGCCAATGGGTCTGGATCATTATGATTTCTGGTAGAAACATAATAATCCAGATTCTATTTCGCCCCTCGCCGGGCGGTGGCTTGCGCCACCTTGGCCACCGCCTCAATGGCGGCTTGAGTGGAAGGATTACTAAGAAATCATTCCGCTCTATTTTCGACCAGCACCTGAAACCCGCCATAGACCAGCTTAGCCCCGTCAAAGGGCATGTCTTCGCTGGGCTGCATCCGCGGGTCGTCCATGATCTTTTCATTGGCTTCGTCGCGCGCCTCTTTGGAGGGCCACATCACCCACGAAAAGACCACGCTGTCCGACAGCTTGCCGCGCGCCGCATTGCGGAAGGAGACGCCTTCGTCGCCTTCGGGCAGGTCGTCACCCCAGCATTCGACCACCTGAAGCGCGCCATATTCCTTGAACACTTCGGCGGCGGTTTCGGCCATCTTCTTATAGGCGGCGCGGTTTTCCTTGGGCACCGGGATCAGGAATCCATCGACATAGGACATGCTCAGGCCTTTCCCAGCAGGGTTGTCAGTTCGGCAATAACGCTGCGGTAGGAGTCGCGCTTGAAATGCACCACGCGCTCGATCACCTGATCGAGGTCGCACCATTCCCAGCGGTCAAATTCCTGCTCGCCGTGCGCCTGAAGGTTCACTTCGCTGTCGGGGCCATTAAAGCGCACAAAGTACCAGATCTGCTTCTGGCCCTTGAAATTGCGACCGATCTTCTTCTGCGCCAGCACTTCGGGCGGGAAGTCATAGACGATCCAGTCGGAGGTGCAGCCCAGTATGTCGATGGTGCTCAGACCGGTTTCCTCATAAAGCTCGCGCCGGGCGGCGGCTTCAAGGTCTTCGCCGGCATCGACGCCGCCCTGCGGAAACTGCCAGGCGTAGTCGCCGCTCATGCCGAAGCGGTGGCCGATCCACACCTTGTTCTGCGCATTGAGGACGACGATGCCCACATTGGGGCGGTACTCAGATAAATCCTTGCTCATCGCCTCATAATAGCGGAAGCGGGGGCCAGTTGAAGCCCTTTTTGTTCAAGGCTCTGCGTCCATTTGATCGCCACGGCCAGCGTGACCGGATAGGCAAAGCCCGACCCCAGGGCGCGGCCGCGCGCCTTGGCCTGCGCTTCGATGGCCGCCAGTTGCGCATTGATGCTCTGCGAATTGATCTGGGCGTCGATCACGCGATCGGCCGAAGCGCGCGTCCAGCCGCCGCCGACATCGCGCGCCTGACCGTCGTCAATAAAGGCCACGCCGCGCGCCTTCATCACATTGAGAAAGGCCGTCATCGAGCCTTTATCGCGCAAGTAAGCGCTGCCCTGATAATTCATGACGCCGAAATAGCCGGTGGCGCGCCCCATCAGCCAGTTGAGGCTGGCGTTCATATCGTCAGGACGCTGCCCGACCAAAAGCGTGCGCGGGCCGGGATCGGTGTCGGGATAGTTGGTCGGCTCCATCGGAATTTCGATCAGCACCTCATGGCCCTGCGCACGGGCGGCATCGATCCAGCCTTGCAGCCCTTCGGCGTGCGGCACGAAGGACAGGGTGACTTCGGCGGGCAGTTGCTCGATGGCGGCCTTGGTGGTGGTCGGGTTGAGCCCCAGCCCGCCGACGATCAGCGACACCATCGGCTTGCCATTCGACTTGAACGGGCGGGCATAGGCCGAGGCCGGAACGCGGCCATCCGACGCGATGGCGGGCAGCGGGCCGTTGGGGCCATTTTGCGACAGACCGGCAATCGGGGCGGGGGCGAGCGGCGAAGCGGGCAGCTTATTGGCGCTGCCGACCGTTACCGGCGCGCCGTCATTGGGCAGGGTGATGACCGCCGTGCCGTCGGCGGGCCCCGCCTCGCCATTGGCGTTGAACTGATCGGCGGAGGCGTCCTTGAACAGGCCCAGCGAATCGAGCGTGAAGGCCTGAAGCCCTGAGGCCGCGTCATCGGCGGTGGCCGCAGCTGGCGCATGGGCGTCGGCCTTGGGGGCTGCGGTGGTCGCCGCCGCGATCTGAATGGTCGGGTTGCCGGCTTCCGGATCGGACAGGCTCAAAAACAACGCCCCGCCGCCGATAAACAGCCCCAGCGCCATCAGCGGCGCGGTGTAGGGCTTTTTCAGAATGTCGAGTGCGGCGGGACCTAAGCCCTTGACGCGGCTCATCAGCCCGCCGTCCTTACGGAACAGCGGCGAATTGGACAGGGACGGGAGCTTTGGTTTGGCGAACATGGAGCGTGTGTGACCCAAATTTTTGTCGCGCTTCTTGGGTCCGAAAACCGGTGTCCACTTTTCGGGAAGCACGAAAAACCCTGCCCGCACCCACGGCGGACAGGGTTAATATGCGCTAACGGCGGTTAACAAAGCCTAACGCAATCTAAACTGCGTGAAAAATTAGCCTATGCGTTCGCAGTAGGTGTGAAGCGCGAGCCAAATTTCCTGAAACGGGGTCGAGAAACGCATTTTGCGTAAGGCCTCCATTATCTCACTGGCGGCTATCTCTCGACCAGATTCATGTTTTATGAAGCCCGTATTGAGATAAACGAGTAGGCCAAAAACACCTGAATATTTTGACTTGTTTTTTCGTTCTATGGCTTCTGCAACGAGGTGTACGTTTTCGGAAACGGTAAGCCAGTTTTCCGCTGGGTCCATCTGAGACCCTGTTTCATGCACTTCCCGAAGTTCTAAATCTCGTTTCCTATTGGGTCTTAGTACCTCTGTCGCTTCAAAAGAGTAATCCTGAGAGTCTATTGTGAGCCAGAAATCAGGAGGATCATCTCCCAGCCAAACGTGGGTGGCGTTACGTAATGGCGCGAACCGACTGGCTAAAAAAGCTTCTTTGTAAAACCCTGCTTGCGGCGTGCTGATTAGTTGAAAGCCGTATTTTGAACTTACCTTATCAACCAGAGCGGAAAAATCATTCGCACTTTGTTTGATGCTCAATACCCGCCGCATTTCTGGTGCGGCGGATCGTATAAGCATCTTCTGGTCTTCAGTAGTTTTGTTCATATCACCTGAACGGTGGCTCATCGAAGGCGCGGAGTTTGCGCGAATGCAGCTTCGCCCCGGCCTGACGCAGCAGGTTGATCGTCTCAAAACCGATGTCGATATGCTCGGCAATGGCGCGTTCATAGAAGTGGTTGGCCTGACCCGGCAGTTTCAGTTCGCCGTGCAGCGGCTTATCCGACACGCAGAGCAGCGTCCCGTAGGGCACGCGGAAGCGATAGCCCTGAGCGGCCAGTGTCGCCGATTCCATGTCGATGGCCACGGCCCGGCTTTGTGAGAACAAAAGCGCCGAGGACGAATAGCGAAGCTCCCAGTTCCGGTCGTCGGTCGTGACCACCGTGCCGGTGCGCAGGCGCTTTTTGAGGGCGTCGCCGTCCTGACCGGTGATGTTGACCGCGGCCTGTTGCAGGGCGACCTGCACTTCGGCGATGGGCGGGATGGGGATTTCGCGCGGCAGCACATTATCCATCACGTGATCGTCGCGTAGGTAAGCGTGGGCCAGCACGTAGTCACCGATGCTTTGCGACGGGCGCAGGCCACCGCAGTGGCCGATCATCAGCCACACATGCGGGCGCATGACGGCGAGGTGGTCGGTGATGTTCTTGGCATTGGCCGGGCCGACGCCGATATTGACCAGAGAGATGCCCTGACGGTCGGACGACAGCAGGTGATAGGACGGCATCTGGAATTTCCGCCAGGGCGAATTGGCGATCAGCTCCAGCGGGTTGGGCGTGTCCTTGGTGATGACGATGCCGCCGCAGCAGGACAGGGCCGTATAGGGGCTGTCCGGACGCTTGAGCTGCTCCAGCGCGTAGGCGACGAATACATCGACATAGCGATGATAGTTGGTCATCAGGATGTAGGACTGGATATGTTCGGCCGGGGTGCCCGTATAGTGTTTCAGGCGGGCCAGCGAAAAATCGGTGCGCAGGCCATCGAACAAGGCGAGAGGACGATGCCCCTCGGCATCGAGAAGTTCCATGCCGTCGGCGACTTCATTACCGATCAGGGCCAGTTCGGTGGTCGGGAAATGCCGCGCCAGATCGAAGGCCGAGACGCTGTTGAGGTCAAGGCCCGCGCCATCCAGCACGTAAGGGTAAGGGATTTCCTGATCTGAGACGCCGACGCTGATTTCGGCATTATAGTCGGTTTGCAGTAGCTCAAGCTGCGTCCTGATCTCTTCGCCAAACAGGTCCGGGCGGGTGATCGAGGAGGAATAGGTGCCGGGCCGCGAGAAGCGGGCAAAGGCGCGGTTGACGACCGGGTGGCGCAGGTGCAGCGGCGCGTCGTCATCTTCTTCATCGACGCCCTTCCACACCACGATCAGGCGCGGATAGCAGTACCGGCCTTGTTCACGGGCGGCTTTCGACGGTTTGCTGCGGTCAGTGAGATAGGCCTGAAGATCGGTTTGCAGCGCCTTGACGGCGGCGACGTAGATGTCTCTCAGGCGGGCGACGGCCTCGGCGGCGGTCAGATTGTCGAAACGGTGGCTTTCGGCGCCACGAGCCGCTTTTCTTTGCTTTTCCATATTCCATTGTGCCACGCCTTTTTCCCTGTGAAAAGACCATGGCCCACACATTTTGTAACCCGGTTACAGGCGGCGTGAGGAAGATATGGGTCGTTCTTTTTTATACCTCCCCAGCAAGCTGGGGAGGTACAAGGCGTTACAGATTCGCTTTCAGAAAGGCGGCGCAGTCGGCGCGTAGCGGGCCCTTGCCGCGAAACGGAAGGGAATAGGCCGCCGCGCAGTCCGAATGGCTCAACCCCTCATAGACGATCAGTTGCGACGATGTGCCGACCTTTTTGAGCGCCGCATCGAGATTGACCGAATTGCTCAGGCGGCACACCGTGTCGGCGCGGCTGTGCTGAAGCAGAAAGCGGGTCGTGCTTTTGGTGGCGTGCTGGATCGGCTGGGTTTCCAGCGGGCGCGCATAGCGGCCGAAGCTGTTGCGGGTGGCATCCACATCGAAGGGATAAAAATCATAAGGACCAGACACGCCGATGGCCACCCGGATGGGATTGGAGGCCAGCGGATCGAACCGCAGGAACTGCTCATCCAGCGCCAGCATGATGGCGATATAGGCGCCAGCGGAATGGCCCATGACGCCCAGACGCGCGGCATCGCCGCCCCAGGTAACGGCCTGCTTTTGCACATGGCGCACAGCGGCTGCGGCGTCCTGCATGAAGTCCGGGAAGACGACTTCCGGATAGAGGCGATAATCGGCGACGACCACCAGATAGCCCAGCGAGGCCAGCGATCGGCCCATCCAGACATAGTCGGTCTTGCTGCCCGAATCCCAGTTGCCGCCGTAAAAGAAGACCAGAACGGGCCAGCCCTTCGGTGGCTTCGTTCCGGAAGTCGGGGCATAGACGTCGTAGCGCTGACGCGCCTTATCGCCATAGGCGACATCCTGCGCCACGCGGCGGGAGCCGCCATCCTTTGGGGTCAGGGTGTTGAACGCCGACAGGGTGGAACAGCCCGATAGCACCAGACCCAGGCCGCTACCGATGACAAGGCCGCCCAGCAGCCGGCGTTTATTGAGGATCATGCGGAACCTTTGCGACGGATTTTGCGCACAGTTGCGTGAACATGCTAAATTGTGACATTGAGTGTGACCAACACTATCCTAGTATGGCCCTAAGCAGACCATACGGATTTCAGGGAGCTTTGGACGTGCATAAGCGAGACTTTCTTCTGGGCGCCGCGGCGGCGGCCTTTGCGGCCCCTGCGCTGGCGCAAACCCCTGCGGCGAAGGCCGATATCCCGCGGGAATGGATAGACGCCGACACCGGCCACCGCCTTGTGCGCCTGTCGGACGAGGATAATTCCAAATCCCTGTACTTCCATGACAACGCCTTCACGGCGGATGGCAAGTGGATGATTTTCGACAGCCCCTCTGGCATCCAGATGGTCGAGCTGGCGACGCGCAAACTGCGTCAATTGACGCCGAAAGGCTATGGTAGCCTGATGGTGTCGCGCACGAAGAACATCTGCTACGCGCGCAAATTCCCCGGCGGCGAAAAGAAGAGCGCCGACGATAAGGGCCGTGCCGGCATCGAGATCGTCGCCATCGACATGGATACGGGCAAGATCCGCACCATCGCCAAGGATATCAAGGGCTATGTGACGACGGTCAATGCCGACGATACTCTGCTGGCAGGCACCTGGGCCGAACGCGAATACCAGCTCCAGCCGGGGCCGAAGGTCGCCAATACGGATGGCGGTTACAATGCCGTCGGTCCCGACGGCAAGCCGCTCAGCTTTCAGGCCGCCAAGGAGGTGCGTATGGCCGAACGGCTGGCGCAGAACATCCCGATGGAGATTTTCACGCTGGACATTCAGACCGGCGAACGCAAGGTGGTCACCGCCTCGACCGACTGGCTCAACCACGTGCAGTTTTCGCCGACCGATCCGCACCGTCTGATGTATTGCCACGAAGGGCCGTGGCACAGCGTCGATCGCATCTGGACGATCAGGACCGACGGCACGGGCAAGGAAAACGTTCATAAGCGTATGATGAATATGGAGATCGCCGGGCACGAATTCTTCTCGTTTGACGGTGAACGCATCCTGTATGACCTGCAAACGCCGCGCGGTGAAGACTTCTGGCTGGCCAGCTATGACCTCAAAACGCACAAGCGCATCTGGTATCATATGGAGCGCAACGAATGGTCGGTGCACTTCCAGATCAGCCGCGATGGCAAGCTGTTCGCCGGTGACGGCGGCGATGCCGACATGGTGGCCCGTGCGCCGGACGGCAAATGGCTCTATTTGTTCCAGCCGGAGATTATCGACGACCTCGGCGTCTCAGCCCCCAATGCGGCGGAGCTGGTGCGGCCGGGTGTGCTGCGCGCCACCAAGCTGGTGAACCTCAAGACGCATAACTATAACACCGAGCCGAACCTGCAATTCACGCCGGACGGCAAGTGGATCGTCTTCCGCTCCAACATGCACGGCCCTATCCACGTCTATGCGGCGCAGGTGGCGAAAGGGTGAGCGATTTGTGATGTATCAGTACGGAATAGGGCGAATAGGTAGTGAAATGATTTCGCCATATTTCAAAATAGCGGGCTGTACGTCTGCACGCGCAAGTGTTTTTTGCCGCGTGGCCTCACGCGCCAATTGCACAGGTGTTGATTTCTTTTGTGGCAGATAGGTCTGAACATTCATGAGCGCATATGTGCGTGTGTCGGGGTCTTCGAGTTGATCGATAATGACTTTGGCCAGCATGTCGCTATCTTCTGCGCAAAGTAGAGCGGTTTGAAGTGGCGAGTAAGCGGCCTTGGCATTTTGCAGCATAAGGTCCAGAGAGGCTTTCATCTTGTCGGTTTCGCCGGTTTGCGCATATGCGCAAACTTTGACCCCCTCGATTGACATCTGGCCGTAAAGGTTCGCTTGATTGGCTCTGATGTTTCCGACTTCTTTCAAGGCTTCATTTGGACGTGAAAGGGCTGTGTAGAGGGCTCCGAGATTTATTCTCTGACTGACCATATCTCGGCCATCAGCAACAGATACGTCGCGCGCCATCTTTAAAACCTGTTCGGCTTCGGCATGACGTCCCAACTGCCACAAAATACGAGATTTTGTGTCTAAAGCTCAATTGAGTCGGGTGGCCACATCGTCGTAGGGCTTACGATTTACGGGGGCGCGGTCGTGTTTATTCAGAGCCTCATCAATTACTTTTAATGCCTCTTCTGGTCGATCAAGGTCGTTCAGGTCGAGCGCGACAAGATCGGGCCCGGCCAGAAGAGTCGGATTGCGGTAGGCGAAATCCCGATGTCGTGCCAGTTGGGCTTCGTAGGCCGCTGTGATCTGCGCATCCGTCACATGCCGATAAGCGTTGTAACGCTTATCTATGCGCAGCCTGATTAGACTATCGGGTTCAATTAATGCGGCGGCAACGGTTGCGGCTTTCTCGGTCTCGCCCTTTGATACGTAAATTTCAAAAAGCTCGAAAGAAAGCGATTCTACCGAATAACCACTTTCCTGAGGAGTGTAGTGGGCCGATTGCAATGCCTCAAGAAGTCTGCGTTTGCTGGCCTTTCCATCTTGGATTTCATTGCTGGAATAAACAATTGAAAAAACAATATTGCGATCTATTTCCTGAATTCTGTGGGGAAAGCGCGATGCCAAAACAGTCAGGGCCTCCACAGCATCTTGGTGCTTTTTGAGTCTGGGTGCGATGGCTAGACGTAATCGCCAGTACTCATAGTTTGTTGCATCACCGGGGACGTGACGCGCCCTTTCTAAGGCGTCATAGGCCTCTTCGGGTGCATTCGAGTTGAGAAGCGCGATAGAAAGCAGACGGTAGCACAAAACCTGAGTGTCTGGAGGCAGAGAGCCGAATTGTGCATTATCGATAATCGTCCGGAGGGATTTGATTGCCTTCTTGAAGTCTCCGGCTTGCAGATGCGAATCGGCGTCTGCAAGCCACTTTTGCAGATATTGCGATTGATCAGATACGCGCGCTGCTGTGTCCAATGCCGTAGCGCTGACGGGTATCAGCGCGGACGCGCCGACCAAGGCGGCAACAAAAAGAAACTGACGCATGGAGTCCCCCCGGATTTTTTTTAAATCCTATACTCTGTTGCCGCCTCTGTCATCCCCGGACCAGCGTGCACCCGGCGGAATAGACCAGCAGTAGCGACGGGGCCGGGGGTGTCGAGGGCAGGGGCGTGCCGTTTTCGCGATAGGCAAAGCCGCCGATGCGATAGATGCCGGTTTGGGTCTCATCGCGCTGCGCCGTCTGCGGGCGTGCCTGCCCGACGATTTCGACCAGCGCGCGGTCATAGAGCTTAAGGCCGGAAAACTTCGATTTACGCATGGACGCACTCCCTGCACAAACCGTGAACGATCAGGGTTAATGCCGGGTTAACCGACCCGCAAAGGCAGGACTTTCGGCCCGCGCAGCGACAGGCTGGGCTTGAACTGTGGCTCCGCGGTCAGTTCGAGTTTTTTGAAGCGCGACAGAAGCGTCGCAAAGGTAGCCTCCATATTCATGCGCGACAGGTGGTTACCCAGGCAGAAGTGCGGCCCGGCGGCAAAGGCCAGATGGCGGTTGGGCGTGCGTCCAATGTCGAAGTGGTCGGCATCGGCGAAGGCCTCCGGGTCGCGGTTGGCCGAGGCGTAGAGCAGGCCGATCTTTGTGCCCTTGGGTATCTCCCAGCCATTGACTTGCATGTCTTCTGCCGCAAGGCGATGGAAGAAGGGCAGGGGCGCGTCGTAGCGGAACATCTCCTGAATGGCCGTCGGCATCAGGCCGGGATCGGTGCGCAGACGCTGAAGCTGATCCGGGTGGGTCAAGAGCGCCGTCAGGCCGTTGCCCATGGCGTCGATGGTCGAGCCGTGCCCGGCCATCAGGATCAGCATACAGGTCGAGATATATTCATCCTCGCTCAGTTCGTCCGCGTCCCAGCGCCTCAACAGCCGCGAAATCAGATCATCCTGCGGGCGTTTACGTCGCTCATCAGACAGGTCGATCAGGTAGTCATAGAAGGTTTTGGTGGTGCGTTCGGCCAGCGCCTTGCGGTCATTGGTGCGGTCGATATCAAAATACTGCACGATGTCCTCGGACCAGATGCGTAACTGTGCGCAGTCTGCGTCCGGCACGCCCAGAAAGCGGCCGATGACGCGCCCCGGCACATGCACGGCCAGATCGTTGATAAAGTCGAACTCTGAGCCTACCGCGTCGAACAGCTCCGATACATAGGCCTCGGCTCCGGTTTTCAGTCGCTCGACCTGAGACGGGGTGAATTCACCGAACACCAGCCGTCGCAGGCGCTGATGCACGTCCCCATCGGAATTGAGCATCGAAAACTGCACAAAGCGCGCATGATAGGGCATGTCGTGCCAGTTCTGGGCGCGGCGGTCGGCGGCGATCTCTTCGGCGCTCAGACGATGGTCGAGCGACCGCAGCGACAGGGGGTTGAGGGCGGCGGCCTGTACGTCGGCAAAGCGCGAGAACAGCCAGATATCAAACGGCGCAAAGTAATAGGGCGCGCTCAAAGCCCGCAGGCGCGCATAGGCCGGGTAGGGGTTGCGGGTGAATTCGGGCCCCAACGGATCAAAGAGGGCGGGATCGGCGGCAGACGGATCGGGCAAACGCATCGGACAAACCTGTGCGGCGGACCAAGCCGTGTCAAGCGGTCGCGGAGGGTCAAATGAAATGGATTTGCTAAACCGTCCGAATAACAGCATATTGCGAAGTTTGAACATACCCTCAGGGCCCCGCCGGATGACACCGCCTGAGTTGCACATCCTGATTGTCGATGACAATCGCGGCGACGCGGTGTTGCTGACCCGTGCCCTCAAGGCGGCACTGGACGAAGCGGTCATTGAGACAGTTTCATCGGGCGAGCAGGCCTTGCAGCGCCTGCTGGGCGAAGGGGAATATAGCGGAAAACCTGTACCCGTGCTGGTTCTGCTCGATTGCCGTCTGCCGCGCCTCAGCGGGTTTCAGGTGCTGGAAAAGGTGCGCACCGATCCGGCTTTGACACAGGTGCGTATTTTGCTGATGTCCGGACTGGTCACGCCGGAGCATGTGGCCGAAGGCGAGCGCTGCGGTTCGGACGGCCATATCGAAAAGCCCGACACCCCGCACGCCTTTGACGATCTGGCTCAGGCTTTACGCGGGTTCACAATGGACGCCTCCGGTCGCGGCGCGCCTTTTCGTTTCCCGGACGGCCTGCCGCACACTCTCTAAAGCGATGTGCGGAAAAGTGTGAGCTGTTTTCCGCAAAAACATCGCGACAAAACAAAAATTTAGAGCGAAATGGCGTTTCCACCTAAAGTCATTTCGCTCTAAAACTCAGGCCCTGGGCAGGCTGAACGAGATGGCCGTGCCGTCATCCGATGAGCCGATACCGATCTGGCCCCCGTGCATCAGGACGATCTTGCGGGCCAGGGTCAGGCCCATGCCGGCGCCGTCATAGACATCGTCATTGTGCAGCTTGCGTAAGGGGCGGAACACGTCGTCATGGAACATCGGGTCGATACCGATGCCGTTGTCGGTGATCGAAATCCAGTAGGCCTGCTCGGTCTCTTCGCAAGCGATGTCGATGATCAGCGGCTGATTGCGACGGCGGAATTTGATGGCATTGTCGATCAGCATGTAAAACAGCTGGTACAGGCGGTTGGGGTCGCCCGTGACCTCCGGCAGGATGCCGGCGTTGAGCGTCCCGCGAATCATGTCGAGATCGGTCTGACGGTTCATATGCACGCGCGCCACGATCTCTTCCAGATCGACCTTCTGATCCAGCCGCGGCACGGTGTTGAGGCGTGAGAACTGAAGCAGGCCGTGCAGGATTTCCTGTAGCTTCTCCCCGCTTTCCAGAACCATGGACAGGTTGGTGCGCGCGTCGTCCGTTTCGGGCACCGGCGCCTGTTCGACCAGAAGCCGCGAAAACTCGACAAGCGACCGTACCGGTCCGGCCAGATCGTGCGAGACGATATAGGCGAAGTCCTTGAATTCCTCCGCCGGGTCCATCTCGGTCATGCTCCTTATCTGATATTTTTGCATGTCGGGCTCCGTGCCTGTGTGGAAAATTATACCGCTTACTCTGCTCTACCTGTTGTGGCCCTTTAATACGCCTGAACTAGGCTCATGGGTGGCTTTTGCAATCCCATGAACCGGTTACATATACGCTCTCACAACCTTACAGAGATTTAAACGCAAACTGAAAGCACATAAATTTGATTGTTTTTGTTACGGTTATTGCCTTTCATTCGCGTTTGTGAGGCAAAAAAAGCCCCGTCTGTGACGACGGGGCTCATAGCTTGCACCAGAGTGAAATAGAAATTCTATTGGGCTTTTGCCACGCTGACCTGCGGCTTCGGCGGCGCCTTCAAGCCTTCGCCGATAAAGAAGGACGGCCAGGGCGGTTGATTATAGGCGGTGTTCTGCCAGGCGATGGCGGCGCGGTATTGCGGGTCCTGCATCAGGGTGGTGAATTTGTAGGTCGTCGGAATATTAGTCGAATAGATGCGCAGCGATGTGTTGTCCTCGCTACGCAGCATCACCTCTTCGCGCCAGTCGCCGAACAGGTCCGCCGACAGGGCCGGCGTCGATTTGGTGCCGTTGTTCGACGTCGCCCCTTGTGCGTCGAGTATCACCTTCGACTCTGACGTATTCCAGTCCCACTTATAGACCTTGTTGCCGTCCAGCAGCTCGCGCAGCAGATCGCCGTCCCACCACACCATGAAGTTCATCTGGCGGGGGCGTTTGTCCGTTATGACATTACCCTTCACATCGTACAGATTGCCGCTGTTCGAGGCCCAGAATTCGGCCCCCGGATGGCGCGGGTCGATATCGCCTGCGGCACCCCGGCCGGTGTCCTTATCAGCAGGCACCTTGAAGATCACTTCGCCGGTCCGCGCATCGAGCAGCGCCGCGCCAGTATTGCCGGACATCTTCATATTCTCGTGTACGCCCCACTTTTCGAGCCCCGGTCGGTTGGGATCGAGGTCAGAGACGTGCATGGCGTCGCCGTGGCCCATGCCGGTGGTCCACAGCGGCTTTCCTGTGTCATCGAGTGCCATGGCGCCGTAGAGGATTTCCTGCCTCCCGTCGCCATCGACATCGGCGACGCTGAACTGGTGATTGCCCTGCCCGGAATAGCCGGACGGCACCCCGGCGGCTTCGGAGTCGAAGTACCAGCGATTGGTCAGCTTGCCGTTTTTGTAATCAACGGCGGCAATGGTGGTGCGGGCGTAATAGCCGCGCGCGAAGATGGCGCTGGGGTGTTGCCCGTCCAGCCACGCCGTTCCGGCCAGAAAGCGGTCGCTGCGGTTGCCATAGGCATCCCCCCAGCGCGCCGTCGCTTCGGCATCGGTGGGATTGTCGCCGTTCGGGCCGCGCGGTGACGGATAGGGGATGGTATCGACCACCTTGCCCGTCGCGCCTTCGAAGACGCTCAGATATTCCGGCCCCTTGAGCACGCGCCCGGTCAGGCGCGCCATCAGCTTGCCGTCTTCGGTCTGACGCGAACCGGTGCGGTCCTTATTCTCGATCTCACCCGAAGGGATGACCCAGTCCGCAGTGGCGTCACCGATCACCTTGCCCTGCGCGTCGGTGGTGCCGTCCGCCGTCTTGACGATCAGCTCGGCCTTGCCGTCGCCGTCATAGTCGGCCACCTGAAACTGCGTGTAGTGCGCCCCGGCACGGATATTGCGCCCCAGATTGATGCGCCACAGTTGCTTGCCGTCCAGAGTATAGGCATCGAGCAGCACCGGCCCCGTGTAGCCGCCCTGACTGTTGTCCTTGGCATTGGTCGGGTCCCACTTCAGGATGATCTCATAGCGGCCATCGCCATCGAGATCACCGACCGAGGCGTCATTGGCGGTGTAGCTATAGGCCTGCCCGTCCGGTGTCGTGCCATCGGCCGGTTTGTTCAATGGGATAGACAGATAGCCGTCGATCCGCAGGGCTTTGGAGGCGGTGCCTTCCTTGCCCGCCATGACTTCGCGCACCTCATAGGTCGCGGTATTGGAGCCCGCCTCGTCCTTGAAGCTGGTCGTTGTGGTGATGGGCTTAGTGTTCAGCTTGCGACCGTCGCGATAGATATTGAAACCCAGTCTGGCGTCATCCGTCACCAGCGCTCGCCAACTGACCAGCACGCCCTTTTCCGAGGTCACCGCGACCGCGCCACGATCCAGATATTCGACCCTGGCTTTCGGCGCGTCGGCCGCCATCGCCGGTGCTGCGCCCAGCATCAGGGCGACGCCAGCCAGAAGAGAGACTTTGAGTGTCGGGATTGTCATATGTTCCTCCGATGCGTGGCCTTGTTCACGCGTGCCGCCGCTTTCCGGGACGTTTTACGCGCCAGTCAGGCTGATCTGTCGCCAGCGATAGCACAAATTTGTGCCCTTCCAATCGAAATTGATCGAATTTGATTTTTTGAGTGACTTGAGCGGCCCTTCAAAAGCGGAGCGCTCAGCCCGGCGGGCCGGAATGCGGCTATCGCCTTATTGCCTATACAGCACATTGAAACAAAACAACTAAATATGAAAATGACAGCCGGTCAAACGCCGCCCGCAACCCTCGCGTGAGCCGCATAAATGATTGTAAGTTTTGAAAAATTTGTCCAAACGGCCTCAATTGTGTGACATTTGTGTTACTTTTGGGCGGCAATGTGACTCTATTGTCGGACTTAAGGCCAATTATGATCACATTGTGGCTTGACTTATCAGCTTCGATCAATGAGGATCAGCGTCATCCAACAGGTTGTTGCGTCAGAGGCCCGCACAAAAACAAAGGGCCCTGGCAGGGGAGTGAAAAGCCGGAAGGCGATTCCGAACTGACGGGATATGTGTGTGTGCCTGCGCCTCAAAACAAAAGGCGGGGTCTGTTCTGTCGTCTGGAGTCGTTTTTCCGTAATGCGGCGCGCCGTCGTGTGCGTCCGCACGTTTATTCCCCGTGCAGTCTAGGAACCAACACAGTTCTTAAGGGGCATGTCGTTTCGGCGGCATATCGGAGGAATAAATGCAGAAACCACCCTCAAAGTCACCCAAGTCGACTCTCGCAAAATATCTGATGGCCGGTTCGGGCCTTGCCATGCTGGCCGTCTCTGGCGCTGCCTACGCTCAGCAGGCAGCACCTGCTGCGCAAGACGACATTGATACGGTTATCGTTGTTGGCGCTCGCGCATCTCAGCAGTCGGCGATTGACCGCAAGAAGCGAGCTAAGACCGCCACGGACTCTATTGTGGCGGATGATGTTGGTGCGTTTCCGGACCGCAATCTAAATGAAGCCATCTCTCGCGTTGCTGGGACGGCGCTTGCTCGAAATGAGTTTGGTGAAGGGGATGGGGTCAGCATCCGAGGCAATAGTGCCGACCTTTCACGTGTTGAAATCGACGGACTGGGCGTGCAGAACACGGGCAGCCTCGCCTTGGGCGGCGACGGTCGAGCAGCTGACATGCGCGAGCTTCCGGCGGATCTGATTGCCAGTGTGGATGTCGTCAAAGGGACGACCGCTGACATGACCGAAGGGTCGCTGGGTGGCGGTATCCAAATCAAAACGCGCACAGCGCTGGATTTCAAGAAGCCTTATCTTTCGCTTCGCGTTGGGGGGGAGCGGAATTCCCTCGGCAAGAAAATTACGCCGGACATCAACTTGATCGCTTCGCGCAAGTTCATGGATGGCCGGTTAGGTGTGCTGTTTAATGTTTCCGCGCGTCATGTCCAAAATAATGGTCACAACATGGAAACTGTGACCAGTGGGAATGCGGGTTATGCCGCGGCTATCGATTTTGACAACTCGCCGGAAAAGACGTTTACGTTTAACCCCTCGACCGTGACCGGTGACGGCGCCAACGTCGTGATGGCAAACTCGACGGAAAGTCCACTTTCGCTTATCACGAAATCCGCAAACGCGAAAACCAAGGCTGATTGTTTGGCGGCGTTCCCGATCCTTACGACGGGATCAAATAACGTCAAAAATCAACGCGTGTATGAGCAGATTACCTGCTTGAACCAATGGAATGACTACCATCCCTCTTTGATCCGCAGCTTCCTGAATTCTCAGGAAGAGAAGCGTTTGTCCGCTGACTTCCGAGTGGACTATCGTGTGAACGATCACCTCACAGTATACGGGAAGTATGCTATCGCAAATCGTCTAGTCGATGATCAATTCCGCAACCGCAATCTCGGTGGCGTGAATATCGATGTAACGAATACGTGGTTGGCAACAACAGGCAACCCGCGGATTCGTTCGGTCAATCCGGCATATCCTTACCAGTACTACTTATATGACCCGCAATACGGCATCGGTACGTTCGGCAATAACCCGTTCCTTGGGCATACAGTTAACGTCGACCCCGCCAGTGTGAAGGTTGACGCTAACCACCACCTTACCGAGTTCAGCATTTCAGATGGCACGGCAACGATCGACCAGATCGATAACACGATCGATGTAAAGACCAACTATCTTCAGTTTGGTGGCAATTATAAGAACGGACCACTAAAAGTCGATTTCATCGTCGGCCGGTCCGAGGGAGAATCGTCGCGGACCGACACCCGTACAAGCCGCTCGACGACCTATGGACTTGCCACGCTGAAGGTGCTGCCGTCTGGCCTTTGGACCTATGATTTGCCGGCAACGTACAACGAAACCGACCCGGCGGCCTTTGTGCAGCTGTCTCCTCAGGCTGCATCCGCCGCTGTAGCCGCCACAATTAACAATCCAGCTATTCCGGCCTACACAGCCGCGCAGCGTCCGTTGGTAACGCCTAACTTCTCGATCCAGTACTCACCGCGGCTTCAGGAGACCGAGGAAACAACGGCAAAGATTGACCTAACTTACAACCTGAAGGATACGATTCCGTTCTTTACGGGTTTCAAGACCGGGCTTTCCTATCGTAATGCGGTCGCGTCTTCCTGGGGCTTTGGTGGCTACGAGGTAAAAAGCGCCTCTGGAACCTTTGGTCAGCCGGGCTATGTAGCGCCGGTCGTGGTGCCCACCAATGCGCTTCGGGGTAGCTTTAGGGCCTGTCTGCCTACCTCTACGTCGATTGAACCGTGTAACTACGGGTACGTGCCTAGCACGAACTTGCTGCAAACGCGTTACGGTGTTGATACCTTCACACCAGACCAACTTTTGGCTATCATCAGTGACACTATGGAGAAGCCGGACTCTGTCTTCTTCGATGGCTTCCCGAACCGTGGCGACCTGTTTGGAAGCTGGCAGGGCATTAATGTACAACGCCTGTTGGGCTACCTCGGTCAATCGCAGAACTTCAACTTTGATTGTTTGAAGGTCTGTCAGGGTTCAGACGGCAAGATGTATGAGCAACCCAAAGGGTTCTCGGACGAGAAGTTTACTGCCGCCTATTACATGCTCGAATTTGAGCAAGAACTGCCGTTTAACCTGAGCTTTGATGGTAACGTCGGTCTGCGGGTTGTGGACACCGAAGTCAACTCTACGGGTTTCATGACCTTCCGTTCTCGTCGTAAGACAGCTGCGTTTGATCCCCTCAATCCTTACCTCGCCGCCGGTGTTTCGGACACAATTTTCCGTCAAAACGCCAATCTAAGCCGCAAGACGCGCGATTATCTGCCAAGCTATAATTTCGCACTTTGGGTTGTGCCCGATCAGGTCGTATTGCGCTACTACACCGCGAAGACGGTGGCTCGCCCCCCAATTAGCCGCCTCCTTCCGGCCGGCGAATGTATCTTCGATGAAAGAAGCGAAGAATATCTCGCGGCAGATGGCTCAACGCTCAATGACTGCACTGGGCGCGTTGGCAATCCTGAGCTGAAGCCTTATACGGCGAAAGACTCTAATATTTCCGTTGAATGGTATCCCAATAAGGACACCATGATGTCCCTGGCCTACCATAAGCTTGATGTTCGTATCGGAGCGCCAGAAGCGACGACGGTATCCGGTGTGAAGGTCTTCGCGGGTAGTGATCAGGTTGACCCAGTAACGGGACAGCCTGTGTCGGAACTGGAGTTCGATGTGCCTACCTGGCGCAATGGCGATCCATATCAACGTACGGGTTGGGAGTTTTCGATGAAAACGGCCTTTACCTTCTTGCCTTGGTATCTTCGCTACACCGGCGCTGACTTTAACGCGTCTAAACTTGAGGCCGCCAGCAACATCATCCGCGATCCAAACTCGGGCGATGCCATGCCGCCACAGGGGCAGTCGGACTTTTATAATCTCTCGGTCTGGTATGATGACGGAAAAACGAATGCCCGTGTCTCCTACCAGTATCGCACCGAGCGGTTCGACTGCATAACCTCTTGCGGCTCAAATGCACGCAATAACTATCCTGGTCCGTTTGGTATTGCAGCGCGACCTGTACCCTATAGCCCCGGCACCCCCCGGTATATCGACGAATCGGGCTACTTAGATGCGAAGATCACGCACAAGTTGCGCCCAAATGTCGACCTTTATCTGGAGGCGCGTAACCTAACGCGTGAGAGCCAGGCAATTTCGGGTGGGAACTATGCGGGCTTTGCTGACGGCGTGGAAAATCTTTACAAGCTTTCCTACGGTGGGCGCCGCTTCCTGTTCGGTGTGACCTATCGTCTCCAGTAGGTTGGAACGAGAAACAACTTCACAGCCGCCGTCCGGGGTTCCGGGCGGCGGTTTTTTATTAACGGACCGGGTTGCGTGATCAATTTTGGACAAAATTGAGCGATAGTGCGCCGGAAACCACCGCCGTCAACGTTCAAGTCGTTGACTTTATTTAAGGGCTGGGAACCATGACCTCTCTCTCGCGCCGCCATCTTCTGCAATCCGCCGTGGCTTTGTCGGCCCTGAGCGCCCTGCCCGCCGTAGCGCAGGCCGCGGCCTCGGCCAAGGCCACGCCTGTGGCTTCGACCGATCTCAGATGGCTGGACGGGACGCCCGCGGCTTTTGAAGGGGCGACGCTGGGGGTGCCGTGGCCGCGCGGTACGGTGAAGCCTGCCAAGGGCAAGGTGCCGGACTTCAAGCTGGGTGAGGAGCCGGTACAGTCGTGGCCGCTGGCCTACTGGCCCGACGGCTCGCTAAAATGGACGGCGCACGCCGTGCCCGCCGGAACCAAACCCGCAGGCTTATCGCTCGCGCCGGGCAAGGCGGCTGCGCCTGCCAAGACCGTTAGCGTCAAACAGGACACCGTCGCTGTTACGGTGACTTCCGGTGATCTGGTGTGGGTCGTGCCGACCTCGGGTGAGCATCTGATCGCTACCGCCACCCGCGCGGGCCGCCCGACGCTTAAGGAGATGAAGCTGGTCGCCTTGTGGCAGAATGCGCCCGATCTCGACGCCACGGGCAGTGTCAGCCAGCAGAGTTTCAGCAGCAAGATCAGCAAGGTCACGGTCGAGCAGACCGGGCCTGTGCGCGCGGTGCTCAAGATCGAGGGCGTGCATTCCGGAAATGGCCGCGACTGGCTGCCCTTCTCGGTGCGGCTCTACTTCTACGCCGGTTCCGAAAGCGTGCGCATCGTGCACTCCTTCATCTATGACGGTGACCCCTTCAAGGACTTCATCCGCGGTCTGGGCGTCACCGCCAAAACCCCAATGACGGAAGAGACGCACAACCGCCATATCCGCCTGACCGGCGATGGTGTGGGCGTATGGGGTGAGGCGGTGCGGCCGCTGACCGGGCTGCGTCGTCCGGTGGGCAAGGGGCTGGGCGTCGCTCAGGTCGAAGGCAAGGCCGTGGCCGTCGCCGACATGGCCAAGCCGGTGCAGGACGGGCTGAAATGGATACCGGAATGGGGCGATTTCACGCTGTCGCAACTGACGCCCGATGGCTACACCATCAAAAAGCGCACGCGCGCCGGTCACGCCTGGATCGACTCCAATGCCGGGACGCGCACCAAGGGGCTCGCCTATGTCGGTGGGGCGAGCGGCGGCGTGGCGCTGGGCTTCAAGGATTTCTGGCAGCGCTCGCCGACGCAACTTGACGTGCGCAATGCCCATACGGAAATGGCCGAGATCACCGCGTGGCTGTGGTCGCCGGACGCCCCGGCCATGGATGTGCGCCCCTATCGCTCGGCCGACGGCATGGACACCCACCCGGAAGAGATCGAAGGCCTCAACATCACCTATGAGGACTACGAAAAGGGCTGGGACACGGCGACCGGCGTGGCGCGCACCTCGGAACTGAACCTGTGGGTGCTGGGGGCGACGCCCTCGCATCAGGTGTTCTCGGATATGGCCGAGCAGGTCGCCAATCCGGCGCGTCTGGTGCTGTCGCCGGAACGCATCCACTCATGCGGCGTCTTTGGCGACTGGGACGTGGCCAATTCTTCGACGCCGGCGCGCAAAATCCTCGAAGACCGCCTGACCTATCAGATCGACTACTACATGAAGGAGGTCGATCAGCGCCGCTGGTACGGCTTCTGGACCTATGGCGATGTGATGCACACCTATGATGCAGAGCGTCACATGTGGCGCTATGATATCGGCGGCTATGCCTGGGACAATTCCGAACTCTCGACCGACCTGTGGATATGGTACACCTATCTGCGCACGGGCCGCGCCGACGTGTTCAAATTCGCCGAGGCCATGACGCGGCAGACGGGTGAGGTCGATGTCTATCACCTTGGCCGCTTCAAAGGCTTTGGCACGCGCCATGGCGTGCAGCCGTGGTCGGATTCGTCCAAGCAGCCGCGCGTGTCGAACGTCGCCTATCGCCGCATCTACTATTACCTGACCGCCGATGAGCGCGTCGGTGACCTGATGCGCGACCTCAATGAGTCGGACTTCTCACTGAAAAATGTGGACATCTCGCGTAAGCTGCCGCCGTCGCCGGAACGCGAAACGCCAGAAGGCGTGGTAAACTCCTCCTTCGGCACGTCATGGGGCTCGTTCATTTCGGCCTGGCTGACGGAGTGGGAGCGCACGGGGGATACCAAATGGCGCGACCGGATCGTCAACGGCATGACGACAATCGGCAAACTCAAGCGACGCTGGTTCGCCTCTTCAGCCCCTTATGATCTCAAGACGGGTAAGTTCCTGGGTGAAGGCGATTATGTTGCCATCTCGCACCTCAACGGCGTGTTCGGCGTGGTCGAGATGAGTTCGGAACTGCTGAGCCTGATCGACGAACCGCTGTACCGCAAAGCGTGGCTGGAATATTGCCGCTATTATAACGCACCCAATGATGAGCTTAAGGCCTTGTTGGGAAGTGTGCCTGGTGGGCGCAATCTGCGTGATGCCCATTCGCGTCTGACGGCCTATGCCGCCTTCCATGAGAAGGACAAGGCATTGGCGCTGCGGGCGTGGAGCGAGTTCTTCGGCAAGGACGGGCGCGAATCCGATGGCGGGCTGAAACGCCGTACGCGACGCATCGACGGCCGGGCAGTGCTGCGTCCGTTGGACGAAGACCCGACCCTCTCGACCAACGGCACGGCGCAGTGGGGGCTGGCGGCCATCCAGAATATGGCCCTGATCGGCGACAGTCTGGATGAGGCGGCCAAAGCGGCCGGACTTTTGTAGAGACGGAAGCCAGCATAAAAAAACGCACCGACCGGGGAGGGGGCGGTGCGTTTTTGCCTCGTCTTCAGGGGGGGACAAAGAGGGCATGTCGGCCGGAGGGGAACTGCCATTGACTGGCGGTCAAGTCCTGGGCTGGGGGGCTGTTCAGGGGGTGGACCCGACGAACCGATCCGGCCGACACTCATCTTGTATAGGCCAATATGGGCGCCTAAACGGCTGAAATGAGGTCATTTTAGGGTGGGTTCATTTCTTTTGGAAACGTGATCGTGATGCCACCGTTTGCATGGAGCGGTGCTTCAAACCTCTTGTCTTTTTACAGGATCGGGCGACTATAAAACCTGGATTGATGGTGAGCGTCCGGCAAACTGATTTTACGGCTTTTCTTGGCTTTTGGCTTCGATTCGCGCCTGCTCTTTGGCCATTATGCGCTCGATAGCCTCTGGCTCTGAGTAATTTGCCACGAGGAAGCCGCGTAGCCCGCCGTCCCAGTTTCGGGCCTCCTCGAGCATGTCTTCGATGCACTGGATGCCTCGGTCCGTAAAGCCAGTCGCACCATGTTCGGAGCCGTCGCAGATATGGAGCATCTCGCCGTAGTCGATGTTGTCGGGATTGCACGCGATCTCTTCAATGAGTTCGATGTCCTCGTCGAGGAGGTCCGCGACGGCTTTGGTCGTAAAGACGCGAGTCGCGCGCGCCATCAGGCGGCCGCCCCTGATGCTGGTTTCGCCGGTGCCATTACCCAAGGCAACAGTTCATGCAGTCGGTCTTCCGGATAATCCCTGATCACCGTCAGAACGTGGGTGAAGTAGGTCTCGGGATTGTGGCCGTGCATTTTCGCCGTCTCGATGAGCGTCAGTACATTGGCGATGCGCTCGCCTCCCTTGTCGGAGCCGGCGAAGAGCCAGTTCTTTTTTCCAATTCCAATCGGGCGGATGGCCCTCTCAGCTATATTGTTATCGATCTCGACACGCCCATCGTCGATGTAGACACTCAACGCCTCCCATCGCGATAAGGCATAGCGCATGGCCTCCGCCAGCTTCTGCTTCTGCGGGACGGTCGGCAGCATCGCCTCGATCCAGGCCTTGAGACTATCCAGCAACGGCCGGGCATGCTGCTGCCGTAACGCCCGACGTTCCTCGGCTGTCATGCCATGGATGCGCGCCTCTATGTCGTAAAGCGCGCCGATACGGCTCAGGGCTTCCTCGGCCACAGGCGAGGCTTTGAGCTTGATGACGTCATGGAACTTGCGCCGCACGTGCGCCATACACGCCGCCTCGGTAATCTTGTTGCCATATAGCTTCTTGTACCCGCCATAGCCGTCGGCATGCATCACGCCGCTGAAGTCGGCCAGATGCGCCTCAGGGTGGATACCCTTGCGATCGGCACTGTAATAGTAGGCAACAGCCTTTGGCCGGCCATCCTTGTAGCCGCTGCCATCGAAGACGTAGACCCAGAGCCTCCCGGTTGCTGTCGTTCCTCGCCCAGGGTCCAGAACATCCACTGGGGTGTCGTCAGTGTGGATCCGGTCAGTTCCGGCGACATAGGCTTTGACCAACGTCACCAACGGCGCGATCAGAAGCGATACACGCCCCACCCAGTCGGCCATGACGGATCGGGAGATATCAATGCCCATCCGCTCATACATTTCTGACAGGCGGTAGAGCGGGATATGGTCATCGAACTTCGCGACCATGATGTGGGCCAGCAAGCTCGGCCCGGGCTTGCCCTTGGTAATCGGCAGCTTCGGCATCTCGCCCGCCACCGTGGTGTCGCAGTCCTTGCAGATCATGCGCTTTTCGATGTGACGCACGACCTTCACTGAGGCCGGAACATGCTCCATGACATCGACGACCTTATCCGCCGCCTTCAGGAACGAAGCGCTGCCACAAGTCGGACAGTTGCACGGCGCCTCATAGACCTTGTCTTCACGCGGAAGATTGCCAGGCAACGGCTTGCGCTTCGGCGTCTTCTTGTCCTCTTCCGCCTCCGGAAGATCGTCCTTGCCCGAACGTGCTTCGGCTTCGGCCTCGGCCCGCGTCGCCTCGATCTCCTCGAGCATCAGCTCATATTGCTCGATTTTACGCTCGACCTTTTCCGACGACGCCCCGTGAGTGCGATGCCGCAGCAGTTCTAACTGCCCGCGAAGCAGGGTAATGATGGCGTCCCGCTTGGCAACCTCGGCTTCGAGCGCAGCGCGATTTTTGTCCAGTTGCAGGGCCTGCTCAGCCACGAGCGCGCGCAGGGCGGCAAGCTCATCAGAGGCGTTGGCAGACATGATTTCCATGTCCGCAACACTAGCCGATTTGCGATCAAAACGCTAATGATTTCCAGCCTATTTCCCTTATAAAATAAGCGTTTCAGCCGCTTCGCAAAGGCGCCGATGTCCATGCCGGTCGACGCCAGTCTATGGCCTCGACGAGCATCGCCAACTGACCCGCCGTCAGGTGCGCAACCCCGTCCTTCGCCGTCGGCCAGGGAAAATATCCCCGCTCCAGGACCTTGTAATAAAGGCAAAAGCCCTGGGTATCCCACCATAGCAATTTTATCCGGTCAGCCCGCTTTCCCCGGAAGCCAAAGATCGCGCCCGATCCCGGATCCTGTTTGATTACTTCGCGCGCCAACGTCGCCAAACCGTCGATCCCGCGGCGCATATCCGTCACTCCACACGCCAGGTAGACCTTCACATTCCCCGACGGCCCGATCATGACGCCTCCACGCACGCGATCAATGACGACAAAAGCCCTCGATCCAGATCCGCCGGCACCTTCAGGCTGCGACCGTCGCGCACCAAGATCTCAACGATCACCGCAAATCCAGAACCAGGACCTTCAGCCACAGGTAACGACGCGCTAACAGACACGGGCACAAAGATCGGCCCAGCTGCCGCCTGCAGTTGGCGACGCCACTGATAGATCTGCTGGGGACGCACGTCGTGGCGACGTGCAACGTGCGAGACTATCGCTCCCGGCACTGACGCCTCTCGCAAAATCAACGCTTTCTCTTCGCGAGACCGGCGCCGATAGCGCTCAACCCCGCTGATAACCTCATACCGACCCATGCCGAATGCTCCGTCACAAATGAATAACTTCTGACGGAAGTTTCGCTCACAACGAGCCCTCAACAAAATGTGGTCCCCGGACGCTTACGATTGATGAGAGGTTCGCCGCATGAGCTTTCAGGATCAGGGCACAGGGTTTGTTGCCGCGCCGAAAGGGCCGGTCTTCTTTGAACGCCGCGAACTGGAGCTGATCCTCAGACTGTATGGACGTAAGGTGGCGTCGGGCGACTGGCGCGACTATGGCATAGACAGTCTGGCCGACGTCGTGGCCTTCAACATCTTCCGCCGTAGCGGCGAAGCCCCCGTCTATCGCATCGAAAAACGCCCGTCGCTGGCGCGCAAGCAGGGGGCGTTTGCGGTGTTCAATCAGAACGGCATGGTGCTCAAACGCGGGCGTGAACTGGAGCCGGTGCTGAGCGTGCTCGACAAGACGAAGCTGGATGTGATCGGGTAAATAAAAACCCCGCCGGAACATTCCGGCGGGGTTTCGTGTTTAGGCCTGAGCCAGACTTAGTCGCGACGCACGCCCATAAAGGCCAGCAGGAACTGGAACAGGTTGACGAAGCTGATGTAGAGGCTCAGCGCACCATAGTTGGTGGCCATAGCCATACCCGCTTCATTACCACCCAATTCGTAATAGGTGTGCTTGAGGTTCTGCGTCTCAAAGGCGATCAGGGCCGAGAAGATCAGGACGCCCAGACCGCTGACGATGAAGTAGAGCATCGAGCTTTGCAGGAACAGGTTGACCACACTGGCGATAATCAGGCCGATGACCGCCATGAACAGGAACTTGCCCCAGCCGCTCATGTCGCGCTTGGTGGTATAGCCGTAAAGGCTCAGCGCACCGAAGGCGGCGGCGGTGACGAAGAAGGTCGAAGCCAGAGAACCGCCCGTATAGACAAGGAAGTTAGCCCCGGTAGACAGGCCAATCAGAGCCACAACCAGCCAGTACAGGATGCTGGTCGAGGCAACCGTCGGCTGACGCATCACAAAGCCCGACCCCAGAAGGATGACCACCGGCGCGAAGGAGATGACATAACCCATGATCGTATAGCCGGCCAGACGACCATCCGCCGTGACCCGGAACATGAGGTTGGTGATTTCCGGGACGTTGGCGGCGGCCCAGGCGAGCGCGCCGGTCAGCAGAAGGCCCAGAGCCATCTTGTTATAGACGCCCAGCATGAAGCTGCGCAGGCCCGCATCGACCGACATGTCCTGTACGGTCGCATTGGCCGGATTGTGACTGCGATAGTCGTTCATTGTAAATCCCTGTGGGTTGGGCCGGTATGGCCTGTTGAGACCTAATATGAGGCTAAACCCCCATTATGACAAGGGTGAGGCCACGGCCGGAGGCGGAGCGACAATCGATTTAATTCATGCAAAAGATTGCATAATCTGAGGTTTTGGACGGCGCTCACCGGATTGAGGTTTCAGGCGTGGCCAAAGCGGCGTAAAATGCGCGCATGATGCATTTGCCGCTCCGTTCCGTCCTGTTCGTCCCCGCCGCTAATGACAAGGCGATGTCAAAAGTGGCGACGCTGGCGGCCGACGCCCTCATCCTCGATCTGGAGGACTCCGCCGGCGAGGCAGAGAAGGCTGAGGCGCTGAAGCGCGTGGTTCGCGCGCTTGAGGCCGGTGGGTTTGCCGCGCCGGTGGTTCTGGTGCGCGTCGATCCGGCGCTGAAGACGTCGATTTTGCAAGCTCTGACGCGCTTTGTCGGGCACGGGCTGCACGGCTATGTCGTGCCCAAGGTGGGTTTGCCGGTGCACCTGCACGGCTATGAAGCCCCGGTCTGGGCGATGATTGAGACGGCGAAGGGGGTGCTGAATCTGCGTGAGATCTGTACGGCACCGGGGCTTCAGGGCCTGATCGCCGGGCCGAATGATCTGCGCGCTGATCTGCGCGTCTCGGCAACACCGGAGCGCACAGAGTTGCAACTGGCCCTGTCCCACATCGTCCTGCATGGTCGCGCCTTCGGCCTCAGCGTCATCGACGGCGTCTACAATACCTTCCGCGATGAGGAGGGGCTGCGGCGCGAATGCGAAAATGGCCGCGCTCTGGGCTTTGACGGCAAGACGCTGATCCATCCGGCGCAGGTCGCCGTCGCCAATGCGGTGTTTGCGGCGACGGCGGATCAGCTCGACTGGGCCCGCGCCGTGGTGGCGGCCTTTGCGCAGCCTGAGAATGCTGACCGGGGCGTAGTGTCGGTCAATGGCGAGATGGTCGAACGGATGCACCTTGCCACGGCGCGGCGCTGGTTGGCGGCTACGGCTTTGTCTTAGAGCATTCGGCGGCTAAGTTGAGCCGCCGAATGCTCTACGTTTTTGTTTGGTCGCGCAATTCTTCCGAAACGAAGTTCGGCGAAGCCAAAAGTGCCAAGACACTTTTATGGCACTTTATCGGATTGCGCTCGGGGCGTCTCCGCCCCGAACAGGGCGCGGGCCATGACCTGATAGAGATAGGTCGAGTCCACGGTCGAGCGCACCAGATAGGCCTGCGGACCGCGCGCATAGACCGGCACGTCCTCGCCGCCGTGCGCCGCGCTCGGCATGCCGAACAGGGCCGGATTGGTGAAGCCCAGCGCCTCAGTCTCCTCTGCTGTATAGCCGCCCGTGTGCGGGTGCTCGCCGCCGGGGCCGGTGGCGTAGCTGAGCAGCGGATAGGCCTTGTCGCCCTGACCGGACACGCCGTCGATACGCCCGTCGCGCGGCGCGTAGCCTGACAGGGTCAGGCCGTGGCTGTGGTCGGCGGTAATCAGGATCAGCGTGTCCCTGGGGTCGGTCTTGGCCAGGGCAATGCTCACCGCCTTGGCCAGTTCATCGACATCGTGCAGAGCGCGGTGGGCGTCATTCTTGTGATGCCATTTGTCGATCGAGGCGGATTCGACCAGCAGGAAATAGCCCTTGTCATTGCGCGACAGGAGGTCGATGGCCTTTGCGGTCATCTCATCGAGCCCCGGCACATCCTGCGGCTTATCGAGCGGCGAGGGCAGGTCACCCTTGCTGAACAGGCCCAGAACCGGACCGGCGGTTTTGGTGTTCAGCGCCGCAAGCTGCGCCTTGCCCGTCAGGACGGCGGCGTTTTTTTGTGCCTTCCACTCAGACGTCAGGTCGCGCCCGTCCTTGCGCACGCCACCGGCGGTCACCGGCAGGAAGTCTTCGAGATCACCGCCCATGGCGACGTCAAGGCGCAGCGCCGCCGGGGCCTGCACCAGTTGCCGGGCCAGATCGGTGCAGCCCGCCGCCACCGCTTCGGGCGGCAGGTCGGCGTCCGAGCGCCAGTTGCGCGTCGAGGTGTGGCCAAAGGTGCCGGCGGGGGTCGCGTCCGTAATACCGGAAGTGGTGACGGCGCCGGCCGAGCGGCCCGACAGCTTGGCCTGTTCGGCGATGGTCAGGACGCGGGCGGCCGCGACGCCGTCGCAGTTCTTGCTCTTCACATCACCGGTCACGCCGATGGCGCCGTTGATCGTCTTGACGCCGGTGGTGATGGCCGAGATGCCATTGGCGGAGTCGGTGACCAGATTATTGGTCGAATAGGTCTTGGAGAAGGCCGTATAGGGCAGGGCTTCGAATGACAACACGTAGCTGGCCCCGTCCTGACCGCGCACCTGCCCGGCCAGTATGCGCCCGGCGGTGACCGAATTGATGCCCATGCCGTCGCCGATAAACAGGATGACGTTTTTGGCGCGGCCCGTATTGGGCATCTGGGCGGCGGCGGCCTCGATGGCGTCCTTTTGCGCCTTGAAACCGGTGTCCTGCGTCAGGTCGCGCGTGGCGGGCAGGGGAGCCGGCGCGGTTTGCGCAATAGCGGACAGCGGCAGGCTGAGCGTGGCGAAAATCAGGCTGAGGACGCGGACGGACATGGCAGGGGCCCCTGAAAGCGACGGCCCCGGAAGATAGGTGGACCGACAATGGCCGTGCCTGTAACGGCTGCCCATGACAGTCAGGTGACAGAAAAAAGGTCAGTCGGCGACTTTTTCGAGATAGGTCTGCGAGCGCATTTCCTCAAGGCGGGACACGGTGCGCTCAAACTCAAACGCCCCATCGCCCGCTGGATAAAGGGCGGCTGGCTCAGCGGCGGCCAGCACTACCAGCTTGGTGTTGGCCTCATAGAGCGCGTCGATCAGATTGACGAAGCGTTTGGCTTCGTTGCGCTTTTCCGGTCCCAGTTGTGGGATATGGTCGATAAAGATGGTGGTGAAGCGTTCGGCAATGGCCAGATAGTCCGCCGGACCGTTATTTTCGGCGCACAGCTCAGCAAAGCTGGCGCGCAACAGCGGCCCGCAGGTGCGTTTCAGTGTCAGCTTGCGTTCATTGACGCTCAGCGTGGTGGCGACCGCCTTGCCCGGCCCGACCATGTCGCGCCACAGGACGTCATAGGCGGCTTCGGACGCCGCATCGTCCGGCGTGAAATACACGCGCGCGCCTCTCAGGCGATCCAGACGGAAATCCTTTGGCCCCCTGACCTCGTGTACCGTCATCTGGCGGCGGATCATGTCGATGAAGGGCACGAACAGGTCGCGGTTGAGGCCGTTCTTGTACAGGGCTTCGGGCGCGCGGTTGGAGGTGATGACGATGGTGACCTTCTGCGCAAACAGAGCCTCAAACAGTCGCCCCAGAATCATGGCGTCGGCGATATCGGTCACCTGAAGCTCATCGAAACAGAGCAGCTTCGACTCTCTGGCGATCAGTCGGGCGACCGGGGCGACCGGGTCATCGCCCTTCGACGTGCCGAAGACCGACTGGCGTTCTTTCGCATCGCCCTGACGCCACACCTGCACCAGCTCATGCACCTTGGCCATAAAGGCGTGGAAGTGGATGCGGCGCTTGGGCTCAAAGGCGACGTGTTCGTAAAAGAGGTCCATCAGCATGGACTTGCCGCGCCCCGGCTGCCCCCACAGGTACAGGCCGTAGCACTGCGCGCCGCCAAACAGCCCCTGCCAGAAGCCGGCGCTGTCGCGTAAGGTGCGCTCCAGCTTCGATAACACGTCCACGGCTTCGGCCTGCCCCGGATCGGCGGCGATCTGACCCGATTTGATCAGTTGCTTGTAGGCGGATTTAACGGAACCGGGCATCAGGCGAAAGTGTCACGAAATTGTGATAAATGGATATGGGGCCCAAACTAGCAGACAAGTGTGGGTTTGCGGTTAAAAAAATGCTGCATAAGCGTAAATGACGCCGGATCCCTTTAGCGCCCAAGGCGTAGTGAAATCTGCTTGGCGACCTGAATGCCATGCGCCGCCGAGGTGGTCACGCACGGGTGCCAGTAGTCGGTCACCTCGCCACAGGCCCACAGACCGGAAAGGACCGTCTCGCCCTGTCGGTTTACCGCGATGAAACCGTTTTCATTTTTCAACTCAAGGTCTTGAGGCAGGCCTTCGGGCAGTTGCGCCGCAAAGCCATACATGACGCCAAAGGCATCGAAGACCTCTCCATTGACGGTCATGTGTGCCTGATCAGCGGTGTAGGGGCCAATGCGCACCTCTGCCTCCGGGATCATCTGCTGTAGTCCGATTTGCGCTTTCGGGGGCGTGCGAGAGAAAATCGTCACCGATTTTGCGCCGCGTTGCAGCACAAATCGGGCCTGGTCAAAGGCATTATCGCCGCCGCCCAGTATCGCAATTTTACAATTGCGCACCTCCAGGTTTTCCATAGGATAACCGGGTCCGACGGCGACATTGTGCGCCGGACGGAAGTGCCCTCTCACCGGTTGCGTCCCCGTAGCGATTACCAGATGTTGTGTCCCGTAGTGTCCGCGTACAGTCTCGCCTTCGACCCGAAGCCTGAATCCGCCATCGGCGGCTTCGATGCGGCTTACGCGGCTGTTGAGCTGACAGGGCACGCCGATGGCATGGACATGGCGATGCAGGGCACCGGCCACCTCTTCCCCGGTGTGGCCCATAAGGCCGGGAATCCACAAATTTTCGTAGGGGCTGCGCCTTTGCAGACCGCCCAGCGCGTCGCTGGCCTCAAGCAGCAGTGCGCGAACCCCCAGCTTATGCAGCCAGAGGGCGCAGGCGCACCCCGCCGGACCGCCGCCAATGACGATGGCTTCGAAGGCTCCGACATCGGAAGAATTCGTGAAGGACGGGAATGCGGCGGTCATGCGGCTATAAAGCGGCGAAATCACTTATCTGGCAAGGATTTTGCCGATAAATTTATCAGTACCCGTTAGGGAATTGATAGGACTTACATGAAATAAACTGTAACATGGGAGCATGTTTCGTGAGAAGAGACAGTTCCGGAGGAGCGTACCCAGATGAGACTGTTATGCGTTGAGGACAATTCCGCACTGCGTAAGATGATGGATTGCGTCCTGTCCCCCACAGGTATGGATGTGGACTTTGCCGCCAATGGGCGCGAAGCCGTCGAAGCCTATGAAATCTCTGAATACGACGCCATTCTGATGGACGTGGAAATGCCCGTCATGTCCGGTATCGAGGCGGTGCGTGAAATCCGTCAGATTGAGCAGGGTCATAATCTGGGCCATACCCCCATCCTCTTTCTGACCGGTAAGGAACAGGCACGTCTGCGCGAAGTCAGCCAGACGGTTGGCGGCGATGGCCTGTTGCCCAAGCCCTTTACCCGCGAAGCCCTGCTGTCGGCGCTGGATCGTATTCGCCACATGCCGACCACGCCCTCCTATCCGGGCGGCATGGCTGCGCACGCCTGAAATAATCTCAAAAGAAACCAGCAACTCAGTCAGGCGTCACATAAGTCTGACTGAGTTGAAGGCACAGAAAAAAGACGTTTTCCCCTCTGGCTTTCTCTGATAAGGCACGCGCCACCGGCGCGATGCCTTTTTTGTTTATTTGCGCCAACCTCACTCAGTTTTGGAGTTTTCCGATGACCTATCGTGTCGCCGTTGTCGGCGCCACCGGCGCTGTTGGCCGTGAGATGCTTGCCACGCTCGAAGAGGTGGATTTTCCGATCAAGGACATCTACGCCGTGGCGTCGCGCAAATCGCTGGGCGTTGAGGTGAGCTTTGCCAACCGCACCCTGCGTTGCGAAGACCTTGAGCAGTTCGACTTCTCCAAGGTCGATATCGTGCTGATGTCGGCCGGTGGTGACGTGTCGAAGGCGTGGTCGGAAAAGATCGGCAAGCAAGGTCCGATCATTATCGACAATTCGTCGGCCTGGCGCATGGACCCGGATGTGCCGCTGATCGTGCCGGAAGTGAATCCGGACGCCGTCTGGGACTGCAAGAAGAAGAACATCATCGCCAACCCCAACTGCTCGACCATCCAGATGGTGGTGGCGCTGAAGCCGTTGCACGATGCCGCGCGCATCAAGCGCGTCGTCGTCTCGACCTATCAGTCGGTGGCCGGAGCCGGCAAGGCCGGTATGGATGAGCTGTGGGATCAGACCAAGGCCGTATATGGCCTGGGCGAAACCGAGCCCAAAAAGTTCACCAAGCCCATCGCCTTCAACGTCATTCCGCACATCGACGTCTTCATGGAAGACGGTCAGACCAAGGAAGAGTGGAAGATGAAGGTCGAGACGAAGAAGATCCTCGACCCCGATATCGAAGTCTTCGCCACCTGCGTGCGCGTGCCGGTGTTTGTCGGCCACTCCGAATCGATCAATGTCGAGTTTGAAAACCCGCTGGATGAGGCCGAAGCCCGCGAAATCCTGCGCGAAGCCCCCGGCATCGCCGTGGTCGATAAGCGCGAAAACGGCGGTTACGTGACGCCGAAGGAGTGTGTCGGGGAATTCGACACCTTCATTTCGCGCCTGCGCAACGATCCGTCCGTGCCGAACGGTCTCGCCTTCTGGTGCGTATCGGACAATCTGCGCAAAGGCGCGGCGCTCAATGCCGTGCAGATCGCACAGCTTCTCGACGAACGCGGGGTTATCACGCCAGTCACAGCCTAAAGATCACTAACGCAAAGTGATCCTTTAGACCGGCGGACCCCCAGGGTTCCGCCGGTTTTTTCGTTGCCGCGTCATGCTGTGGCGTTAAGAAGTAAAAACTGAAACCAACACGTCTCTTTACTCCCCCGGCGTGCCGGGGGAGGTGGCTGGCCAAAGGCCAGACGGGGGGGCTCGCGTAGGTTTTAACGGGCACCGGGTGTGTTGGCACACTCCGAGCCCCCACCACCGCATCTAGCAGCGCCAGCGCTGCGTCGTGCGGTCCCCCTCCCCAATAAATTGGGGAGGTAAAGAACAGTGATTGGATGTTTCCATGACGACCTCTACGCCGACGACACCGTCTCAGCCGTTTTTCGCTTCGCCCATCGGTCTGGCCATACTGTGCTATGCCGTCTGGGGCTTTGCGCCGCTCGTCTATCTGCCGATGAAAGACTTTGGCGCGGGTGCTTTGGAGATCATGGCGCACCGATCGGTATGGGCGCTGATCTGGTCGGGCGGGCTGGTGCTGATCACCCGGCAGTTTCCGGAAGTGCTGACCATCTTCCGCACACCTAAGGTGGCGCTCACCCTGCTGGTGGCGGCGCTGATGATCGCCATTAACTGGGGCGTCTTTGTGTGGGCGGTGACCAACCACCACACCATCGAGTCGGCGCTGGGCTACTATCTCAACCCGTTGCTGAACATGGCGGCGGGGGCGATCCTGTTCAAGGAGCGCCTTGATAACTGGGGCAAGGCGGCCATAGGTCTGGCCATTGTCGGGGTAGGGATTCAGGCGCTGGCGCTTGGCCATATTCCCTACATCGCGCTCACTCTGGCGCTGTCCTTTGCCACCTATGGCATCATCCGCAAGCAACTGGCCGTGTCGGCTTTGGCCGGGCTGTTTGTCGAATGCGTCTTCCTGTTTGTGCCGTCGATCCTCTATCTGGTGTGGTTCGAAGGGACGGGGCAGGGGCACTTCTTCGGCGGCCTGTCGCACGCCTTCTGGTTCGCCCTGACCGGGCCGGTGACGGTCCTGCCGCTGTTTCTGTTTTCCTACGTGGCGCGTCGTCTGCCGCTTTCGACGATGGGCTTTATTCAGTTCATGGCCCCGACCATTGCCTTCATGATCGGCCTGTTTCAGGGCGAACCGTTCACGCCGCTGCGGGCGCTGTCCTTCGCCTTTATCTGGTTCGGCGCAGGGGTGTTTGCCTTTGGGGCGTGGCGGCGCGCCAGACAGATGCGGGTGGGGTAAAGCGGGGGATAACCCCCCTCCGCCGATTCCGGCGGTATCCCCCCTGATATCAGAGGGGACGCTTAGTTTAGCGCTGCGTACACCTCATTAATCAGCCCGACCGGACGGGGATCGCCGATCAGGTAGTGTGATTGACGGTTCATCACATAGGCGATGCTGAGGCGCTTGTCCGGGTCGGCCATTACGCACGACCCGCCCCAGCCCGAATGACCGACGGCGCGGGCATTGGGGCCATAGATGCCGATGCCGCGATTGCGCAGGAAGCCCGCTCCCCACGACAGGTCGAAGGGCAGGACGCGGTCACGCCCGAAAACCCGCTCCTTGGTAGCGTCGTTCAGCGTCTTTTCCGACAACAGCGGCTGCCCCATCAGCGTACCGCCATTGGCCACCACCTGCATCAGCAGGGCCAGAGCCTCGGCCGTAGCATGGCCATTGGCCGACGGGATTTCCATGCGCCGCCAGTCGGCTGAGCCGCGCCCGGCCGGTGAGGAGCCCTTGTCGAGGAAGGCGGCCTGTTTGATCGCATCCAGCGGGCCGAGGTCCGGGGCGCGCGTGGGTTTCCACATTTCCGAGATGCGGGAAAACTCGCTGTCCGGCGTGCCGATCATCAGGTCGAGCCCGAACGGCGTGGCGATGTCTTCGCGCAGCGCCGTCCCCAGCGTGCGACCATCGGCGCGACGGAAGATTTCGCCCAGCAGATAGCCGATGGTGATGGGGTGATAGCCGGAGCCTACGCCCGGCGTCCACAAGGGTGCCTGATCGCACAGGGCCTCCAGCAGGGCCGGAATGTCGAACCAGGTGGTCGGATCAATCGGCGGGCTGAACCCCGACAGCCCCCCCTGATGCGAGATCAGCTGCCCCAGCGTGATGTTCTCCTTGCCCTTACGGCCAAATTCCGGCCACAGCACCGAGACCTTATAGGCGTAGTCGAGCTTCCCCTGATCGACCAGCCGCGCGATCATCAGGGCGGTCACGGCCTTGGTCGAGGAAAAGACCGGTGTCAGAGTGGTTTCGGTGAAGGCTTCGGTGCCTTCGCGGTTTTTCACCCCGCCCCACAGGTCGAGAATGACCTCATCCGCCTGCACCACGGTGAAACGCGCGCCCTTTTCGCTCAGACCGTCCGGGCCGTCGGCAAAATGCCGGGCAAAGCGGTCCTTGACGGCGGCGAAGCGGGCGGGGGCGGTGCCGTGGATTTCGGTCATAAGGCGGGACTCCGAAGCATAGGCTTATGGTTATAGGGGGGCGGCTGGCCAAGGGCAATGGCCGTCGTGGCCAGTGCGCAACGGTAGCGTGACACCATGACGCAGGCGGTTTTTGCCTGTCCTTGGGCGCTGATTAAACAATTGGGTACAGGCTGTGCGGCTCACCATCCTGTCTGGAGTACCCGCATGTCAGCTTCTTTCTTTTCCGCCACCGCCCTGCACGACCCGCTGGTCGGGGCACGCCGTCTGGCGCTTTATGGCATAGACGGGGATATGTGCCGAAACGTGCGGGCGCACCGGGCGTATCTGATGGACCTGCTGCCGGCGTGTCTGGAACGCTTCTACGCGCATCTGGGGGGCTTTCCGGAACTGGACGATTTTTTCGGCGGTGAGGAGCGGACCGCGCGGCTGATCAGCGGTCAGTTAAGGCACTGGGACTGCGTGTTGTCGGCGGAATTCGACGACGTCTATTCGGCCTCGGTGGCGCGGGTGGGGGAGGCGCATTTCCGCATCGGCTTGTCGCCCAAGCTGCACATAGCTGGCTACAGCCTGATTCTGGACTATCTGTGCGCCGCCATCATGGAGACCTATAGCGCCACCTATCCGGACGCCGAAGCACAGGCCGTAGCCATTCTGATCCGGCATCTGACGCGGCTGGTGGTCTATGATCTGGAATGCGCCATGAGCGTCTATGTCGATCAGTCGTCGAGCGTTTTTATCTGAGCGTGTGCAAACGATAGCTTTGGGGCGTTGCCGCAAAAAGGCCATAATTCGCCGCACCTTGGTCGTCCATCACAGGAGGACTTCCATGCGCCCTGCCCGCACCCTTACCGCCCTTATCGCCGCGACCGGCGCCCTCAGCCTGGGGGCCGTCACGCCCGTTCTGGCCCACGAAGGCCACGACCATCACGAAGCCCACGCCAAGGCCCCGGATGCGGCGCTGAAAGCCGCCATCGACGGCGCGTGGCGTACACCGGAAAACAAGGCGCGCGATCAGTACCGCCACCCGGCAGAGGCGCTGGCCTTCTGGGGTCTCAAGCCCGGCGCCGATATTGTCGAATTCTATCCCGGTGCCAAAGGCTGGTGGACGGAAATCCTGGCCCCCTACGCCCATAAAACCAAAGGGCGCTACACCGGTGTGATGAACAACACCAATGATGCCGCCTTCTGGGCCGAGGTAGCGGACAAGTCGATCTATGGCGAGGTCAGCGCCTCCACGCTCGACGCCCTGCCGGCAGGTAAGGCCGATCTGGTGCTGATCGCGCGCGCCTTCCACAACTGGGCGCGTCAGGATGGGGCGACCGAGCGTCATTTGGAGGCCGCGTTCAAGGCGCTGAAGCCCGGTGGCATTCTGGCGGTCGAGCAGCATCGCGCGCCGGAAGGCTCAGACCCCAAGGCCGGGACGGGCTATGTGCCGGAAAGCTATGTCATTGAGGCGGCGAAAAAGGCGGGCTTCGTGCTGGCCGGCAAGAGCGAGATCAACGCCAATCCGAAGGATGATCATGACCATCCGTTTGGCGTGTGGACGCTGAAACCCATCCGCAGCAGTGGCAAGGGCGACGCCGCCCTGACGCCCGAACAACGCGCGCAGTTTGATGCGATTGGTGAATCCGACCGCATGACGCTGAAGTTCAAAAAGCCGTAACGGCAGACAGCCGCTTCGCATTGACCATTTTCAGCAATTCCGCTGCCGCCATCGCGTCCGACAGGGCGCGGTGATGGTTGGTCAGCTCAATGCCAAACTCACGCGACAGCGGCCCCAGTCCGTAGGCCGCCAGGCCCGGAAAGTGCCGTCGCATCGACGCCACGGTACACAGCTTGGGATAACGGAAGGGGCGTTCCAGCCGCCGATATTCCGCTGACAGGAAGCCGTAGTCGAAATTGACATTGTGGGCGACGAAGACCGTGCCTTTCAGAAAGGCGTCCAAGGCGTCGGCAATGTCGGCAAAGCGCGGGGCGTCCCTGACCATCGCATTGCTGATGCCGGTCAGTTCGGTGATGAAGGGCGGAATGCGGCGTTCGGGATTGATCAGGCTTTGCCAGATGTCGATGATTTCACCATTGCGGATTTTGACCGCGCCGATCTCGGTGACGCGCTCATAGGCCGCCTGTCCACCGGTCGTCTCGATATCCACCACCGTATAGACCTGATCCGGATCGGGGCGGAAGGCGACGCGCAGTATGCCGGCCTCAAATCCCGCCTGCCGCAGCAGGTTGAGCCTTGCCAGTTGATGCCGGCGCACCTGATCGCCTTCGCCCTTGACCTCGATAAATTTGACGCCGCCCGAACCGATGAGCAGCAGGTCAGGAAAGCCGTCGCGCAAGCCCTGAAAATCGCTGCACAGGGCCGCCATTATGTCACGCACGGCCTTTCGCGGGGCGGCGCTCAGAAAGTCACGCAGCAGGTTCCCTAAACCCGGCCACCAGCCGAAGACGCCATTCTCACGGCCTTCGTGGCGGGCGAGGGTATCGGCGATCAGCGGCCAGCCGCGACCCGTTTCGAGCGCATCCAGACGCTCTGTCACGGCGTGCGGGAACAGGGCGGTGAAGCGATTGTCTTTCAGGGCCTGCGGCATCCAGTCGAATTCCGAGGCCAGCGATCCCGGGTGTTCAAACAGTTCGTCCCAGAACAGCAGACCGAACAGGGCCGGCCACAGGCCGTTTTCGACGTGGTGCGCCGTCCAGCCCTGCGCCTCGTAATGGCGGATGGCCGCCAGCTCCGGCAGGCCGCGATAAAGGTCATCGGCACCGATCTCTTCACCGTTGCGCAGCAGGTCGGTAAACGCACTGGTGCGTTTCTTGCCGAACTTGCGGCGGTAAAAGTCGTCGGCGAACAGGAAGGCCTCATCGTGCGCCGGGGCGTCGAGCATGGACTCCAGCAGGCCCAGCACGCGCTCTGTCTCGCCCCGCCCGTGCAGCAACCGGATGGTGCGTTCCTGACTCTCGAACAGGCCCGATTGCGCGTAAAAACCGATGGCCTGATCCGTGTCCTTCCGGCGTTCAAAGAAGCGCCCCAGATCGTGCATCAGCCGGTCGCGCAGGCCTTCGACAAACGGCGTGGCGGGGGTGGGCAGGGTATCGGCGCGTTCGGCCAGTCGCTGATAGTCCTCTGGTGTTGCCCCCTTTAATGACCGTAACGCCTGCGTATAGGCATGGCCGCCCAGCGCCTCCTCACGGCTGACGAAACGCGCCTGATAGGCCGTCTGGCCGCGCACAGAGACGACGCCCAGATCTCGCAGGGTAAAGGCCGTCAGATTGTCGCTCAGCTTGCCGAAATAGAGGTAGAGCAGGAAGCCAACCGTCTCCCGATGCCCCGGCACCCAGGTGGTCTGTGAAAAGCCCGCAGCGAAATCGTCAAACGGCAAGGCCGCCTCGACCGCCCGTGCCACCTGGGCTTTCGACCACTGGCGCGACAGGGCGATGTCATGGTCACGCGCCATCTGCTCCAGCACGGGCCGCGTCAGGGTATCGAGCCATGACCGGTAATCTTCGGCGCAAGCGCGACGCGCGAACCCGGCCTCGGCCAGTTCCTCCAGCCGCCATTCGATCTCAGCGATCTCGGCATAGACGAGGTCAGCGGCCGTAAACACCGGCCGTTTGCGGTTCGACATGCGGATAAACAGGCACTGCGCCTCAAGGCTCAGACCCGTAAAATCCGCAATGAAGTTGTGTTCAGCCTCACCCAGTACGCTGGCATAGACCTCGCGCACAAAGGCCAGCATTTCGCTGAAATGCGCGTGGTAATAGGTCGGCGGCAGGACAGGAAAACGCGACATGATCGACCTTCTGGCGTGTCACCATGTTCTTTATATGTTCCCACCTCGCCGCGCAAGCCGTCGCGACGCCTACTTCTTATGCATCATGTCCATGATGTTGAGAATGGCCGGGCCCAGAATGACGACGAACAGCACGGGCAGAAAGAAGACGATCATCGGCACGGTCAGCTGTGCGGGCAGGGCTGCCCCCTTCTTTTCCGCCGCCGACAGGCGCAGTTCGCGGTTTTCCTTGGCCATGACGCGCAGCGCCGTTCCCAGCGGTGTGCCGTACTTTTCGGCCTGAATCATCGCCGTACAGACGGACTTGATGCCCGGATAGTTGGTGCGGCGCGCCAGCCCCTCATAGGCCATGCGGCGTTCGGGCAGGTAGGACAGCTCCGCCACCAGCAGAGACAGTTCTTCAGCCAGTTCGATGGAGGCCGAACCGATTTCCTGCGACACTTTTTGCAGGGCGGCTTCGATCGACATGCCCGCTTCGACGCAGATCAGCAGCAGGTCAAGCGCATCGGGAAAGGCGGCGACGATCGAGGCGCGGCGCTTGGAGGCGGCATTGCTGATATAGATGTTGGGTGCGTAATAACCCGCAACGAACATGGCAACGCAGATCAGCAGCTTGATGTTCTGCGGCTGACCGAAATCGTTGACCACATTGATGTAGAAGGCCGCAAACGCCCCCAGAACGAAGGGCATCAGGAAACGGAAGAAGTAGAAGGTGGTGACCGGTTTGGGGCCGCGGAAGCCCGCCATGGCCAGCTTGTCCACCACCTTGGGGTCTTCGAGCAGGGTCTTCAGATTCAGGCGATCGACGATGCGCTTATAGAGGCTTTCATCGGTTTGACGCAGGCCGCTGTTGCCGGATTGAACCATGGACTGACGGGCCTGCCGGCGCAGTTCTTCGCGGCGTTGCGCCACGGCCTTCATCCGCTTGTCCAGTTGCTCACCGGACAGGGACGAACGCATCAGCGTCAGCACGGCGAAGAACGCCAGTATCGCAACCACCACGGCGATCAGATTGGCCGGTTGCATCAGGGTGTAGGCCAGGTCTTTCATCTGAAAATCACCCGCCTTAGAATTTGAAATTGATCATTTTGCGCATCATCAGGATGCCGGAGGCCATCCACACGGCCCCGCCCAGCAGCATCAGATTGCCGCGCGGATCAGACAGAAGCGGCGCCATATAGCCGGGATTGGTGATGTAGATCATGGTGCCGACGCCCGGCGGCAGGACGCCAATGATACAGGCCGAGGCGACGGCTTCGGACGACAGGGCCTTGATCTTTTCGCGCATCATGCGCCGTGAACGCAGGACGTGCGACAGGTTGCCCAGCGCTTCGGCCAGATTGCCGCCGGTCTTTTGCTGGATGGCGATGACAATGGTGAAAAAGCGCAGTTCCGGGGTTGGCATGCGCTCGCACATTTTTTCGAGCGCCATGTCCAGCCCCATGCCGATGGCGATGTTTTCGTTCAGGCGCTGAAACTCCGGCCCCAGAGGCGCGGGCAGTTCTCGGGCGATGACCTTCAGGCCGTCATGAACCGGCAGGCCCGACTTGATACCGCGTACCAGGATGTCGATGGCGTCGGCAAAACTGGCGGTGAATTTGGTAATGCGGCGCTTGGCCAGAAATGACAGAACCCAGCGCGGCGCGCCATAGCCAAAGGCGAAACCGGCACCCAGCGCCGCCAGAGCGTTTCGGCTGACGACGAGGACGATCACCGCCGCGATCAGGCCCCCGGCAACGGACCAAATCCAGAAGGTTTTCACATTGGGGGTGAGGCCTGCGTGCTGCAAACGCGCCGTCAGTGACAGACGCGCCTTGCGTTCGCGCTGCTCGGATTCCTTGAGTTGCAGCAAAATCTGCTTGCGGCGCTCCTCAGGGGTGCGGCTGGCGGCGGTGCGCTGGCTCTTGCGCTTGGCGGCTGAGGTGGCGCCTACCGCGATGGCCTGCGCGCGCTTGGTCGCAACCTCGGAGCCGCCACCACCGGTCAGCACGAAGCCGAGCGACGCGAGGATAACAAAGCTCAGAAAGGCGATGAGGACGATCATCATAGCCGGTCACCGGCTTCACAGAAGGAGATGACGGGCTTATTCCGCAGCATCGAGCGCCTCCGCCAGTTCGCGCTCCAGACCATAATAACGCGCGCGGTCCCAGAAGCGCGGACGACCGATCCCGGTCGAACGGTGGCGACCGATGATCTTGCCTTCCTTGTTTTCGCCCTCGATCTCATACAGGAACAGGTCCTGGGTGATGATGACGTCGCCTTCAAGGCCCAGCACTTCGGTAATGTGGGTAATGCGGCGTGAACCGTCGCGCAGGCGGGCGGCCTGAACAATGATGTCCACCGAGCCCACGATCATTTCGCGAATGGTGCGCGACGGCAGGCCATAACCGCCCATGGTGATCATCGATTCCAGACGCGAAATGGCTTCGCGCGGGGAGTTGGCGTGCAGCGTGCCCATAGAGCCGTCGTGGCCGGTGTTCATGGCCTGCAGGAGGTCGAAGGCCTCCGGGCCGCGCACTTCGCCGACGATGATGCGCTCAGGACGCATCCGCAGACAGTTCTTGACCAGATCACGCATGGTGATCGCGCCCTGACCTTCGAGGTTGGGCGGACGGGTTTCCAGACGCACCACATGCGGCTGCTGAAGTTGCAGTTCGGCGGCGTCTTCACAGGTGATGACGCGCTCGGTCGGGTCGATGAAGGCCGTCATGGTGTTGAGCAGCGTCGTTTTGCCCGAACCCGTACCGCCGGAGATCAGCACGTTACAACGCGACGCCCCGATGACCCCCAGCACGCGCGCCCCTTCCGGGCTGATGGAGCCGAACTCCACCAGATTCCGCATGGTCAGCTTGTCTTTTTTGAACTTCCGGATGGTGAGCGTTGGGCCATCGAGCGCCAGGGGCGGCGCGATGACGTTAACGCGCGAACCGTCCGGCAGACGGGCGTCACAGATGGGCGAGCTTTCATCGACGCGGCGACCGACCTGCGACACGATGCGCTGACAGATGTTCATCAACTGCCCATTGTCGCGGAAGCGAACATTGGTCAGTTGCACCTTGCCGGAGACTTCGATGAAGACGCGGCCCGCGCCATTGACCATGATGTCGGCGATGTCGTCGCGCGCCAGCAGCGGTTCGAGCGGCCCATAGCCCAGAACGTCATTGATGATGTCCTGAACCAGCGCGTCCTGCTCGGCGATGGACATGGAGACGTTCTTGATCGTCACCAGTTCCGAGACGATGTCGCGGATTTCCTCTGATGCCGCCTTTTGGTCCAGTTGTGCCAGTTGTGACAGGTCGATGGTGTTCAGAAGCGCGTTGAAGATCGCTGTCTTGGTGGCGTGATAATAGTCCGATTGCTCGCGCACGATCTCGGTAACCGCCTGCGCCTTGTGCATCTGGTCGATACCGGCGGCCAGCTTGCCGCCCTTGACGGCGGGCTTGTCGCTGCTGCGGCGGTCTTCGCTGGCCTGAGGGGTGTCGGCCAAGCCCTGCGGGCGCGTAGCGATATCGCCGGCTGGCTTGGCAGGCGGTGGCGCACCCTTGATGTCCTTGGGCTTATCAGCGGAGGCGTTGCCACCACCCAGCGCCTGAGGGCGCATCTGTGCGGCGGCCTGCGCGCCCGGTGACGGGGCGGCCGCGCGCGCGGCGCCGAAGCCGGCAGGCTTACCCGATGAATCCGTGGGGCGCTTTCCGAACACCTGTCAGCCTCACTTCTTCTTCGGGAAGAATTTCCCGATCAGCGAGGTGGAGGCCGTCTTCTTTTTCGTTTCCGCAGTGCGGCCGGTGATGGTGGCGGTCAGGGTCAGAAGCGCCTCGTGCGCCTTGGACGCCGGGGCGCATTCGCCGATCATCTGGCCGTTATTGGCGGCCTGACCGAAGGTCTTGGCATCGAAGGCGATGGTGCAGGCGGGGGCAACCCCCAGGGCCGCCGTGAAGTCCTTGACCGGGATTTCCGGACGGCCCGGCATATCGACCTGATTGAGGACGACGCGCGGCGGGTTATCGTTCGGGCGGAAGGATTTCAGCAGTTCGATCAGGTTCTTGGCATTGCGCAGACTGGCGAGGTCCGGCGTGGCGACGATCACCACCTCATCGGCGGCGATCAGGCACTTTTTCAACCACGGCGTCCACACGTGCGGCAGGTCCATCACGATGAACGGCGCGACGGAACGCACCTTGCGCGTCACCTCTTCGAAGGCCTCCTCATCGGCCAGATAGTCCTGATCGAGCGAGGCCGGGGCCGAGAACAGCGACAGGCGTTCGGTACAGCGCGTCAGCATACGGTCCAGCAGCACCTGATCGAGGCGGTCGGGCTCGTTCAGAGCGTCGGCCATGCCTTGCAGCGGGTCCTGATTGAAGTCGAGCCCGGCGGTGCCAAACGGCAGATCGTAATCGGCAATGACCGTATTGGCCTGCATCACTTCCGACAGGCTGTGCGCGAAATTATGCGCCAGAACGGAGGAGCCGGCCCCGCCGCGCGCGCCGATAAAGGCAATGGCGCGGCCGACGAACGGCGTTTCCGGATCGTTGAACAGGGTAGAGATGGATTTGATCAGTTGCAGCGGCTTGACCGGTGCGACCATGTATTCCGACACACCCTGACGGATCAGTTCGCGGTACAGAGAAATGTCGTTGTGCGCGCCGATCACGACGACCTTGGTATTGGTGTCGCAGACTTCGGCCAGCCGCCCAAGCTGTTCCAGCAGACCATGCGCCGCCTGCTTCGATTCGACGATCAGCAGCGACGGAGTCGGTTCGTGCTGATAGACAGCGATGGCTTCTTCGATGCCACCGCGGCGGACCAGCGACTGGGCACGCGCCATGCGACGGTCGAGAGCCGCCGTGTCGCAGGCCTGAAGCGTTGCGTCATTTTCGGGGAAGAAGTGGATGCCGATGCGCGGGATGGATACCGCACCGAGTTCATCCGTGGGCTCGACGGCGGCGAAACTGGCGGCGGTCAGGGCCTGACGCGGCAGACCCGGCGCGGGCGTCAGCGGGTGCAGATCCTCTTCGGGCAGATCCTCGAAAGGGTCGCCCAGATCAAGGGCATCTGCCGCCTCGTAATTCTGGGTGAAGCTGTCGTCGGCGTCGTCGAAGCTGTCGAACGGGTCGGTCTGTCTGGCAGTAGAGGACATGGACGGGCTCACTTGATGACCTGGGCGACATTGCTCTTGGCGGCATCATCCTTGGCCGCCGAGGTAACCTCGCCCTTGCGATACTTGTCGATAATGATGCTGCGGCGTCCCGCGTCGCCGGGTGTCGCAGGCTGCGGCGCGGCGATATCGCGCGGATCGTCGATCTGCGCCGCCAGATTGGCATTGATGGCGCAGCCCAGATTCTGTGGCGCGGCATTGTGGCGGGTGGCCGCCAGATTTTCCCATTCCTGATTACAGTCATTGACCACGGCGCGGTATTCCCGCGTGATCAGGCTGACCACATCGGCCGGCTGGCTTGCGCTGGTCGTTTGCGATACGGCGTGGACGCTGACCTGATGGTCGTTGAAATAGGCGCGAATGGCCGCCCCGGCGCGCAGGGCGTCGGGCGTATTGGCGGTCAGGATGGTGATGTCCACCGCCTGGCCGCCGTTCCAACTGGCCTTGCGGGCCACCTGATCAAGGGCGCGGCGCTGATTTTCGGACAGGCCACTCTTGGGGTGGATCTTGAAATGCAGGGCGTCGGTGCGCGACTCGGCCTGAAGCGGATAATGGTCAAGCGGCGTCGGTGCCAGAGACTGAAGGCTGGGCGGGGTGTTTGAGGCGCAGGCCGACAGCAGGGCAGTGCCGAGGACAAGGGCGGTGAGTCTGAAGGTGGCCGGGCGGTTCATGGGCATGTCGCGGGTTCCTATTCGATCACATAGCCGATGGGGGCCTGATAGCTGCCGGCCGGAGGCGGCGCTTCGGCGACTTCACCGCGCTTGGCACGCACGGATTTGTTCAGACGTCCGAGGAAAACGGATTCGAGGTCAGAGGCGACCTGGAAATTGTCGGCCGGGGTCTGGAAGGCGTCCGGCGACTTCGCCGAAACGATATAGGGCGTGACGATGACGACCATTTCCGTTTGCTCATCGAGGAAGTCGCGTGAGCGGAACAGGGCCCCCAGCACCGGTATCGTGGTCATGCCGGGCAGGGCGTCAATGCTCTGCTTGTACTTTGATTGCAGCAGCCCGGCGATCATCAGGGAGCCGCCCGACGGCAGTTCGACGGTGGTTTCAGCGCGCCGCACCGACAGGCCGGGAATGGTGAAGGTGTCATCCAGCGTGAAGGCACCGGTATTGACGATTTCCGAAACCTCGGTCGAAAGCTTCAGTGAGATGGTGCCGTTCGACAGCACCACTGGTGTAAAGCCCAGACCGACGCCGTAGGTCTTGAATTCAACGGTGATGCGACCCTGAGCATCCTTCGCCACGGGCACGGGGAATTCGCCGCCTGCCAGGAACTTGGCCGATTCACCGGAAACCGCAGCCAGATTGGGCTCGGCCAGGGTGCGCACCAGACCGACGCGCTCAAAGGCTTGAAGCGATGCCGACAGCAAGTTGTCGGCATAGCCGATCTTCATGCCGCCCAGCGCCTTGCCATTGGTGCCATAGGTCGGCGTGTTCTGCAGGGCGTACTGCACTTCGCCGGTCTGACCGGACAGGCCGTTGAAGTTGAAGCCCATCTGCTTGATCGAGGACTTCTGGACCTCGACGATGCGCACCTTCAGGCTGACCTGATCCTTACCGGCGATGGCCAGCATGTTGATGATGTTTTCCGGCTTTTCGGCAAAGGCCACCGACAGGCGCTGAATGGCCTCGGACTCGCTGGCGTTCGCCACCACGCCCGACAGGATCACATAGCCATTGACGCTCTGCACCTGCACATCTGACTGCGGATAGAGCTTGCGCACCGTGTCCGACAACTGATCGGTGGAGACGCCAACGCGGACCTGAAGGTTGAGGATCTGACGCCCTGTGGCGTCGAAGAAGATGGCGTCCGACTGACCGGCGGTGACCCCCAGAACAAAGATGCGGCGCGGGGTGCGCAGCACGGCGTCGGCGACCGCCGGATTGGAGACGAAGACGTCGGCAGCGTCCACAGGCAGGTCGATCACCGCCGAGCGCCCTTTGGCGAGGTTGAGCACCTGTGTGCGAGCACCTGAGGTCTGGGTCTGCACGCTCATGGGACTGCCCAGCGAGGTGTAGGGCTTTGGGGCGGCCTGAACGCCGGTGGCCGCCAGACTGCTCATCAGCAGGCCAGCGGCAAAAACGGTGAAGGCGAGAGGGGCGCGTGCCATGTCAAAACGTCTCTTCATCGAAACTCTCATCGGGATACCGGCACATCGGTGCCCTGGCCATTGCGATAGACGACCACCTTGTTGCCGGCGCCGGCTGGGGAAGGCCCGACGCGACCGGAGGGGCCCCCGACATCGGCATAGGAACGCAGCATCAGCGACAACGGCCCCTGCGCCTTGGCCTGTGCCAGAGCCTCGCCTTCTTCGGGGCGAACCTCTAAGGTGGCGGTGGCCCCGATGACCGAGGGCTGATCGGACTTGGCTTCGACCGTCTGATCGACGGCCAGCACCTTGACATTGCGCAGGACCGGTTTGGCCACGTGCGAGCTTTGGCCATTATTCTGGACCTCCATCGATACGACGATATCGACGCGGTCGCCGGGCAGGATGAAGCCGCCCGCCGTGCTTTCGACGGTCACCGGCACGGCCATGGCGCGCATGCCGGGAGCCAGCATGACGGCCATGAAACCGCCCGCATCGGCGCGCACGACCTTGCGCGCCACGATCGGCTCATTGGCCAGCATTTCCTCGCGCACCACTCCGCCCAGCACGGCGTCCATGCCGCGCGTCGGGTTCAGCACCTTATCAGCCGCATCGGCAACCTTAGCGGCCCCGGTCTGGACTTTTTTGTCCAGCGCCTTGTCTTCGGCGGACTTGGCTTCGGCAGCGGCGACGGGCGTTACCGGCCGGTCGGTGAAATAGGACTCGGTGATGCCGTCTTCCGGCCACGCTTTCCACGTCAGGTCGGCTTCGGCGATGCGTTCCCCCACCTTCAGGTGACGCGCGGCGACCAGCACCTTCACGGCGGAGGCCTCGGCTGAAACCTTTTGCGAGGCATTGGCGTTGGATGCGCCATTGCCGCCGATCATGCCGCGCACGACCAGCGCCAGCAGAAGCGCTGCGACCGCGGCTATGCCCATTACGACAAAACGTGACGCCTTCATGGAGGTTCCCCTTCAAAGCCCCGGCGGCGTTCTGGCGCGCACGGATAGCCAGTCAATTGGCAGTTGCGGCGAATCTTGGCTTAACGGTGGTTAACGGGAGCCTAAAGAAAGCTAATGGCCGGACGAATTTGTGAAAATGATACCGGAAACACCCATTTGCACGTCTGATCTGCCTATCCGGCCAGCCTGTTCAGCAACGGCCACAGGTCGCTGTAGGGAATGGCCAGCAGGCCCCCGGCACAGATGGCGACCCCATAGGGGATGTCCCCTTGCGGCTTGAGCAGGGTTTGCAGCCACTGAGGCAGGGTGGGGGTATAGATTTGCAGGAACTGCCGTGCCAGCAGCAGCAACAGGGTAAAGGCCCCGCCCACCAGAGCGGTGTAGGTCAGAAAGGCCAGAACGCCTTCCGGATGAAACCACAGGGCCGTCGCCGCGAGAAGTTTGGCGTCGCCACCGCCTAAAACCTTGAAGGCGAAGGCGGCAAAGCCCACAACGAGAATGCCCAAACCGATGCCGGTATGGAGGGCTATGCTGAGGGGTGACAGGCCCAGAAGCAGGGCGGCGGGAAAAAAGACGCCGGCAAGGATCAGGCTCAGGCGGTTCGGAATGGTCATCGAACGCAGGTCGCTGATGGCCGCCCAGACGAGACAGGCCGGATAGACGACGCAGAAGAGGGCGGGGATCAGAACGGCGGGCATCGGTCAGAGGCTCTCGATGGCGATTTCACAGAGGCTCAGCCATAGACCGAACAGGGTTAAGAGAGTGTTTTACTGCAAATAGAGGCGATAAATTAAAGACCGGACCGCCGGTTCAGTTTGTCAGCGCGCCACCGATTTTGTCGCCGAGCGCCTTATAGTGTTCCTTCATGGAGTCGCCCCAGGCCAGTATAGCCGTCGATGCCACGAGAAAGATCAGGGCCGCAATCAGGGCGTATTCAAGAGCGGTTGCGCCGGTCTCATCTGTCCAGAAGGTTTTGAGCGTGGGCATCGGCGAGGTCCTGAAAAAAAAGGGCCGCAGACATCGATCTGCGGCCCTTCGCCTGGGTTGCTAAACCGCGGTCAATTAGCCGACGGCGTCTTTGATTTCGGTGAACTTGGCTTCCAGGTTGGTGCCGATGGTGGTCAGCACGCTGATCAGGACGACGGCGATCAGGGCGGCGATCAGGCCGTATTCGATAGCCGTGGCGCCCGATTCGTCTTTAGCAAAGTTCTTGATGAGGTTGGTCATGAGAGTCTCCATTAGAGTAGTATGCTAAGCAAGTGAGGTTTAACTTCGGACCGGGGTGGTGAGTTGTTTGGCTCACTTGCTCCCGAACACGAATGCAGAATATGGGATCGCAATTAATATGAAGTAAACAATGGAAATTTTATGAGATTTTTCTATAGTTAATAATGATTTACTGTAAATTTTCGTTAAGGTTAATTCTCATAAACGATGTTGTATATTGAAATTTGGTCAAATTTTTTTCCATTAATATTGCGTTCAGCATTTTTAAACATATCTTGTTTACCTGTGTTCCTAACCTGAAGCTCATATTCCTGAGGCAGGCTGGAAGCTGCGCCGGGGGCACAATCGTCCAGCGCCTTTGCAGATGGAGGCAAAGATGACGAAACAGATGATAATGGCCGCGTGTCTGGCTGTGGCGGCGCTTTTACCCGTCGGTGCGGCCGAAGCCGCCAGCAAGATCGTGGTCGAAAAAAACCACAGCGCACGGGTGGTCCTGCCGGCACCTGCCGGATCGGTGATCGTCGGAAATCCCGATGTGGCCGATGTGACCGTCGTCGATTCGCGCACTATATATATAATCGGTCGGGGCTTTGGCCGGTCTTCGGTTTCGGTCACCGACAGCACGGGCCGCAATATTTTTGACGCCGATGTCATGGTGGGCACACCGGTCGAGGGGGGCGTTACCGTTTATAAGGGCATGAAGTCCAGCACCCTGATCTGTGGTCGTACCTGCATCGAGCAGACCGACGGGATGCAGTCGTCTTCCACCCCCGCGCCGGCACCGCCACCTACCCCGGCGAGTTAATCCTCCAATTTAACCCCCTGTTGACTCCCTCTCGTTTAGGATGTGGACACAGTTCTTTTGATGGGACGGACAGGGTGCGCAGACTGCTGACCAAAACCGCGATTTTTCGCCGCCGCCCCGGAGCGCACGGCGAAAGCCGTTTCACACGTTTCGCAACGCGTGCCAGATTTGGCCTATGGCGTGACCGCCGGGGTTCGACCGCGGTGGAATTTGCCGTTATTGCCCTGCCCTTTTTTGGTTTGATCATGGGCTGCCTCGAACTGGCGATCGTGCTGGTTGCCGGCGTGTCGCTCGATCTGGCCGCCAGCAAGGTGTCGCGTGAGCTGCGGACCGGCCAGTCCACCAAGCCGACCACGTCCAGCGCCTTCATTACCAAGGTCTGCGCGGAAATGGCGTGGCTGGGGTCGGATTGCACATCCAAGATGCGCGCCGATGTCCGCACCTTCACCAATTTCAAAATGGTGACCGAAGCCCCCAACGTCATCGTGAACGGTGAATTTACCAACCTGCAATATACGGCAGGGGGCAGCAGCCAGATCCAGCTGGTGCGCGTCTATTATCCCTGGCGGGTCGTTTCGCCGTTTATGAAGCCCGGTCTCGGCGCTCTGAGCAGCGGGGAAATGGTTGTCTCCTCCACCATCGTTTTCAGAAACGAGCCCTTCTGATGCTGAGATGTCTGGGTAAACACCTGCGGTTTGGCCTCCGGGCGCAAGGCGGTACGGCAGCGGTGGAATTCGCCCTGATCGCGCCGGTTCTCATTGTCATCTACTGGGGGCTGGCCGATCTCAGCCTCGGTCTGATGGCCAGTCGCCGCACGTCGCACCTGGCCGCCAGCATGGGGGACCTGGTCGCGCAGTCCGAAAGCCTGACTCAGGCCAATGTGGACGATATTTTTGAAATCGGCAGCAGTATTCTTGATCCCTTTCCCGCCGAGACCAAGTTACATATGCGTATCTCCAGTGTAACGCGCAATGCGACCACCGGCGTTATCGCGGCGGACTGGACACCGGCTCCGAGCAAAAACTGGCAGGGCACCCTACCGTTTGATACCAAAGGCCTGACCACGGATCAGTTGCCTGCGGGCCAGACCCTGATCGTCACCGAGGTCATCTACGACTTCACGCCGCCGATCGGTAAGTTCCTGCCCATCAATACGACGTTCAAATCGACGACCTACCATCATCCGCGGTCGGGCAGTCAGATCCCGTTGAAACCTTAATATCTGCGCTCCAGCACCTGTCGGAACAGGGACAGCTTGGTTTCGGTTTCGCGGCGTTCATCGGCCGGATCGGAGTCGGCGACAATGCCGCCACCCGCACTGACCCTTAAGTGCCATTGGCCCCTTTCGTCGCGTTCACAGGCGGCCGTGCGGATCAGCACATTCGAGTCCATGGCACCCGACGCATCGACCCAGAACAGCGAGCCACAATAGGGACCGCGCGGCGCCTCCAGCGCCTGAATGACCTTCATGGCCTGCACCTTGGGCGCACCGGAAATCGAGCCGGGCGGGAAGGTGGCCAGCAGCACATCGGCGGCTGTGTGCCCGGCTTTCAGTTGCGCGGTGACGACGGACACCAGATGATGCACATTGGGATAAGATTCCAGCGCGTTCAGGGCTTCGACGCGCACCGAGCCGACCTCGGCGACCTTCGACAGGTCGTGACGCATCAGATCGACGATCATCAGGTTTTCGGCGCGATCCTTGGCGCTGTTCAGCAGTTCCTGACCCAGCTCTGAGTCAGTCTGCGGCGTGTGCCCGCGTGGGCGCGTGCCCTTGATCGGACGGGTTTCCATGCGCCCGTCGGCCTCAAGACGGATAAAACGTTCCGGGCTGTTCGACACCACGGCGCGGTCGCCAAAGCGCATAAAGGCGCCGAAAGGACTGGCCCCTGCTTCGGCCAGCGCCTGTAAAATGTGATCGGGCGTGAGGCCGGGTTTCAGAGCGCCGCGCCAGCCGCGCGCCAGATTGGCCTGAAACAGGTCACCGGCATGGATTTGCGCCACCAGCGTCGCCACCTTCGCCTCAAACTCGGCGTCCGGCGTTTCGCTGAGTAACGGGCCGTCCATCAGGGCGGTGGACCGGCGCGGGGACACCACGGTTTCGGCCTGCGCCACCAGAGCCTCGGCCCGCTGACGCGCCGCTTCGGGCGTTGTGCCACGCCCCAGAACCAGACGCCGCTTCTGATGCAGGTCAAAGGCCAGAACCGCCGAAAAACGCATCAGCACCAGTTCGGGCCACGGTTCAGCCCCCAACTCAAACGCACGCAGCGGCAGGTTTTCCAGCCGCGGGCCCAGCTCAAACCCGGCCAACCCGATCAGCCCGCCGCTAAAGGGCGGCAAATCCGCGATGTCGTTACCGTGGACATGGGTGTTACCCAACGCCTGCGCACAGGCCGTGCGCAACACCTCTTCCGGGTGGCGCGCATCGTCAAAGGCAAACACCTCTGTGTCATCGGGTGCCACACACAGCCACGACCAGCGCCCCAGCGCCCCGCCATCGGACAGGAAACCGGCGCAACGCTCCGACCTCAGCACGCTACCGAAAAAGACTTCGGGCGGCCGGTAGGGCAGCGACACAATATGCAGATGCTCAGGAAACGGGGGCGTCATTGGTGTTCACGGCGGGCGGCTTCAACTCTCACGGCAACTTGATTCGCCCGTTAAGCCATTGAGGATCATTATGATTGCAGGTTTCGCCACACAAGCCTGTCTTTTTAGACACTCTCTGGCATGTATGACGAGTGGCCTATGGATGGAGGTCCATGAGATGTATCCTGACGCCCGGTGCGACGCATCGGGCGTTTTTTTTCAGGTCTTATACGCGCTCTGCCCGTGTGCGGATGTAAAAACCCCCGCCCAAATAAAGGATACCAACGGCCGAAGATGCTGACCGCATCCGGCCGTTGAACACACGAGACTGTCTCATATGTGTCAGTGAGATGAGACCGTCTCGAAAGGCATACCAAGAGCCATTTTCAATGACTCTTGGTATGATGCGGGGGTGTCGCTTACTTCGGTTGCGCCGAGCTTGAGGATGACGACGACGAAGCGGTCGCCGTATTGGGAGCCGCCGCCGGGGCTGGTTTGGCCGGACCGGCCTTTGTCTTGCCGGCAAAGCGCTCGCTCGGCGTATCGACCAGATCGGACATGGCCAGCTTGAGGCCGCGCGGGTGCGCCGCCGCCATCTTCACGTCGCCGCCATAGTTCAGCACGTCGATGGCGCGCGCCAGTTGGAAGTCGCCGGTTTTGACGTCGTAGGAATCCGGCGGCACTTCGGACACAACGTGCGCTTCCTGACGCTTCTTGCCCTCATCGGCATCCAGCGCGTTCTTGTAATCGGCTTCGGAGAAGGAATAGGCGCGGTTGGCGATCACCTTGGCCTGATCGCGCGATTGCGCCACTTCCAGATCGGGCTCGATGCCCGTCTTCTGGATCGAGCGGCCCGACGGCGTGTAATAGCGCGCAATGGTCATCTTCACCGCGCGGTTTTCGCCCAGATTGATGACGCTCTGCACCGAGCCCTTACCAAAGGTGGTCAGGCCGACGGTCGAGGCCCGCTTGTGATCCTGAAGCGCGCCTGCAACGATTTCCGCCGCCGAAGCCGTACCCGGATTGGTCAGCACCACGATCGGCTTGCCGTTCATGATGTCGCCCTTATGGGCCTGATAGCGGGTGATGTCGTCGGGCTTGCGTCCGCGCTGCGACACCACTTCGCCACCTTCGAGGAACAGGTCGGCGACGCCCACCGACTGATCGAGCAGACCGCCGGGATTGTTGCGCAAATCGAGGATCAGCCCCTTCATCTGCGGGTTCTTCGTGCGCAGATCGCTCAGCGCCTCATAGGATTCGCGCGCCGTATTCTCGTTGAAGTTCGAGATGCGCAGATAGCCGTAAGCGCCTTCCATGCGCGCCTTGACCGACTTCACATTGATGATTTCGCGCTTCAGCTTGAGGTCGAACGGCTCGTCCTTGCCTTCGCGGTAGATTGTGAGCGTCAGGTCCGTCTCCGGCGTCCCCTTCATCTTGGAGACGGCCTCGTTCAGGCGCATCCCCAGAATCGAGGTGCCGTCGATGGCGGTGATAAAGTCGCCCGACTGGATACCCGCCTTCATGGCCGGGGTGTCATCCATCGGGGTGACCACCTTCACCGCGCCGTCTTCGGACTGCACCTCAAGGCCGATGCCGCCATAGGCGCCCTTGGTGCGTTCCTGAAGGTCGGTGAAATCATCCGCCGACAAGTAGTTGGAATGCGGATCGAGCGAGGACAGCATCCCCTGAAGCGCGGCTTCAATCAGCTTCTTGTCGTCCACCTCGACCACATAGTTCTGCTTGACCAGCGCCACGACGTCGCCAAACAGCTCAAGCATTTCATAGGTATCGGACTTGGGCGAAAAGGCTGGCTGATTGGCGTAGGCCACCGCACCGATGCTCAGGGCCAGAGCGGCGACGCCGCCCAGGAAGTAATTTCTCATATAGTCCTCGTTAGGGTCACAGACCCTGTAATGGCCACCCGCAAACCTGCGGTGGCACAGACGCTCACTACCCATACTACAGGCTTTTAATGTGGCGTAAACAGGGCCTTTACAGCTTGCTCAGATCGAAGCCGGTGGCCGGATTGACGGGGTTTTCGCCTTGGCGCAGCTCCATATAAAAGACCGTCGGCTTGTCGGTCAGATTGGGCGTGCGCCCCAGCGGCTCCCCCCTGGCCACGGTGCGGTTGGGATCGACATAGACCCGCCCCAGCCCCGTCATCACCACGTGATAGTCATTGCCGATATCGAGAATGATCACCTGACCATACCCGTCCAGCGGCCCGGCATATTCAACGCGGCCATTGCCGGGGCTGCGCACCTGCGCCCCCGGCGTGGTCTTCAGCCGCAGGCCGCGGCTGGTCTGACCGTCCACCGTCTCGCCATAGCTGGCGGCCTTTTCACCCACCACAGGCAGTTGCAGGTCGAGCGTGCGGCTCTGGGCCGGGCGCAGCGGCGAGGGCAGGCCCAGCAGGGTCCGCTGCCGCGCCTCGAGCTCCAGATTGCGCGCCTCAATGGCATCGGCTTCACGCAAAAGCTGGTCTTCCAGCGCCGCCCGATCGGCCATCAGGGTCTCTAACTGCTTCTGTTGCTCCGACACGTCGCTTTCGGAAATAAACAGCGCCTCGTTCTGCAAAGCCGCCTCGCGCCGCACGCGGATCAGGTTGCGGTTCTCCTCTGACAGCACGGCAGCGCGCTTTTTCAGCTCCGGCGTAATCTCTTTCAGCAATATGGCCGCGATCACCGCGTCATTGGCCTTGCGCGTCGAAACGAAAATCGTCGGCGGCGGGTTGCGCGAATAGATCTGCAAGGCGCTGAGCAACCGCGCCTGCTTGTTGCGCAACGTCCCCAGCCGCCGCGTCATATCGGCCTCAAGCAGGCTCAGCGTCTCCAGCCGCGCGCGATAGACCGCCGCCCGCTGCTCCGACGCCCCCTGCGTGCGGGCAATGTCGATCATCTGCGCGCGCAGCCGCTCGATCTCCTGCGCGATCTCCCGCGCCGACTGATGCTTCTGCTCGCGCTTGCGGGCATTGGCGCGCAACTCTGCCCCCAGCGTGTCCAGCTCGGTCTGCGCCTGCTTGCTTAAGGGTTTCTGAACCGGCTGCGCCCCCACCGTGCCCGTGCACAACAGCACGAGCAGCGTCAGCGCAACCGGCTTGGCGGCGCGCAGCAGGGCAGGGTAAGGGATCATCCGCTCAGGCTAACGGGAGAAGGTTAATGCGCCGTTAGGGGAGGTTAATTGATTCAAGATGTGGGGGCGCAGCCCCCACACCCCGATACAAAAAAGCGCCCTATTGCCTGACAATGGAGCGCTTTAAACATCCTGGGTTTGGGGCCAGCGGCCCCAAATCTTTATGCCTTACACATTCACGCCGCGGGTGGCTTCCGAGCGCTTTTTGAGCAGGGTATCGAAAGCGTCCCACACACCTTCGCCGCCGGTCCATGAGCCCTTGGTCGCGGCCTTGGAGTATTCGGTGGCGCGGGCTTCGAAGAAGTTGGCGTGTTCGACGCCCGACAGCAGCACCTGAAGCCAGGGCAGCGGGTTTTCCTGCACGCCGAACACTTCGGGCAGTTCCAGTTGACGCAGGCGCCAGTCGGCGATGTAGCGGATATATTGTTTGATGTCGTCCGGCGTCATGCCTTCGACGGGTCCCATTTCGAACGACAGGTCGATGAACTTGTCTTCGAGGCTGACCACGGTTTTACAGCAATCGACGATGTCATCGGCCACGGCCTTGGTCACCGCGCCGGTTTCCTTGTTGAAGGCGTGGTAGAGCTTGATGATGCCTTCGCAGTGCAGGCTTTCGTCGCGCACCGACCACGAGACGATCTGCCCCATGCCCTTCATCTTGTTGAAGCGCGGGAAGTTCATCAGCATGGCGAAGGAGGCAAACAGTTGCAGGCCTTCGGTAAAGCCACCGAACATAGCGAGCGTGCGGCAGATATCGGCATCGCTATCGACGCCGAACTTCTGCATGAAGTCGTGTTTGTCGCGCATGGCCTCGTATTCCATGAACGCGCCAAACTCGGCTTCGGGCATACCGATGGTTTCGAGCAGCAGGGCATAGGCGGCGATGTGCACGGTCTCCATATTGGCGAAGGCCGACAGCATCATCTTGATCTCGGTCGGTTTGAACACCCGACCGTATTTTTCCATGTAGTTGTCCTGAACCTCGATGTCCGACTGCGTGAAGAAGCGGAAGATCTGGGTCAGCAGGTTGCGCTCATTGTCGTTCAGCTTGGACGCCCAGTCTTTGACGTCTTCGCCCAGCGGCACCTCTTCGGGCAGCCAGTGCACCTGTTGCTGCTTTTGCCAGAAGTCGAAGGCCCACGGATAGCGGAACGGCTTATAGGCAATCGAGGGGGTAAGCAGGCCCGCCTTGGGCTGGGCACCGGGGATGATGAGGCTCATGGCATGACTTCCGAATCGACACTGAACTGAGGCCCCATATCACCACACTTTGTAGTTAACACCAGATGAATATCTACATCTTGTGTGGGCACAATGTCGCGTCTGGGGATAATTGGCCGCGCGGGTGAGTCGCCCGTCGCGCGTGCACCCTAGCACAGGCGCGGGGGCAGACAGGAGTCCCATTCTGGGGTTTTGGCCCGCATTTATCTTACGGGCGGCGCGGTTTTACAGATCACCCGCCCTTGAGGCTGTTCCAGTCGCGGGCCGGGGCCGTGGCGCCGGCGGGTTTCAGCGAGGCCTGAAGCCAGGCGAGGTTTTTATCCGCCACATCCGGCGGCAGGTCCTGCCGCAGCAGTTTTTCCGCCTCGGCCAGCTTGCCCTGCATCCCCAGAACGAGCGCCAGATTCTGACGCACCTGAATAGTGGCGCCGGGCAGGGTGACGGCGCGGCGCAGAATGGTTTCGGCCTGCGCCAGATCGCCATTGCCGGCCTTGTACATGGCCTGATTGGTGAGGACGGCGGGGTTGTCGGGCGACAGGCTGAGCGCCTTGTCCCACATGGTCAGCGCCTCTTCGCTGCGCTTGGTCTGGTCATAGGCCACGCCCAGAAGCGACCAGACGCGCCAGTCATTGGGTTTCAGCGTTGAGGCGGTTCGCAGCGGGTCAATGGCGTAGAAGGCGTCATTATTGGCGATGTGGCCGCGCGCCGCCGCCAGCAAGGCCTCGTAATTTTGCGGCGCGAACAACAGCACGCGGTGCGCCGTATCGGCGGCTTCCTTGGGGTTGCCCAGTGCGCGCTGCGCTTCCGACAGGGCCAGCCCGGCCTCAATATCGGTCGGGTCGTTGACAAATTCGCGGTTGAAGAAGGCCGCGCGCCCCAGCGGGTCGAGGCGCATCGCCGCTTCGCGTTCGGCCCTGGTCGCCTTGACCGGCTTGGGCGGAGCCGGTGTCTCCACCAGCTTGACCGATTTCAGGCCTGATTTTTCGGCCGGTTTGGCGTCTTCGGCGGCCAGAACGGGAAAGGCCAGCAAACCGCCAGCGAGCAACAGAACGGCAAGACGGGTCATGCGACACCCTGAGACGGCCGGAGGCGTTCTGGCCTCGCAAAAACGAATACGGCTTTAAGCTTTGATTTAGACCCCTAAATATATGGTTAAACCCTCTGCTGTTCCTGAGAAGACTGCCATGCCCAAGCCCTTGCCCAACCCGCCCGCCAAAACGCCGGAAAACATCATCTTCGGCCTGTTTGAAGACGAGGTAGAGGCGGCGCTGTCCGCCTTGGAGGCGACGCAGGCGGCGTTTTTGCGGGCGAAGGGCTTTACGGGGAAGGCGGGGGGGCTGGTCGTGCTGCCGCTCAATGGCGGTCTGGCGGCGTGGTTCGGTCTGGGGGTGCGCCGGGCCTATAATCCCCTGGTCTTCCGCGCTCTGCCGGGGCAGTTGCCGTCCGGCGTGTGGCGGCTGAAGGCCGATGAGGGGCTGGATCGCAAGGCCATCCATGTGGCGTTCCAACTGGGGGCTTACGTCTTTGATCGCTATAAGGCAGGCAAGGCCTTACGCGATGAGGTGCGGCTCGACACCAGCGACCTCGATGCCGAGGCGCGCGACGCCGTGGCGCTGGAGGTTTCGGCCCACGATCTGGTGCGCGATCTGGTCAATACGCCCGCCAATGATATGGGCCCGGCGGAGATTGAAGCGGCGGCGAGAGCTCTGGCTTCAGAATTTGGCGCGCAGATCAGCGTCATTACCGGCGATGAGCTGCTGCGCGAAAATTTCCCGGCGGTGCACGCCGTGGGCCGCGCGGCGGTCGAAGCCCGCGCCCCGCGCTTTATCGAAATCGACTGGACGCCGCAGGTCGAGGATATTTCCGATGTCCGCAAGCCGGTGATCGTTCTGGTCGGCAAGGGCGTGGTGTTTGACACCGGCGGCCTGAACATCAAGGGCGGGGCCGGTATGGCCCTGATGAAAAAGGATATGGGCGGCGCGGCGCATGTGCTGGGGCTGGCGCGCCTGATCATGGGGGCCAATCTGCGTGTGCGGCTGCACGTGCTGATCAGCGCCGTGGAAAACGCCATTTCCGGCGACGCCTTCCGACCGGGCGACATCATCGCTTCACGCGCCGGGCGCTCGATCGAGGTCGGCAATACCGATGCCGAAGGGCGGTTGATTCTGGCCGATGCCCTGACGCGGGCGGCAGAGCTGGAGCCCGATCTGACGCTCGATTTTGCCACCCTGACCGGCGCGGCGCGCGTGGCGCTAGGGCCGGAAGTCATCCCCTTCTATACGGACGATGAAGAGATGGCGCGGCGGCTGGAGGTGGCGGCCATTGCCGAGCACGACCCGCTGTGGCGGATGCCGCTGTGGGCCGGGTATCGTGACGCTTTGGAGTCCGATATCGCCGATCTCAGGAACGATCCGCAGGGTTGGGCGCAGGCCGGATCGGTCACCGCCGCTCTTTTCCTGCAAAAATTCGCGCCACAGACGGGGGCGTGGGTGCATTTCGACCTCTACGCCTGGAACCCGCGCGGCCGTCCGGGCTTCCCCGTCGGGGCCGAGGCCCAGACCCTGCGCGCCGTCTTCCGCCTGATCCGCGGGCTGTGACAATCTGCGCCTCGCCGGTCGTGTCATTAACTCCACATTCGCATCTTTGCGCTATGGTCTTGCTCTAAGCCTTTCTCTGTTAAGACTTTTTTACGAAGGTTAAGCAGATCAAACAGGCATGATGGTGAGTTAGAGGCAGCAGAATGGCCCACGACGATTTCGACCCGCGCATGACGCCGTTCAAGGACGGCAAGGCCGATCAGCGCCTTCAGGGGCTGATGCGCGCCGAAACCTTTGTCGTTGGCGAAACCCTCGCCTGCGCCGCACCGGTCAGCGCCATCCGCGCCGCCCCCAGCAACAGCGCCGAGCAACTGGATCAGATTTTGTTCGGGGAGCGCTTCCGCGTGATCGAACGTTCCCGCGACTATGTGTGGGGTCAGGCCCTGCGTGACGGCTATTGCGGCTATGTGCGCGAAGCCGACCTGTCGCGCGACTGGTACGTGCCGACCCACTATGTTTCGACCCTGCGCAGCTACGTCTTCTCGGAGCCGAACCTGAAATCGCAGATCGTCTGCGCGCTCAGCCGCAACGCGTTGGTCAGTGTCACGGGCACGGATGGCAATTATGCGCAGCTCAATGATCTGGGCTGGATCTACCGCGCGCACCTGTCGGATTTTACGGATTTCGACCACGACTATGTCAGCGTCGCCGAAACCTATCTCAACGCCCCCTATCAGTGGGGGGGCCGCGAAAGCGAAGGCCTCGATTGCTCCGGTCTGGTGCAGCAGGCGCTCTACGCCGTCGGTCAGGCCTGCCCGCGCGATTCGGACATGCAGTCGCATATGGGGGAGGCGCTGGACATCGGTGCGGATCTGAAAGGGCTCTATCGCGGCGATCTGGTGTTCTGGAAGGGCCACGTCGCCATCATGCGCGACGAAGACCACATCATCCACGCCAATGGCCACCACATGAAGACGGTCATCGAGCCGCTGCGTGAGGCCGTGGACCGTATCGAAGCGGCGGGCGTGGGCCGACCAATCGCCTTCCGCCGTCTGTAAGAAATCAAGAGTCTGATGCAAAAAACCCGCCGTCTCCGGCGGGTTTTTCTGTGTCTGGCTTATTGTGCAGCCGCGGGAGCCGCAGAGGCCGAGGCCGACCCCGTGGGCAGCGGCCCGCCAGCGGTCGAACCGGTCGGCGGCGTGGCCACCGCGCCTTCTTTCGGCGCGGGCTGGGCTGGAGCGGCACCCGCTGCGGCCGGGGCAGCGCCCGGCTGACGCGAGGGATCGGGGGCGGGGATCGGATAGCCGGTCGAACCCTTGGAATGCAGGTAAGCGATCAGGGCAATGCGCTCTTCCGGCTTCTTGATACCGGCAAAGCCCATCTTGGTGCCCTTGACCCACTTCGCCGGGTTGCCGAGGAAGTGATAGAGCTGATCATAGGTCCAGGTCGGCGCTTCGGCGGCGTGCGCCTTCATGCCGTCGGAATAGGCAAAGCCCGCATGGCCGGCCGTCGCGCGACCCACCACGCCCCACAGGCCTGGACCGGTCATATTGGCATTGGCCGGATCGACATTGTGGCACGAGACGCACTTGCCGAACACCTTTTCACCGGCGGCCAGATCGGCGGTCGGCAGCACCGTGCCCCAATCCGGATCAAGCTCAACGGCAGCCGCGCCGCCACCCGCTTCGGCTTCGGCCACTTCGACGGCGTAGCCTGGCTTGGCCGGCGGTTCTGTGTGGTAAAGGGCATCGACGCCCACGCGCGCCACCACAATAACCAGCGCCGCCGTGAGGCCCGCCGCCATGATCTTGTTAAACTGAAGATTACCGCTCATGCCGCCTCTGACGTCCCGACTCTATATCCCAGCGTTCAGCCGCCTATTTGACCGGACGATCCCCTCGGGGTCAATGCCGGGTAGCGGCTCTTTATCTCTGTTCTCTGACACGAAAAGGCCTCATTGCGCAAGCCGCCTTTCGCGCGGCAAAGCGTCCTCAGAGCTTCTGTGTCAAATCGTCGCAGAACCGCGAAAGCCGCCTGCGCACCTGTTTGCCTCTAAGCCAAATCGCGCCCTATTTCCAGCGCTAGATAGAAATGACTGTGAGGTGAGGGGACATTTCGCTCTAATTTCTTGTTTCACCGCCTGTATTTTCAAAACCTACCTTTCGCTTTAGGCATATAGCTTTGCGCCGAAACCCTTGAAAAACGGCGGAAAGACAGGCACAGACGGCGCTTTCTGTTGTTCAGGGTCTCTCTGCCATGACCGCTTCCCAAAAGATCGCCTATCAGGGCGAACCCGGCGCCTTCAGCCATCAGGCCTGCCGCCGCTGGTTCCCCGACTACACGCCGACCGCCTTCCCGTCCTTTGAGGCGGCCTTTGCGGCGGTGGCGGCGGGCGAGTGCGCTCTGGGCATGATTCCGGTCGAAAACGCGCTGGCCGGGCGGGTGGCCGACGTGCACCACCTGTTGCCGCATTCGGGGCTGAAGATCATCGGTGAGCGCTTCCTGCCCATCGAAATGACCCTGATGGGGACGCCGGACGCCGAACTGTCGGATATCAAGGTGGCCTTTTCGCACACCATGGCCCTGATGCAGTGCCGCAACTCGCTGAACGCCCTGGGTATCCGCCCGGAAATCTATCACGATACCGCCGGTGCGGCCCGCCGCCTCAGCGAGACGCAGGAGCGTGATCGCGCCGCCATCGCGCCGGAAATCGCGGCGGAACTTTATGGCCTGAAAATCCTGCGTCGCAATCTGGAAGACGCGCACAACAACACCACGCGCTTTCTGGTCCTCAGTGCGCAGGCCGAGGTTTCTAACCCCGCGGAGGCCGAGCGTGTCCTGACCAGCTTTGTCTTCGGTGTGCGCAACATCCCGGCGGCGCTGTATAAGGCGTTGGGTGGTTTTGCCACCAACGGCATCAATATGATCCGGCTGGAAAGCTATATCCGCGACGGCATCTTTGCCTCGACCTTCTTCTATGCCGAGGTCGAAGGCCGCCCCAGCGACCGCCTGCTCAAACTGGCCTTTGAGGAACTGACCTTTTTCGCCGAAGAGGTGGAGTTGCTGGGCGTCTATGCCATGGACCCCTTCCGCGCCTCGCAGGGGGTGTAATACCAACGGCCGAAGATGCTGACCGCATCCGGCCGTTGAAGAAACGAGAATGTCTCATATGTATCAGTGATATGAGACATTCTCGAACGGAATGCCAAGGGTCATTCTCCATGACCCTTGATATAATTAGAGCCTCATGCCGAACAGTGCCAAAACACTTTAACTAGGTGCTTTTCGGAAAAAACATGAGGCGTTAGAAATAATTAGAGCATTCGGCGGCTCAACTTAGCCGACGAATGCTCTAATTACGGCAGCTTCGTCCCGTCGCTGACGGCCTTGTATACCGCAGGCACGGTTTCCGGCACGATCGGGCCGGTAATCTTGTCGATCACCACGCCGTCCGCGCCAACGATGAAGGTCTCCGGCACGCCTGAAATCCCCAGATCGAGCCCCATCTGTCCGTCTTCGTCGGACAGTATGCGCGCGTAGGGGTTGCCGTGCTTTTCGATAAAGCTCAGCCCGTTGATCGGTGTGTCCTTATGGTCGATGCCGATAATGATGACGCCTTTGGCCTTCAGATCCATCAGATAGGGGTGCTCGGCCAGACATGGTGTACACCATGAGGCGAAGACATTGACCAGTACCGGCTTGCCCGACGCGCGCGCGATTGCCGGCAAGGAGGCCAGCGACCCGTCGTGCAGATCGGTCAGTTGCCGCGCCGGCAGCGGCTTGCCGACCAGCTCCGCCGGAGCGTAGTCGGTCTTTTTATGGAAATTGTACCAGCCGAGTATGGCCGCAAGCCCCACCAGCAGGACCAGAGGCGCGGCCAGCAGAAGGCGCTTCATGCGTCCACCTTTTGCGCCTTTTCAGCGGCCAGAGTCTCCTGCAACGCCTTGAGCTTCGCCGCGCGGTCACGATGCGCGCGCACGCTCAGCACGGTGAGGCTGAGCAGCGCCAGCGCCGTCACGCCATAGCTGCCCCAGACGAAAAAGGCGTACTTGCCCATATCCAGATCCATTACGCCCCTCCTTCGCGGAAGCCGAGACGCGCCCGCAGCCCGTTATATTTGCGGCTTAGGATTTCCGTGTCGATGCGGATCAGCCACAGCCACACGAACAGCGTCTTATAGGCCAGCGCCATCACCAGCAGCGGCCACAGCATAGCCGGCGCGACGGTGGGGCCATCCGGCCGGAAAACCGAAGCGCCCTGATGCAGGGTGTTCCACCAATCGACCGAAAACTTGATGATGGGCAGGTTGATCAGGCCGATCAGGGCCAGAATGGCGGTTGATTTGGCCGCCCGCTGTTCGTCTTCGATCGAGGCGTGCAGGGCGATATAGCCGATATAGAAGAGGAACAGCACCAGCACCGAGGTCATGCGCCCGTCCCATTCCCACCAGGTGCCCCACATGGGCTTACCCCACAAGGAGCCGGTGATCAGGGCCAAAGCCGTGAACACTGCGCCGATGGGGGCGGCGGCCTTGGCGGCGGCATCGGCCAGAGCGTGACGGAAGATCAGGCCGAAGAAGCTCGCCACGCCCATGACGAGGTAGGTAAACAGCGCCATCCACGCCGCCGGGACGTGGATATACATGATGCGCACCGTGTCGCCCTGCTGATAGTCTTCGGGCGAGGCGAAGCAGAGATAAAGCCCCCACGCAAACAGCACGAGGCTCAGCCCCGCCACCCACGGGCGCACGGGGGCAAACACCTTCGAGAAACGGTCCGGATTGGCCAGCCAGCTTATGATCATGGGTGTCTCACATAGGCGGTTTCACGAAGAGCGACAAGTCTGTCAATTTAACGCACTGCGCAGCGCCGCGCCCATGGCGATGGGGCCCAGCGCCAGCGCAAACAGACCGTAGGCGCAGAGAAGGCTAAGCGCCTGAAACACGGGCGCGCCGGTGACGAAGGCCTGCATCAGGCCCGCACCGAAAATGACCGGCGGCACATAGAAGGGCAGGACCAGCAGGGCGATCAGCACCCCGCCTTTACGCGACCCCAGAGTCAGAGACGCCCCCGCTCCGCCGATCAGGGCAAAGCTGAGCGAGCCGATGAGGGCCGCCACCAGCGCCCAACCGGCTACGCCCACGGGCGCGCCCAGCAGGATCATCACCACCGGCGTCATCAGTGACAGGATCAGGCCCGTGCCCAGCCACTGGGCCAGACATTTGAGAAAGGCTACCCATTCGAGCGCCAGTGGCCCGGTGCGCAACAGGTCGAACACCCCGTCTTCGTAATCGCGCTCAAACAGCCGTTCCAGCGACAAGAGCGAGGCCAGCGCCAGACACAACCAGGTCAGGCCGGGCGCGATCTTCGACAGGGTTTGCGCCTCCGGGCCGAGGCTGAGCGGCACCATGGCCATCAGGGTCAGGTAGAACCCGGCGGCCAGCACCGGCCCGCCGCCGCGTGCCAGAGACAGACCCAGATCGCGCTTTAACAGGGCAAGGGAAGGGGAGGGCGGTCTCGCCTTTAACTCACCCATAGACCGCCTCCATCGCCGGTGCCGTCAGTCGCAGTTCGCGCACCTCAAACGGCAACGGATCGTGCACGGCGCAGACAATCAGCCCGCCCGCGCTCAGATGCGCCCGCATCAGCTCGGCCAGCTTCGCCCGGTGTTCGGCATCGAGCGGCGACATGGGCTCATCGAGCAGCCAGACGGGGCGCTTCGCCATGATCAGCCGCGCGCACGACAATCGCCGCTTCTGCCCCGCCGACAGCATCCGTGTTTCCAGGTCCAGCAGGGGCGACAGGTTCAGCCGCCGGATCGCCTCGGCCTGTCCCGCCGCCGTGCCCCCCAGAAAGGTGCGCTGAAAGTCCATTTCCGCCCCGGCCAGACGCCCCGGCGACAGGGCTTCGGCGTGACCGAGATAATGGGCCTGCGCCGCCATTGACCCCTCCGGATCAACGCCGTCCACATAGCGCACGCGGCCGCCGTCGGGGCGGATAAACCCGGCCAGTGTGCGCAGCAGCGTCGTCTTGCCCACCCCATTGGCCCCGGTGAGGGCGACGCACTCACCGGGTGCGACGGAAAACGACAGGTCATGGATCAGATGGCGGTAGCCTTTTTTCAGGCTTAGCGCGTCCACCGCAAGAGAGAGGGCCATCAGGCGAAAACTTCCGAACAAATTCCCCACGGCGGGGGCTTCTTCATAGACGAGTAGCCGGAAGCGGTTTAGAAGGCAATTGACCGCGCCATCGGCCGGTAACCGTGCGACCCCGGACAGGACCCTGTGCGTCCGTCAGGGCGGAACGCGCGACGCCGGTTTCAGGCCCATTGGGGGCCGCGATGTTCCCACCTTACGCGGTCGGAAGGAAAAGCGACCATGTCCCTCGACAGCTTTATTTCTAAGGCCGAACTCACCGTCGGCGACCACACCTACACCTATTTTGACCTGAAGGCCGCCGAAGCCAACGGCCTGCCCAACATCTCGCGGCTGCCCGCCTCGCTGAAGGTGCTGCTGGAAAACCTGCTGCGCAACGAAGACGGCGTGTCGGTGACCAAGGCCGATATTCAGGCGCTGGCCAACTGGATCGACAATAAGGGCTCGGTCGAACACGAAATCGCCTTCCGCCCGGCGCGCGTCCTGATGCAGGACTTCACCGGCGTTCCGGCGGTGGTGGATCTGGCGGCCATGCGCGACGCCATGGTCAAGCTGGGGGCCGATCCGGCCAAGATCAATCCGCTCAACCCGGTGGACCTCGTCATCGACCATTCGGTCATGGTCGATTATTTCGGCACGGCGGATGCGGCCAAAAAGAATGTGGACCGCGAATATGAGCGCAATATGGAGCGCTATAACTTCCTGCGCTGGGGCTCCTCGGCCTTTAACAATTTCCGCGTCGTGCCGCCGGGCACCGGCATCTGCCATCAGGTCAATCTCGAATATCTGGCGCAGACCGTGTGGACCAGCGTCGCCGCCGGCGGCGATGTCGCCTATCCGGACACGGTGGTCGGCACCGATTCGCACACCACCATGGTCAACGGCCTGAGCGTGCTCGGCTGGGGCGTCGGCGGCATCGAGGCCGAAGCCGCCATGCTGGGTCAGCCCATCCCCATGCTGATCCCCGAAGTGATCGGCTTCAAGCTGACGGGCAAGCTGCCGGAAGGGGCCACCGCTACCGACCTCGTCCTGACCATCACCCAGATGCTGCGCAAAAAGGGCGTGGTGGGCAAGTTCGTCGAATATTTCGGCGAAGGCCTCACCACCCTGTCGCTGGAAGATCAGGCGACCATTGCCAATATGGCTCCGGAATATGGCGCGACCTGCGGCTTCTTCCCGGTGTCGCAGGCGACCATCGACTATCTGACGGCCACCAACCGCGAGCCCGCCCGCGTCGCTCTGGTCGAAGCCTATGCCAAACAGCAAGGCCTGTGGCTCGATCCGGAAAACGATCCGGTCTTCACCGACACGCTGGAGCTTGACCTCGGCGGCGTGCTGCCGTCTCTGGCCGGTCCCAAGCGTCCGCAGGACCGCGTGCTGCTGACCGACGCGGCATCGGAATTTGCCAAGGCCCTGAGCGGTGAGTTCAACAAGGCGGGCGATGAAACCCGCTCGGCCGCCGTCGCCGGCACCGACTACAGCGTCAAACACGGCGATGTGGTCATTGCCGCCATCACCTCGTGCACCAACACCTCCAACCCGTCGGTGCTGATCGCCGCCGGTCTGGTGGCACGTAAGGCCAAGGCGCTGGGCCTCAGCGTCAAGCCGTGGGTCAAGACCTCGCTGGCCCCCGGTTCTCAGGTCGTCACCGATTACCTCAATGCCGCAGGACTGACCGCCGATCTCGACGCGCTGGGCTTCAACCTGACCGGCTATGGCTGCACCACCTGTATCGGCAATTCCGGCCCGTTGCCCGAAGCGATTTCGGCGGCCATCAACGAAGCCGATCTCGTCGCCTGCTCGGTCCTGTCGGGCAACCGCAATTTCGAAGGCCGTGTGAACCCCGACGTGCGCGCCAACTATCTGGCCTCGCCGCCGCTGGTCGTGGCTTACGCGCTGGCCGGGTCGCTGAACGTCAATCTGACGACCGATCCTCTGGGCACCGGCAGCAACGGTGAGCCGGTCTATCTCAAGGACATCTGGCCCACCAATGCCGAGATCGCCGAGATTCAGCGCGCCAACGTCACCCATGACAAGTTCAGCGCCCGCTATGCCGACGTCTTCAAGGGCGATGAGCACTGGCAGGCCATCTCTGTGTCGGGCGGTCAGACCTATCAGTGGGACGCCACCTCGACCTACGTCGCCAACCCGCCCTATTTTGAGGGCATGACCATGACGCCGGAAAAGGTCACCGACATCGTCGAAGCCCGCGTGCTCGGCATCTTTGGCGACTCGATCACCACCGACCACATTTCGCCGGCCGGTTCGATCAAGAAGACCTCGCCCGCCGGTCAGTGGCTGACCAACCACGACGTGCCGGTGTCGGAGTTCAACTCCTACGGCGCGCGTCGCGGTCACCACGAAGTCATGATGCGCGGCACCTTCGCCAATATCCGCATCCGCAACAAGATCACGCCGGACATTGAAGGCGGGGTGACCAAGCACTTCCCGTCGGGCGACGTGATGGCCATCTATGATGCCGCCATGCGCTACAAGGCCGAAGGCCGCAGCATGGTCATCTTCGCGGGTAAGGAATACGGTACCGGTTCGTCGCGCGACTGGGCGGCCAAGGGCACCAAGCTTCAGGGCGTGCGCGCCGTCATCGCCGAGTCGTTCGAGCGCATCCACCGCTCCAACCTGGTCGGCATGGGCGTCCTGCCCCTGCAGTTCAAGATCGACGGCTGGCAGAAGCTGGGCCTGACGGGTGAGGAAATCGTCACCATCCGCGGCCTCGAAAACGTCCAGCCGCGTCAGGAACTGATCGTTGAGCTGTTCCGCGCCTCGGACGGCAAGGTGGCCCGCTTCCCCGTCCGCTGCCGCATCGACACCCCGACCGAGCTTGAATATTTCAAGAACGGCGGCGTCATGCCCTACGTGCTACGCAATCTGGCCCGCGGTTAGAATTGAAGAGAGAAGAGGCGGGGGGCTTGCCCCCTGCCCCCCGATTGAGGAGCCCCGTCGTCACCGGCGGGGTTCTTTTTTTACAGCAACCCCTCCGCCTGTAACCGCTGCTGCCACAGGTCTTTGCGGCGTTTCAGATCGTCCTTGCGCGCCATGTCGGAATAGTCCTCTGGCACGCGATCCAGCGCCTCATAGCGAAACTCTGTCTCGCCATGCGCGTTCCAGGCGGCTTGCAGGCTGGCGTGGCGATGGCTGCCCAGTCGCAACGTAAACCACAGGCCGTTCTGCTGCGCCTCCAGATTACGGCTGGCCCCCACCCACGTCTCGCCCGTGGCGTTGCAGATCACCGCATAGACCCCGCTCACCGCCTTGCGTTCCTTATAGGCCGCGATGGCCGCCTTCTTTTCATGGCTGTCCATGATCTCCTCCTTTGACAGCGGCGCTGATAACGCATAATTTTATCCGGGTAAAATAAATTCTGAGAACCTGATGACGTCCGAACCCCTCTACGCCGTGTTTCAGGCCACCCGCCGCCTGACCGTTGGCCCGCCCGCCGAAGCCGCACGGGCTGCCCACAAGGCCCTTGCGGCTCAGCCCGACGCCCCCGTTATCGTCCTTGATCGCGCCACGGGTCAGGTGATCGATCTCGACCTGCGCGGCGACGCGGCGGCCATTCAGGCGCGCTATGCCCCCACACCTGAAACCTCGCCTGAAACCGTCAAACGCGGACGGCCAAAGCTGGGGGTCGTGCCGCGCGAAGTCACGCTTCTGCCGCGCCATTGGGAGTGGCTGTCGCAGCAGCCGGGGGGCGCCTCGGTGACCTTGCGCAAGCTGATCGACGCGGCGCGCAAAGGCGGCCCGGACCCGAGGGCGCGCCTCAATGCTGCCTATCGCGTCATGGTCACTCTGGCGGGCGATCGTGAGGGCTTTGAAGAGGCGTCGCGCGCCCTGTTTGCCGGGGATCGTGCCGCACTTCGTCAGCGCCTTGCCCTCTGGCCCACCGATATTGGGCAGGAGGTTCTGGCCTGTCTCGACACCGAGCCGCCCAGCGCCTGAGGCACGCATCATGGCCAAAAGCCCCGTTCAGGAGTGAAAAACAAACTTCACCCGTGCAAATTTCTGCGCCGTTTCACGCCCATTTTACCCCTGTGGCCTATGCAAGGCTTCGCGCCTGCGATATGCGCCAAACCAAGGACTCTATAAGTCCGTCCCCAGACCCTTTCCAAAGGTGTACCGATGCTTGAAGCCTATCGTGCCCATGTGGCCGAGCGCGCCGCGCTTGGCATTCCGCCCCTCCCGCTGACCGCGCAGCAAACCGCCGAAGTGATCGAACTGATCAAGAACCCGCCCGCCGGCGAAGCGGAATTCCTCCTCGACCTGATCACCTATCGCGTGCCGCCGGGCGTCGATGATGCGGCCAAGGTCAAGGCCTCCTTCCTGTCGGCGGTGGCGCATGGCGACTTCCCGGTTGCGCTGATCAGCCGTGAAAAGGCGACCGAGCTTCTGGGGACCATGGTTGGCGGTTATAACGTCAAGCCGCTGATCGACCTGCTGGGCGACGCTGTGGTTGGTAAGATCGCCGCCGAAGCGCTGAAAAAGACGCTTCTGATGTTCGACTTCTTCCACGACGTGGCGGAACTGGCCAAGGCCGGTAATGAGAACGCTAAAGACGTGATCCAGTCGTGGGCCGAAGCCGAATGGTTCACCTCGCGCCCCAAGGTCGCCGAAAAGATCACCGTCACCGTGTTCAAGGTCACGGGCGAAACCAATACGGACGACCTGTCGCCCGCGCCAGACGCCTGGTCGCGCCCGGACATCCCGCTACACTATCTGGCCATGCTGAAGAACGCCCGCCCCGGCATCACGCCGGAAGAGGACGGCAAGCGCGGCCCGATCCAGTTCATCGAAGACCTGAAAGTCAAAGGCAACCTCGTCGCCTATGTCGGGGACGTGGTCGGCACCGGTTCGTCGCGTAAATCGGCGACCAACTCGGTCATCTGGGCCACGGGCGAAGACATCCCCTACGTGCCGAACAAGCGCTTTGGCGGCGTGACGCTGGGTGGCAAGATCGCCCCCATCTTCTTCAACACGCAGGAAGATTCCGGCGCCCTGCCCATCGAAGTCGATGTGTCGCAGATGGATATGGGCGATGTCATCGACATCTACCCCTATGAAGGCAAGGTCGAAAAGGCCGGTCAAAAGATCGCCGACTTCCAGCTCAAGTCGCACGTTATTCTGGACGAAGTGCAGGCCGGGGGCCGTATCAACCTGATCATTGGTCGCTCGCTGACCGCCAAGGCGCGTGAGTTTCTGGGCCTGCCGGCTTCGACCGCCTTCCGCCTGCCGGTCGCCCCGGTCGATTCGGGCAAGGGCTTCACGCTGGCGCAAAAGATGGTCGGCAAGGCCTGCGGTCTGGCCGAAGGGCAGGGCATCCGTCCGGGCACCTATTGCGAACCCAAGATGACCACGGTCGGCTCTCAGGACACCACGGGCCCGATGACCCGCGACGAACTGAAAGACCTGGCCTGCCTCGGCTTCTCCGCCGATCTGGTCATGCAGTCCTTCTGCCACACGGCGGCCTATCCGAAGCCGGTCGATGTCAAGACGCACCGCGAACTGCCGGCCTTTATCTCCAACCGCGGCGGCGTGGCCCTGCGCCCCGGCGATGGGGTCATCCACTCGTGGCTGAACCGCCTGCTGCTGCCGGATACGGTCGGCACCGGCGGCGATTCGCACACCCGCTTCCCTATCGGGATTTCCTTCCCCGCCGGTTCGGGCCTTGTGGCCTTTGGTGCGGCGACGGGCGTCATGCCCCTCGACATGCCCGAATCCATCCTTGTCCGCTTCAAGGGTGAGCTTCAGCCGGGCATCACCCTGCGTGACCTCGTCCACGCCATCCCCTACTACGCCATCAAGCAGGGCCTGCTGACCGTCGCCAAGGCCGGTAAGGTCAACGCCTTCTCCGGCCGCATCCTCGAAATCGAGGGCCTGCCGGACCTGAAGGTTGAACAGGCGTTCGAACTGACCGACGCTTCGGCCGAACGGTCGGCGGCGGGCTGCACCGTGAAGCTCAACAAAGAGCCGATCATCGAGTACATGACCTCGAACATCGTGCTGATGAAAAACATGATTGCCGACGGCTATCAGGACGCCCGCACGCTGTCGCGCCGCATCAAGGCGATGGAAGACTGGCTGGCCAATCCGGTGCTGATGGAAGCCGATGCCGACGCCGAATACGCGGCGATCATCGACATCGACCTCAACGACATCAAAGAGCCGATCCTGTGCGCCCCGAACGATCCGGACGATGCGCGCCTGCTGTCTGACGTGCAGAACACCGCCATCGACGAAGTCTTCATCGGCTCGTGCATGACCAATATCGGCCACTTCCGCGCCGCCTCCCTGCTGCTCAACGGCAAGAAGGACATCCCGACGCGCCTGTGGGTCGCGCCGCCGACCAAGATGGACGCCGCCGAACTGACCAAGGAAGGCCATTACAACGTGCTGGGCACCGCCGGGGCGCGTATGGAAATGCCGGGCTGTTCGCTGTGCATGGGCAATCAGGCGCAGGTGCGCGAAGGGGCGACCGTCGTTTCGACCTCGACCCGCAACTTCCCCAACCGTCTGGGCAAGAACACCAACGTCTTCCTCGCCTCGGCGGAACTGTCGGCCATTGCCTCAAAGCTGGGCCGCCTGCCCACCGTCGAGGAATACCTCTCCGACATGGGCGTCATCAATGCCAAGGGCGCGGAAGTCTATCGCTATATGAACTTCGACCAGATCGAAGAATATGCCGATGTGGCGTCTACGGTGGCGGCTCAGTAAGCCCGGTTAGATAGCGCAGGGGTCGCAGACCCCTGCACCCCGATACAAGGAGCCTCGCTGGCAACAGCGGGGCTCTTTTTTTACCTCCCCGCCAAAGGCAAATGTAGCAAAGCCCTCCGGACGACACCGGAGGGCTTTGTAATTTATCGGGTGAAGGGGCCAGTCGGCCCCTTCCTCTTTAAGCAAACCCCAAAACCTTACAGCTTATAGGCCGCCTTGGGCAGGTTATAGGTCAGGTCCTTGATCGTCTCGGCCGCGTCTTCCAGTTCCAGACGATGCTCGACCACCAGACGCGCCAGGAAGTTGGCGTCGATGCGGCGGGCGACGTCGTGACGCGCCGGGATCGACAGGAAGGCGCGCGTATCGTCGTTGAAGCCGACCGTATTGTAGAAGCCGGCGGTCTCGGTGACCTGTTCGCGGAAGCGCGTCATGCCTTCGGGCGAATCGTGGAACCACCACGACGGGCCGAGTTTCAGGATCGGATAGTGTCCGGCCAGCGGGGCCAGTTCGCGCGAATAGGAGGTCTCATCCAGCGTGAACAGGATGACCGTCAGGGTCTTTTCGTTGCCGAAAGCATCCAGCAGCGGCTTGAGATCATTGACGTAATCGGTGGCCAGCGGGATGTCGCAGCCCTTGTCGCGCCCGAAAGTTTCAAAGATCGTCTGGTTGTGGTTGCGGAACGAGCCAGGGTGAATCTGCATGGTCAGCCCGTCATCGAGGCTCATGCGCGCCATTTCGGTCAGCATCTGGGCGCGGAACAGCTCGGCATCGGCAGGGGTAAATTCCCCGACGATGATGCGGTTGAACAGGGCCTCGGACTCGCTGGCCGACAGATTGGCGGTCTTCGCCGTCGGGTGGCCGTGGTCGGTTGAGGTCGCGCCCATCTCCATAAAAAAGTCACGGCGTTTGCGGTGCGCGGCCAGATAACCCTTCCAGCTATAGACGTCTTCGCCGGAAAGCTCGGCAAACACTTTCAGCTTGTCGCGGAAGTCCTCGTGTTCGGCATCAATCACCGGGTCGGGGCGGTAGGCGGTGACGACGCGACCCTTCCAGCCGGACGCGCGAATTTTCTGATGGTGCTCCAGCGTGTCGGTCGGCGATTCGGTGGTGGCCAGAAGCTCGATATTAAAGCGTTCAAACAGGGCGCGCGGCTTATAGGCGTCAGACGCCAGAAGCTCACCGATGCGGTCGAAATAATCATCCGCCGTTGTCTCATCGAGGCGCTTGTCAAAGCCCATGATGTGGCCAAAGACGTGGTTCATCCACATGGCGGTCGGCGTGCCGCGGAACAGATGCTGATTGGCGGCAAAGATTTTCCACGCCGTGCGCGGATCGGCGGTCGAAGGCCCGGCTTTTGAGCCCACGCCCAGATCATTCAGATCATAGCCCTGCGAATAGAGCATGCGGTAGATGTAGTGGTCCGGCGCCAGAAACAGCTCGGTTGCGCTGCCGAAATTGGCATTATCGGCGAACCATTGCGGGTCCGTATGACCGTGCGGCGACAGGATGGGGTAATCCTTGATCAGCGCATACAGCTCGCGGGCCACCGCGCGCTGCGCCGGGTCTGCCGAAAACAGACGGTCTTCGTTCAAAATCAAAGGCTTGGACATATGATAGATACCGAAACAAAGCGAAACCGTGGACCGTTCTGTCTGAACTTTGTGACGGTCTTCGGGCTCATGATCTCCCGCTGCAACAGGTAACCGGTGTCATGGCTTTTATCAATGTCTAATTTAGACTCGTTCGCAAAAACAGGTTCAGGGCTTGAACGACGGGTCAGCCGGGCCGGTCGATTCCCGCACGATCAGGGCCGTATCGAAGACGGTGCTGTCCTTGCGGTTTTCCGCCAGCAGGGCATCGGCGGCCGCGCGGCCGATGTCGCGGATGGGGGCGCGCACGCTGGTCAGGCCGGGGGTGACGCGGGCGGCGATGGGGGCGTCGTCATAGCCGACCACGCTGAGGTCGTCGGGGACGCTGAGGCCCAACTCGGCGGCGGCCTTATAGACACCGACCGCCATTTCGTCGTTGGAACTGAAAATGGCAGTCGGGCGCGGTGATTGCGACAGCAGTGCCTTACCGGCCACGTAACCCGACTCGAAGGTATATTCCCCCTGCACGATCAGGGCGCTATCGAGCGTCAGGCCGCGCGCCTCAAGCCCTTCATCGAAGCCCTGTCGCCGTTGACGCGCCGAGGCGTAACCCGCCGGGCCGGAGATGAAGCCGATGCGGCGGTGCCCCAGATCGGCCAGATGCTCCGCCGCCGCACGGCAGCCCATGCGGTCGCGCGACACCACCTGCGACGAGACGATAGGCGGCGTGTTTTCTTCGCCGGGCATGGCGGTGATGCGCACATAGGGCACGTCGAGATCATCGAGCGCGGCCAGCAGTTGACGGTTTTCGGCGATGGGCGGCAGGACGATCACGCCGGACAGGCGCTGCAACTCCACGAAGTCTCGGATTTCGTCGATAAAATCCGCGCTGTTCTTGTCGCACGGGTGGACCACCAGCTCGGTGCCCGACCCGCGAATGCAATCCAGCACGCCGTTCTGGATATTGATGACGTACTGGGCATTGGGGTTGTCATAGACGAGGCCCAGCAGGAAGGAGCGGCGAAAGGCCAGGCCGCGCGCCTGCGGATCCGGCTTGAAACCGATGCGGGCGATGATGGCATTGACCTGATCGCGGGTTTCGGCGCGCACCGACGGCGAATGGTTGATCACCCGCGACACTGTCTTCTTCGAGACGCGCGCCAGAGAGGCCACATCGTTGATCGTCGCCTTCTTGCGGCGCTTCAGGAAATCTTCGACGGGATCAGGGGCGCCTTCGGGAAGAGCGGTCGTGGTCATCTGTGGGTTTTGCTTCCGGCCTGAATTGCGAAACGGTCACATACAAAAGTCCGTTTCATCTGTTATATTTAGCGGTAAATGGCGGCTGCGGGCAAGCGCGCAGATTTTCCGTCCATAGCCCTGTTACGCCTCTTGCCTATCTACCGCGTTCAGAGGTATGACACCGGTTACCAACCGTCAACATAAAAAACAGCGTTCGCGATCTCGCCTCTGAGGGCGTCGAACGTCAGAAAGACAGCGATTATGCCCGACGACTCTTCCTCCTGCGCGGCCCTTGGGCCTAAGGACACAAAAGCCCCGGCTATGGTGCGCTATGTGCGCGTGCACGCCACCGATGATGTGGCGATTGCGGTCGAAGCGCTGAGCGCCGGGGAGGTGCTGAATTTTGGTGATGTGCAACTGACGCTCGGAACCGACATCCCCAAGGGGCACAAGATCGCCCTGCGTGACATCGCCGTGGGCGTGCCGGTGCTGAAATTTGGGTTTCGTATCGGGCACGCCATCGCACCGATCAAGGCCGGTGAGCACGTCCATACGCACAATCTGGCCACCTCTCTGACGGGGGTCGAAGACTATGACTACGCGCCCGTGGCCGCCAAAGGGCCCGGTTCCCACCCCGATGCGCGCACCTTTAAGGGCTATCGCCGCGCGGATGGCAGGGTGGGTATCCGCAATGAAATCTGGATCTTGTGTACGGTCGGCTGCGTGGCGCGCACCTCTGAGCGGCTGGCCAGGGTGGCAAGCGAGCGCTTTAAGGGCCGCGTCGATGGCGTCTATGCCCTGACCCATCCGCTCGGCTGCTCGCAATTGGGCGACGACCTCAACCATACGCGCAAGCTGCTGGCGGCGCTGGCGGCGCACCCCAATGCCGGCGGCGTGCTGATCGTCGGTCTGGGCTGCGAAAACAATCAGCTCAGCGCCCTGATCGGTGAGATCGAAGGCCGCACGCCCGACCGCCTCAAATATTTCGCCGCCCAGATGGTCGAGGACGAGCACGAGGCGGGCCTTGAGGCGCTGGAAGAACTCGTGAAGGTGGTCGAAAAGGATCAGCGCGAGCTGTGCCACGTTTCGGACCTCGCCATCGGCGTCAAGTGCGGCGGCTCGGACGGTTTTTCGGGCCTGACCGCCAATCCGCTGGTTGGACGTGTGGCCGACATCGTTGCGCTGGCCGGTGGTCAGTCGATCATGACCGAAATCCCCGAAGTCTTCGGGGCCGAGCGCATCCTGATGGCCCGCGCCAGGGACGAAGGGGTGTTTTATCAGGTCGTCGATGTGGTCAACGACTTCAAGCAATACTTCCTCGACAACAACCAGCCGGTGTTTGAAAACCCGTCGCCGGGCAACAAGGCCGGGGGCATCACCACGCTTGAAGAAAAATCGCTGGGGGCGGTGCAAAAGGGCGGCCTCAGCCAGTTGACCGAGGTTCTGCGCTATGGCGAGCGCGCTACGCAGCCGGGCCTGTCGCTGCTCGAAGCGCCCGGCAATGACGCCGTGTCTTCGACGGCGCTGACGGCGGCCGGAGCTGTGATCGTGCTGTTCACCACGGGGCGCGGCACGCCGCTGGGCTTCCCTGCGCCGACGCTGAAAATCGCCTCCAATACCGCTCTGGCCGAAAAGAAGCCGCACTGGATCGACTTCAATGCCGGTCAGGCGCTGGAGGGCAAGACGCTGGACGAAACGGCCGATGACCTGATGGACCTTATCCTGCGCGTGGCGTCGGGTGAGCGCGCCAACAACGAAAAGAATGATGAGCGCGAAATCGCCATCTGGAAGAATGGCGTCACTTTGTAGGTATCATGGGGAAAACAGCGTTTCCCCTGTGCACCGCCTTCGCTATAATAGAGAAAATTCCTTGGGGCGGCCCGGCGGAATTTTTCAAAGTTTAGCCGATTTAACAGTCTGAAAGAAAAAACCGCATGACCCGCCTGTCGCCTGCCACGCTCGACGCCCTGAACTCCGATGTCATCAAACCCGCCTATGATCCGGCAAAGATCGCGGTCGGGATTGTCCATTTCGGTCCTGGTGCCTTTCACCGCGCCCATCAGGCGGCCTTTGTCGATGCGCTGCTGGCCACAGACCCGCGCTGGGGCATCTGCGGTGTGTCGCTGCATTCCAAGGGTGTGCGCGATGCGCTGGCCCCGCAGGACGGCCTCTACACCCTGGCTATTCTCGACGAAAAGATCGAATATCAGATTCTCGGTTCGATGCGCGAAGTGCTGGTCGGGCCCGAGGATATCGACGCCGTGCTGGAGCGCCTGACGCGCCCCGAAGTGCAGATCGTTACCTCGACGGTCACCGAAAAGGGCTACTGCCTCGATCCCAACTGGGAACTCGATTTCGCCCATCCGGACATCGTCCACGACCTCGCCCACCCGCAGACGCCGAAATCCTATATCGGCTATGTGGCCGAAGGCCTGCGCCGTCGCTATGCGGCGGGCCTTTCGCCCTTTGTGCTGATCCCCTGCGATAACCTGCCCAAGAATGGCCACCGCCTGAAGGCCGCCGTTGTGGCCTTTGTGGCGAAGACGGATGCGGTACTGGCGGCTAAGATCGAAGCCGATCTGGCCTGTCCCTGCACCATGGTGGACTCCATCACCCCGGCCACCGACGACGCCCTGCGTGAGCGCGTCAAGGCAGCGATTGGCCTCGAAGACGCCTGGCCGATCCAGCGCGAAGCCTTTACCCAGTGGGTGATTGAGGAACACGTTCACGACGGCGGCCCAGACTGGGCCTCGGTCGGCGTCATCCTGACCGACAATGTCCCGGCCTATGAACGCGCCAAGCTGCGCCTGCTCAACGGCCCGCACTCGACGATCGCCTATACCGGCCTGCACAAGGGTATCGAGAGCGTGTCGGAAGCCATGAAGGATGCCGAACTGGCGCAACTGGCGCGTGACCTGATGCTGAGCGACGTGGTGCCGCTGCTGGAAGCGCCAAAGGGCCTTGACCTGAGCGCCTATTCCGAAGCGATTTTGAAACGCTTCCGCAATCCGGCCATCCGTCACCTGCTGTCGCAAATCGCCTGGGACGGCTCGCAAAAGCTGCCGATCCGCCTCTTGTCGTCCCTGTCCGAGGCACTGGAAAAGGGTCAGGACGTGAGCCGCTTTGGCGTGCCGCTGGCCGCGTGGATGCGCTTTATCCGCGCGAAGGCCGTGGCCGGTGAGACGATCACCGATCCGCTGGCCGATGAACTGATCGCCATGGGCAGGGGGCTGAAAGACGACCTGTCGGACGTGGCGACCTTCCTTGCCTACCGCAAGGTCTTCCCGGAGGCGCTGGCGAAGGACTCCCGTGTCATTGCCGCCGTCGAAGGGGCCTATCAGACGCTTCTGTCGCGCGAACAGGTGGCCGCGTAATCGCATGGGCGGGGAGGGATAAGAAGGTTGACGCCTCTGCGCCCCGGCATTACCGCTTGCCCGGATAATACCAAGAGGCATTGAAAATGACTCTTGGGATGCCTTTCGCGACTGTCTCATGTCGCTGACACATATGAGACAGTCGCGAGTTTTCAACGGCCGGAGGCGGTCAGCCTCTTCGGCCGTTGGTATAAAAAGGACAAGCCCATGCCGAACCCCCGCCTTGTTTTGCCCGTCGAAGCCCCCACACCCGACCGCGTGATTGCGCTGTCCGACGGCGCGCCCAATGCGCCGGAAGGGCAATGGCCGGATCGCGTGCATAAGCAGGTCACGCGCGCCGAACTGAGCGCATTTAAATCACCGAATCCGGCGCGGGCGCGCGCCCTCGTCTATGGGGGTGGCGGCTATATCAACCTTGTGCACGACCGCGAAGGGGTGGAGGTCGCCCTGTGGCTCAATGCGCAGGGTATCGACGCCTATGTGCTGACGCATCGTCAGCCGGGGCAGGCGGATGCGGATGGCGGCGTGTGGCCTTACGATATCGCTCTGAACGACGGCCTCAAGGCGCTCGATTATCTGCAAAGCCTGACGCCCCTGCCACTGCTGCACGTGGGCCTGTCGTCGGGCGGGCATCTGGCCGGCGTCATGGCCTGTCAGACCCACGCACAAAAGGCGAAGGGCGTGCTGATCGCCTACGCCCCCATCAATGCCAATCACCGCGATTATAAGGCCCCGGCGGGCAAGCCCGACTATCCGCCCGCCGAAAAGCAGGCCTTTTACGACGCCTGGCCCATCGGCATAGCCGGGGAACCGCACGGTATCCCGCACATGCCGGTGTTTTTGGCCTACGCCCTGCACGATCAGATCGTACCCATCGATCACGCCCTGAACCTGATCAAGGCCATGCAGCAGACGGGGGGCGACGTCGATGCCCACATCTTCCCGCAGGCCCCGCACGGCTTTGCGGTGCGTGAGCTGAACGGCACGCACGATCAGTGGCCGTCACTGGCGGCCCGCTGGATCGACAAGGTGCTGGGGTGATCCGCCCGGCGAGCACCGCCGATGTCGCCGCCCTGACGCGCATCTGGGAAGAGTCGGTGCGCGCCGCCTATGATTTCCTTGCTGAGGGCGATATCGACTTTTACCGCCCCTACCTGCTGGCCGGGCTGATGGACGGCGAGGTGTGGGTGGCCGAAGACGACGGTGCCCCCGCCGGCTTTTGCGTGCTGGCAGGTGACAACACGCTGGCCATGCTGTTTGTCGATCCGACGCAGCAACGGCGCGGTGTGGGTCGCGCCCTGATCGCCCATGCCCACGTGCTGAAAGGCCCGCTGATCGTCGAGGTCAACGAACAGGTGACGGGCAATGTCACCTTCTATCAAAAGTGCGGATTTGCGGTGACCGGTCGTTCCGACACCGACGCGGCGGGCAATCCCTATCCGATTGTGTTTATGGCGCAGTGACTTTCAACGGCCGGATGCGGTCAGCCTCTTCGGCCGTTGGTATCAGTTAAGTGCCAGACTGGATAAACGGCACCTTTTCAAACAGCTTGCGTTCTTCGCCGCGCGGGTCATTGGCCATTTGCGGCGTCAGGTCCATCAGCATGGTCTGGCGCTCCGGCAGGCCATAGGGCGTCCAGTCGGGCAGGGCGGGGGTCTGCGGTGAGCCGTTGCGCGCAAAGGCGATAAAGGCGCCGGAGAACAGGTCGGCCATGCGCCGGGCCTGCGGGCTGTCGGTCGAGATGGCGTCCGGCACGGCGGTGGTGCGGAAGACCAGCGGAATGTCGATCGTGTGTGGCGCGCCCAGCCGCCCGCCGTCTTTCGGCGTCTTCCAATCGACCTGATAGACAAAGGTTTTGGCCCCGGCCTTGGCGCGTTCTTCGGCCTCGATAATCGCCCCGCGCCAAGACCGCCCCGCGGTCGTCGCCGCGAAATAGACATCGCTCGGCGTCATCTGCGGATAGAGTTTGCGATAGGTGTCGATGACGCGCCACGGGTCGATATCGACGCGGTAATTGGGCGGCAGTTTTTCCGGCAGCTCTTCCCAGGTCAGGTTCTGAAAGGCCGGATTAGTCCCCTGAAAACCGCGCGTTTCGTCGTGCGTATTGCCGATCATCATCGGGATGTGCCGCGATTGTGGCGCCGCGTCCGGATAGAAGGGGTGACGCATCAGGATGGCTTCATCAAGCACCGGGCCCATATAGACGCCGCCGGACCCCAATACCGGATCGGTGACCTTCAGCGCCGCGACCAGCGTTTCCCACGGCAGGGTCTGCACGGCCTTCAGCCCTTCGGCATCGGGCATTAGCCCCAGCGCCCCCAGAAACGCCTTCGCCCGCGCCGTGGCATTGCCGGGGCCGGAGGCGGTCACCTGCTGGCCGCTCATGGTCGCGGCCTTGTGGAACAGGCCGTCGGCTTTCGGCGTGGCCATCAGGGTGGCGATCTTGGCCCCGCCACCGGATTGCCCGAACACCATGACATTGCCGGGATCGCCGCCAAAGGCCGCGATATTGTCGCGCACCCATTGCAGCGCCAGAATGAGATCAAGCTGCCCACAATTCCCCGAAAAGGTCAGCGGGCCCGGTTGCTTCAAAATCAGCCGCTCCAGCCGCGCCAGATAGAGGTAGCCGAAGACATTAAGCCGGTGATTGACGGTCACCACCACCACATCACCGCGCTGCGACAGGTTTGTGCCATCATAGAGCGGGTCGGAGCCTGACCCGTTGGCATAGGCCCCGCCGTGAAAATAGACCATTACCGGGCGTTTTTGCTGTGTGGAAGCCTGCGGCGTCCACACATTGAGGAACAGGCAGTCCTCGCTCTTGCCATAGGCGTCGGGTTTGGATTGTTGGGGGCAGGCCGTGCCATAGCGATCCGCCCTGACCGGCTTGATCCACGGCTGTGGTGGGCGCGGCGGCAGGAAGCGATAGGGCGGCGCGGTCGTTTCGCCATACCGCAGGCCGAGAAACACCGCCGTGCCCGCCCGGACCTGCCCGATCACCGGGCCATTGGTGGTCTTGACCGTGACGGATTTGGGCTTGGACGACGCGGCTGATACCGGTGTCACGAAGGCTGACAGGGTCAGGGCGGACAGGCCCGTAAGGGCATCACGGCGTTTCATGTGGGCATTTCCTTTGGGTTCTGATTTTGAGGCAAGGTGGCCCCGCCACACGCAAATGTAAAGCCATCCGAAAGGGTAAACCCTTGTCCTGACCGCGAATTTCCGGCTATGCAAGGCTATGCGTTCCGAACCCGCCCTGATCGACGCCTATCATCGCCGCATCTCCTATGTGCGGATTTCGGTGACGGACCGCTGCGACCTGCGTTGCACCTACTGCATGTCAGAAAGACAGACTTTTCTCCCTCGTGAAAATCTGCTTAGTTTTGAAGAGCTTGAACGCCTGTCCCTGTTCCTGATCGAGCAGGGGGTAACACGGCTGCGCATCACCGGCGGGGAGCCGCTGGTGCGGCGGGGAATTCTGGATTTCCTGAAACGTCTGGGCGCGCAGGTGCATACGGGGCGTCTGAAAGAGCTGACCCTGACCACCAATGGCACGCTTCTGGCCGAGGCGGCGCCGCATCTGGCCGAGGCCGGTATTCGGCGCATCAATGTGTCTCTGGACAGCGTGGATGCCGACACCTTCCGTCGCATTACGCGCGGTGGCGACCTCAAAAAAGTGCTGGATGGCATAGACGCGGCGCAAAAAGTGGGCCTGAAAGTCAAGCTGAATACGGTCGCCCTGCAACAGGACAATCGCGCCCATCTGCCGGAGATGATCCGCTTTGCGCACGCCAACGGCATGGACATTTCGCTGATCGAGACCATGCCGCTGGGCGAAGAGATCGCCGGGCGCGAAGACCAGTTCGTGTCCCTGCGCGACGTGATGGCCGATTTGCAAAGTTTCTGGGACATCACGCCTTTGAGCGACACGACGGGCGGGCCATCGCGCTATTACCACGTAGCGGAAACCGGCGGCCGGCTGGGCCTGATCACGCCGCTGAGCCATAATTTCTGCGACACCTGCAACCGCGTGCGTATCACCTGCACGGGGCAGCTCTATATGTGCCTGGGTCAGGACGACCATGTCGATTTGCGCGCCGCCCTGCGCGAAGACGCCAGCAATGCCGCCCTCAGTGCCGCCCTGGCCGAAGCCTTGCGCCATAAGCCTAAGGCACACGACTTTTTCATCGGGGCGCAGGCCCCGCACACCGCCTACACGCCGCGCCGGACCATGTCCGTCACCGGAGGATAGAATGGAACTAACGGATAAAGAAAAATCGTACATCGGCGCGGGGCGCATAGACTTCGAGCGGCCGTTCAAGCCGGTCAATATCGCCGTCCTCACCGTGTCGGACAGCCGCACGCCCGACACCGATACCTCCGGTGACCTGCTGGACGCGCGCATCACGGCGGCAGGCCATCACATGGCGGCGCGCGAGCTGGTGCGCGACGACAAGGATCATATCCGCACGGTCATCACCAATTGGATCGACTCCGGTAATGTCGATGTCGTCATCTCGACGGGCGGCACTGGCATTACCGGGCGCGACGTGACCCCGGAAGCGGTCGAGCCTCTGTTCGACAAGCGCATCGAAGGCTTTTCGACCATCTTCCATATGGTCAGTTTCCAGACCGTGGGCCTGTCCACCCTGCAATCGCGGGCGCTGGCCGGGATCATCCGCGGCGTCTTCGTCTTCTGCCTGCCGGGCTCCAACGGCGCGTGCAAGGACGGCTGGGACAAGGTCATCCGCTGGCAGCTCGATTCGCGCCACGGACCGTGCAACATGGTCGAACTGATGCCGAGGCTGCTGGAAAAATGACGCGCAAGGGTATCCCCGTTGATGAGGCCGTCACTTTTATGCGCGCGGCGGCTCCGGCGCCGCAGACGCGCAAGGTCGCTCTGTCGAAGGCCTTGGGCCGTGTCCTGAGCGAGCCGGTCATCGCGACGCGCGACCAGCCGCCGTTTGATGCCTCGGCCATGGATGGCTATGCCATCTGCAAGTCGCTGACCGACCCGGTGGCGCAGGGCGCGCCGCTGCGCCTGATCGGTGAAAGTGCCGCCGGGCGACGCTTCGAAGGCCGCATTGAATGGGGCGAATGCGTGCGCATCTATACCGGCGCGCCGGTCCCTGACGGGGCGAAGGCCGTGGTCATTCAGGAAAACGTCCGCGTCACCGATATGGGCGTGTTTATCGAGCCCGACGGCTGGAACGACCCCAAGACGCATATCCGCCCCAGAGGTCAGGACTTCAAGGCCGGGCACGAACTGCTCTCGGCGGGGGTGCGCCTCGATGCCTGGCGGCTGTCTCTGGCGGCGGCGGCCGGTCAGAAGACGCTGAAGGTGGCGCGCCGTCCGCGCATTGCCATCCTCTCGACCGGTGATGAACTGGTCGCACCCGGCACAGAGCCGCGCGAGGATCAGATTTTTGAGTCCGGCTCCTTTGCGCTATTGGCCATGTGCCGTCAGTGGGGGGCGAAGGCGCAGTTTGTCGGCGTCGAAAGCGATGATCTGGACGGTATTTACGACGCGCTGAAAGACACCGAGGCCGACCTGATCGTCACCATCGGCGGGGCCAGTGTCGGCGATTACGATCTGGTCAAACCGGCGCTGGAGCGGCTGGGACTCCAGATCGACTTCGGCAGCGTCAATATCCGGCCGGGTAAGCCGACCTGGACGGGTGCGCTCAGCGACGGTCGCCGCGTGCTGGGCCTGCCTGGCAATCCGGCCTCCAGCATGGTGTGCGCGCAACTCTTCCTCAAGCCGTGGATCGAGGCGGCGTTAGGCCAGGGCGGGCGCGACACGCTTTTAAGCCTGCCTGCCGCCGTCGATATTGCCGCCAATGGCCCGCGCGAAACCTGGCTGAGGGGGCGCATCGTCACAGATGACAAGGGCTGCCCGGCGCTTCGGCCCTTTGCCGATCAGGACTCGTCGCTGATCGCCGTCTTTGCCCAAAGCGACGTGCTGATCCGCCGCCTGCCGCAGGCGCCAGCGATCAAGGCGGGCGATCTGCTGACCTATGTAGCCCTGGACAGATACTGAAAACACGCGATTGACCCCCGACGCGGGCTGACCGACTATGCGGCACCGTTCACTGCTCAGGGGAGTTGCCATGTCCACCGTCGAAACCACCGCCCGTCCGCCGCTTTTGGCGCGCATCAAGGGCATCCTGCTGCGCCCGTCGCCGGAGTGGGAAAAAATCGCCGTCGAGCCGACCAGCAAGGCCGCCCTGACTACCGGCTATGTGATGATTCTGGCGGCTATCCCGGCCATTGCCGGTTTTGTCGGCAACAGTCTGGTCGGCATGTCCTTTATGGGCATCAGCAGCAAGTTACCGGTGGTCAGCGGTCTGATCATTGCGGTGGTGGGCTATGTGCTGTCGATCGTGTCGGTCTATATCGCGGCCTTTGTCATCAACGCGCTGGCCCCCAATTTCGGCGGCGTCAAGGACGATGTGCAGGCCTTCAAGGTCGCGGCCTATGCGATGACGGCCGGGTGGCTGGCGGGGATTTTCGCCCTGTTGCCGATGCTGGGAGCGCTGGGTCTGCTGGGGCTTTATGGTCTCTACCTGCTGTACACCGGCTTGCCGCGCCTGATGCAGTCGCCCAAGGAAAAAAGCATGGGCTACACGGCGGTGGTTATCGTGGTCATGATCGTCATTCAACTGATCATCGGCGGCATTACCGGAGCCATTATGGCAACGGGGATGATGGCGGGCGGGGCGCCGAACCTGACCGGAGCCATGAAGGTCGATACGCCCAACGGCTCGGTGCAGGTCAATGGCAATGACCTCGAAGCGGCCGCGAAGAAGTTGGAGGCCGCGGCCAGGGCCATGGAAGAGGGCAAGGCCACCCCGGCGGTGGAGCCGGCCAAGCTCGACGCCCTGCTGCCCGCCTCCTTCATCGGCGCGGCCAAGAGCGAGGCCGGGGCCTCCGGCGGTGGTACGGGCAGCTATTCGGCCTCTGAGGCGCACGCCGTCTATGCGCAGGGCGACAAGCGCGTTGAGCTGAAGGTGTCTGACATCGGGGCCATGGGGGCGCTGGCGGCCTTTGGCACGGCGATGAACGTGTCGTCGTCCAGCCAGAGCGGCAACAGCTACGAAAAGGTCCACTCGGACAAGGGCCGCATCATCAGCGAGAAGTGGGACGGCGATACGCAGTCGGGCAGCTATTCGGTGGTCATCGGTGAGCGGCTGGTAATCGAAGCCAGCGGCAAGGCCGATATGGCCACGTTAAAGGCCGCCGTGGCCGCCATCAACGAAGGTCAGGCGCTGAGCTTAGTGAAGTGAGCTGAGCCACCTGTCATAGACATCATAAACACCGGCGCGGGTGAGGGTCGAATGGCCTTCGCCCGCCATACGTTTGAAGGTCTTGGGCTGCGGGGCCAGCGCATACAGGCGCTCCCCGTGCGCAAAGGGGATCATGTCGTCGCGGTCGCCGTGCACAATCAGGATCGGCATATGCACAAAGCCGATGCGGTCGCGGTTGGCAAATTTGTCCAGCATCAGCCATTGCACCGGGATATAGGGGTAACGCTCCTGCGCCACGTCGGACGCCGCCGTGAACGGGGCTTCGAGGATCAGGCCCTTGGCCGGGCGCTGGGTCGCCACATAGGTCGCCACGCCTGAGCCCAGCGAATGGCCGTGAATGACGATCTGCTGCGGCTGATAGCCGGCCTTTTTCAGCCAGTCATAGGCGACCAGCCCGTCCATGAACAAACCGTCTTCGGACGGTTTACCCGTCGAACCGGAAAAGCCGCGATAGGCCAGCGCCAGAAAGCCGTCGCCACGTTTCGACATCGCGATATGGCGGTGGCTTTGTTCGTCCAGCCGTCGCCCTTGCCCCGCAAACAGCAGATAGATAGGCCTGCCCGGCTTGGGCGGCAGATACCAGGCCTGAAGCGTCTCGCCATCCGGCGTTTTAAGCCGCAGGTCCTGAATGCCCGGCACTTCGGCGAGGTTGGGCCGGATATCGGCGTGCGGGGCCAGATAAAGCTTGTCGCGCTGTACCACAAACAGGTAGCCGCAGGCCCCTGCATAGGCCAGACCCGCCATCAGGACCAGCGCCATCAGCAGCCGTCCGATCCACCTCATCAACGTTTTCATAAAGTCCCCATCCGTCCGTTCTGCACCTGTTATCATTAGGGACGGTGACAGCCGGATTACAAGGGGCGGTCAGGCGCTTTTTCGCACCTGCACAGGCGTCGCCTTGAAGGACGGGGTACGGCTGCGCGGATCGACCGCCGTGCCGGTCAGCACATTGGCTTCGGGGTAGTAGGCCATGACCGAACCGCGCGCCAGATCGAAGACCCGAACCCGCGCGCCGCTCATCACGCCGTGTTCGGATTCCACCACCACGGCGTCGCCATCGCTAAGGCCCAGCCCCGCCATGTCTTCGGCATTCATCATCACGTCCAGGCGGTCCATTCCGCGATAGCTGTCCGTGCGCTCATAGATGATCGAGTTGAACTGCCCCTCTGAGCGCACGGTGGTCAGAAGGAGCGCCCCCGGCATAGGCGGCAGGTCGCGCACAATAAAGCGCCCGCGCCCGGATGCGGTTTTGAACTCTAGTGCGTGCAGGATGCGGCCGCGGATATGGAATTCGCGTTTGGCAATGTCGATATCGGCCAGATCCTCCAGACCCGGCACGATGCGCGCAATGGCTTCGCGGATGGTGCGATGCTCCTTGAAGGCTTCGAAATCGACCGGACTGTCGGGCAGGAGCTGCCGCGCCAGCTCACACAGGATTTCCGTTTCCGGGCGCACCGATTTCAGCCGGCAGATGCCGCCGTCGGAGAGGCGCACGAAGTTGAACATGGATTCCTGCGTCGTCGGCTGCCACTCCTCGTCGCGCGCCGTCACCGGAAGGATCAGGGCTTCGCTGTCGTCGTGGCCGTGGATGTGGCCGCGATTGAGCGTGGTAGTCAGGAACAGCTTGAACCCGATCCGCGCAAAGGCTGCCTCGGCAAAGGCGCTGTTGGGATTGGCCTCATACAGGTTGCCACCCATGATCAGGGCGGCGTCGATCTCGCCGCGATGCGCCGCCTCCATGCCGCGCATGGTGTCGAGCCCCTTTTCGCGCGGCAGAGTAACCCCCAGGGTCTCTTCCATGCGTGCCAGCACCTCGGCCGCCAGCACCGGCTTGACGCCGATGGTGCCGATGCCCTGCACATTGGAATGGCCGCGCAGGGGCAGGAGCCCGGCCCCCGGCCGCCCGATCTGTCCGCGCACGAGGCACAGATTGGCGATATATTCGACATTATCGACGCCATTGAGGTGATGCGTAATCCCCATGCCCCAGGCGATCACCGCCGACTTGGCCCGCGCATAAAGACCCGCTACCCGCTCGATGTCGGCCTGAGTCAGACCCGTGCGCGCCTCGATCTCCGTCCAGTCGGTGGCCGCAATATCGGCGCGCAAGGCCGCAAAACCCTCCGTATGATCGGCGATAAAATCGTCGTCCTGCGCCCCATTCTCCAGGACCGCCTTGATCAGCCCCTTGAGCACGGCAAGGTCCGACCCGATACGCGGTTGCAGATAGTCAGAGGCGATCCAGTCGCCGCCCAACACCATCGACTTCACGCTTTTCGGCAAGGCAAAGCGCACCAGCCCCGGCTCCTTGGCCGGGTTGATGATCACCACCTCGCCGCCGCGATCACGCACGCCTTTGAGTTTGTGAATAAAGCGCGGATGGTTGGACGACGGATTGGCCCCGATAACCAGAATGAAATCACAGCGGTCGAGGTCTTCCATCTCCACCGTCGCCGTGCCGGTGCCGATGGTGCTATCGAGCCCGACCCCCGTCGCCTGATGGCAGTAGTAGGAGCAGTTATTGACATTGTTGGTGCCATAAAGCCGCGCCAGCAATTGCAGCACAAACCCCGCCTCGTTCGACGAACGCCCCGACGAATAGAAGAAGCTGCGCTCAGGCTTCGTCGCCGTAAACCGCTGCGCCGCCAGATCGAGCGCAAAGTCCCAGTCCACCGGCACATAGCGGTCCGAGCTCGCTGCCTTATAGATGGGAAAGGCCAGCCGCCCCAGATGCTCCAGCTCATGCCCGTCCAGTTCGCGCAGGTCCGACAGGCTGTGGTCGATCACCTCCGGCGGGATGCCCGGCTGAATATCGGTCGATTGCGCCTGAATCGACTTGTTGCATACCGAGGGGAATTCGCCTGCCTCATTGGTCATGCCGCCCTTCTGCCCGCCCATACCCAGCGCGCAGGCCTTGCAGGCATTCTTGGCCGTCAGCGCCTTGGCCGTATTGTCGAGGCCGATGCGCGTAGCGGTTTTCAGGGCGTACAGCACCTTTTTGGCGCCACCGCCGACAACGGGTTTGCTCGGTTTGTTCATAGGGCCAGTCTATCGCCCCGGACAGGCGAGGTATAGAGCGGAATGATTTCCGATGAAATCATTCCGCTCAAGCCGCCATTGAGGCGGCGGCCAAGGTGGCGGAGCCACCGCCCGGCGAGGGGCTAAACAAAAATCTAGATCATTATATTTCTACCAGAAATTATAATGATCTAGCGGGAAGCGAGGGGCAAGGGCACGGCTCCTGCACCCGAAAATAAAATCTATCCCCTCTGTTTTTGCGCGGTCTATGCTCGTCCCATGACCCAGACGCAAAGCCCCTCACGCCCCTTGTCCGCCGAAGACCGGCGTAAGCGTCTGCGCGCCTTTGCCGACCGTATGCTGATCGGTCTCGATAAGCTCGATGATCCCGAAACCGGCGAAGACATTGAAAAAGGTATTCGTCGCGCCCTGATGATCGAACGGCTTTACGCGCGCGTCGATGCCGCCGAAGGGCGCGGCTGGCGCTACGCCGTCGAAGCGACCCCGCGTCGTGACGCACCCAGACCGGCGGTATCACTTGGCCCGGTAGATGCCCAGACGAAGGCGCTCACTCAGGCCGAGATCGCCGCCCGCGCTTTGGCCCTGAAACCTCAGCCGGGCATGTCGCGTGAGCAGATCGAAGAGATGTTGCAGATGCTGGGCGGGCTGATGTCCGATGAGGAGATCGACGCCCTGCTCACCGCCGAAGATGACGACAGTTCGTAAAATCACCCCCTCTCCGTCAGGGGAGGGGGTGGGGCGGCTTACCCCACCATATCGTCGCTGAGCGGTTCACCGCGTCCAATGTCGCGGCTGGCCGGTTTGCCCAGCACGTCCCACAGGCGCGCGGGCGGCAGGCCCAGCCCCGGACGCACAGAGCGCACATTGGCTTTGGTGAACACATCCCCCGCCTTGACGTCCCCAACGACATAGAGCGAGCGGCGGAAGGTCTTCGAGCCGCGCTCAGAGCCCAGCGTGTCGTAATGGACGTGCCCCAGTGCCGCCCAGGCGTCCTTGCAGTCCTTCACCAGCGCGGTGAATTCCGCCGGTTCCAGCGAAAAGCCTGAATCTGGCCCGCCATCGGCGCGCGCCAGCGTGAAGTGCTTTTCGATGACACAGCCGCCGACCGCAATCGCCGCCACCGAAGCCGCCGTGCCGAACGTATGGTCGCTGAGGCCGGACGGGCAGCCGAACTTCGCCCCCAGATCGGGGACGACGCGCACATTGGCGTCGCGGATGTCGGCGGGGTATTCGCTGACGCAATGTAAAAGCACGATCTCACCCGTGCCGTACTGACGCGCCGTGGCCACAGCCGCTTCGATTTCGGCCAGATTGGCCATGCCGGTGGACATGATCAGCGGCTTGCCCTTTGACGCGGCATAGGCAACCAGCGGCAGGTCGATCAGCTCAAACGAAGCGATCTTGAAGGCCGGCGCGCCCAGATCATTGAGAAAATCGACCGCCGTATCATCAAAGGGCGATGAAAACATCGTCACGCCGCGTTTGGCCGCCCGCTCAAACAAAGCCGGGTGCCAGTCCCAGGGCGTATGGGCTTCCTCATAGAGGTCATAGAGCGAATAGCCGTCCCACAGGCCGCCCTTCAACTGAAACTCCGGACGGTCGGATTTCAGCGTGATGGTGTCGGCGGTATAGGTCTGGAGTTTGATAGCGTCACAGCCGGTATCGGCGGCGGCATCGACCAGCGCCAGCGCCCGATCAAGCGAGCCATTATGGTTCCCCGACAGCTCGCAGATGATGTAGGGGCTGTGGGCCGTGCCTATCTTGCGGCCGGAAATGCTGATTTCGGGCGTGATTTCGGGGGTCAAGCCAGCACCTCTTTCAGCACTTCGACGACGCGCGCCGGGTCGCTGTCGGCCATGTCGGGATAGAGCGGTAGCGACAGGGTGGAACGGTAGAAGGCATCGGCGCCCGGCAGGTCGCGCGGGCTCACTTGCTGCGTTTGCCAGTACGGCTGACGGTGCACGGGGATATAGTGGACCTGCGTGCCGATGCCGCGGTCGCGCAAGGCCGACATCACCTCGGCGCGGGTCTTACCCACCGCCGCGAAGTCGATGCCGGGGGCGAACAGGTGAAACACCGGATCATCGCCCGCCGCCGGGGCCACCCACGTTACGGGCAGATTGGTCTGAGCCAGCGCGGCCTGATAGGCCGCCACCAGCGCCTTACGCCGTTTGATAAAGCCCGGCAGGCGCTTCAGTTGCGCCACGCCCAGCGCGCAATTGATGTCCGGCAGGCGGTAGTTGAAGCCCAGCGCCTGCATCTCATAGACCCACGGGCCAGTGTCGTCGCCGTCGCCATAGCCCAGCCCTTCAAAGCGGGCCGGATCGCGCTCGATACCGTGGCTGCGCAACAGGCGCAAACGTCGCGCCAGTTCAGGGTCATTGGTGGTTATGGCCCCGCCTTCGCCGGTGGTCAGGGTCTTGACCGGATGGAAGGAGAAGTTGGCCATGTCCGACGCCGCGCAGGCCCCGATAGGGCCTTGCGGCCCTGTGCTGCCCAGTGCGTGGCAGGCGTCTTCGATGACAAAGGCCCCACGCGCACGCGCCACAGCGGAGATATGGCTAAGATTGACCGGACGCCCGGCGTAGTGGACGGGGATCACCCCGGCAAAGCGCTGCGACGGGTCGATCAGCGACAGGGCCGCGTCAAACGTCTCATCGGTGATCAGGCCAGTCAGGGGATCGACGTCGGCGAAAATCACCTGCGCCCCGCAATAGCCGACGCAATTGGCCGAGGCCGCGAAGGTGATCGACGGCACGATGACCACATCCCTGGGCGTCAGGTCCTGCGTCAGGATACACAGGTGCAGGGCCGCCGTGCCGTTCGATACGACCACGGCCTCTTTGGCCCCGACCGTGGCCGCCAGTGCGCGCTCAAAGCGTTCGACCATTGGGCCGGTGGTCAGGTAGTCGGAACGCAGGGCCTCAACCACCGCCTCTATATCGCTCTCGGCGATGGACTGCCGTCCATAGGGCAGGAACGGGGTGGTCGTCACGCGAGATAGGCCTTCATCAGGTCGCGAATACCCTCGACATCCAGCCGTTCGGGATTGATGTCGCTGGAATAGGCAAAGCCCTCATCGACCCTGACCGCGCTGGTCGTCGTGGCCGGCTGGCGGGCGTATTCGACGAATTCCGGCTCGATGAAATAACGGTCCGGCAATTCCCAGGTCGAGCGCGAATCGTCGGCGGAAATCATGATTTCGTGTAGCTTTTCGCCCGGCCGGATACCGATGACCTTGTGGCTGGCCTGCGGGGCCATGGCGGTGGCCAGATCGCATACCGTGGTGGCCGGGATCTTGGGCACGAAGATTTCGCCGCCGCGCGTGGTCTCAAGGCACGACAGGACGAAATCGACGCCCTGATGCAGCGAAATCCAGAAGCGCGTCATGCGCACATCGGTGATGGGCAACTCAGTCGCGCCCTGCGCCACCAGGCGGTTGAAATAGGGCACCACCGACCCCCGTGAGCCGACCACATTGCCATAGCGCACGACGCAGAAGCGCGTGCCGATGTCGCCGGAAAGATTGTTCGCCGCCACGAAAATCTTGTCCGAGGCCAGCTTGGTCGCGCCGTAGAGGTTGATCGGCGAACAGGCCTTATCGGTGGACAGCGCCACCACGCGCTGCACCCGCTGTTGCAGGCACGCCCAGACGACGTTTTCCGCGCCATTGACATTGGTGGCGATACATTCGGACGGGTTATATTCGGCCGCCGGCACCTGTTTCAGTGCGGCGGCGTGCACCACCACATCGACGCCGCGGAAGGCCAGTTCCAGCCGCTGCCGGTCGCGGACATCGCCGAGGAAAAAGCGCAGCTTCGACAGCTTGTCGGCGTCATAGCGTTCTTCCAGCGCCTGACGCATCTCGTACTGCTTCAATTCGTCGCGCGAGAAGATGATCACCTTGCGCGGGTCGTAGCGGCTCAACAGCGTGTCCACGAGCTTGCGCCCGAAACTGCCCGTCCCGCCGGTAATCAGCACCACCTTGCCCTGAACCGGGTCACCGCCGGGGGCAAAATCTCGCAGAAGCTCACTCATAACACACCCTCACGCTGTCACAGCGTCAGTCAGGGATTGTGGCGCGCGCCGCTTTCATATTGGTTAACGGGCGCACGGCGACGGCGGAACAGATCTGACAGGGCGCAGGGGATCAGTGTCCACGGTTCGATGAAATAGCGGCTGAACAGGCGTTTGGGTTCGTGGGCAAAGCGCACCAGCCACTCAATACCCCATCGCCCGGCCCAGCGCGGCGGCGTGTACATCACCCCGGCTTCGTAATCGAAGGCCGCTCCGACCGGCAGGATGGCGCACGGCGGCAGACGGTCGAGCGCATTGAGAATCCACAGCTCCTGACGCGGCATCCCCATGCCGACCAGCAGCACATCGGGCTTATGCGCAGCAATGTCTTTAAGCAGGGCGTCGTTTTCGGGGCCCTTGACGTCGAAATAGCCGCTACGCACCTCAAGCTTCACGCGCGGGTGACGGCGCAGGATGGCCTCTTTCGAAAGGCCGTTATGTTCCGGGGCCCCACCCACATGAAACACGCGCCAGCCCTCTTGCGCGGCGCGCGCCCAGAAGTCTTCCCGAAAATCGAGATAGGTGCAGCGATGGGCGCGGCTCATCTCGTGCCCCATCAGCTTGCCCCACAGGATCAGCGGGGTGGAGTCAATCTCGATCAGGTCGGCCTGCGCGTAAAAGCGGCGCATCTCGGCGCTTTTCTGAAAGAGGTAGAGGCTGTGCAGATTGTGGTTGGCGATAATGGTCTGCCGCCCGCGTGTGCCGGCGATAAAGTCCATGACCATATCGGGCGTCACGACGTCCATCTGCGCCCCCATAAGGGCGACACGATGCACAGGCAAAAGGCGGCATGAGGGTTTCATGCCGCCAGTCTATTTCAGAGCCGTTGCGATACCGCTACTAAAAAGCGTTAACGAACCCTATTCCTGCACCGGGCGTAGCGTAATCTCCACACGGCGGTTCTTGGCGCGGCCTTCCGGCGTGGCGTTCGAGGCGATCGGCTGACGCGAGCCCATGCCGGCGACGAACAGGCGCTGATTGACCACGCCGCGGCTGGTCAGGTAGGCCGCCGTCGAGTTGGCGCGATCTTCCGACAGCGGCTCATTGATGGCGTCAGAGCCGGTCGAGTCGGCGTGACCGACAATATCGACATAGGTGGACGGGTACTTGTTCAGGATCGACGCCACGTCGTTCAGCACCGGGTAGAAGCTGGAGTCGATCGAGGCGCTGCCCGACGCAAAGGTCACGTCCGACGGCATGTTGAGGATGATGTTGTCGCCATTGCGCGTCACGGTAACATTGGTCCCGGCCAGTTCACGGCGCAGTTCGGCCTGCTGCTTGTCCATGTATTGCCCGACGGCCGCACCGGCCAGCGCGCCGATACCCGCGCCGATGACGGCGTTCTTGCGGCCCTGCTCACCCTTGTTGGTGTTGGTGGCGTAGCCGAGGCCCGCGCCGACAGCGGCCCCGATGATGGCATTGGTCTTGGTGTTGTCGCGCACGACTTCGCCGGTGACCGGGTCGGTGGTGGTGCAGGCGGCGGTCATCAGGGCGACACCCGCCAGGGCGATCAGAGCCTTATTACGCATAGTTGTCTCTCCAGTGTGCTGTGCGTTGCGGCGAGGAAGCCGTTAGAGCGTCATGCCGAAAAGTGGACCCCACTTTTCGGAAAAACATGAGGCGTTAGAAAATTTAGAGCGATGAGGCGGCTCGACTGAGCCGACGCATGCTCTAAGTGCAGTTAAGCGCGTTCACATGAACCTAGGATGAAGCCCGTAAACAGCCAATATTCGGGAAATAAGGATTGACCGCAAATCCGGTAAATTTCAGGCGCACGCCTGTAAGAAATCCGTAAGGGTGGCGCGAATCAGGGCTTGGGCGCGGTCGGTTCCGGCGCCTTGCGGCACTTCCACACGGTTTCGGTTTCCGGTGCGAAGGTGAGGAAGGATTGCGCCAGTTGCCGCACCTTGCGCATATTGTCCTTCAGCGCCTCGGCCTGCCCCGCATCCTTGCCCGATGCGCAGCGCAGCGACCCCAGAGCCGCCCGCTGAGCCACATAGTCGCGGTGCTGTTCGGGCGTCAGGCGATAGTCGCTGCGTTTGAAGGTCAGGCCGTCGCGCGACAACTCAAGCCGCGCCGCCGTAGGCTCTGAGTCGGACACGGTAAAGCGCAGCAGGGTGCCATTGGCCTGCACTTCGTAAGGCGTGCGGCCATTGACGCAGGCATGGGCCGCATCAAATTCAAAATCCGTCGGTCCGACGCCGGCCAGCGGCTTGGGCGAGGCCTTGAGGTCCACATCGCAGGTCAGGCGCACCGGCCCGACCTTTGCGGCATCGACCTCGGCCTTTTGCGACATCTTCTGCACCACCGGGCTTTCGCGCAGCACAAAAGCGGCGGCGATCAGCACCACAAACACGGCCAGCGCGACCCAGCCCCACGGGAAGGGGTGTTTGTGGTGCACCTTTTCGGCCTTGGCCTTGTGCGGATGCGTGTCGGCGTGCGGTGCCTCGGCCTCGGTATGCGGTGTCTTCGGCTTCGGCGGATGGCGGCGGCGGATGATCAGCGCGATCAGCACCACGACCAGCACCGACAGCAGGACCAGAACGCCCAGTTGCAACTGATCCATCAGGGCGTTCATCTGCTCGGCCTTGCGCTGCTCCTCCAGGCGCTTGGCCTGCGCATCGCGATAGGCGGCCAGCGCGCGTGACAGGCCGTCATCCTTGATGATCTCGTCTTCCGACTTGGCGTAGCAGGGCTCAGAGGTCGTCTGCACCGACACGCCGGTCGATTGCAGGAAGGTGTAGAGCGCCGACACGTGGGTCGCCACATACTGCCCCGCCGGCACGTCCATATCGCCGGTTTCCGACAGGGTGGACACTGCCGACCAGGTGTTGACACCCACCACCTGACCGCATTCATCCATCAAAGGACCGCCGGAATTGCCGGGATTGATCGGCGCGGTGTGGAACAGGGTATCGACGCGCGAACCGTCCGGATTGGTCGAGGCAAACAGGGCGATGGAGCCTTGCGTCACATAGGCGTCGGCGGGCTCCAGCAGCTCGGTGCCGCCGCGCTTCAGCAGGCGGTCGGTAATGCCCGGATAGCCCATGGCCACGATGCGCTGGTTCTTTTGCGGCACCAGAGACAGTTTGAGCGGCGGGATTTTCAGCCCGTCGGCGCGCAACAGCGCCAGATCGCCCTCCAGCCACGGCTTGACCAGCGTCACCTGCTGATAGGCGGCCCCGGTGCCCTTGTGCGGCACGATATAGATTTCGGCCGAGGTGGCTTCGGGCGGCGTTTCGATGACGTGGTAGTTGGTAACGATATAGCCCGGTGCCACCACAAAGCCCGACCCCATACCGACCGAGTCGAGCGGCACCCCGCCATAGCCGCGATAGACGACCAGAACGCGCACCACCGACTGTTCCGAGGCGCTCAGGGCCTTGGTCGAATTGACGGGTTGCAGGGCCGGGTCAATCGCGGCCAGCGGCTCGGCATCGGCGGGAGGTGGGGGCAGAATCTGAGCGGCAACGGGCGCACAGACAAGCGCCGTCAGGGCCACTATCCCCGCCGCCAGCACACGACCTATACTCTGAATGGACCTGCCCACCGTACCGCCGGACCCGATATAAACACCACGATTACGCAAAGAATCGCTTCACGGCATCAAAACGACACCTGAGCGACCGGCGCAATCGAAAAATCGCCTGACAGTGTATATGTAAGGCCGACTGTGATAAAGTTATTCGCATAACAAGGGCGCGCCTTTGTTATGGCCGCCGCGGCCCCGCCCGCCGATGCGGCATCAGGCCGCTTGCGTCGGTGACACGCAAACGTCATAAGAGCAAATATTAAACGTTTCATCTGCAAAGACCAAAGGCCCTCCCGCATGATGTCGTCGCCCACCGCGCTTTACGATTCCGCCCCGCTGTCCACCGCGCCGTCCATCGAGCCCGTGCCTCTGTCTCTGTACGACAGCGATGTGGACGCCTTTGCGCAGAAGCTGGGCGCGTCGTTTGAACGTTATGGCTTTGCGGTGCTGTCGGGCCTGTTTGAGCCGAACGGCGCGGGTCTCGACAAGAGGCTGGTCGATAAGGCCTACGCCCTGACCAAAGACTTCTTCGATCTGCCGGTCGAAACCAAGTTGCAATATGATGGCCGCAGCGGCGGCGGTCAGCGCGGCTATACCGCCTTTGGCATCGAAACGGCCAAGGGCTATAAGGCGCATGACCTGAAGGAGTTCTGGCACGTCGGGCGTGACCTGCCGGCCGATCACCCCTATCGCGACCATATGGCCGACAATGTGTGGCCCGCCGAAGTGCCGGAGTTCAAGCCGACCTTCCAGACGCTGTACGCCGAGATGGACGGGCTGGGCAAAAAGGTGCTGAAGGCCATCGCCATCCACCTCAAACTCGCGCCGGACTTCTTTGATGATAAGGTGAAGTACGGCAATTCCATCCTGCGGATGCTGCACTATCCGCCGGTGACCGAGGCGGGCGCATCGGTGCGCGCCGGGGCGCACGGCGACATCAACGCCATCACCCTGCTTATGGGGGCCGAAGAACCCGGTCTGCAACTGCTGGATCGTGACGGCTCGTGGCTGCCCATCACGCCGCCGCCGGGGGCCATCGTCATCAATATCGGCGACATGCTGTCGCGCCTGACCAACCACGTCCTGCCTTCGACCATCCACCGCGTGGTCAATCCGGCCGAAGCGCGCAAGGGCTTCTCACGCTATTCGATGCCCTTCTTCCTGCATTTCGAAAGCCCGTACCTGATCGAGACCCTGCCGGGCTGCATCTCCGAAGACCGCCCGGATCAGTATGCCGGTCAGTCGATCACGGCCCATGACTTCCTCCAGCAACGCCTGCGGGAAATCAAGCTGGCGTAGCCGAAAGCCTCCTCCCCATGCCTTCGGCACAGGGAGGAGGGTATCTTACCACCCGCAGTTTTGCCCGGCGTTTTGCTTGATCAGCCACTCATTGAGCGGCTTGAAATAGGCCGCGACCGCCGAAGCATCGCCTTCGCGCTGACCCGTAAAGGCCGCCATGGCTTCGGGCCACGGCTTCGACTGACCCATTTCCAGCATGGCGTTCAGCTTCTGGCCGACCTCCTTATGGCCATAGATCGAGCAGCGGTGCAGCGGGCCTTTCCAGCCGATCTGATCGCAGGCGGCCTGCTGGAACTGGAACTGATAGATGTGGGCCAGGAAGTAGCGCGTATAGGGCACATTGCCCGGCACGTGATACTTGGCCCCCGGATCGAAGGCGTCGGTCGGACGCACGCCCGGCGGCACAAGGCCCTGATACTGCTGCACCAGCTCCCACCAGCGGGCATTGTACTGCGCCGGGGTGATCTTTCCGGAATAGACTTCCCAGCGCCAGCGATCGACCATCAGGCCGAACGGCAGGAAGGCCACCTTTTGCAGGGCCATTTTCAGCAGGTAGGGGATGTCCTCTTCCTCCCCCGGCACCTTGTCCAGAAGGCCGATCTGGTTGAGATAGACCGGCGTCACCGACGACAGGCCGATAAAGTCACCGATGGCCTCATGGAAGCCGTCATTGGCGCCGTTCTTGAACAGGAAGGGCTGATCCTTATAGGCGCGCTGATAATAGTTGTGCCCCAGTTCGTGGTGGACCGTATAGAAGTCCTCCGCATTGACCTGCGTACACATCTTGATGCGGATGTCGTCGCGGTTATCGAGGTCCCAGGCCGAGGCGTGGCAGACGACTTCGCGGTCTTTCGGACGGGTGATCTGCGAGCGCTCCCAGAAGGTCTGGGGCAGGGGCGGCAGGCCGATCGAGGTGTAGAAGCCTTCGCCGGTCTTGACCATCTTTTCCGGCGTGTACTTCTTTTGCACCAGCAGCTTGTCCAGAGAATAGGACGAGCCCTTCATGCCCTTGGGGGCCACGATGTCATAGATGTTGGCCCAGTCCTGCGCCCACATATTGCCGAGCAGGTCGGCACGGATGGGGCCGGATTTCGGCTGCACCGCATCGCCATACTTCTCATTGAGGCGGCTGCGCACATAGCAGTGCAGGTTCTTGTAGAAGGGCTCAACCTGCCCCCACAGACGGTCGGTATCGGCCGCAAAGGCATCGGGCGGCATGTCATAGCCGGAGCGCCACAGGGCCCCTGTGTCGGCAAAGCCTAGGCCCTTCGCCCCTTCATTGGCCAGTTCGGCCAGGCGCGTATAGTCGCTCTTCATCGGCACAGACACGGTGCGCCAGCCTTCGAACATGGCGCGAAGCAGGGCGGGGTCGCGGGATTCGGCCATCACGTTCGAGGCGTCGTCCAGCGTATAGACCTTGCCCTTATAGCTGAACTTGCCCGTAGCGTAGGTGGAATCGAGCGAGGTCGAGAGCTTGGCCATCTCATCGGCGGCCCCCGGACGGTCGGCAGCGGGCAGGACCAGAGACAGGCGCAGCAGGTTCAGCTTGCGCCGCGTGACGTCATCGACGGCCACGTCGTTGAACTTCGCGGCCCCCATGGCATATTTGACGCCCTCTTCGGTCAGTTGCGCATTGGCCTTCGATTCCAGCCACATGGTGTCGTGGGTGATGTAGGTGGCGCGCACCCACGCCACGCGGGCGGCGTACTCACCAAGGTCACCCAGCTTCTGTTCCGCCTCTTCGACATAGGCCTTGGCGTCGGCAGCGGTCGGCGCGGCGGCGGGAGCCGGGGCGGGAGTCTCGGTCAGGGCCGGAGCCTTTGGCGCTTCGGTTTTGGGGGTGTCGGCAATCGGGGCCGCGGCGGGCACCGTCGCACAGCCTGATAATACCACACCGGCCACCAGCGCCGGACCTGCTACGGAAACCAGAAGACGCCGCATCATCCATACCCTCCTGAAGGAAAAACCGGACGGAGGGTGACGCCTGTTTTAACCATTCGTCAAGAGCGGTTGAGGATGAAACCGGTGGTCTATGCGCCCCGCTCACGGTTTCAGCCGGCGCGCCTTGACCACCACCTGATCGAGGGTTTGCAGAAACTGCGAGCGGTTGGCGGCGGAAAAGGGCGGTGGCCCGCCGGTGATTTCACCGGTCGAGCGGATATGCTCCATCAGGGTGCGCTGCGACAGGGCCGCGCCGATGGAATCGGGCGTAAAGGCGCGACCATTGGGAGCGATGGCATAGGCCTGTTTAGCCAGCACCCGCCCGGCCAGCGGAATGTCGTTGGTGATGACCACATCGTGCGCGGTCACCTGATCCGCGATCCAGTCGTCGGCAATGTCCGGCCCGGCATCGACGATCATGCGTTCGATCAGGGGCGATTTGGGGATCTGGATAAAGCTGTTCGACACCACGACGGTGTGCAGGCCATACCGCCCGGCGACCTTATAGGTCTCGTCCTTTACCGGACAGGCATCGGCGTCGATATAGAGGGTGATGGGCAGGGGAGAACTCCTGAGACCTTAGCGCCTCCCCTGAAATCAGGTGAGGTGTCGGCGAACATAGTGAGACGACGGTGGGGTTAAAGCGGCGCGAGTTAACCCCACCGTCGTTTGTCGCGTCGCTCCTAAATCCACCTCCCCTGAAATCAGGGGAGGTGCTTTGATTTTCAGACGCCTTACCCTATTCCAGAACACAGGTCCCGATGCCGTTGCGGCGCACCACCCCGGCATTGGCGCGGATTTTGCCTGAGCGGCCCTTGACGTACTTGCCCGACTTGGCGGCCTTCCATTTCAGCGGGCTGGGCAGGATGGCCGCCAGACGCGAAGCCTCGGCCTGAGTGAGATCGTCCGCCGACTTGCCGAACCAGTATTGCGAAGCGGCCTCCGCCCCATAGATGCCGGGGCCCCATTCGGCGCTGTTGAGATAGACTTCCATGATACGCGACTTCGGCCACATCGTCTCGATCAGCAGCGTATAGTAAGCCTCAATCCCTTTGCGTACATAGGAGCGCTGCGGCCACAGGAAGGCATTCTTGGCGGTTTGCTGAGAGATGGTCGAACCGCCGCGCACCTTGCGCCCGCGTGCATTGTTGCGCTGCGCCTTCTCAATGGCGTTCATGTCAAAGCCATAGTGCGAGCAGAACTTGGCGTCTTCGGCGGCGATCACCGCCACCTTGAGATTGTCCGATATGCGTGAGGCGGGCACCCATTCGTGGTGGTAGCCCTTGCCCTCGAAAATCCGCTGCACCATCAGAAAGGTGATCGGCACGGGCAGGAACCGATGCACGGCCACCGACGCCACGCTGAAGGCAAAGCCGCCCACGATCACAAAGACGAGCAGTCGCCCGATGCCGATTTTCGCCTTGGCCCCCGCCACTGTTCGCAACTCCATGGCCCTCGCAAGGCGAGGGCTCAAAAATGCCAATCCGGACGCAGAGCCGCCTCAAGTCCGGATTGTCGATACCCACCCATAATCGGTCCCGCCGTCAGGCGGACCAGATTATGAAGCTTCAAATACCCACAGGTTGCCGTCTTCGTCACCAAAGATCAAGCGGTTGGCCTCATTGGCGATGGCCAGCGCCGTGATGGGCGCGCCCTTTTCGCGGCGAATCCAGTCGATCCCGGTCGATTGCAGCTCAGCCAGCCACACGCGCCCGTCTTCGAGCCCGGCCGCCAGCAGCGTCTCTTCGGGCGCGCCGGCGACGACCGACACCATGGTCGATTCTTCGGCGTTGATTTCCGACGCTTCTTCGCCCATCGGCCCGTTGGCCTTCAGGAAGGGCCACACCACCGCGCCATTGGCCCCGGAGGTGGCCAAAAGCTTGCCCTTGGCGAAAAAGCCCATCGACTTGATCTTGGCCGGATAGCCGCCCATCCGCATATCCTTGGCATCGCTGATGCGCCAGCCGTGCAGGGCGTTTTCCTGCATGGCGGTCATGACGAACTTGTCGTCGGGCGAAATGGCGATCCTGGTGTGCGAACCGGCCCATTTGAGCAGGGTCGGCTTTTGCTGTGCGATACGGGAGAACCACACGGCCACGCCATTATAGGTCGCGGCATAGAGCTTACGCCCCTTGGCATCGAAGGTGATGTCCGACAGGCTGGACGTGTGCTCAAAGATCACCGCCGTCTTCTTCTGCGCATCATAGACGTGCACTTTTTTGCCCGCAGCGGCCGCAATCAGCAGCGCCGCGTCGCTGACGGCCAGGGCATCGAACCACGCGCCCTTGGCGGCAAACAGCTCGACCGGACCGGACTCCTTGGTCGTCCACACCACGCGGCCGTCATCGCCACCGGTGACGATACCGACGCCCGACGGGTGGATGGCGGCGCTTAAGATGCCGCCATTGGGGTGGGCTTCGAAGGTGGCATCGGCGTCCGGAAACACGACGCGCCCGTCACCGAGCGCCGCTACGGGCTCATCGGCGGAATCGAACAGGGCGGCAACGACGTATTCGTCGAAATGTTTTTCATAAGCGAAGGGCATATCTGATCTCTCATACTCCCCCAGCTTGCTGGGGGAGGTAGATTTGGCCTAGAGCGTTTTTCGCTCAAGTGGATACCAGTTGAACGTGAAAAAACGCGACAAACAAAAATTTAGAGCCTTATTTGGCTACGCCGAACGCCGTTCGATTCAGAATGAACGAAATGCGCTCTAAAGCAAAAGACGGAGGGGGCTTACACGGGAGGAGGGGCAAACGCCAGAGCTTGCCGTTGGATCGCAAGATACCCCACCACCACGCGCTACCGGGCGCGGTCCCCGGCTCCGGCCGCCCGGCTCCCCAGCAAGCTGGGTAGGTATAAATTTGGCTTACTGCGCGATACACGCCTCAAAACCGGCGCGCAGGGCGGCCTCATCGAGGTGGCGACCGATAAACACGGCGCGGCTCAGACGGTGTTCACCCTCTTTCCACGGCTGTTGCAGTTCGCCTTCGAGGATCATGTGCACGGCCTGAAACACCAGACGCTTCTCCTCGCCCTTGATGCTGAGGATGCCCTTGGCGCGCAGGATGTCCTGCCCCTTTTCGGCCAGCAGCTTATCGAGCCAGCGGGTGAACTTCACCCCATCGACCGGCGCTTCCGACGACAGGGAGACCGAGCGGATTTCATTATCGTGGATGGGGTTCAGATGGCCGTGCGCGTGATGAGAGTGGTCATGGTCATGATGGTCGTGGCCGCAGTGTTCGTCGTGCACGTGACCGGGCTCACCATGCGCCGGGTTATGGCCGTGGTGGTGATGCCCGTGATCATGCCCATGATGGTGGTGATCATGCCCGTGGTCATGATCGCAATGGTCGCCGCAATCGGGGCCATGCTCATGGTGATTGGCGACCGATTCCATCTTGTCGAGATCGAACCGGTGCTGGTTCAGCAGGCTTTTGATCTCCACGCCTGAACGTTCGGCGCGCTCAATAGTGGCCAGCGGGTTGAGGCCACGGATGCGCGCTTCGACCTCATTCAGCTCTTCCGGCGTCGCCAGGTCGGTCTTGTTGAGGATGACGTGGTCGGCAAAGGCGATCTGTTCCTTGACCACACGGTCGGTCTCCAGCGCCGAACGGAAGTGTTTGGCATCGACCAGCGCCGTCACCGAGTCGAGATAGGTGCGCGCCTTGACCTCTTCATCGACAAAGAAGGTCTGGGCCACCGGGCCGGGATCAGCCAGGCCCGTGGTTTCGACGATAATGGCGTCAAAGCGGCCTTTACGCTTCATCAGGCCGGACAGAATGCGGATCAGGTCGCCACGCACCGTGCAGCAGACGCAGCCATTGTTCATTTCGAACACTTCTTCGTCGGCCCCGACGATCAGATCGTTGTCGATGCCTATTTCGCCGAACTCATTGACGATGACCGCGTATTTCTGCCCGTGGTTTTCGGACAGGATGCGGTTCAGAAGCGTCGTCTTACCGGCCCCCAGATAGCCGGTAAGGACGGTAACGGGTGTTCTGGCGACGGAAGCGGCGGTATCGGCCATGGGGATTACCTGACAATCTATATAAGGGGCTATATAATTTGAGGCTTAAGTAGGCTTTTGCCGGGGGAAATCAAGCCTCGCACGGACCTGGTGTCAGATTCCTGCGGCACGGGCATAAACAGGCGTTGACTCACTGAGCAAAAACTATATAAAGCGCCCCTCTCTTCCGAGGGTCCTGCCCTGCGGAAAACCTGAAATTTTGCGCGAACCATTGGTTTTTATACCGGTCGGGTTTGCCAGTCACTAAAGCTTAGAGGCTAAACCGATGTATGCGGTAATCAAGACCGGCGGTAAGCAGTACCGCGTTGCGGCGGGCGATCTGCTCGTCGTTGAAAAGCTGGAAGGCGACGCTGGCGCTGCCATCCGTTTCGAAGAAGTGCTCCTCGTCGGTGACGAAGCCGGTGCCGTGGTTGGCGCGCCGCTCGTTGAAGGCGCTGTGGTCGAAGGCACGCTGATCGAAACCCGCAAGGGCAAGAAGGTGAAGATCTTCAAGAAGATCCGCCGTCAGGGCTATCGCCGCACCACCGGCCACCGTCAGCCGGAATCGGTCATCCGCATCACCGCGCTGAATGGCGCGGGTAAGTCGGCCGCCTGGGAAGGTACTGTCTCGCTGGTGACCAAGGCTGAGCTGGACGCCCGCGCTCGCGGTCTGGCCCCGAAGGCTCTGGCTGAAGCCATTGAGGCTCCGGTCGTGGAAGCGCCGGTGGCTGAAGAGGCTCCGGCCCCGAAGAAGAAAGCCGCTCCGAAGAAGAAGGCTGCCGAAGCCTCTTCCGAAGACGCATAATCGCAACCGTTTAGAGGAGTTCAACAATGGCTCACAAAAAGTCCGGCGGCTCGTCGCGTAACGGCCGCGATTCAGAATCGAAGCGCCTTGGCGTAAAGCGTTTTGGCGGTGAAAGCGTCCTCGCGGGCAACATCATCGTCCGTCAGCGCGGCACCAAGTTCTTCCCCGGTGACAATGTCGGCCTTGGCCGCGACCACACCCTGTTCGCCACCGCGAACGGCAATGTGAAGTTCACCACCAAGCGTGACAACCGTTGTTACGTGTCGATCGTGCCGCTCGCCGAAGCCGCCGAGTAAGCGACCTGATACAGATGCTTCAGGTCGCGCTTAGTCACTAAGCCGATCTGGACATGGCCTTTGAACGGGGAGTCCGGATCAGTTTCCGGGCTCCCTTTTCTTTTGGAGCAAGCGTCGAAAAAGGGGATACCGGTTTTTCGGGCCCCGCTTGCGACCCCGAAAAAGAGGCCCCTTCTCTTGTTCCCCGTTCGTCAGGCCCCATCTGGGGCGCAGTGGCCTCGCTAGAGGTCTCGGCGTCACAGGCATTTGCGAAAAGCTTATTTTTGCAGGGGCACGGGCGGCGGAAATTTTATGCGGTCTGTGTCACCTTCGGACCACATAAAAACCGAAACCTCCCGACATCCTAAATTGGGTCTGAAGACTATCGGACCCATCGCACGCCGGCGTCTTTCCCGAAGCGAAAGCCGTCCTTCGTCTTTATCTTTAAAGGAACGGGGTATCATCATGATCATCAGAACACCCGAAGCCCATGGATTCACTGGCTCTCATCCGGCTGTGGCAGGCCTCAAGCGCGAAGACCTGCGCGCCGGCCGCAGCGGTTACGCCGTGCAGACCAAGCGCCTTTATCTCAGCCCGCTGTGCCTGGATGATGTGGACGATGTAAAGGCGATCTTTGGCCATCAGTCGGTGGCGCGCATGACCCACGCCATCGCCCATCCGTTCAGCGACGCCGATGCGCGGGCCTATGTCGAAAAGGCCCGGCACAATTCTTCGCCGCGTCTGCCGGTGTTTGGCATCCGTGACGCCGACGAAACCCTGATCGGGGTGGTCGGTCTGGAGCGCACGACCTGCGGTCAGGCGTCGGGCCTGCATCAGTTCGGCCCGTCCGTCGGCATCTGCATTGCCCCCGAGCATCAGGGGCAGGGCTTTGGCGTCGAAGCGCTGGAGGGCCTGATCGGCTATGCCGAACGCTTTGGCGGTCACCGGGTGCTGCACGCGGCGCACTTTGCCGACAATGCGGCCTCGGCGCGGATGCTGGTGCGGGCGGGCTTCCTGTACACGGGCCGCCGCACACCGGAAACCTCGCTGGCCCGTCAGGGCACGCACGAGGCGTTGCACATGATCCGGCTGCTTTAATGATCAAATTGAGCATAAGGCCTTTCGCAAAAATTTGATCTTCCCTTCAACTTGGTTCACAAAGGCGGCTTCCGCTTCCCGGCGGTAGCCGCCTCGCTTTTTGATCACCTCTCGCCCCTGATACCCCCCTCATGAAATTCCTGGACCAGTGTAAAATCTTCATCCGCTCCGGCAATGGCGGCGCGGGCTCCGTGTCGTTCCGCCGCGAAAAGTTCATCCCGAACGGTGGGCCGGACGGCGGTGACGGCGGCAAGGGCGGTTCGGTGTGGGTTGAGGCGGTCGAAGGGCTGAACACCCTGATCGACTACCGCTACCAGCAGCATTTCAAGGCCAGCACCGGCACGCACGGCATGGGCCGTCAGATGCACGGCGCCAATGCCGAAGACCTCGTGCTGCGCGTACCGGTCGGCACTCAGGTGTTTGAGGAAGACCACGAAACCCTGATCGTCGATCTCGACACGCCGGGGCAAAAAGTCATGCTGCTCAAGGGCGGCAATGGCGGCTGGGGCAATACGCGCTTCAAAGGCCCGGTCAATCAGGCCCCCGACTTCGCCCTGCCCGGTCAGGAGGGCGAAGAAAAGTGGATCTGGCTGCGGCTGAAACTGATCGCCGATGCCGGTCTTCTGGGCCTGCCCAATGCCGGGAAATCGACCTTCCTTGCGGCGTCGTCTGCTGCGCGTCCCAAGATCGCCGATTATCCCTTCACCACCCTGACCCCCAATCTGGGCGTCATTGATCTGGGGGCCGAACAGCGCTTTGTCATTGCCGACATTCCCGGCCTGATCGAAGGCGCTTCGGAAGGGGCCGGGCTCGGCACGCGCTTTCTGGGCCACGTTGAGCGCACCAAGGTGCTGATCCATCTGGTCGATGGCACGCAGGAAGACCCGGTCAAGGCCTATAAGGTCATCCGTAACGAGCTGGCCGCCTATGCCGAAGACCTGGCCAGGCGCCCGGAAATCGTCGCCATCAACAAGGTGGACTCGCTCGATGCCGAGGCGCGCAAGGACCTCAGTAAAAAGCTAAAAAAAGCATCGGGCCAGACGCCCTACCTCATTTCCGGCGTTACTGGCGAAGGCGTGCGAGACCTGTTGTTTGCTGCCCATGCCAAAATCGTCGAGGGCGAGAAGGCCGAAAAGGCCGGCGACTCACCCGCCCCTTCCACCTACGATCCGTGGGATAGATAAGGCGTGCTGTGGGGCGTCTCAGCGATTGGTCTTTCGTCCTCTTCCCCAACTGTGCAGGGGAGGAGCGCTTAAGCATGTGGTTCGCCGGTCCTGCTCCCATATTTCACACGCTGAGCCACGGTGCCTTGCGGCCGGGATTCCATCTCGAACGCGGCATGAAGATCGGCCTGTTCGGCGGGTCATTCAACCCGGCGCACGAAGGCCACGCCCATGTGGCCGAAACGGCGCGCATGCGTCTGGGGCTCGATCGCATCATCTGGCTGGTTTCGCCGCAGAACCCGTTGAAATCGAAGCGCGATACAGCCCCTCTGAGCGAACGGATCGCCGCCATCCGTCCCTTTGTCGGGCCCAAGGACATTATTTCGGATTTTGAGACCCGCATCAGCGCCACCTATACGCTCGATACTCTGCGCGCTTTGAAGGCCCGCTATCCGGGGGTGCAGTTCGTGTGGATCATGGGCGGGGATTCGCTGGCCAGCTTCCACCGTTGGCGCGGCTGGGTACAGATCGCGCGCATGATCCCCATTGCCATCGTCTCGCGCCCCGGCGTCCTGATGAAAAGCCGACTGTCGCCCACGGCCCGCCGCTTCGCCCACTACCGGCGCAAGGAGCGCGAGGGCCGCATTCTCAGCGGGCTTCCGGCCCCGGCCTGGGCCTATCTCAAAGGGCCACTGCACAATATCTCTTCGACGGCCCTGCGCGCCCAACGCAAGAAGGCCGCCGAGGGGGAAATCCCGCCCTCATTATAAAATTGCCGGCGGCTGCATTACTAACCGTGACCTTGGCCCCTGTCTGTGCTAGGGTGAGGTCAACTTATCCACATATGGAGTAAAACCCTGTCTCGTCAGCTTGCGCAAGACGCGCATTCGGAACCCGCCGCCCCCCCGGCGGACATCGACCAAAGTACCGCCGATTTCGAGGAAACCTCGCTCGAAACCCTCATCCTGAACAAGCTGGATGATGATAAGGCGCAGGACATCGTGTGCATCGACCTGCGCGGCAAAAGCTCGGTGGCCGACACCCTGATCATCGCTTCGGGCCGTTCGCATCGCCACGTCGGCGCTCTGGCCGATCACGTCATGCGTGCGCTGAAAGACGCGGGCTTTGGCAAGGCGCGCGTCGAAGGTCTGCCGGCCTGCGACTGGGTGCTGCTCGATGCCGGGGACGTGGTGGTCCACCTGTTCCGTCCGGAAGTGCGCAGCTTCTACAATATCGAAAAGATCTGGTCGGTGTCGTCGAACCACACGGTCGATAGCCACTAACCTCTTTATACCTCCCCAGTTTGCTGGGGAGGGGGACCGCACGAGCTGGCGTAGCCAGTGAGATGCGGTGGTGGGGGCCTCTCGGCTCCCTTTTCATTTCATCCTTCCATGAAACTTATCCTCGCCGCCGTCGGCAAGCTCGGCAACACCCCGGAAAACACCCTGACGCGCGACTATCTCAGCCGCGCCACCCTGAGCGGACGCCCGCTGGGGCTGGGGCCGGCGGAGTTGCTGGAGATCGAGCCAAAAAAGACCGCAAAGTCTCAGGACTCCGCGCTCAACAAGGCGCGGGAAGCCGAGGCCATTCGCGCGGCACTGGGCGACGGCGTGCGCCTGATCACCTGCGACGAACGCGGCGAGCTTCTGACCTCGCGTCAGATTGCCCAGCGCGTCGATAAGCTGAAAGATTCCGGTGAGCGCAAGCTGGCCTTTCTGATCGGCGGGGCGGACGGGCTTGATGCCGAACTGGTTAAATCGGCGCGCTTTTCGCTGGCCTTCGGGCCGCAGACCTGGCCGCACGCGCTGGTGCGGCTGATGCTGGCTGAGCAGATGTACCGGGCGACGACGATCCTCGGCGGATCACCCTACCATCGGGATTAAAATAGCTTTTCCGGCCGCTTCTGGAGCGTGCAATAGCCTTCTTCGTATTCACCCGGCCCCTCCTTGATCACGGTCGAGCCCCCCAGCGGCAGCTTGCCGTCGGTACGTCGCGCCAGATAGGCCCCCGTATGACGATCCAGCGTCACGCGCAACTGCGCGCCGCGTTTGGTGCGCGCATTATAGAGGTCGAAATAGTTGGCGCTGATCGTCACGCGACAATCGAGCGTTTCGCAGGCCGTGTCCTTCAGCAGGCTCTGATGGCGCGGGTCGGCCATCACCATTTTGAAGCGCGCCGTATTTTCCGGAAAAACGTCAGACAGCGCCACTTCCAGATAGAATTGCCCTTTCGAGATCAGCCCCTTGGGGCCAACGACCTGGGTTTCGCACCTCAGATCGTGGGTGATGCTGGGGCTCAGCGGCAGGGCCTCAGGCGGTTCGGCGGGCTCAGGCACAGGGGCCACCGCGATCACCGGCGGTGGTGGGGGCGGCGCAGGCGGCACGGCGTGCGTCACCGGCGCGACCGGTATCGCCACAGGCGCAGGATGGGCGTCGGTTTTGGCCACCGGGGCCCCCTGTAACTGCGCATAGGGGATCGGCCCCTCCGGCAGCTTGGGCGCAGGCGCGACGGCCTTGGGCTTGGGTTTCGGCTTGGGGCGTGGCTTGGGCTTGGGCCTTGGCGAGCTCTCGTCCCCCACCGGTCCCGACGCACCCTCGCCATCGGGCGGCTCGGCATAGGCGGCGCTGCTCAACAGCGCACAGGTGAGGAGGAGGGCGAGACGTTTCATATCAAGACTCTTCCCCGAAGCGGTCGGACACCAGCGCCACCAGCGCCTCGACGGCGGCCTGCGCCTGTTCGCCCTCGGCCTCAATGTCGATAAAGGTACCCTTGGACGCCGCCAGCATCAGCAGGCCCATGATCGACTGCGCATCGACGCGCGACTCGTCTTTGAGCACGTAAATCTGTGCGTCGAACTGTGCCGCGGTCTTGACGAACTTGGCAGAGGCGCGGGCGTGCAGCCCCTTGTCGTTGACGATTTCGACGCGCGCCGTGATGGGAGTGGTGTCGCTCATGGGGCCCTGTACCGGTAGTGCGGCGATTTTTACCGCCTCTGTCTTAGCGGGGCGTTAACACCTGTTTACCCTAAGCGCAAATCCCCTTGGACGCACAGGGTGCGTAGAGAAGATTGGCCACGAAAAACACGAAAAGCACGAAAACGGGGCTGATCTCCCGGCGCGAAGCGCCCGACATTATCCCTGCCGCACGTAGGTAAAGGCCCTTCGGGTAAGACAGGTTCAACAGCGCTTTTCGTGCTTTTCGTGTTTTTCGTGGCCAAAAACCTTTCGTGCCCTCTCACCCTCTCGGTTCGAGGTACTGGGTTTGCATGGAGCGCTGGGTGTCGTCGAGGGCCATGCGGATGAGGGATTCCATGCACCAGCGGGCGGCGCCTGAGTCCTGACGTTTGATGGCATCAAACACGCGGCGGTGGTCGGGGATGGGGTCGCGGGTCAGGGCCTGATGGCGCTGTTTGAAGCGCGTGGACCAGGCGACCGCCGCGCCGATCGAATGGCTCAGCGAGGCGAGGGCTTCGTTGTGCGTGGCGTGCATCAGCGCGTCGTGGAAGTCGAGATCGGCCTTACGCCCGGCCTCGGTGGCCAGGGTCTCGGCCTCCATCAGGTCGAGCGCCTTGTCCATCAGGCGCAGGTGCTCGTCCGTGCGGCGCAGCGCCGCCAGTTCGGCCGCCGCCGGTTCGGTGATCAGCCGCAGCTCAAACAGGCCCTTGATGAAGTCCTCCGACGGCTCCGTCTCGAACATCCAGCCCAGCACCTCCGGATCGAGCACGTTCCAGCGGCGGCGCGCCGTGACGCGCGTCCCGGCCTTGGGGCGGCTTTCGACCATGCCCTTGGCCGCCAGAATGCGGATGGCCTCCCGATAGGCCGAGCGCGAGATGTCGAGGGTTGAGGACGAGTCGATCTCATTGGGCAGGACCTCGCCGGGCTGATAGACGCCCTTGAGGATGTCCACCCCCAGCCGGTGGGCCAGCGCCCCGTGCAGGCGGCCTTGGAAATGCACGCCGTAAGCGGAACTTTCGGTAACCGGGGAGCGGTCAAACGTCGCGGCGGGTCGGGTATCGGTCATGCAGGTCCCTGTGTGTTTTATTCCTCGGTCATCGGACGGAGCCGGTTTAAAGCCTCCCCCCTGATGTCAGGGGGGATACCGGCTGAAAGCCGGAGGGGGGTTATACGTCGGTATTAACCCCACCGTCTTCGATACCAAAGGCATCGAATCCACCTCCCCTGAAATCAGGGGAGGCGCTTTAAAGCGGGCTCGTAAAATCCTGTCGAGCCGATAGAAACGAGTCTGATCATAAACACGATTTGACAAACGGCAAAGGCGGGCCTAAGTCACAATCAATTGTCTGAGTTTTAAGAGCAATATTTGTTGGGAGTTCGTCATGACCCTTCGCCTGATCCAGTTTGTCGATGCCCACGGGACGCGCGGTGTGGCCGCTGCCGAAGATGACGGGTCGGCGAAGATTATTCTGGGCGTGACCACGACCTATGAGCTGGCCAGGGCCGCCATCGCCGCCAAGCGCTCGATCGCCGATCAGGTGGCGCAGCAGGGTCTGGGTGAGGCGGTGGATATCGCGCTGGCCCTGTCCGAAGGGCGCGTTCTGGCCCCCATCGACCATCCGGACCCGGCGCACCTGCACCTGACCGGGACGGGCCTGACGCACCTGGGTTCGGCTGAGGGCCGCGACAAGATGCACGCCAAGGCCAAAGACGCGGGCGGCGAAGAGAACCTGACCGACTCCATGCGTATGTTCCTGATGGGCGTGAAGGGCGGCAAGCCGGCTTCGGGCACCGCCGGGGCGCAGCCGGAATGGTTCTATAAGGGCAATGGCTATGCGCTGGTCGGACCGGGCGCCGAGCTGGTGTCGCCGGGCTTTGCCGAAGACGGCGGCGAGGAGCCGGAAATGGCCGGCATCTACGTCATTGGCGAGGATGCGCAGCCCTATCGCATCGGCTTTGCGCTGGCCAACGAGTTCTCGGACCATGTGACCGAGAAGCAGAACTATCTGTGGCTGGCCCACTCCAAGCTGCGTCCGGCGAGCCTCGGTGTCGAGATCCTGACCGGCGACCTGCCCAGCCACGTCGAAGGCACGTCGAAGATCGTGCGCGGCAATGAAGTGATCTGGGAGAAGCCGTTCATCTCCGGCGAGGACAACATGTCCCACACGTTTGAAAACCTTGAGCACCACCACTTCAAGTACGAACTGTTCCGTGTGCCGGGCGATGTGCACGTGCACTGCTTCGGGACGGCGACGGCGAGCTTTGCCGACGGTGTGAAGACGCAAGAAGGCGACGTGTTTGAAATCGACGCCCGCCCCTTCGTCCACCCGCTCAGAAACCCCCTCAAAACCACTGAACCGCTCGCCAGCACCGCCAAGGTGGTGCGGCTTTGATTTGTCAATCATTCGCGTTAGGATAGGACTCTAAACTCAGAGGCCCTGATCATGCGCGTGGAACTGGACAAGGACATTGAGGCTCGCGTCAACCGTCTGGCGCAAAGCCGAAATCAGAGCGTCAGCGAGGTCGTGACCCGCGCCGTCGAGCAGTATCTGGAACGGGCGGATCAACGGCGCGCTACCCTTGGTGACGTGATGGCGGCGTGGGAGGCTTATCAGGCCGATGGTTTGCACGTCGATGAGGGCGCGGCGGATGCGTGGCTGTCGGCTCTTGAGCGTGGGGATATGCCGGACCTGCCTCCAGCGCGTAACTGAACCATGCGGCTGGTCTGGTCGCCAAGAGCCTTGCGTGATGTCGACCGTGTGTATCGGTTTCTGGCTGACACCCATCCGGGCGCGGCGAAGCGTGCCGCCTCGGCTATTCGCAAAGGTGTAAGTCCCTTGCGTGAGTATCCGCAGATGGGACGAGTGGTGCCGGATATGCCCGCTGGGTTTCGTGAGTGGCTGGTGCCCTTCGGCCAAAGGGGTTACGTCGTCTTTTATCATTCAGATGAAGCACAGGTCACGATCCTGGCCGTTCGGCACATGAGCGAAGCCGGGTATTAGAGCGAAATGACTTTAGGTGGAAGCGCCATTTCGCTCTAAATTTTTGTTTTGTCGTGATGTTTTTGCGGAAAACCGCTCACACTTTTCCGCACATCGCTCTAAAACGGAAATGCCGTGGCCGACTTGATCCACTCATCGACGGACAGGGTCTTGGTCACCGGCGGAGCGGCGCGTTCGCGGCAGTTGGGGCGTTCGCACAGCCGGCACATGGGGCCGGTTTCGACCGCTGCCGGGTTGTTGAGGTCGAGCCCCTTCGCATAGACCAGCTTTTCGGCGTATTTCAGCTCACAGCCCAGCCCCAGCGCCTGCTCGCTATAGGCGCCGCCGTCCCAGCCGCGCAGGCCCCGGTCGAGCGTGCGCGCCAGCGTGAAATAGCGCGACCGCTCGCCGCTCGGGCTTGCGGGGGTTTCGATCACCTGGGTGAGGATGCGGCCCGGCGACTGAAAGGCCTGATGCAGGTTCCAGCGCGGGCAGGCCCCGCCAAAGCGCGAAAAGGGGAATCTGCCCGCTGCAAAGCGTTTGGAGACATTGCCTGCTGAGTCTATCCGCATCATGAAAAAGGGCACGCCGCGGCGGCCGGGCTGCGACAGGGTGGTCAGGCGATGCGCCGCCTGTTCAAAGCTGACGCCGAACGGGGCGCGTAAAAGCTCCAGATCGTAGCCACAGGCTTCGGCCGCGTCGTGAAAGTGGCCATAGGGCATCAGGGTCGCCGCCGTCAGATAGTTGAGCAACGCAATCTTGAACAGGCGCGCCGAAGCGAGGTCCGGGGCCTTGGCGCGTTCGACACGCGCATTCAGTTCCGTGCCGTATAGCGACAGGGCCAGTTGATAGACGATGGCGAAGACGCGCGAGGAGGGGGCCAGCGTCTCCGACAGCATCAGCCGACGCCGGTGCGGATCGTAGCGCCGCTGATAGATCAGCATGACCGAGGCCGGCATGAAGCGCACCCCGATGCCGAACTCGCTTTGCAGCCGGCGTTCGGCGGCGGCTTCGAGCGTGTGCGGATCAGCACCCAGCGCCTCGAACAAAGCCTCGCCGCGTTCATCGAAGTCCGGGAAGTGGTTATTGGCGGCCTGCACCTGATCGCGCGTCCAGTCGGCGGGCGAATGTTCGTTGAGGATTTCCGCCGAACTGAGGTCGATCACCTCTCGCACCTTGCGCTCCTTATAGGCGCGGTACAGCCGCAGCATGGCCTCGGCCACCGTGGGGGAGGCGGCGACCAGATCGGCGATTTCGCGGCGCGGCGCGTGCAGGTCTTTGAACAGCGGATCGCTCAGCACCTCGGCCAGATCGGCCTCACCCGACGGATCGGCCTCCGAGGTGAAGCTGCGCATATCGAGATCATAGGTCGAGGCCAGCTTCAGCAGCACCTGCGCCGTCACCGGGCGCTGATTGCGCTCCAGATGGTTGAGATAGGAGGGCGACACGCCAAGGTCTTCGGCCATGCGCGTCTGGGTCAGGTTCAGGTCGTGCCGCAGGCGTTTGAGGCGGCCGCCCAGGAAGAGTTTGCGATCAAGTTCCGACATGGCTTAGTCCACGACCTTCAGCTGAATCTGCCCGCCATTCGGTACATCTTTAATCTGAAAAGCGACATGGCCCGCCGAAGCAATCACCTGATCAGTGGGGGCTTGAGCTATATTGTCCGCTACATATTCGCCGCCCAGAGGTGTCCAGAGCTTAAGACAGTAGCTGTAGCCCTCATGCAGATCGCCAATGGTGTCGCGTGCCATTTCGACCAAGCATCCCATTTTCCAATCCAACTGAAAATCCGCGTCCTGTAACAACAGCCTGTAATCTGCCTCCCCACTGGCAATAGGTTCGCACAAAAGGTCTTCGGGGCATATTCTCCAGCGCTGGCCATCCATAGAGCTAAACAGAACATTTCCGAAGGCGTTCACCTCCAGCACCTGATCGACTTCGAAGCCAAGCCAGCCCCATTCCTTTTGAATGATATCGCGCATGTTCATAACGGCCTAAGCAAGGGTGATGTTGCGGTCATTTGGTCACAAATTTACAAAACGGACAAGGTCGCGTTTTGCCAAATGACGCGGCATTTACCCGCTAATCTCTACTTTTTCGCTGATTTTCGGCGCTTAATCGTCCCATCAACAGCGCGGCCCGGCCGCCGGAAAGGAGACGCATTATGACAAATTCACCCATCTTCACACTGTTCCTGAGCCCGTTCGACCTTGTGGCCGTCTATGCGTCCTCGTTCGGCGCGGCGGCCGTCCTGTCGCGTCAGGCCGCCCTGATGGCCCATCGCGAAAGCCTCAATCCCACCACCCCCCGGCCTGAGCGTCGGGATATGGAGACCCTGTCATGACCACTTTCGAACACCTGGTGCCCAATGCCCCCAAGGGGCGCTTCGACGGCATTACCCGTCCGTACACGCCGCAGGAGGTCGAAAAGCTGCGGGGTTCGGTCCTTGTGCACAATACGCTGGCCGAGCGCGGGGCCAACCGCCTGTGGCAACTCCTGCACGAGGAGCCGTTTATCAATGCGCTGGGGGCCGTCACCGGCAATCAGGCCATGCAGATGGTGCGCGCCGGGCTTAAGGCCATCTACCTGTCTGGCTGGCAGGTGGCGGCGGATGCCAACACCGCTTCGGCCATGTATCCGGATCAGTCGCTGTACCCGGCCAATGCCGCCCCGGAACTGTGCCGCCGCATCAACCGCACGCTTCAGCGCGCCGATCAGATCGAGCATTCTGAAGGTGGCGCGAAACGTGACTGGTTCGCGCCCATTGTCGCCGATGCCGAGGCTGGCTTCGGCGGGCCGCTCAACAGCTTTGAGATCATGAAGGCCTTTATCGAGGCCGGGGCGGCGGGCGTGCATTTCGAGGATCAACTGGCTTCGGAAAAGAAGTGCGGCCACCTCGGCGGCAAGGTGCTGATCCCGACCCAGGCGCATGAGCGCAACCTGATCGCGGCGCGTCTGGCGGCCGATGTGATGGGCGTGCCGACGCTGACCGTGGCGCGCACCGATGCGGAGTCGGCGCAACTGATCACCTCGGACATTGATGAGCGCGACCATCCGTTCATCGACCGCGACAGCCGCACGCCGGAAGGCTTTTTCCGCCTGAAGGCCGGGACGGGGCTCGATCACTGTATCGCGCGCGGTCTGGCCTATGCCAAATACGCCGATCTGCTGTGGTGGGAAACCTCGCACCCGGACCTCGACGACGCGCGCCGCTTTGCCGAGGCCGTGCACAAGGTCCATCCGGGCAAGCTCTTGGCCTATAACTGCTCGCCGTCCTTCAACTGGAAGGCCAAGCTGGACGAGGCGACCATCGCCAAGTTCCAGCGCGAGTTGGGGGCTATGGGCTACAAGTTCCAGTTCGTAACGCTGGCTGGCTTCCACTCGCTGAATAACGGCATGTTCGAACTGGCCTCCGGTTACCGCGACCGCGGCATGGCGGCCTATTCCGAGCTTCAGCAGCGCGAATTCGCCAATGAGGCGGCGGGCTATACCGCTACCCGCCACCAGCGCGAGGTCGGCACCGGCTATTTCGACAAGATCGCCATGACCATCACCAATGGTCAGTCCTCGACCACCGCGCTGAAGGACTCGACCGAAACCGCTCAGTTTCAGGCTGAGCCCGCAGAGTAACCCCCTTCATAGTAAAACCCGCGCAGTAATTCCGAAAGGAATGCTTCAGCATTTCTTTCGGCAAGGCCGACTGGCCGCCCGAGCTTATGCGAGGAGCCATGCGGCGTTTGAGCACAACAAAGGAGAGTGCCGTATGAACGCCTACACCCGTCCTGATGCCATTATCGACTTCTGCCTCGCGCCGCTGAACCTCAATGCGGATGCGGCCGCCACGCAGGAAACCCGTCGTCGCCTTGAACACGTACTGCGCACCTATCAGCTCAGGCTCGCGCAGCCGGTCGAGGTCGATTTCACCCGTATGCCGACCCTGACCATCAATGAGGCGGCCCACGGGTACGAGTAGGGGCGTCACCCCTGACAGAAATGACGCCTTTTCCACCTGCCCCTTCGCTGAACCTCGGCGGAGGGGCTTTGTTCATTTGACGCGCGGCGCGGCTTTCAGTAAGGCTTGGCCTGATCTCCCTGAGTTAGCTGGGCCTTATATCTATGAGCACCGTTCCTCCTCCCGAAGTCATCTATGTCGATGGTCACAAGGTCGCCTGCAATGGCGGCGGTGGCGCGCTGGGTCACCCGCTGGTCTATCTGGAACTGGGGGCCAATGGTGAGGTCGAATGCGGCTATTGCGACCGCAAATTCGTGCATAAGGACCTCGCGCACGAGTACCAAAGCCCGGCACCGCGCCCCGAAGGCGATCACTAAAGCCAGCCGATCTGAGGGCATCAGATCGGCGCTTTCGTTTTTTTGTTTAGCGCACTTTTTCATCCAAAAAGTGCGTCCCACTTTTTGGAAAGTGCTCTGATGAGATACCTTCACACCATGGTTCGTGTGAAAGATCTGGACGCGGCGCTCGATTTCTATTGCCGCGGTCTGGGTCTGTTTGAGGTGCGCCGCACGGTGAGCGAAAAGGGCCGCTTTACGCTGGTCTTTCTGGCCGCGCCGCTCGATTCGGCCACAGCGACCGTCAATGGTGGCGACCGCGCCGCGCCGCATGTCGAGCTGACCTATAACTGGCCCGACGAAAACGGTAAGGTCGAAGACTATACGGGCGGGCGTAATTTCGGGCACCTGGCCTATGAGGTCGATGACATCTACGCCGCCTGTCAGCACCTGATGGATATGGGCGTGGTGATCAACCGCCCGCCGCGCGATGGCAATATGGCCTTTGTGCGCTCTCCGGATGGTATCAGCATCGAACTGCTGCAAAAGGGGGCACCCAAGGCCCCGCAGGAACCGTGGGCCAGTATGCCCAATACGGGGAGCTGGTAGGGTTTTAGCCACGAAGAACACCAAAAGCCGTTCGGAATTCCGGGCGGCTTTTTTAATGGTCGATGAACTTCGGCATCCCTCCCGGCCGGACACGGGGAGGGACTCCATGCCTTAGACCAGTTGAGCCTCAAGCGCGATCGGCACCGAGGCCAGCGCCTTGGAGATGGGGCAGTTGGCCTTGGCCCCGGCGGCCAGTTCCTCAAACTGGTCGGCCGACACACCCGGTACCTGAGCCTTAAGTCTCAGCGTGATGGCGGTGATGGAAAAGCCCGCTTCGGAGGGCGTGACCTCAACCACGGCTTCGGTTTCCAGCAGTTCCGCCGTGAACCCGGCCTTGGCCAGGGCAAATGACAGGGCCATGGTGAAGCAGCCGGAATGCGCAGCTGCGATCAGTTCTTCCGGATTGGTCCCGGCCTTACCCTCTTCATCGCCGAAGCGGGTTTTGAAGCTGTAGGGCTGGGCCGTGAAGGCGCCGCTTTGGGTGGTGAGCGTGCCGGTGCCGGTCATGCCGTCGCCGCGCCATTGGGCTGTTGCCGTGCGTTTCATCAGAAGTCTCCATCGAGAGCCTCATGCCGAAAAGTGTGAAGGGGTTTTCGGAAACACATGAGGCGTTGCAAAAAACAAAGCGGCCCCAACGCGGCCAATACCGGAACGATTGGTAGACCGGGATGTGTAAACGGGCAATCCTGTTGCGTATCTCTTCTTACCCAACGCGATAGAAAGCCTCGTTTGCCGGTTGGGGCGTTCGCCTGTTACAGGTGAGACGAGACTTACGTTCGGGTATTGAGACATGTGCGAACTTCTGGGCATGAGCGCCAATGTGCCCACCGACATCCGCTTTTCCTTTACGGCGCTGGCCAAACGCGGTGGAGCCACCGGTCCGCACGCCGATGGCTGGGGCATCAGCTTCTATGAGCAAAAGGGGTGTCGTAATTTCCACGACCCGAACCCGTCGGCGACGTCCGAGCTGGCGGCTCTGGTGCGTGACTACCCCATCAAGTCCAAGACGGTCATCGCCCATGTGCGCAAGGCCAATCGCGGTCGCGTGGCGCTGGAAAACACCCACCCCTTCACCCGCGAACTGTGGGGTCGGGCGTGGACCTTCGCCCACAATGGCCAGCTCAAAGGCGTCAAAGCCCTGCCGCTGAGCTTTTTCCGCCCGATCGGCACCACCGATTCCGAACACGCCTTCTGCTGGATACTCGATCAACTGGTCCGCAAATATATGGACTATCCGCCGGCCCGCGTGCTGGACAAGGAGGTCAAGCGGCTGTTCAGTGAGCTGCGCAAGATGGGCGTTTTCAATGCCTTGCTGACCGATGGACGGTCGCTTTACGCCAGTTGCTCAAAAAAACTGACATATATTCAGCGCCGCGCGCCGTTTGGCCGCGCTACCCTGATCGACGCCGAAATGCAGGTCGATTTCGCGCAGGAAACCACACCGAACGACAAGGTCATCATCATCGCCACCCAGCCCCTCACCCACGATGAGGTGTGGACAGCGGTCGAACCGGGATCATCGCTTATTTTCCGCTCGGGCGAGGTGGTTTAATCTCCTCCCTGCGCCTTGGCGTGGGGAGGTGGATTTTGGAGCGTAGCGACAAAAGACGGAGGGGGCGAAGCCTCGGAGTCAGCCCCCTCCGTCATCGCCATAAATGGCGCTGACACCTCCCCATTGCTGCGCAACAGGGAGGAGGAAAGAAACGATTATGACCATAGCCATTCGCGTGCATCAAACCGGCGGACCGGAGGTCCTCAGCGTCGAACAGATCGAGGTCGGCGATCCGGGGCCCGGTGAGGCGCGCGTGCGTCACACCGCCATCGGCGTCAACTTCATCGACACCTATTTCCGTTCGGGCCTCTATAAGACCGCTCTGCCCTTTGTGCCTGGCAATGAAGGGGCGGGCATAGTTGAAGCCGTGGGCAAAGGCGTCGATTTTATCGAACCCGGCGACCGGGTGGTCTATTCGGCGACGCCCGGCGGCTATGCGCAAACGCGCCTGATCGCTGCCGACAAGCTGATCCCCATTCCCGACGGCATCAGCGACGAAGTGGCGGCGGCGGCCTTTCTCAAAGGCCTGACCGCGCAATATCTGTTGCGCCGCACCTTTCGCGTCGGGCCGGGACATACGGTCTTGCTCCACGCGGCGGCCGGGGGCGTCGGGCTGATCGCCGGACAATGGGCCAGGGCGCTGGGGGCCACGGTGATCGGCACCGCCGGTTCTGAGGCCAAGATCGAACTGGCGCGCCAGAATGGCTATGACCATCTGATCAACTACCGCACCGAAGATTTCGTCGCCCGCGTTCTGGAGATTACGGACGGACGCAAGGTCGATGTGGTGTACGACTCGGTGGGCAGGGACACGTTTGACGGATCGCTGGATGTGCTCAAGCCGCTGGGCCTGATGGTATCGTTCGGACAGTCGTCGGGGGCCGTGCCGCCGGTGGATATTTCGGTGCTGAATACGAAGGGTTCGCTGTTCCTGACGCGGCCTTCGGTTTTTGGTTATAACCGCGACCGGGCAACGCTTCTTGAGTCCGCTGCGGACCTGTTTGAGGTCATCCTGAACGGCAAGGTCCGTGTACGGATTGATCAGCGTTTTGCCCTGACCGAGGCGCGCGCGGCCCACGAAGCGCTGGAGAGCCGCGCCACCACCGGCAGCACCTTGCTTATCCCTTAACCTACCGGATCGCGCGGCGTGAGGGCGAGCGGATCGGCCCGATCGTCTGTGTGCGGAGCCAAATCGGGGATGTCCAAATCGGCATGGCCGTGGTCGCCGGGGTCGGCGCGTTCACCCGTGGCCAGGGCCTGAAGGAAGGCGATGCCGGCGGCAATCAGGCCGGGGCTGTCCCAGAATTCGGCCTCGCTGGCGTCGAACCGCAGCAGGCGCAGGTTGGGATCGTCCTTGCCGCCGGGGAACCACGCCTTGTCCGCCGCCGACCACAGTTCGTCGATAATGGCCGGGTCGCGGCTGATGCTCACCGTACCGTTCAGGGCGACATAGTTGTGACCCTTGGGGTCAGAAAAGGTCAGCAGCGCCGCCGGATTGGCGTCGATTTCCGCCATCTTGCCCGTATCGGCCCCGGTGAAAAACCACAGAACGCCGTCAAAGGCCTTGTCTTCGGGGTGGCGGATCTGCGGCATCATGGGCCGCGCGTGCAGCAGGCCGGTCGCGGCGTGCGTCGCCAGCATGGCCACCTTGGTGTCCTTGATCAGGGACCAGATACGTTCGCGGGCCTCTTGGCCATACAGGGTCGTCATGCGTTGCCTCTTTTGGTTTACTGGCGCCCCACCGCCGCTGTCTATTTGCGGTGCGTGCCCGTAAAATAGCCATAGGAAGGGACGCCCCGCGCATATAGTCTGCCGACAAAACGGAGACACCTCATGGCCCATGCCCGCGCCCATATCGGCACCACAGACTTGCTCACCACCATCGACACCGGCGGACGCACCCTCAGCGCCGACGAGCCCGAAGCTCTGGGGGGCGGCAATGCCGGGTTTGCCCCTTACGACCTGCTGCTGGCTTCACTGGCCGCCTGTACCTGCATCACGCTGCGCATGTACGCGGCGCGCAAGGGCTGGCCGCTGGAGGCTATTGATGTGGAACTGCACCACAGCAAGGACGACAAACGCTCAAAAATCACGCGCGTCCTGACCCTGAGCGGGGCGCTGGATGAGGCCCAGAGAGCGCGACTGGCCGAGGTGGTCGAACGCACGCCGGTCACTCTGACGCTCAAAGAAGGTGCGGATATCGCCACCACGTTTAATTAAATGGCCAGCGACAATTGCTGAGGTTCGGCCTGCGCCTCCGTGCCGCCCAGCGACGACAGGCTGACGCCCAGCAGACGGATGCCTTTGGCGATCGGAAAGACGCTTTCGAGCAGGCTACCCGACAGGCGCGCCAGTTCGTCCTTGTTGAGCACGGTAGCGGCCGCGGTGTGGCTGCGGGTGATCTGCTGGAAGTCGGTATATTTGACTTTCAGCGTCACAGTACGCCCGCGCGTGCCGTGCTGATCGCAGTAGCGCCACACCTTGTCCACGATGGGGGAAAGGGCTGCGCGCGCGGCTTCCAGCGAAAAGATGTCCTGAAAGAAGGTATTTTCCGCCCCCACCGACTTGCGCACCCGGTCGGGCTGCACGCGGCGATGGTCGATGCCGCGCGCGATATTGTAGTAATAGTCGCCCGACACGCCGAAATGCTTTTGCAGAAAGGCCAGGTCCTGCGCCTTGAGATCGGCCCCGGTCAGGATGCCCAGCCGGTTCATCTTCTCTTCGGTGGCCGGGCCGATGCCGTGGAAGCGCCCCACCATCAGGGTTTCGACAAACTCAGGCCCCATGCGCGGCGTGATGACGTAAAGCCCGTCCGGCTTGCGATAGTCCGAGGCCATCTTGGCCAGAAACTTGTTATAGGATACGCCCGCCGAGGCCGTCAGCCCGGTCGCCAGCTTGATCCGTGCCCGGATTTCCTGCGCGATCAGGGTCGCCGAGGCGATGGCCTTGTGATTGTGCGTAACATCAAGATAGGCCTCATCGAGCGACAGCGGTTCCACCAGCTCCGTATAGTCCTCGAAAATCTCGCGGATCTGCTTCGATACGGCTTTGTAGGCGTCAAAGCGCGGCTTAACGAAGATCAGGTCCGGGCATTTGCGTCGCGCCGTCACCGACGGCATGGCCGAGCGGATGCCGTATTTGCGCGCCTCATACGAGGCCGCCGCCACGACGCCGCGTTCCAGCCCGCCCACCGCCACGGGCTTACCGCGCAGATCGGGATTATCGCGCTGTTCCACAGAGGCGTAGAAGGCATCCATATCCACATGGATGATCTTGCGCAGGGGTTCGATGTTCTCGTTTTCCATGGTGCGGTTCCGCAGCGTCATTAGAACGTAATGCGAACATAGCACAAAAAGAGAACAAATCAAGCGGTGAGCCTAACGTTCCGCCGCCAGCAGCGCCGCTTTGCGTTCTACGCCCCAGCGATAGCCCGACAGGCTGCCGTCGGTACGCACCACGCGGTGACAGGGGATGGCCACGGCGATCTTGTTGGCGGCGCAGGCCGAGGCCACGGCGCGCACCGCGGCGGGCAAACCGACCCGTTCGGCCAGTTCGCTGTAGGAGACGCGCGTGCCGGCGGGCAGGGCCTGAAGCGCGGCCCACACCTTCTGCTGGAACAGGGTGCCGCGAATATCGAGCGGCAGGTCGAGCGCGGTTTGCGGCGCTTCGATCAGTCCGGCCACACGCGCCATGGTCTCTTCAAACGCCGCGTCCCCACCGATCAGTTCGGCCTTGGGAAAGGCGTCCTGAAGGTCGCGTACCAGCGCCTCCGGGTCGTCGCCCAGAAACACCGCACAGACCCCCTTCTCACTGCGCGCCACCAGCAGCGCCCCCAGACGCGACTGCCCCACGGCGAAGCGGATCACCTCGGCCACGCCGCCCTTGCGGAAGGTGCGCGGTGACATGCCCAGCGCCTGGGCCGTATCGGCGTAGAAGCGGCTGGGGGCATTGAAGCCGGCCTCGTAGATGGCTTCGGTCACGCTGCCGCTGGTCTTCAGCGCGGCGCGCATCCGGCCACTGCGATGGGCGCGGGCATAGGCCTTGGGCGTCAGACCGGTGGCGGCCTTGAACACCCGGTGAAAATGAAAGGGGCTGAGGCCCGCCCGCTGGGCCAGCGTTTCGAGTTTCGGCTCGACCTCGGCGGTTTCGATTTCGCGGCAGGCCTCGGCGATGCGCTGCGCCTGAAGGGCGCGCTGACCGCCCTGATCGGGCTGGCAGCGCATGCAAGGGCGAAACCCAGCGGTCTCGGCCTCCGGGCCAGTGGCAAAAAAGCGCACATTCTCAGGCTTTGGCCGCCGCGATGCGCAGGTGCAGCGGCAATAGACGCCGGTGGTCTTCACGGCATAGACAAAGGCGCCGTCCTGCGTCGCATCGCGAGTGGTCACGGCGCGCCAGCGCGGGTCTTCGATCATGGCAAAGGCAGCGGTCATGGATGGTTCCTCACTCACCGGATACCTCCACTGTGAACGTTTTGAGCCCCCTGCGCGTCCCGCCGCTTGCGGTCAAATTCGGGTGGTCAGATTCGGGCGGTCACGCTCAGTTGTCACCCGACAGGACGTAAGAGGCGACGGTGACGTATTTGCGCCCGGCCTCCTGCGCGTGTTGCACGCAATCGGCCAGGGCCTCCAGCTTGCGCAGCGTCGCCAGCTTGATCAGCATGGGCAGGTTGAGCCCGGCGATCACCTCGGCCTTGGTCTGCTCCATGACGGAGATGGCCAGATTCGACGGGGTGCCACCGAACATGTCGGTCAGCAGGATCACGCCGTCGCCGCTGTCATTGGCAAAGGTGGCCTTGAGGATGTCCTGACGGCGCTGAGCCACGTCGTCTTCAGGCCCGATACAGATGGCCGTCACCTGATCCTGCGGTCCCACAACGTGTTCCATGGCGGATACAAACTCTTCCGCCAGACCGCCGTGGGTCACGATCACCAGTCCGATCATATAGACGTCATCCCTACACGTGACCGCCCGATTGTCCCGGAGGGGGAGTCCGGGGAGCGGCACAAGAGCCCGATTATAGACCCAATTCACTGCACTGCAAAAAGGTCTTTCGATTTAGGACGAAAATGCGACGGTGCCAAGGGCGATCCGTGGGATCACGACAGAAGACGCAGCCGGGTGAGCAGTTTGGCCACAGTCGAAGCTTCCCTTGGGTTAAGTCTGAGGGTGGGTAAATCATACCCCAGAACGGGGGTCAACTCGGCTTCGGGCAGGCGCTGAGGGGGCGATAATTGGCAATGCACACAAAGGCTTACGCGGGTCAGGGGGCGCCGGGGCTGCGGCGTTATGCCGATACCGCGCACCTCCATTCGCCCGGCAATGGTATCCGGAGCGCTGGCGAAAATGTGATCGCCCGACGCCCACAGGACCGAGTAGTCGTCGCTCACAAGCTGAAACCCAGCCTCAAGCGCGCGCAGGGCGAGATCACTCTTGCCGATGCCCGATGGCCCCATCAGCAGCACGCCCCGCCACTGGCCCCGAATGGGCACGGTCAGCGACGTGGCGTGGAGGATGATTCGGGACAAGTACGGGCTCCGGATAATCATACCTCCCCGCCGAAGGCAGGGAGGTATAGGGATGGGTCACTGATACACGTTCGGCAGGGTGATGGTAAAGCGCGCGCCGGCGATGGTGTTATCGCCGTTCAGGCGGTTCGCGGCCCAGATACGGCCACCCTGCGCCTCAATAATCTGCCGCGAGATCGACAGACCCAGACCCGAATTGCGCCCGAAATCCGTGCCCTTGGGCCGCGAGGTATAGAAGCGCTGGAAGATGGTCTCCAGATTTTCCGCCGGGATGCCGGGGCCGTCGTCCTCGATCACGATGTGCACCGGGCGCTTCGGGTCGGCGTCGGAATAGGCGACGCAGACGCGCACCGTACCGCCTTCGGGCGAGAAGGAGCGCGCATTGTCGATGACATTGCGGAAGACCTGCCCCAGCGGCCCTTCGCGGCCCATCACCTTCGACGCCGCCGGGGTCAGTTTGCGCTCCAGACTGACCGCCGCCCCCTCGGGCATGTGCTGATAGAGGGAGACAATGTCTTCGAGCAGGGCGCCGACATCGACGGGTTTGGGCACATCGCGCGCCAGTTCGGCATCAAGGCGTGAGGCGTTGGAAATGTCGGTGATCAGCCGGTCGGCGCGGCGCACATCCTGCTGGATGACGGCCATCAGGCGCGCCTTGGCGGCCTCATCCTTCACCAGGCTAAGCGTTTCCAGCGCGCTGCGGATCGAGGTCAGGGGGTTCTTGATCTCATGCGACACGTCGGCGGCGAAGCGGTCGATATCGTCCATGCGCTTTTGCAGCGCTTCGGTCATGGATTGCAGCGAACGCGCCAGAATCCCCACCTCATCGTGGCGCGACTCCAGATCGGGCAGGGAGAAGGTGCGCGCCTTCTGCATCCGCACCGCATCGGCGGCGTCGGACAGGCGGTGGATGGGCCGGCTGACCAGCCAGTGCAGCAGCAGCGACGAAAACAGGCTGACGCCCAGCGCCACCAGAATAAAGGGCAGCATGGCCCAGCGCTGCGCCGCGACGATGGTGTCCACATCACCGGCTTCGATGGTCAGCACGCCCAGTATCGCTTTGACGCGCTTCAGCGGCACCGAGACGGAAACGACCTTTTCGCCCTTTTCGTTATAGCGCACCGAAGCGACCGGCTCACCGCTCAGGGCCTGTTTGACCTCGGCGTCCAGCGCCTCACGCGCCTTTTCCTGCCGCAGGTTGCGCGCCTTGCGCCGCTCGGTATCGGGGAGGGTGTCCTCGACCGGCGGCAGGCTGCGCACATCGATCTGTTCGGAGACGGAATAGGAGTCGGTGAGGACGTGCCCTTTGGCATCGAACAGGCGGGCGCGCTGCTCTGCGGGGATGAAGCGGCCCAGCACCAGCACGGCGTATTGCGGCTCCAGATAGGGCTCAGGATCACCGGCGGTGGCGACCTCGGCGATGATCTCGCCCATGGTCTCCGCCTGCGCCATCAGCGACTCCTTGCGGTTGTCGATGAGGCCCTGACGGAATTCATTGAGCACCAGCGCGCCGGTGATCAGCACCAGCAGCCCGGCCAGATTGAGCAGCAGGATCAGCCGCCCCAGCCGCGCCCGGAAAAAACCGATGCGCGCAAAGGGCGGCAGAAGGCGACGCTGCGGGGTTTCGGTGCCGGACATACTCTATGCCTCCCCAAGGGACTGGGGAGGTGGACGCAACAAGCCCCCCCACCGCCACACGTCTCCGCCAGCGGCGGCCCGTGCGGCACCCCTCCCCGGCCAGGCCGGGGAGGTATAAGGGAAGCGGGCAAACGGCATGGGTTACACTTCGCGGTAGCGATAGCCTACGCCATAGAGGGTTTCGATGGAGTCGAACTCCTGATCAACAAGACGGAACTTCTTGCGCATGCGCTTGATGTGGCTGTCGATCGTGCGGTCATCGACATAGACCTGATCGTCATAGGCGGCGTCCATCAGGTTGTCGCGGCTTTTGACGAAGCCCGGACGCTGCGCCAAGGCGTGCAGCAGCAGGAATTCGGTGACGGTCAGGCGCACCGGCTTGCCGTCCCAGGTGCATTCGTGGCGGGCGGCGTCCATGACCAGCTTGCCACGCTTCAGCGACTTGGCGTTCAGCGCTTCCTGCGTTTCCGGCGGCTCGGACTGATCGACGACGCCGGCGCGGCGCAGCACGGCCTTGACGCGCTCCAGCAGCAGGCGCTGCGAGAACGGCTTGTGCATATAGTCGTCGGCGCCAAGGTTGAAGCCCAGCACTTCGTCGATCTCATCGTCCTTCGACGTCAGGATGATCACCGGCAGGTTGGAATTCATACGCAGGCGACGCAGCACCTCCATACCGTCCATGCGCGGCATCTTCACATCAAGGATGGCCAGATCGGGCGGGTCCTTTTCCAGTGCAGCCAGACCGGTCGCGCCGTCGTGATAGGCCTGCACCGTATGTCCGCCGCTTTCCAGCGCCAGCGAAACGCTGGTGACAATGTTTTCGTCATCATCGACAAGGGTAATTCTGGCCATAAGCCCTCCGGTTGTCTTACCTGTGGCGCACCATATAACGCCGTTTACGCCAAAACACTCAATTATTGACCAAATATAGGCCGCTCCGGGGTGATAATCAGGCCCAGACGACCCTTCAACGTTAATTTAACAGGATTCGTCCATATTTCGACGTGAATGGCAGGGTTTGTGACACGCGGGTCATAAAGAGCCAATTATTGACGTCACGCTTGAGGCTTTATGGCCGGTCAGATCCACTACGAAATCTTTTCGCGCAAGACGCCGCAATCGGGCTGGGTGCTGCAAAACGCGCTGGAAGACCGAGACGCCGCCATCGCGCAGGCGCGTGAGCTGCTCAACGCCCGTCGCGCCGCCGCCATCAAGGTGACCAAGGAAGTCTTTTCCGACGATACCGGGGAATTTCGCACCTATACCGTGCTGACTGAGGGGCTGCCGGAAACACGCAGCAAGCCCAAGGTCGCCAGCAGTGCCGAGCCTGTCTGTACCTCGCCGCAGGACCTCTATAGCCGCCACGCCCGCGAAACCATTGCCCGCGTGCTCGAAGACTGGCTGCGCCGTCAGGGGGCCACCGTGTTCGAACTGCTGCACAGCCCCGTCCTGTGTGAGCGGCTCGACGTTTCGACCAATGACCTGACCCACGCCATCCAGAAGGTCGCCATCCCCGAATCCGAGGAAACGGGGGCCTCGATCCACGAGATCATGCGCCGCTGGACCAATCTGACGGACAGGGCCCTCAACCGCGTCATCGGCGACGGGCGCAAAAAGGTGTTCGGTGACATCGACCTCAGCGGCGATATCGCGGCTCAGGTTGCGCGTATCGGGCAATCACCTGAGCGCGGCTACGCGTTTGGCGGCGCGGTGGCGAAGCTGATGGTCGCGGACCGCAGTGCCGGGCGCAAGCTGATGCCGCTGACGCGTATCGCGGCCGCCATCGTCAGCAAGCCGGAGCTGAAATGGGCGCTCGACGTCATCGAAATGCCGTTGGTCGAACTGTTTGCGCGCAAGGGCGGACTGGCCGAAATTCTGGGCAGCGATATCACTCTGGGGCAGGGTCTGGCTTTTCTGACCCATATGGTCAGCGGTGAAGCCATCGAACGCCTCAGTCAGGTCGATACGGGCATTGGGCGCGCCTTACCGCCACCGCCCGCCCACCTCGAAGAGTTTGCGCGCCTGATCCGCGACGGCCATTTCCGCGACCTGCGCCTTCAGGCCTTTCGCAATGTGCTGGGCGAACTGCGCGGCGTAAAGCGGCTGATGCCGGACAATCCGGTGGGCGAAATCGACCTTCTGCGCGCCATGGCGCTGGCGCTCACGGCCGGCAGCCAGCAGCAGGTCGAGCGCGAAGACATTTCCGACGCCTTTATCGAACGCTCCAAAATGCTGGTGTCGAGTGCTTTTGTCGAAGGCCTGACGCGCGGCGCGCCGCACTGCCTCGAAGAGATCGAGCGCCTGTTGTGGCTGTGCGAGAACGTGGTCGGGGCGGCCAATAAAAAACAGGCGGCGCGCTGGCTGTTGTCGGCCCTGACGGCGCATCGCTTTGAAACCGACCTGCGTGATCCCAAACGCCCGGCGGCGCAGCGGCTTCAGTTGCTGGCCCTGCTGCAACGCCGCATCAGCAAGGCGGCGTTGGGGGAAAGCGATACCGAAGCCGCTCATACGCGACTGGGGCAGATCGGCGCGCAGATTGCCGGGGATGTGCAGCTTTTGCCGCAAATCCTAAAAGGCTCCAAGTCACCACTTCAGCGCATGGCGGCCCTGCTGGGGCTGGCCACCGGGCAGTCGGGGCCGCTGGGCGCGCTCAGCGAACTGGCCAAGGCAGAGATCATGAAGCAGTTGCGCGCCCCCGATGTGCGCGCCAGCCTGATGGAAGACCCGGCGGCGCTGGTGCGGCTCAAACCCCTGCTGGTACAGGCCGGTCTGGCGGCATAGGCACCAAACCGGATCAGGCGGCGCGCACCTGCGCCAGGAAGCCGTTGACCTGCGCCTGCAATTTCGCCGCCTGTTGCGCCAGTTCGGACGAAGCGCTCAGCACCTGAGACGCGCCTGTGCCGGTTTCTTCGGCCATGCGGGCGACGCCCGTGATGTTTTGCGTCACCTCAATCGCGCCGGTGGACGCCTGAGTTACGGACAATACGATCTCGCTGGTGGCGGCACCCTGCTGCTCTACCGCGGCGGCGATGGTGGCGGAGGACTCGTTGATGATGCGGATGGTCTGCGAGATGTTTTCGATGGCGCGCACCGCCTGTTCGGTGGTCGCCTGAATACCCGCGATCTGCTGATTGATCTCAGTCGTCGCATGAGCGGTCTGGGTAGCCAGCGTTTTCACCTCGGCGGCCACAACCGCAAAACCCTTACCTGCTTCACCGGCCCGCGCCGATTCGATGGTGGCATTGAGCGCCAGCAGGTTGGTTTGCGAGGCGATGCTTGAGATCATGTCCACGATGCTGGTGATACGGCCTGCCGCACCTGACAACTCATTGACGATAGCATAGGTGGCTTCGGCCTCGCCCACCGCTTCGCGCGCCTTGCTGAGCGAGTGTCGCACCTGACGGCTGATTTCAGAGATCGACGCCCCCAGTTCTTCGGCTGACCCCGCCACGGAGGTGACACTGCTGCCGGCCTGTTCGGCCGCAGCCGAAACGGACTGCGCCTTTGCCGAGGATTCCTGTGCTGACGCCGACAATTGCGCTGCCGTCGCCTGCATTTCGGTTGCGGCGGAGGACACCATTTCGACCACGCCGCCAATAGCCCCTTCGAAATCGGCCGCCAGATCGCGCATCGCCTGCCTGCGCTGATGCTCGGCGTCTTCGCGAGCCCTGGCCGCTTCGGCTTCCAGCGCCCGGTTGCGGATCAGGCCGTCGCGGAACACTTCGACGGCCGCAGCCATCTGCCCGATTTCGTTGCGTTCGCCCAGATGAGGCACTTTTACCTCGGTCTGACCACCGGACAGAACCTTCATCACGTCCGACATGCGCGCGATCGGCACAGAGACGGCGCGGATCATCAGGAAGCCGATCAGGGCGGCACACAGCGCCGTCACGCCCAGCGCGATCAGGATCAGGGTGCGGGCCGTCGCGCCCTGTTCCATGCCATGAGCGGCGGCCTTGTCGCCGGCCTCCACCTGATAGGCGCGGGCGTCCTGAATATAGTTGCGGAGTTCGCGGGCCTGTGTACGCATCTCTTGCGAGAAATAGGCCTGAGCCGCGGCCATGTCACCGGTATCAATCAGCCCGGCATAATGCGCGCTATTGGCCATATAGGTTTTCAGTTCTGCACGGATTTTTTCCGACTGCGCCCGCTCCTCAGGGCTGGTCAGGTGGCGCGTACTGCCTTCAATGGCTTGCGACAGTTGAGCCAGTTCCTGATTAACGCTGTCGCGAATTTCCGCGCGTTCGGACTCTGGAACGGTCGTAAGCTGAAGCTGACGAAATCGGGCCAGCTCAAAACTCTGACCGGCTTCGCCCAGACCATGAGAGGCCGGCAGCCAGTGGGTGGCAAGATCATTAAGGGACGCGTTGACGGTGGCCAGACGGTTGATGGCAAACAGACCCAGTCCCAGCGTGCAGGCAAGGACAACCGAAAAGGCAGAGATAATCCGCATACGGACAGAGATATGTCTGAACATTGTTCCCCCTCTTGATAATTGCAGGCACGCATTCGAACAATTCAAAGAGGAGTGTTATGTGAAAGTGTAAAAACACGGTTAAAGGATTGTATATGCGGGCTGCAAAACCTGAGGGGGAAATGCGGCGTGAACTGAAAGGGCGCATACCAAGGGTCATCGAAAATGACCCCTGGTATGCCTTTCGAGAGAGTCTCGTGTCTTCAACGTCCAGATGCAGTCAGCATCTTCGGCCGTTGGTATTAGAGCGATGTGCGGAAGCGGAGTTCGGCGAAGCCAAAAGTGTGAGCGGTTTTCCGCAAAAACATCGCGACAAAACAAAAATTTAGAGCGAAATGGCGTTTCCATCTAAAGTCATTTCGCTCTAGTTCCCGATGGAGCCTGCCCCCAGAGTCGCCTTACGCCGCGCGGACCTGCGCCAGGAAGCCGTTGACCTGTGCCCGCAGCGTCTCCGCCTGTTGCGCCAGTTCGGAGGAGGCGTTCAGCACCTGAGACGCGCCCATGCCGGTTTCTTCGGCCAGACGGGCGACGCCGGTGATGCTTTGCGTCACCTCGGTCGTGCCCATAGAGGCCTGATTAACCGCCTGTACGATCTCGCTCGTCGCCGCGCCCTGCTGCTCCACCGCGGCGGCGATGGTGGCGGAGGATTCGTTGATGATGCGGATGGTTTGCGAGATGTTTTCGATGGCGCGCACCGCCTGTTCGGTGGTCGCCTGAATGCCGGCGATCTGCTGATTGATCTCGGTGGTCGCGCGGGCCGTCTGGGTAGCCAGCGTCTTCACTTCGGCGGCGACGACGGCGAAGCCCTTGCCCGCCTCACCGGCGCGCGCCGATTCGATGGTGGCATTCAGCGCCAAAAGGTTGGTTTGCGACGCAATGCCCGAAATCATGTCCACGATCCCGGTGATGCGGCCTGCCGCTTCTGACAGTTCGTTGACGATGGCCGAGGTGGCTTCGGCCTCGGTAACGGCTTCGCGCGCCTTGACCAGCGAATGCTGCACCTGACGGCTGATTTCTGAGACAGAGGCCCCCAGTTCCTCAGCCGAACCGGCCACCGAGGTCACATTGGTGCCGGCCTCTTCGGCGGCTGCCGACACCGACTGTGCCTGCGCCGAGGATTCCTGCGCCGAAGCCGTCAGTTGCGCCGCCGTCGCCTGCATCTCCGTCGCGGCGGAAGACACCATTTCGACCACGCCACCAATAGCGCCTTCGAAATCGGCGGCCAGATCACGCATCGCCTGCTTGCGCTGATATTCGGAATCTTCGCGGGCCTTTGCCGCTTCGGCTTCAAGGGCGCGGTTGCGGATCAGGCCGTCGCGGAAGACTTCGACAGACGCCGCCATCTGACCGATTTCGTTACGTTCGCCCAGATTGGGCACCTTCACATCCGCCTGACCGCCGGACAGGGCCTTCATCACGTCCGACATGCGCGCAATCGGCACAGAGACGCTGCGGATCATCAGGAAGCCGATCAGGGCGGCAAACACCGCCGTCCCCGCCGGAGCGATCAGGATCAGGGTGGCGGCCGATTTGCCCGTAGCGATGCCCTGAGCCGCGGCCTTGTTGCCTTCCTCGACCTGATAGGCGCGGTCGGCACGGATAGCCTCGCGCAGGGTGCGGGCCTGAGCCTGCATGTCGTTCATAAAGACGGTTTGTGCGCCCGCCATATCGCCCGCAGCCACCAGATCGAGATAGCGCTGGCTGTTGGTGCGGTAGCCCTCCATCGTGCCGTAGATCTTGTCGGCCAGCGCCTGCTCCTCGCTGTTGGCGATCATCGTCTTGTAGCTTTCGAGCGTCGCTTCGAGGTCCTTTGACGCCTTGGCGATATTTTCGATGATCTCCGGACGCTCGGCTTCAGCGACGATCAGCAGTTGCGACTGGCGCAGGCGCATCAGTTCGAAGGTTTGCGAGGCGTCCCCCAGTGTATTGGCCGTCGGCAGCCAGTTGGAGCCCAGATCATCGACCGAGCGGTTGACGGCATTCAACTGACTGATGCTGAACACCCCCAATCCGACCGTAGCGAAGAGGATAAGAGCGAAGGCCGCGACGATACGCGCGCGAATAGTGAGATTTTTGAACATTGAGCACACGGAAATACGGGGAGGATACAGAGTATACGCTTCCCGCTTTTTCCGTATTAATGCTGAATGGAAGGTTAACTATAGTATAGATGAGAGTTTTAAAACGAAATCCCCATATGGCGTTTTGTAAATAATGAAATATCACCCGCGGAAATTGAGTTCCAGTAGCACATTGTTAGGGTCTGCGACAAATATCTGTCGCAAAGAAATACGCGCAATATCATTGGTAGCGTAGTAGAGCCCCATAACCTTAAGTTTGTCCACGGTCTCTTCATAGCCGTCGCATTCAAAGGCGATATGGTGGATCGCCCCGGTCGGGTTACCGGGCACCACCTCACGCGGTATGGTGTTATCGGTGCCAAAACGGTTGAGGTGGATCACGGCACGGTCACCGGAGTCGTAAAGCCACATGCGGTCCGCCGGGTCGCGCTCTGGCGCCGTGCGGGCCTCAAGGTTCAGCAGATCGGCATAAAAGGCGATGGTGCCCGCCATGTCGTGGGTTTGGATATTGAAGTGGTCGAGGCGTTTTACAGTGGTCATCAATGCGCCTCGTCCCAGTTGTCGGCTGCCTTGGCTTCGACCTCCAGCGGCACGGAGATGTCGAGCGCCGGGAGGGCTGCGTGTTTCATCACCTTGACGATCACCACCTTGGCCGCTTCGACCTCGGCTTCGGGGGCCTCGAAAATCAGTTCGTCGTGCACCTGAAGCAGCATGGTGGTGGTCAGGCCCGCCGCTTCGAGCGCGCCCGGCATACGGATCATGGCGCGGCGGATGATGTCGGCGGCGGTGCCCTGAATAGGCGCATTGATCGCCGCGCGTTCGGCAAAGGCGCGCTGGCCCGCCGACTTGGCGTGGATGTCGGGGATGTGGATGCGCCGGCCGAAGATGGTTTCGACATAGCCCGTCGCCTTCACCTGTTCTTTCGCCGCGTCCATATAGGCCTTGATGCCGGGGAAGCGCTCGAAATAGGTCTTGATGTAACGACCGGCCTCCTGATTGTCGATGCCGAGCTGATTGCCGAGACCAAACGCCGAAATGCCGTAGATGATGCCGAAATTGATGGCCTTGGCGCGACGGCGTACCTCGGACGGCATACCTTCGACCGGGACGCCAAACATTTCCGACGCCGTCAGGGCGTGGATGTCAATGCCGTCCTGAAACGCTTTTTTGAGCTGTCCGATGTCACCGATATGGGCCAGCAGGCGCAGCTCAATCTGCGAATAGTCGGCCGAGATCAGCTTGTGGCCCGGACGCGCCACGAAGGCGGTACGGATCTTGCGCCCTTCCAGCGTGCGGATGGGGATGTTTTGCAGGTTGGGTTCGTTGGACGACAGGCGACCCGTGGTGGTTGACGCCAGTTGGTAGGAGGTATGGATGCGGTGGGTCTGCGCGTCGGCATATTCGACTAGAGCGTCCGTATAGGTGCCTTTCAGCTTGGCCATCTGCCGGTAATCGAGCAGCAGACGGGCCAGACGCTGGCCCTGATCGTGCGTGCCCTTTTCGGCGATCTCTTCCAGCACCTTGACGTCAGTCGCCCACTGCCCCGTCGCGGTCTTCTTGCCGCCGGGCAGGGCCATTTCATCGAAGAAGATGGCCCCCAGTTGTTGCGGCGAATTGAGGTTGAACGGATGGCCGGCCACGCTGTGCGCCTCGGCCTCGATCTCGCCCATGCGCACGCCAAAGTCCTGCGACAGAAGGCGCAGCACCTGCGGGTCGATGCGCACGCCGGCCAGTTCCATGTCCGACAGAACCGTCGGCATGGCGCGTTCCAGCGTCTCATAGACGGTCAGAAGCCGCTTTTGCGCCAGTTGCGGCTTGAGCACATGCCACAAACGCAGCGTGATGTCGGCGTCTTCGGCGGCGTATTCGGTGGCCGGTTTCAGATCGACGAATTTGAACGATTTGGCGCTCTTGCCCGTGCCGGCCACCTGCTTGAACGGGATGGGCGTGTGGCCCAGATGCAGCTCCGACAGCTCATCCATGCCGTGCCCGTGCAGGCCGCCTTCGAGCACGTAGGAGATCAGCATGGTGTCGTCATAGGGCGCGACGCGGATGCCATAACGCGCAAAGACCGACAGGTCGTATTTGATATTCTGCCCCACCTTGAGCACTGTCGGGTCTTCGAGCAGCGGCTTCAGTTCGGCCAAAGCCTCGACCAGAGCAATCTGTTTCAGCTCATCCCCGGACAGAGCCAGACCGCCGTCGTCCGACTGATGCGCCAGCGGAATATAGACCCCCGATCCCGGCGCGCAGCTCAGAGACACGCCGACCAGCCCCGACGCCGTGGCCGACAGCGAGTCGGTTTCGGTATCGACGGCAAACACACCTGCCGCGCGGCATTGAGCCAGATAGGCCTTCAGCATCTCGATGTCCTGAACGCACTGATAGGCGCTGTAATCGACCGGTGTCAGCAGCGCTTCGGGGGTGGCCGGGCGCGGCGCGCTCACCTGAGCCGTGGTGCCGAACAGGGGCTTGGACACAGGCGCCGTGAGGTCGCGCGGGGTGGCCTGCGCCGTTTCGAGCGTCGCCAGCGACCCACCGACGCGACGCGCCAGAGAGGTGAACTCCATCTCGGCCAGAAACGCCCCCAGTTCGGCGGCGTTCGGGTCTTTCAGCGCAAATTCCTCGATCGGGCACGGTGGCGGCACGTCGCAGCGCAGACGCACCAGCTCACGCGACATCAGGATCTGATCGCGGAAGTCGGTCAGGGCCTCGCGACGCTTGGGCTGTTTGATCTCGTGCGCGCGCTCAAGCAAGGCATCAAGCGAACCGTATTCGAGGATAAGCTGAGCGGCGGTCTTGATGCCGATGCCGGGCGCACCGGGGACGTTATCGGTCGAATCGCCGATCAAGGCCTGCGCATCGACGACCAGTTCCGGCGGCACACCGAACTTTTCGATGACCTGCTCGCGCCCGACGTGCGTGCCCTTGACCGGATCGAGCATGGAGACGTGGTCATTGACCAGTTGCATCAGGTCCTTGTCGGACGAGATGATGGTGACTTCGAAGCCCTGCTGCACGGCCAGATGCGCATAGGTGCAGATCAGGTCATCGGCTTCAAAGCCCAGAAGCTCGACATTGTGGATGCCAAAGGCCTTCGTCGCCTGACGGATCAGGGGGAATTGCGGGATCAGGTCTTCGGGGGGCGGCGGGCGGTGCGCCTTATACTGATCATAGAGGTCGTTGCGGAAGGTGTGCGCCCCGGCGTCAAAAATCACCGCCAGATGCGACGGCGCATCGTCACCGCGGTTCTCTTTGATGAGCTTATACAGCATGTTGCAAAAGCCCGACACGGCCCCGACCGGCAGGCCATCGGACTTGCGCGTCAGGGGCGGCAGGCCGTGATAGGCGCGGAAGATATAGCCGGAACCGTCGATCAGGACGAGGCGTTTGGGGGACATGAGGGCTCGCTTCAAGAAGGGTGTGCAGGCTTCATAAAGCCATCCGCGCACGATGCCAATTCCCCATACCTAGTCTGTGCGTCAGGGACTGGCCGAAAGACGGGGTCCGTCCCGATCATTATGATTTCGGGCAGTCACATGGTTTTATACCAACGGACGAAGATGCCGACCGCATCCGCCTGTTGAGCTTCGACCCTAACTGAACAGTTCCCGTTCGCCCGCGATCACCCGGTCGTAGCCGAAGACGATGTTGGCATCGGGAGCGGGGACGTCGTGAGAATAGGCGGGACAGCCCAGATTGTGCAGGACGTGGCGGATAATGTTGAGCCGTGCGTCTTTTTTCTTGTCGGTCTTGACGCAGGTCCACGGGCCGCCCGCATGGTGTGAGCGGCGCAGCATCTCATCGCGCGCGGCCGAATAAGCGTCCCATTTCTCCTGCGCCACCGCATCGAGCGGCGATACCTTCAGGCGCTTGAGCGGGTCCGACCGCCGGTCATCCAGCCGCTCTTTCTGCTCTTTTTTGGAAATATCCAGCCACAGCTTGATCAGGATGATCCCGGCATCGTCCAGCATGGTCTCAAACGGCGTCACATCGCGCAGGAAAATCTCCTGCTCCTGCGGCGTGGAAAAGCCCATCACCTTTTCGACCCCGGCGCGGTTGTACCACGAGCGGTTAAAGATCACCCATTCCCCGGCGGCGGGCAGGTGCTCGGCATAGCGCTGAAACCACCATTGGCTTTTTTCACGATCAGACGGTTTGGGCAGGGCGATGACGCGCGTCTGCCGCACCGACAGGTGCTCGGTAATGCGTTTGATGGCCCCGTCCTTGCCCGCGCTGTCGCGGCCCTCAAAAACAAGGCAGATCTTCTTGCCCTCGGCCACGGCCCAGATCTGGGCATCGACCAGAGCCCCCTGCAAGCGGGCCAGCTCGGCTTCGTATTCGTCCTCGGTCATGGGCGCTCCTTCTCAGACAGAGAGGCTCACCCGCCGTGACAAAAAATTCAATAGCAAATCCCGTTTACGCCACGCGGCGGTGGTCGTTCAGCACGATCAGGCGCGTCTGGCCATTGGGGGCTGTGGGCTGTGTGTTTTCGATCTGGGCCGCGAGCAGGCTCAGCTTGCCGGCCAGCGGGGCCTCGATATCGAGCGGGTGGACGCTGGCAAAGTGGCGCGGCCAGCCGCTATGCAGGGCATAGACCCCGGCAAAGCGATCGACAAGGCCCTCGTCATTACGCAGCGGCACCAGCATCAGCTCACCCGTAGCGTCCATGGTTTCAAGCGGCACATGGACCTTGAGACACACCGCCTCTTCGCGCTGCCGTGCCAGGGTCAGGCTGGCCACCACCAGCGCCGCGTGCGCTTCGCCAAACAGTTCGGTAAGGGCGCGCCCCTTGAGGTGCGTGCCGTGCAGGCGTTCGACGCGTTCCCCGATCAGGCGGAAGCGAAAGCCGTCGCGCGCCGTCAGTATAAAGGCGGACGGCAGAAGGGCGTTCAGATGAATGGGGTCAAGGTCCGAACGCAGCGGCGTCTGACCGGCCTTGCGACGCAGCGCCTGCCAGTAGCTGAGAAATGTCCCTGTGTCATTGTGAGCCATGGCGGCCTCCTCTGAGGCGTACACAGCAAGAATCCGGCCTGTCTGGCCCCATGCCGATGCAGAGCCGAAAAAAAACCGGCCCGGCGCACCCGCAGGGGGAAAGCGGTTCTCTTTTCGCGTCAGGCGCTTAATACTACCGCAAGACACCTGTGCTACGACGACAGAAAGCCTTTTTGTCCGCCGTCTCAGCGGTCCGGTACGGATCTTGCTCAGACGACGGCAGAACGGGTCCCGTTTGTGCCAGACTGGCGCATTTTAGGACCGTTGCGGACCACAGATCATTCAGCGGCAGCCGGGCCTGTATTACGGCGGCCTGCCCCAGACACTCAGGAGCGTGATATGCGCGTTAGCTTTGCGAAAACCCTTGCCGCCGTGGTCGGGTTCGGCATGATGATGACGGCCAGCGCGGCTCTGGCCGGCGCGGGCTGCAACAGCGGCTGCACGCCGCCGGCCCCGCCCAGCCCGCCGACCCATCCGGGTAAGCCCAACATGCCGTGCGGCGGTGGCCGCTGCGGTGGCGGCGGTGGCGGCAATGTCGACGTCAACGTCAATGTGAACGTCAACGCCAATGCCAGCGCGCGCGCCTATGGTCCCGGCGCCTTCAACGGTTCCGGTTCGGGTGCGGTCTATTACGGCGGCGGCTACGGCAACTGGTCGCAGGCGCAGGGTATCCCCTCGACCATGGGCCTCAACGTCGAAGGCGGCGAAATGCGCGCCATGGAATCCTATCAGGCGTCGCGCAGCTCGACCCGCCTGATGATTATCGAAGCTGCTTGCATCGACGACAAGGGCGTGCCGCATCCGGCCTCTCAGGTCTTTGGCGGTAAGGACGTGGCGGGCAGTTATGCCGGCGAAGTCTATCGCTGTATCGCCGGGACCAAGATGCGCTACACCCTGCGCGACAAGGACGGCGGCGAAGGCAAGTCTTACGATTGCCGCAAGAGCGAGGCCCTGTGGCACGAAGGCGGTCAGGTCCGCTGCAAGGTGCAACTGGCGGCGCGCGACTGTAACGAACGCTCGCTGCTGCGCAAGTTCGGCGCCGGTATCAAGGTGCTGACCCTGACCACCACCGAAAACTATATGGCCCAGCGCGAAGTCGTGAAGCAGTCGTCGGCTTCGTACAGCTCGACGATGGTCTTTGATGGTGGCGTCGGCGGGTTTGTCCAGTAAACAAACACAGCTTTCTATAACCAGAAACGCGACTGAAATCTTCCAAGCCCCGCCTCGTCAGAGCCGGGGCTTTATTCATGCTCGAACGTCGGGAAGAGAATTGGCCACGAAAAACACGAAAAGCTGGAAAAGAGGACGGTGCGGACGCCTCGACAGACGAGCCCTTTAGGGTAAGACTCCGCCACCGTTTTCGTGATTTTCGTGGCCGAAAATCGGCGTCAATACTGTGCCGGTGGATCGGTCTTCAGGCCCAGCACGGTCAGGGCATGGATGATCAGGAAGATGCTGACCGTCGCCGCCAGCAGCATCACGAAGCGCCACGGGATCAGCCGGGGATTTTCCTTGCGCAGGTCGGGCGGACGCGCCCCCAGCCAGCCGGAAAGGACGGTCAGTCCGGCAAATACAGCCAGCAGGATGAGGGTCAGGGGCAGGTTCAGGTCCATGCCCGGCATATGGGCCTCGTGAGGCGCAGACGCGCAAGAGGTGTTGCGTTTTTTTGTGGATAAGCGGTATGCAGGGACTGGCTTCGCCAGAAAAGCGATTCGTTTCGGCGCATCTTCCACAGAAGAATAATGTTCTCCCAGATATTGGGGTTAACAAAAGGTTTACACCCCAGATGATGCGTATTAGCCTTTACCGCAAAGGTTGATAGGGGATTCGGATGAGCGGCACGCCTTGGAGCGTAAAAGGCATCGACGCCAAGGCGAGAGAAGTGGCCAAGGAATTGGCGCACCGCTCTGGCATGACGTTGGGCGAATGGCTCAATCAGATGATTCTCAAGGGCGAAGACGTCGATGCGGCGATCCGCCGTGAGCGTCAGCGCGCGGCCCGTAACCCGGCCCCGCGCACCCGTCGTGCCCCTGAGCCCGTTTACGCCGAAGACGACTACGACGACGATATGTACGCGCCGCGCGATGTGGCCCCTCAGCCCGCGCCGGCGCGTCGTCCGGCCCCCTATTCCATGGCCGCTGAGCGTCAGCGCCGCGCCCCCGTGGCCCCTGCCTATTACGACGAAGCGCCGTCGGGTCAGGCGTCGGGGGGCGACATCGGCAAGGTGACGCGCGTGCTGGAAACCCTGGGGTCGCGTCTCGAAAATTCCGAACTGCGCTCGGCTTCGGCCGTGCGCGGTGTGTCTCAGGCCGTGGAGGCCCTGCTCAACCGTCTGGAGCGCTCCGAAAGCACGCTGGCCGAGACGGTGGCCGAAACCGAAGCGCGCATGAGCGATACGGCGCGTGAAGTGCTCGACAGCGTGGCCGATTCGCGTGAGTGGCTGGCGCGTGGCGATGCCGACCGTCAGGCCCTGTCTGAGCGTCTGGAAACGGCGGAACGTCTGGTCGATGCGCAGGCCGAGCGTCTGGAGGGTCTGTCTGGCCATCTGCGCGAGGAGCGTGAACGCGTGGCGCGTCTGGAGGCCGAGCTGAAGGCCAATCCGGCGCAGGCGGCGTTTGAAACGGTCGAGGCTGCCGTCGGGCGTCTGGCCAATCAGCTTTATGAAAACGACGTCCGCTCACGCGATGTGCTTAAGGATGTGCGCGGCGATCTGGTCGGCCTGTCGCACCGCCTGAGCCAGCTTGAACTGCGCGACCCTGACGCGGCGGCGCAGGCGTTGGTGGACCGCGTGGCCGCGCAATTGTCGCAACGTCTTGAGGCCGCCGAAGCGCGCACCGCCACCGCCATGCGGGGTCTGGAGCAGGCCTTTACGGCGCTGGATGCGCGCCTGAACCGCGCCGAGGCGCAGGGCGATGTGACCGACCCGGAATCGGTGCAGTCGCTGAGCCGTCTGTCGGCCGATCTGACGCGTCGTGTCGAAGAGTCGCGCTTTGAAGTGATGCGTCTTCTGGAAGACAGCCAGCAGCGCTCCGCCGAGGAGACGCTGGCGGTGGTAGAATCGCGTCTGGCGGCGGCTGAGTCGCGTCAGGCCCGCGCCATTGAGACCCTGGGGCAGGACGTCCTGAAAATTGCCGATAACCTCAACCGTAAGGTGGCGGCCGTGCAGAGATCGGGTAATGAGGCGGTCGCCCACATGGCCGCGGATATGAAGCGCCTGAACGATCAGGTCGAGTCGCGCTTTGCCGCGGCGGATGCGACCCACGCCAGCGCTCTTGAGCGCCTGAGCGGGGAAATCGCCCGCATTTCCGAGAGCCTGACGCGCAAGATCGTCGAGACCGAAAAGCGCACCACTCAGGTGCTGGAAGGCGTTGGCGAAGAACTCGATACCCGTCATCAGCGCGTCCATTCCGACATTGCCGAGCGCATTCGTCAGAGCGAGGAGCGCACGCAAAAGCTGCTCGACGAGGCGCGCAACAAGATCGACGCGCGTCTGGGGCAGGCCCAGACCCAGTCCCTGCTGCGCGAAGCCGAACGCGACGCCCCGCAGGCGCCGCTCTATGCGCCGACCGAACTGCAGCAAAAGCCGTTTTCGGCCTTTGAGCATGGCTTCGAAGACGAAGCGCCCGCGCCGGTCGCTGAGGCCGCCCCGGAACCGGTGATCCAGACAGGGGTCAGGCGCGCGTCGTCGGACGATGACCTGACCGGGCGTCTGCTGGAATCGGTGACGCAGTTTGGCGCTGATCCGTTTGAGGACGATCCCTTTACCGATATCGTTGAGCCAGCCAAAGGCCTGGCCTCTGATCCGTTTGCCGAGGCCCTGATCGCCGAAACGCGGGCGCAGGGGGCGCTGAGCGAAGAGGATGGCCGCGACATGCAGGCCCCGCTGAAGCCGCGCGCGGCGCGTGCCGCCGCTGACCCCTTTACCGATGATTTCGACCTCGACCCCTTTGCCGACGTCGATGCGTCGCGCAAGGTGGCCCCGGCGGCCCTGTCGGGCGCGGCCTACGAAGACGCGACAAACCTGTCCACGCGTGACGCTCTGGCGGCGGCGCGCGCGGCGGTACGCGCCTCGATCGAAGGGGTCGACACCAAGAAGCCTCTGGGGCTGAAACTCGGCACCTCGCGCACGCGCGAAGCCCAGCCGAAGCCCGAAAAGGCCAAGGGCAAGACCCTGCTGAACGCCTTTAAGGCCTCGTCCATCGCCATCGTGGTGACAGCGGGGGCGGTCGGCGGTTACTACGCCTTCCGTGACAAGGACGAACCGGCGGCGCAAAAGCCCACCCTGGCGGCGGCGGCGATCACGACGCCCCAGCCGAAGGCGCAGACGGCGCAGGACATGAAGCGTCTCAAGGCCATGTACGAGGCTGCGTCTCTGGCGCTGGATGCCAACGACCCCAAGGCGGTTGAGGCCATGCGTACCGTCGCCGATCTCGGTTATCCGGTGGCGCAGTACGAGATGAGCACCCTCTATGACGGTGGGCGCGACGGGCTGGTCGTGGCCGATAAGGCGCAGGCGCGCCAGTGGGCCGAACGCGCGGCCAGGGCGGACTATCCGCTGGCCATGTATAAGTTTGGTCTGATGAACTATAATGGCGAAGGCGGCCCGCTCGATTACAATGCGGCAGCGAGCTGGATTCGCAAGTCGGCCGAATACGGCGTGCGCGATGGTCAGTTCGGTATCGGCGTCATGTATATGCAGGGCACCGCCATCCCGGAAAACGCCCCGGAAGCCTATAAGTGGCTGTCGATTGCGGCAAATAATGGCGACCGCGAGGCCGAGTCCATGCTCAAGGAGCTGCGCGCGCGTCTGAAGCCGGAACAGGTGGCCACGGCGCAGACCGCCGCACGCGCCTTTACGCCGCTGAAAAGCAAAACAGACGACACCAGCTTAGCGGCGCGTTAACCTTGCGGGGCCAATAAGATATGGCCCCCTCCGGTCGTCTGTGACAGACTTGGCATGGCCGGAAATCTGGTTACCCGAAAGGCCCTGACGTGGAAATCTACCTGCCCATCGCCGAGATGTCGGTGAATGTCTGGCTGATGGCCGGGCTGGGTGTGGTTGTGGGGTTTCTGTCGGGTCTGTTTGGCGTCGGGGGCGGCTTTCTGATGGCCCCGGTGCTGGTGGCGCTGGGCATACCGCCGTCGATTGCGGTGGCGTCTCAGGCCGGGCACGTTCTGGCCACCTCGACCTCTTCCGTCATGAGCTATGGCCGCGAAGCCAGCGTCGATTACCGCATGGGTGCGGTCATGGCCGCGGGCGGCATCGCCGGGGCGGTTGCGGGCGTCGAAGTCTTCCGCCTGCTGCGCCTCCTGGGGCAGGCCGACCTGATGGTCGCCATACTCTACCTGCTGCTGCTGGGCACCATCGGCGGCATGATGCTCAATGAAAGCCTGCGGGCCCTGTTGCGGGCGCGCGACGGCCTGCCTGCCGAACGCCCCAAGGTCAAACGCCCCGGCTGGCTCTACGCCCTGCCGTACAAGATGCGCTTTCCGGTATCGGGCCTCTACATTTCGGTGATTCCCCCGATTGCGATTGGCTTTGTCGTCGGTCTTCTGGCGGCCTTGATGGGGGTCGGCGGCGGCTTTCTGATCGTGCCGGCCATGATCTATCTGCTGCGTATGAAGGCCTCGGCGGTGGTGGGCACCAGCCTGTTTCAGATCGTCATTACGACGCTGGTCACCATGATCCTGCAGGCCGTGCGCAACCATACGGTCGATGCGGTGCTGGCCTTTATCCTGCTGATCGGCGGGGTGATCGGCGGCCAACTGGGTATCCGCGCTGCCACGCGATTCCGCGCCGAACAGATGCGGGTGGTACTGGCCATTATTATTTTAATGGCCGGTTTGCAGATGGGCTTTACCCTGTTTGTACCGCCGGAAGACCCGTTCATTCTGGCCCCCACCAACGGATAGGGGCAGGATATGGTTGCCGCCTCCCTGCCGCCCGACGTCACCGCCCCCGCGCCCCCGGTGCCCTACATCGAGACGCAACCGGCGGCGGGCGTGTCGGCTGACCTCCTGTCCACCGACCTGACCCAGAACCGTATCGAGGTCTCCTCCTCGTTTCAGGGGGCCAAGGTTATCCTTTATGGGGCCGTGTTTCAGCCCGAAGACCAGCCGTCCGACGTGGTGGTGATCATCCGCGGGCCACAGGCTTCGATGCGCCTGATCCGCAAGGTCAAGGCCGGGGCCGTATGGCTCAATTCGCGTCCCGTCGTCTTCGAAGGCGCGCCCGGCTACTATATGGCGGCCTCGTCGCAACCGCTGGACCGCATTACCGATTTTTCGCACCGGCGGCTTCTGGGGCTGGGGCTCGACTATATCGCCATGGACACCTCGCGCGAAAACAAGGTGGTGACGCGCTATGGCGTCAAGGATGTGGTCGTCAACGGCATCGAAGACGACTATCTCGACTGGCGGCGGGCGGTCATCCGGCTGAAATCGAAGGCCGGGCTTTATAATGATAATCCGCTGGGCGTGCGCTTTGTTGATAAGAACCTGTTTCGCGCCGAAGTGACCCTGCCCTCGGAAGCGCCCATTGGCGACTATACGGCGGAGGTCTGGCTGTTCCGCGACGGTCAGCCGGTCGGCTATAGCGAGAAAAAGCTGACGGTGGAAAAGGTCGGGTTTGAGCGCTTCGTCTATACGGTCGCGCACCGTCATGCCTGGCTTTATGGGCTGGCCTGCGTCTTTATGAGCATGGGCATGGGCGCGCTGGCGTCGCGGTTGTTCCGGCGGGGGTGAGTGCTCCCGTTTCCCTCAAGGTGGGGCGAAGGTGTGAAGGATGCCACCCATGCTTGTCACGCTTGGTTCAGCGCTCTATATCTCACGAAACTTAGAGGGGGAGGGGGCTGTGGCGTTCGTAATAATTCTTGTCCGTTCAGTCATCATGACGCTGATCGGAGCCAGTGTTCTGGCGCTTTACAAGATCAATAACGGCCTGTTTGATCCGCTGCGTTACAGTGCGTCGGTCATCGTTCTGGCGTTGGTTTGTTTGGCCCTGAATGGGGTTGAACACTACTGGAAAAGTCATCGGGCCGCGCAAAAGACAGGCCGGATGCGCTGGCAAGCCATCCATGTTGGTTTGGAAAAAGATGGCTTGCTTATTCAAGGGGTAGATGTCTGGAACGAGGATTGGCGCAAAGTGGACGCGCCTTCTTTAAAACTGCCCCACCCAGAGCACACGCAGCAGCGACATACCTATCAAGTCTATGAAATTGGCCCGGTTGATCGCCCTGTTCGCTTTGCGGCGGGTGAACTATCGAACGGTGTCTGGGGCTTCTACATCCCAACGGTTTAGATCGAAATGATTTTAGATGGAAACGGCTTATCGCTATAGCGCCTCCCCTGATTTCAGGGGAGGGTGGCCCGAAGGGCCGGGTGGGGTTAAAGCGGTGGTATTAACCCCACCGTCTTTGACGCCTGTGCGGCGTCAAATCCACCTCCCCTGAAATCAGGGGAGGTGCTTGAATGAAGTTTCCATTTAAAATCATTCAGGTCTAACCGGGGGTCATTATCCGTATGTGTGCGGAGAGGGGGCTTTTGTTAGTCGTCCATAACGACTACATTGCCCGCGTGAGTCCCGATCTTCCCGACATCGCCGATCAGACGCCGTCCGCCGACGCGGTGGCATCCCTGCGCGCGCACTTACCGGCGCAGGGCTTTGCGCTTTTGCCGTCGAGTGGGGCGTTCAGCGACGGGCACGTGTCGCGGCGCATCGGGGCCCCGGAAGCGCGCGAAGCCTGGGGGCGCGAACCCCTGCTGATCGTCAATGCCCCCCTGATGCGGCAGCGCCTGTTCGGACAGCGCTCTTTCCGTGAAGCCAGGCATTTTGACCTTCTGGAGCTGTTTGCCTTTGTGCGCCCGGCGCGTTTTGCCGCCCCGTCCGTGGCCGGTCTGGCGCTGGCCATGGGCTATGGCGAGCCGGAAGGGGCCGAGGCGCAGGCCGCTGTCGTCTATCAAGTGGCGTTGGCTCTGGCGCGGGAGCTGTCCGACGCCCCTCTGGCCTTTCGGCTGATGGCGCGCTCGTCGCTTGAGTTCATGCAGCGTCAGGGCTGGGTCTGGGCCCCTTTCGTGGACGCGGCGTTGAGCCAGAAGCCGGTGCCGGAGGGCTATGTCGCGCCGCCGCCGCTGGAGGTATGGTCGCTGCTCGAAGAATGGGAGGAGCAGGCCCCCGCCGGCGATGCGCGTCAGGTCAGCCTCGGCGAAGACGAGGTGCTGAAAGGCCTGAAGGACAATCTGCATCGCGCCGGTCTTCAGGAGGGCCGCCCCGAACAGCAGGCCTTTGCGCTGAAAACGCGCGAGATGTTTGCGCCCAAATGGGCCTCGGAGCAGCCGAACATGCTGCTGCTGGAGGCCGGGACGGGCACGGGCAAGACGCTGGGTTATCTGTCGCCGGCGCGCCTGTGGGCCGAAAAGGCACAAGGCCGGGTGTGGGTTTCGACCTATACCAAGGCCCTGCAAAAGCAGATCTATAACGACACCCGCGCTCTCTTCGACACCGAGGGCGAGCGCGAAAACAAGGTCGCCATCCGCAAGGGGCGCGAAAACTATCTGTGCCTGCTGAACTGGCAGGAGCGGCTGGCCCCGCTGACGCAAGGGCCGGGCGAGGCGATTGTCGCCGCTCTGGTGGCGCGCTGGATCGTCTATAGCCGGGATGGCGATATTGTCGGCGGTGACTTTCCCACCTGGCTGCCGTCGCTTCTGCCCGCAGGCTCGGCCGCGGCCATGTTCGGGGCGCTCAATCCGGCCAATCTGGTCGATCGGCGCGGCGAATGTATCTATAGCGCCTGCGCCCACTACCGCACCTGTTTCGTCGAAAAGTCGATCCGCAAGGCCAAGTCGGCGCAAATCATCATCGCCAATCACGCGCTGGTCATGGCGCAGGCGGCCTATGATCTGCGCGAGGCCGCCAAGGCCGAACAGGGCGAGGTGACGGTGGAGCCCGAAGCGCCCGGCCTGTCGCGGCTGGTCTTCGACGAAGGCCACCATGTGTTCGAAGCCGCCGACGGGGCCTTTTCGTCGGAACTGTCGGGCTTTGAGGCCTATGAGCTGCGTCGCTGGATACGCGGCAATGAGGGGCGCGGGCGGCGCTCACGCGGGCTGGAACAAAGGCTGGGCGACCTTCTGGCGACGCGCGAAGTGGCGCAAAACGCCCTGAAAGACCTGATCCGCGCGGCGCACCTGCTGCCGTCCGAAGGCTGGTCGCAGCGCCTGACCACGCGCACCCAGTCGGGGGAGATGATGGCCCCTTTGGGCCCCATCGAGGCCCTGCTGGCCGCCGCCCTGAAACAGATCGAGGTGCGGGGGCAGGAAAGCGCCAGCAAGAGCCGCTATCGCCCCGAAGCTGATAATGCCGAATGCGAGGCCCATCCCTGCCTGCCCGAAGTGTCCGAGGCGGCCTCGGCGGCGGCCAAGGCCTTACAGGCCATCGAAGCGCCGTTGCTGGCCCTGGTACGCGCCATTGAGGATGTTCTGACCGGCGAGGAAGAGATCGATCTGGCCGAACGCACGCGGCTCGATGGGGCCCTGCGCGGGCTGGAGCGACGGGCGCGCATGACGCTGCCGGCGTGGCGCAGCCTGTTGCAGCAACTGGCCTATGCCGAGGACGAAGACCCGACGCAACCTTCCCCCTATGTCGACTGGTTCGCCACCATCACGCATGGCGGGCGGCTGGTCGATGTGGGGCTGCACCGCCATTTTGTCGATCCCTCCGTGCCGCTGGCTGACTATGTGCTGAAACCGGCGCACGGGGTGTTGATGGCCTCGGCCACCTTGTCGGACAAGGCTTTGGCGGAACAGCCCGACGAAGACCCGTTTGCTCTGGCGCGGCAACGCACCGGCGCTGCGCACCTGTCGATGGGGGCCAAGTCACTGCGCATCGCCTCGCCGTTTGATTACGAGGCGCAGGCGCGGTTGTTCGTCGTCACTGACGTGCCGCGCGATGATCCGCGCGCCGTGGCCACCGCCATGAAGGCGCTGTTTCTGGCGGCCGGGGGCGGGGGGCTTGGCCTGTTTACCGCCATTCGCCGCCTCAAGGCCGTCTATGAGCAATTGTTCCGGCCGCTGGGCGAGGCGGGGATTTCGCTCTATGCCCAGCACGTCGATCCGCTGGATGTCTCGGACCTGATCAGCGTGTTTCGCTCTGAGCGCCATTCGTGCCTGTTGGGGACCGATGCGGTGCGCGACGGCGTCGATGTGCCGGGTCAGGCCCTGCGCCTGATCGCCTTTGACCGCATCCCGTGGCCGCGCCCGGACGCCCTGCACAAGGCGCGGCGGGCGCATTTCGGGGCCAAACTCTATGACGACGCGCTGGTGCGCGCCAAGCTGGCTCAGGCCTTCGGGCGGCTGATCCGCCGCGCCGATGACCGGGGCGTGTTTGTAATGCTCGATTCGGCGGCCCCCACGCGGTTATTTGCCTCCCTGCCCGACGGGGTGGTGGTGCAGCGCTGTACCTTGGCCGAAGCCGTTACGGCGATTGAGGGCTTCCTGCCGAGGGAGTAGGTCCGGATTGGGGGCCAAAGACGCCGACCCTTTGTGCGCGCTGAAAACCATAGCTTCGCCCCCTCCGTCAGCTCATTTCATTCGCTGCCACCTCCCCATTGCTGCGCAACCGGGAGGAGGGAATGTCATTGACCCCCTATCTTTCAGCGCCTAAGAGTGCGCGCATTAGCCCCTCCCCTGATTGCAGGGGAGGTGGATTTTGATGCGAAGCATCGAAAGACGGTGGGGTTAACTACCGGCGTATAACCCCCCTCCGGCTAAAGCCGGTTTCCCCCCTGATATCAGGGGGGACGCTTCCCCGTTGCGCCTCAGAGTCCTTTGCCATGATGCTCAAAAATCCCGCCAGCAAGTATCGCCCCTTCGTCTTCCCCTTCGACATGTCCGACCGGACCTGGCCGTCGAAGACCATCGAAAAGGCGCCGCGCTGGCTATCGACCGACCTGCGCGACGGCAATCAGGCGCTGGCCGACCCGATGGACGTCGAAAAGAAGATGCGCTTCTGGAAGACGCTGATGCAGATCGGCGTCAAGGAGGTCGAGGTGGGCTTCCCTTCGGCGTCGCAGATCGAATTCGATTTTGTGCGCAAGCTGATCGAGGAAGATAACGTCCCCGACGATGTGACCATTCAGGTGCTGGTGCAGGCGCGCGAAGACCTGATCCTGCGCACCTTTGAGTCGCTGAAAGGGGCCAAAAAGGCCTGTATCCACTTCTATAACGCCACCTCGCCCCTGTTCCGCCGCGTGGTGTTCGGGCTGGAAAAGTCAGACGTGCTGGCTCTGGCGGTCAAGGCGGCGCAACTGATCAAGGACTGCGCGGCGAAGCAGCCGGACACCGATTGGTCGTTTGAATATTCGCCGGAAACCTTCTCGGCCACCGAGCCTGACTTTGCGGTCGAGGTGTGCGAGCGGGTGATGGATGTGTGGGAGGCCTCGCCCGAAAAGCCGGTCATCCTCAACCTGCCGGCCACGGTCGAAGTGTCGTCGCCCAACATCTATGCCGATCAGATCGAGTGGTTCTGCCGTCAGTTGACGCGCCGCTCGTCGGCCATTATCTCCCTGCACCCGCACAACGACCGGGGCACGGGCATTGCGGCGGCGGAGCTGGGGATTCTGGCCGGGGCCGACCGCATCGAAGGCTGCCTGTTCGGCAATGGCGAGCGCACGGGCAATGTCGATCTGGTGACGCTGGCGCTCAATCTCTATACGCAAGGGGTAAGCCCTGAGCTTGATTTTTCGGACATCCGCTCGGTGGTCAATACGGTCATCCACTGCAACAATATCCCCGTGCACCCGCGCCACCCTTACGCCGGCGAACTGGTCTTCACGGCCTTTTCCGGCTCGCATCAGGACGCCATCAAGAAGGGCTTTGCGGTGCATGAGACGCGCAATGACGGCGTGTGGGAAATGCCCTACCTGCCCATCGACCCGGCCGATCTGGGCGAAAGCTATGAGGCCGTCATCCGCGTCAACTCGCAGTCGGGCAAGGGCGGCATCGCCTGGATTCTGGAGCAGGACAAGGGGCTGAAACTGCCGCGCCGTCTTCAGGTCGATTTTTCGCGCAAGGTGCAGGAAATTGCCGATGCGACGGGCAAGGAGATGCAGGCCGCCGATATCTGGCACGCCTTTGAGGACGCCTATTACCTCAAGGGCACGCCGAAATACGAACTGGTCGAATACATCGACTCCGGGGCGCGCCGGGCGGGCGTCGATCGCCTGTTTGCCGGGCGCATCATCCATGACGGCATCGAAACCCCGGTCACCGGGCGCGGCAATGGCCTGATGGCCGCCGCCGTCGATGCGCTCAATGCCGCCTATGCGCTGGGGATCGAGGTGCTCGACTATCACGAACACGCGCTGAGCCGGGGGACGGACGCTAAGGCCGTGGCCTATGTCGAATGCCGTACCGCCGATGATCGTAAGGTCTTCGGTGTCGGCATGGACGTTGATAGCGCGACGGCCTCGGTCAAGGCCATCCTTTCGGCGGCGAATGCCTTGTAAAACGCCTCAGGCCTTGTAAGTTTGGGTTAACAGGTAAGACCCCCTCTCCCTTGAGGGAGAGGGTGGCCCGTAAGGGCCGGGTGAGGGGGCTTTCCCGCGCCGGTTTCCCCCTCACCCCAGCCCTCTCCCTCAAGGGAGAGGGGGTTGAACGGAGCCCTCATGGCCGAAAATCAGGTTGACGTTGCCAAACCCAAAAATAAGCACTCGCGGCTGGGTCTGTTCCTGCCCATCGGGTTGTTCCTGATCGCGGCGCTGCTGTGGAGCGGCTACTGGTTCTTCACCGCGCATCAGATCGAAACCCGGCTGGCCGAGCAAGCGAAGACCCTGACGTCAAAGGGCTATCAGGTCGCCCACGCGCCGTTCAGGGTGGAAGGCTATCCCTTCCGCATGTTTCTTCAGTTGAAAGACGTGCGGTTGATCGCGCCCAATGGCAAGGGGCTGGCCGTTCCGGCGCTGGAGGCCGAGGCCTCGGCCTTCGCGCTCGACAAATGGATGTTTGTCGCCACCAAGGGACTGACGCTCTATCGCGGGCAGGGGGCGGGTCAGAGCGATCTGGGGCAGGTGGCCGTCACCGGTGACGCCCTGCGCGTCAGCGTGTCGGGCTGGACGCAACCCCTTCAGACCATCGGCCTTGAGGGGCTGAACGCCACCTTCGCGCCCTCAAAGCCCGAACACCCCTTCGTCCTGCAAAGCGCCCAGCGCCTCGAAGGGCGCGTGACGCCGACGAAGGACGGGGTGGATACGGTCGATTTCATCTGGCGCGCGTCGGGGGCTCAGGCGCATCCGCAGAGCCTGCTGGGGCGGCTGGGGCAGGGGCAGAATTTCGACATGGCCTTTCAGGGGCGCATGGCGCAGGCCTCCAAATTCCGTGGTGATCTGAATGGCTGGCGCGAGGCCGGCGGGGCCGTGCGTCAGGTGCAGGCCTCTCTGCATGTGGGGGAGCTTGAGGTGTTTGGCCGTTCTGAGGCCCTGTTGCTCGACCCCAATCTGGCGCTCAGCGGGCCTTTGGGGCTGGAAGTCAAGGGCACGGGCGACCCGTTTGCGTTTCTGCTGGGGGCGGGGCTGATCTCTGCGGAATACGAACCGCTGGCGCGCGCCTTTGTCGGCACAAAAATGACGGCAGACAAGCCGGTGAAGCTCGATTTCGTCTTCCGTGAGGGCGGGGCCTATGTCGGGCCGTTGCGCGTGGCGTCGGCACCGGTTATTCGCTAAATTTGCGATCTATATTGTAAAAAATATCGTTTTGTACTGTAATCAGCAGAGCTACACTTTGGTATCTTTGGAAACCAAAGGGACGGCTGTGTATAGTTTTGAAAAGACCCCACCGGCAATGCCGTCACCGGGTCACGGAGACCGAGCTTGGCCCTCAATGCCCGCGCGCAGACCCCACCGTCACCCCTGTCGCTGACTGAGTTGCGACTGCGGATCGACGCGATTGATGCCGAGCTTCTGCGTCTGGTCGATGAGCGTTCGGCGTTGGCGCGTGACATTGCGGCGGCCAAGGCGCGCGAAGGCGGTGACGCCAATGCCTGCCTGCTGCGCCCTGACCGCGAGGCCATGCTGCTGCGCAAGCTGACGGGTAAGCCGCGCGTGGCCGCTTCGGATGCGGCGGTGGTCGCTATCTGGCGCGAACTGATCTCGGAATCGCTGCGCATCCAGGGTGAAGATCAGGGTGGTCTTCACCTTGATTTTTGGGCGGGTGACTCGTCGACGCAACTGGTCAAATGGAGCCGCGAACGCTTCGGGGCTGCGCCCTCTGAGGTCGGTCTGGCCGAGCCGGTGCAGGTCATCGCCGCCGCCCGCGACCCCCGCCATATCGGTATACTGAGCCTTGATCCCCGCGCTGGCGCGTGGTGGGCGCGCCTGCTGGCCGAACCGCAGGTGCGGGTCATCTGCGCCCTGCCGGAGCGCACGCCGGAGCGCCCGAAGGGCTTTGCCATTGCCGCCCTGAAACCCGAACCGACGGGCGATGACGTCAGCTATTGGGTGACGGACAGCCGCCTGTCAGAAGCCGCCCTGACCGAGCTTCTGGGGCAGCGCGGGCTGGCCGCCGAATGGCTGGGCTCGACCGGCGGGATGAAGCTGTTTGGCCTGTCCGGTTTTGTGCAGGAAGACGACAGTCGCCTCGACCCCAAGGCGGAAAAGGCGCTGGGGTCGCTGTCCGGTGTGATCGGGACATCCCCACGAATTTAGCGATACCTCCTCCCCTGCGATCGCGGGGGAGGTGTCAGCGAAGCTGACGGAGGGGGCAACCCGCCGTGCCAACATGGCATTGAACCGGCTGCCCCGTGGTGCTAACCAGCACCTAGTGTCCTGAATCTGAAATTCGCATGTGATTGATATCGTCCACTGGCGAATTTCAGATTCAACAGGACACTACCAAATTATTGTATCTAGTATCGTTTTTTGAATTTGAAGTTCGCCCGGCTCTCGATATCAGAATGAAGCGAACTTCAAATTCACGATACGAGTAAAATTCGCACGCGCAGGAACATCCCGATGGATACCGTTTCGCCCCCCGCCGCCCAACCTGAACCGAAATCCGGTATCTGGGAGATTGCCGCCTATGTCGGAGGCAAGTCGAAGATCGAAGGCGTGGCCGAACCGATCAAGCTGTCGTCTAATGAAAACGCGCTGGGCAGTTCGGCCAAAGCTGTCGAGGCCTTCGAAGCCGCGCGCGCCAAGCTGTTCCGCTATCCCGACGGCCACGCCGCCCCGCTGCGTGAGGCCGTGGCCGCCTATCACGGCCTTGAGCCGCACCGCCTGATCTTTGGCAACGGCTCGGACGAGGTGTTCGGCGTGCTCAATCAGGCTTGGCTCGAAGCCGGGGACAATATCGTCACCGGTGAACACGGCTTCCTTGCCTACCGCATCAGCGCCGAGGCCTGTCAGGCCGAGGTGCGTCTGGCCCCCGAACCGGCTCAGCGCGTCGAAATCGAACGCCTGCTGGAGCTGGTCGATGCGCGTACCAAGATCGTCTATATCTCCAACCCGGCCAATCCGACCGGCACCTGGAACACACCGGAAGAGATTGCCGATCTGCGCAGCCGTCTGGCGCCGCACATCCTGCTGGTCATCGACGAAGCCTATGCGGAATTTGCTGACGAGCCGACCTATCAAAGCGCCTTTGCGCTGGCGCGCAATTGCGACAACATGATCGTCACGCGCACCTTCTCGAAGATTCACGGACTGGCCGGGTTGCGCGTCGGCTTCGGCTACGCCCCCGTGCGGGTGATCGAAGCGCTGGATCGCATTCGGATGCCATTCAATATCAATCTGCCGGCCCAGTACGCCGCTGTGGCGTCACTGGCCGATCAGGCGCATCTGGACGCCTCGCGCACGCAGGTACTGCAATGGCGGCCGCGTTTCTATCAGGCGGTGCGGGCGCTGGGCTATCGCGTCGATGTCAGTCAGGGCAATTTCGTCCTGATCCACTTCGCCGACGAAGCGCAGGCCGTGCGCGCCAATGACCACCTGATGCGCAAGGGCTTTATCGTGCGTCATGTCGCCAATTACGGTCTACCGCACTGTCTGCGCGTGACCATTGGCAAGGATCACGAAAACGAAGGCTTCCTTGCGGCAATGGGCGCGTTCCCCGGTTAGCCGGTGCGACAAATAATCGCTTTTGGCGACGGCGCGCGCTGAACTATAGTCACTCTTTCCGCCCGTTTTGTGATATCGTTTGCCCATGCCTGATCAGTCCGCCCCGCCCATCGCCAAAGAACGTCTTGTCTTCGGGCAGGGCTTCCTCCGCGACGCCTGGTATTTTGCGGCACTGGCCGATGATCTGAAGCCCGGCAAGCTGCAACGCTACGAGATTTTGGGCGAGCCGGTGCTGCTGGCGCGCGACACGCAGGGCAAGGCCTATGCGATGCGCGACATCTGCCCGCACCGCGCCGCGCCCTTGTCCGCCGGCAAGATGATCCCTGACCCCCAGACCGGTCAGCCGGTGGTGCAGTGCCCCTATCACGGCTGGACGTTTGGTACGCATGGGGGCTGCACGGCGGTGCCCTCCCTGACCGCCGATCAGCCGATGGACGTCGAACGCATCCGGGTGCGATCCTACGCCGTTAAGGAACAACAGGGCATCGTCTGGATCTACATGACCGCCGATGCGCGACGCCCGACCGAGCCCGATCATGAGCCGCCCCTGCTGCCCGGTGTGGTCGGTGGCAAACCCATTATCGTTGAGAGCATGGATTTCGACAGCCACATCGACCACGCGGTGGTGGGGCTGATGGACCCGGCGCATGGCCCCTATGTGCATCAACAATGGTGGTGGCGCTCCTCCAAGAAGCAGCTCGAAAAGGCCAAGGCTTTTGAGCCGCGTGAGTTCGGCTTTGCGATGGTGCGCCACGCGCCGTCAAAAAATTCGCGCGCCTATCGTATTCTGGGCGGCGCCCCGGCGACCGAGATCACCTTCCGCCTGCCCGGCGTGCGTTATGAGCATATCGAGATCGGTGAGCGTCAGATTCTGGGCCTCACCTGTCTGACGCCGGTGCACGCCACCAGGACGCGCATCACGCAGATCTTCTGGTCGGATCACGCCATTTTCCGCGCCATTGCGCCGATATTCAAATACGGCACCCGAGCCTTCCTCAAGCAGGACGGCGACATGGTCAATCTGCAAAACGAAGGGCTGAGATACGATCCATCACTCCTGTGGATCGACGACGCCGACACACAGGCCAAGTGGTACCAGCAACTAAAAAAAGAGTGGATGGCGCACCGTTCCGAAGAACGCCCCTTCGCCAACCCGCTGAAACCCGCCACGCTGAAATGGACCAGTTGAGTCTCCATAGTTCCGAAATGAAAAAGCCGCCGGAGAGACCCCGGCGGCTTTTTCATGGGAGGAGAGAGTTGGCTTACGCCGCCTTCAGGCCGGACACGATCAGTTCGATCTGAAAGCGCAGACGCTCGCCCATCGAGACAAACGCCTGCCCGTCGCGATGAGCGCGGCGCAGGTTGGAGAAGGTGAGGTCTTCGATGATCTCAGCGCCGTGCTCGATGTCGGCCTGGGCCGGCAGTTCGTTTTCGCTTTGGGCGTGGCGCAGGGTTTCCAGAATCACCTGACGCGTCATGTCGGTGAGGCTGGCGATATCGGCCAGACCGGCATTGGCTTCGGCGTCGCTGGTCTGACCGCTCCAGTTCATCACGAAGGCCGACAGGATCAGGCGCGCATTGCCCTCTGCCGCTTCATAGGCCGCCATAAGCTGACGGTGCAGACGATCGGCCAGCGGGCGCGTCGTGTCGTGCGCGTCGATGGCTGCGGTGATGACGCGTGCGGTTTCTTCTTCGACGACCTTCACGAAGATCTCGTTCTTGTCGGCGAAGTTGGCGAAAACGGCACCCGTGGACAGGCCCGCTTCGCGCGCGATGTCGCGTAGGGTGGCCGCCTCATAGCCGCGCTCCCGGAACAGAGCTTTGGCGGAGGCAAGGATTTTGAGGCGGTTCAGTTCCTTGGAACGCGCGCGCGCGCCCAGAGGGAGTGCCGTCTCTTCCTGAGTGAGTTTGTCTTTCAGTTCATACGCCTGATACATGTTCATTTATCGAGCTGTGCTGAGGGCGGTGCGGGCCGCCGGATGGAACCTGTACCCATAAATGGGATAGGGTTTTAGGGAATTCAATGGGTTACGCGGTTTAATACCTATCGGGTCTGTAGGGCAAGCCCCAAAGGGCGTTAACGCAGGGAATTCGGTGAGAAACGCGTACCACACCCGTAGGGGTGAAGTCTGATGTATCCATAACGAGAATGATCGTTCATTCCGTCGTATACAGAACTTCATTACGCCGAAAAACAGGCAAAAAATAGACCTGACCTCTAAAAAAGTGTAACCCTGTAACATGAAGTGGCCTGTCCGGAGAATTCCTCGGGTGCGTTGTTTTAAACAACACGCATGACGATCTGGATTTTTTGGCGTTAACATGGTTGATACAGGCCGGTTATTTCCTCAAAGCCTGTTGCTGAGCGAGCCTGCGATGAGCACTTTTCTTCTGATTGCCGCCTTGCTGGCGATGTTTGCGGTCCTTGTCGTGCTGGGCATAGGCGTGTTCAGCCTCTATCGCGGTGGCCGGTTTGGCGAGCGCTGGTCGAACAAGCTGATGCAGTGGCGCGTCATGCTTCAGGCCGTGGCCATCGGCCTTCTGTGCCTGCTGGCCTGGTGGAAGGCGGGGCACTGAGCCGTCTATGGTCAAGATCAACAGGATTTACACGCGCACCGGCGATGACGGAACGACCGGTCTGGGCGACGGGGCGCGGCGACTGAAAACCGATGCACGCGTCGTGGCCATGGGCAGCGTCGATGAGGCCAATGCGGCGCTGGGCGTGGCGCGCCTGTTCGCGGACGGGGCGGTCGATGCCCTTCTGGCGCAGGTGCAGAACGATCTGTTCGATCTGGGGGCCGATCTGGCCGTCCCCGATGACGGTCAGCCCAAAAGCTGGACGCCGCTGCGGCTTGATGCGCAGCGCGTGGCGGCGCTGGAACAGGCGATAGATCGCTATAATGGCGAAATGGAACCCCTCAGTTCGTTCATTTTACCTGCCGGGTCGCCGTTAAGCGCGCATCTGCATCTGGCCCGCACGATTGCGCGACGGGCCGAGCGCGATTGTGTGGCGCTGACGCAGGTGGCGGATGAGGTGGTGAGCCCACCGGTGACGACCTATCTCAACCGGCTGTCGGACCTGCTGTTCGTGCTGGCGCGCCACGCCAATGAACAGGGCCGTGCCGATGTGCTGTGGGTGCCGGGCAAGGTCTAGGCTTTGGCCACGAAAAACACGAAAAGCACAAACTTCTTTGCGGGGATAGTCCGCATATAGAGCGAAATGACTTTAGGTGGAAACGCCATTTCGCTCTACATTTTTGTTTTGTCGCGATGTTTATGCGGAAAACCGCTCACACTTTTCCGCACATCGCTTTAGCGCGGTAACACTCAGTGTGTGGGAAGCGCCGTCAAGGCCCTTCGGGCACAAGCCGTCACACACACACGGTTCGTGATTTTCGTGTTTTTCGTGGCTAAACCCTACTTCGATGCAGCCGACGCGCTTGTCGAAGCTGACGAAGCCGCCGGCTGATCCACCGGCCTGGGCGAACCGTTAGACGCGCCTTTGGCGTCTTCGGTCGGCCACAGGATCTTTTGCGGCTCACCCGCCTTGCGTTTGGTCAAAAGCGGCAGATAGACCGGCGTTTTACACGCGCGGTACTTGTCCGACCACCAGCCGCCATTGGCCTCACACTTGCGGCGCGGCATTTCGTACAGCGCGCCATAGACCAGAATGCCGATGCTGGCCACTATGAAGACCCCCAGCGCGATTAACTTGACGCGAAGGATAAGATTTTTGTCGGTTTTCATACGGCAGGCTTCCGCAACGGCGCGATCAGTTGAGTGCCCGTTTCCATGCCTTCAAACCGCGCCTCAGGCAAGCGAAATGGTTGCCGTTGAGATCGGAAAGCCAATAAAATGCGCGGGTTTCCGCCACGACACCGATTGACTTTGAGGGGCAGCGGCGTCAGTAAACGTCATCGAATTATAGCTTGCTGCGAGGAAAGCTCACCATGAAGGTACTGGTACCCGTCAAGCGGGTGTTGGACTACAATGTCAAGGTCCGCGTCAAGTCTGACCAGACCGGCGTCGATCTGGCCAATGTCAAGATGGCCATGAACCCCTTTGACGAAATCGCCGTCGAAGAGGCGGTGCGCCTCAAGGAAAAGGGCACGGTGACCGAGATCGTCGCCGTCTCCATCGGCGTCGCGCAGTGCGAGGCGATCCTGCGCACGGCTCTGGCCATGGGTGCCGATCGCGGCCTCTTGATCGAAACCGATCAGGACCTTGAGCCGCTGGCCGTCGCCAAGGTGCTGAAGGCCGTAGTGGCTCAGGAAACGCCGGACATCGTCCTGATGGGCAAGCAGGCCATTGATGGCGACAACAACGCCACCGGTCAGATGCTGTCGGCCCTGCTCGACTGGCCGCAGGCGACTTTCGCTTCCAAGGTGGAGATCGCAGGTTCCGAAGCGCTCGTCACCCGCGAAGTCGATGGCGGTCTGCAAACGCTTGGCGTGCAGCTTCCGGCGGTCATCACGACCGATCTGCGCCTCAATGAGCCGCGCTACGCCTCTCTGCCCAACATCATGAAGGCCAAGAAGAAGCCGCTCGATACCAAGGCTCTGGCCGATTACGGCGTCGATGCGGCGGCGCGCCTGACGGTGGCCAAGGTCACTGAGCCGGCCAAGCGCTCGGCGGGTATCAAGGTCGATAGCGCCGATGCCCTTATCGCTAATCTCAAGACGGCAGGAGTTCTCTGATGGCGGTTCTGGTTATTGCCGATCACGACGGCGCGCACCTGCGCGACACGACGCTGAAGGTCATCACGGCGGCGCAAAAGCTGTCGGGGGATATCGACGTGCTGGTCTATGGCGAAGCGTCTGCCGTGGCCGCTCAGGCCGCTGCGGCGGCGGGCGTGCGCAAGGTGCTGACCGCTGAAAGCCCCGAGCTGAAGGCCGACATTGCTGAGGCCGTTTCGGCCCTGATCGTGTCGCTGGCCGGTGGCTATGACGCCATCGCCCTCCCGGCTACGGCTTCGGGCAAGAATGTCGCGCCGCGCATCGCTGCCGCGCTGGACGTTTCGATCATTTCCGACGTCATCGACGTAGTGGCGGGCGACACCTTCGTCCACCCCATCTATGCCGGCAATGCGCTGGAAACCGTTAAGACAGCGGACGCCAAAAAGGTGCTGACCGTGCGCCCGACGGCCTTTGCGCCGGTGGCGGCGACGGGCGGTTCGGCGACGGTCGAAGCTGTGGCCGTTCCGGCGGTGACGCTGAAGACGCGCTTTGTGTCGGACGAAAAGGTCGTCTCGGACCGTCCGGAACTGGGTGCGGCCAAGGTGGTGGTGTCCGGTGGCCGGGCGCTGGGGTCGGCCGATGAGTTCAAGGCCGTGCTGGAGCCTCTGGCCGACAAGCTGGGGGCCGCGGTCGGCGCCTCGCGCGCGGCGGTCGATGCGGGCTATGCCCCCAACGACTATCAGGTGGGGCAAACCGGTAAGGTCGTGGCCCCGGAGCTTTACATCGCTGTCGGTATTTCGGGCGCTATCCAGCACCTGGCCGGTATGAAGGACTCCAAGGTCATCGTCGCCATCAACAAGGACCCGGAAGCCCCGATCTTTCAGGTCGCCGATTTCGGTCTGGTCGAAGATTACAAGACCGCCGTCCCGGCTCTGCTCAAGGCGCTGGGTTAGAGGTGACAATTTAAGATTTAACGCGGCTATTTTCTCCTCCCTACGAAGTGGGGAGGTGGCAGCGAGCGAAGCGAAGCTGACGGAGGGGTATTACCGTCCGTAAGATACCCCTCCGCCTCGTAAACTCGGCACCTCCCCATTCAATGGGGAGGAGGAAGACCGTAAACGTTAAATCATCACCAGAGCCTAAACCATCGCCATTGTGCCCTTACCGTATCCCCGGCGTCTCAGCGCCGGGGATTTTTTATTGTAACCCTTGATTACCCGGTGGGGCGGTTTAAGCTCCTGCCCTAATAACAAGTACCGCGGGTTCAAAATGACAGAGATCAAAGTCGTCGGCGTTATCGGGGCAGGGCAGATGGGGTCGGGCATTGCGCAGGTGTGCGCGCAGGCAGGCTACGACGTCTTCCTCTACGATCAGCAGGCCGCCGCCATCGCCAAGGCGATCGAAAAGATCAACAAGGGCATCGCCCGGTCGGTCGAAAAGGGCGTCATCACGGCTGAGACAGGCGCGAATGCGGTCAAGCTGGTCAAGCCGGCGGCTATGGCCTCGGAACTGGCCGACTGCGATCTGGTCATCGAAGCGGCGACCGAAAACGAGGACATCAAGAAGGCCATCTTCCAATCGGTGTCCGAACACCTGAAACCCGAAGCCATTCTGGCGTCGAACACCTCGTCCATCTCGATCACGCGACTGGCCACGGCTTCGGATCGTCCGACGCGCTTTATCGGCCTGCACTTCATGAACCCGGTGCCGATCATGAAGCTGGTCGAAATCATCCGCGGCATCGCCACCGAGACCGACACCTATGAGGCGGCGGTGCGCTTTGCCGAAAGCCTCGACAAGATCACCGCCAATGCGCAGGACTATCCGGCCTTTATCGTCAACCGCATCCTGATCCCGATGATCAATGAGGCCATCTACACCCTGTACGAAGGGGTGGGGACGGTCGAAGCCATCGACACGGCCATGAAGCTGGGGGCCAATCACCCGATGGGGCCGCTGGAGCTGGGCGATTTTATCGGTCTGGATACGGTGCTGGCCATCATGAACGTGCTGTATGACGGCCTGTCGGATTCTAAATATCGCCCCTGCCCGCTGCTGGTGAAGTATGTTGAGGCCGGCTGGTATGGTCGTAAGACCGGGCGTGGCTTCTATGATTATCGCGGCGAAAAGCCCGTTCCGACAAGGTAGGTTGCGCGTGCTTACGGCCCGCCGCCCGCTGTTCCTGTGGTTTGGTCTGGCGCTGCTGGCGGCGTCGATCCTGCACGCCTGCGTGTGGTTCGCGGCGCGCGTCTTTGCGGCGCAGGGCCTGCTGGCCGCCAGTGAGGGCGCGCGTCAGATGGGCCTGTCCCTGTTCTGGATGGTGTGCGCGACGTCCCTGTGGCTCATTCAGGGGCCGAAGAACCGTCTGCACGCGGTTGGTCACGTGATCGGTTGCGCTTTCCTTGTCTGTTCGCTGGGATCGGTCATGGCCTTCAGCAACCTGACCCTCAGCCAGAATTTCGAACTGAGTGTCAGCAATCTGCTGGTCTTTACGCTGGTGGCCGTGCCGATGGTCGCCAGTCAGGTCCTGCTGGCCGTGCCGTCCGCCGTGCTGTTCCAACTGATCCTGCTCAGGAGCCCGCCGCAGGTCGCAGCCGAGGCCCCCGCCGCATGAGTGCCGAGCGCTATCCCGCCCTTGACTATATTCGCGGGTTCGCGCTGCTGGGCATATTGATCGTCAATGCCCCGGCCTTTGGCTGGCCGCTCGAAGTCTATATGAACCCGGCACGCGCGACGATCCCGTTGAGCGACGCCGACCGTCAGGCGTGGTGGGTCATCCATACCTTTTTCGAGTCGAAATGCCTGACCCTGTTTGCCATGCTGTTTGGCGTCAGCCTGTTTCTGGTCGGGCAAAAAGACGCTCCGACGACGCCGGTGACGCAGACCGTGCGCTTTCGGCGTCTGGTCTGGCTGGCCCTGATCGGCGTCGGCCACGGCGCGGCCATCTGGGTCGGCGATATCCTGCTGATGTATGCCCTGTGCGGCCTGTTCTATATCCTGACCATTCGCACGCCGCACCTGTTGCGCTGGGGGATTTTCGCCTGGGCCCTGGGCGGCCTTATGGTGGTGGGGGCCGGGTTTATCCTGAGCTTTGTGCCGCGGGAGCAACTGGGGGAGGCCCTCAGCGGCAGCGATGGCCTGAGCTTTGCCGAAACGATCCGCCTGATGCAGGGGACATTTGCCCAATCCCTGCACGCCAATTTCGTCATGTGGGCGATGAGCATATTCTCTCAGATCGCCGTCTTTGCGCCCAAGGTCATCGGTCTGATGATGATTGGACTGGGCCTGTTCAAGGTGGGCTATTTCGATCCGCGCCGCACCCTGTGGCACGTTGTGGCGATCATTTTGGGGGCGGGGGCGCTGAGCCTCATCGGCTGGCAGAACCTGATCATCCTGCGCGAAAACTTCCCGGAGCCTGAAATCTATGGCTCGCACCGCGCGGCGGCGGAATTCCTCAGTATCTTCGTCAGTCTCGGCTATGCCAGTGCCCTGATGCTGCTGAGCCGCCTGCCGGTGGCGAAGGGGGTGACGGCCCTGCTGAGCCCGGTGGGACGCATGGCCTTTACCAACTATCTCAGCCAGTCGCTGATCATGACGGCAATCTTCTATGGCGGGCGCGGGCTGGGCCTCTACGGGCAAGTGTCGCTGTCGCAGATGGTGCCAATCGTGGCCGCTATCTGGCTGTTTCAGATCTTGGTCAGCGCCCTGTGGCTGCGCGTATTCCGCTATGGCCCGTTTGAATGGGTGTGGCGCTGCCTGAGCCACGGCCGCTGGGTGGCCATTCGCTGAATTGCCTCCCTCGCTACGCAGGGGAGGAGCTTTACTTCGCCAGCGCGTCCAGCAGCGCCTTGACCTCCTGTGCGTCCCACTTGGCCTCACCGCCAAGGCGCGCCACTTCCTGACCGTTTTTATCGAGAATGATCGTCGTCGGCATTCCGACAATGCCCCATTTGCTCATTGGCTGAATTTCGGAGTCCATATAGACGGGCAGGCCGCCGCTGAGCTTCAGTTCCTTTTCAACCGCCGCCTTGTCCTCGGCCTTGTCGATGCTGAGCGGCAGGACCAGCACCTTTTGCGGGTCATAGCCCTTTTGCAGATTGGCCAGGGTCGGCATCTCGACCTTGCACGGCGCGCACCACGTCGCCCAGACGTTCAGCACCACCACGCGGCCTTTGAAATCCGACAGCTTGACCGTCTTGCCCTCGCCATCAAGGAAGCTGATGTCTTCGATGGGGCGCGGGGCGGCGTGGGTTTCCAGCTTGGCCAGCGCGCCGGTGGCGTAGGCCTTGAGCGGCCCTTCGGCCACCGGCCCGCTTTCGGCGGCGACCGTCCCGTCAGTCTCGGCTTGACGGAACAGCACCACAGCCGCTACGGAGACGGCGATTATCAGGACCAGCAGGCCCGCGACGATCAGGTTGAATTTCAGCTTGCGCGGCGGTCTGGTCCGCTCTGTCTGCGGGGCCTGCGCTTCGGCGTTCGCCGTGTCCGTGTTTTCGTCCAGAGGCTCATTCATGACCGATCCTTCGCAATCCCCCAATTCCGCCGGGCAGAAAATGTGGGGTGGACGATTCTCTGCCCAACCTGACGCCATTATGCAAGCCATCAACGTCTCGATCGAGGTTGACAAACGTTTGTGGGCGCAGGACATCGCCGGATCACGGGCCCACGCCGCCATGCTGGCCAAACAGGGCATCATCAGCGCCGAGGCGGCTGAGGAGATCGACGCCGGGCTGCAAACCATCATCGCTGAGATCGAAGCCGGGACCTTCCCCTTCCGCGCCGAATACGAAGACATCCATATGAATGTCGAGGCGCGTCTGCGTGAGCTGATCGGCGCGACGGCCGGCCGTCTGCACACGGCGCGCTCACGCAATGATCAGGTGGCGACCGACTTCCGCCTGTGGGTACGCGACCGTGTGGACTATACGATTGCGCAACTGCGTGACCTGCAAAAGGCGCTGGTGACGCGCGCCGAAGACTATGCGGACGCCCTGATGCCAGGCTTCACCCACCTGCAACCGGCGCAGCCCGTGACCTTTGGCCACCACCTGATGGCCTATGTCGAAATGTTCGGCCGTGACGCCACGCGCTTTGAAGACGCGCGCAAGCGTATGAACGAAAACCCGCTGGGCTCTGCCGCTCTGGCCGGGTCGCCGTTTCCTATCGACCGCCACATGACGGCGCAGGCGCTGGGCTTTGACCGCCCGACGGCCAACAGTCTGGACGGCGTCTCCGACCGCGATTTCGCGCTGGAGTCTTTGAGCCACGCCGCCATCTGCGCCGGGCACCTGTCGCGTCTGGCCGAAGAAATCGTCATCTGGACCACGCCGCAGTTCGGCTTCATCCGCCTGTCGGACGCCTTCTCGACCGGTTCTTCCATCATGCCGCAAAAGCGCAATCCCGACGCGGCTGAGTTGGTGCGCGCCAAGACGGGCCGCATCAACGGGGCGCTGATCGCGCTGACCACGGTGATGAAGGGCCTGCCTCTGGCCTATTCCAAGGACATGCAGGAAGACAAGCCGCCGGTGTTTGAGGCCTTTGAATCGCTCGATCTGGCGCTGGCGGCCATGACCGGCATGGTGCGCGACCTGAGTGCCAATCTGGAGCGCATGAAGGCGGCGGCCTCATCGGGCTTTTCGACAGCGACGGACCTGGCCGACTGGCTGGTGCGTACCCTCAACATGCCGTTTCGTGACGCGCACCATGTTACCGGCGCGGCGGTCAAGCTGGCAGAAGGGCAGGGTGTGGACCTTTCGCAACTGTCGCTCGCTGATCTGCAAAAACTGGAGGCGGGGATTACCGAAGACGTATATAGTGTCCTCACGCCCGAGGCCTCGGCGGCTTCGCGCCTGTCCTATGGGGGCACCTCGCCTGTGCGGGTGCGTGAACAGATCCAGCGTTGGAAGGAAATTTTGGCATGACCGCTACCGTATCGCGTTCGTTTGTGAAGGCCGCCCTGTTGCTGGCCGCGATTTCCGGTCTGGGTCTGACCGCCTGCGCTAAGAAGGGCGATCTGGAACGCGCGCCGCCTCTGTGGGGTAAACGCGCTCAGGAAGAGGTCGCGGCCAAAAAGAAGGCCGAGGCCGAGGGCAAGGCCACCGAGCGCGCCCTGCCGCGCAAGGAGTTCAAGAACGAAATGCCAGACCCCTATCAGCAGAACAGCAAGGTCGCCGACGCGCCGCTCGAAGGCACGGGCAACGCCCAGCGCCAGTAAAAAATCGCTCCTCCCTGTCGCGCAGCGATGGGGAGGGGGACCGCACGAGCCTTCAGGCGAGATGCGGTGGAGGGGGAATAGCCCCTCCGCTTAAAAGAGTTTCAAATGAACCATTTTGACATCCGTGACGGCGAGATGCACGCCGAGGGCGTATCCGTCCGCGAACTGGCTGAGCGCGTCGGCACGCCGCTCTATGTCTATTCGTCCGCCACCTTTGAGCGGCATTTTCAGGTTTTCTCTCAGGCCCTGTGGGCGCAGGACGCCCTGCAAAGCCCCAAGAACGAAGCCCCGCTGATCGCCTATGCGACCAAGGCCAATTCCAATCTGGCCGTGCTGCAAACGCTTGCCGAACAGGGGGCCGGGGCCGATACGGTGTCCGAGGGCGAAATCCGCAAGGCCCTGACCGCCGGTATTCCGCCGGAACGCATCGTCTTTTCGGGCGTGGGTAAGACCGACGAAGAAATGGCCTTCGCGCTGAAGACCGGCATCTATCAGCTCAATGTCGAATCGAAGCCCGAACTGGAACGCCTCAGCCACGTCGCGGGGTCTCTGGGCGTGGTGGCCCCGATCGTTATCCGCATAAATCCGGGCGTCGGTGCGGGCGGCCATGCCAAGATCACCACGGGCGGGGCCAAGGACAAGTTCGGCGTGTCGGCCCGCGAAGCCATCGCCCTCTATGCTCAGGCGGCCGCCGACCCCAACATCGCGCCAATGGGTATTGCCTGCCATATCGGCAGCCAGATCACCGACCTTGCCCCCATGCAGGCGGCCTTCTCGAAGATGAAGGGCTGGGTGCAGGAGCTACGGGCGGGTGGTCTGAGCGTCGAGCGCCTCGATCTGGGCGGCGGGCTGGGTGTGCCCTATTTCAATATGCCCGAACCGCCGTCTCCCGGAGATTTTGCGCAGATAGTGGCGCTGACGGTCGGCAATCTGGGGGTGCGCTATACCTTTGAGCCGGGTCGCCTGATCGCCGCCAATGCCGGGATACTGGTGTCGCGCGTCATCCATATCCATGAGCGCGAAGACTCAGGCCAGAAGTTCCTGGTCGTCGATGCGGCGATGAACGACCTGATCCGCCCCGCCATGTACGATGCCTATCACGACATCCGCCCGGTGACGGCGGGTCAGACCAACGAAACGGCCACCTACGATGTGGTGGGACCCGTTTGCGAAACCGGCGACACCTTTACGCGCGGCCGCGACATGCCGGCGCTGAAAGCCGGTGATCTGGTCGCCTTCATGTCGGCCGGGGCCTATGGGGCGGTGATGGGCAGCGAATATAATTCGCGGCCGCTCGCCCCTGAGGTGTTGGTGCGTGACACCAACTGGGCGGTGGTGCGTTCTCGTCCCTCCTATGAGGAGATGATGAACCGTGAGGTCTTGCCGGAATGGTTAAGACCGCATAGGGTACGCGCGGATTAAATCCGCACGTCTATGGGGGACGGCATGAAGCTGCAACGGACAAAACCCTTATCGAAGTTAAACCGGGCGCTGTTCTGGACGCACGTGGTGATGATCTGGGAGCAGATCCTGCCCGCCCTGACGCCGTTTCTGCTGCTGGCCGGTGCCATTGCCGTGGCCGCGCAGTGGGGGGTGTTTGCGGCCTTGAGCCCGCTGGGGCATCTGGGCGTTCTGGCGGCGGGTGTTGTGGTGGCCGCCATTGCGGCTGTGCTGAACCTGCGCGGCTTCAGACAGCCGAGCTTTACCGAGATCAATACACGACTGGCGCTCGACAATGGCGTGACGCCCGACGTGCTGATCGGCCTGCGCCACAAGACGAAGCAGCCCTCATTGAAGATCGGTAAGGCCAAGGCTGGTATGGCTAAGGGTGACCCGCTGGCTCTGCGCTATCTCATGCTTATTCTGTTTGGCTTCGGCTACCTGACGCAGGGGCCAGTGCCCCTGAGCCAGATCGCCTCGGCCTATATGCCCCTGTACAAGGGCGCGCCGATGGTGCTGGCGCAACTGGATGCCTCCCGCTGAGGCGGTGGGCCTGTCTGCTGATGCTGGCCGCGCTGGCGGCGTGTAAACCCGCGCCGTCTGCATCGCCGCAAGACCCCAAACCGGAAACTGTAACGCTTAGCGGCGAAGCCGAGGCCATAGACGGCGATTCCCTGCGCGTGGATGGCGTTGAGGTGCGCCTCGAAGGCGTCGATGCCTTTGAATATGATCAGCGCTGCGGGACCTTTGCCTGCGGGGAAGCCGCCAGTCAGCAACTGAAACGTCTGGTGGCCGGGGCCGAGGTGGTCTGCGAGCCGCAGGGCGACGACCGGTACGGGCGCATACTGGCCTTTTGCGCCGTCGAAGGCCGCGATCTGGGGGAAGCGCAGGTACGGGCCGGGCTGGCTCTGGCCTATCGCCGCTATTCCGACCGCTATGTCGCCGCCGAAGAGGCGGCCAAACGCGCTCGCACCGGAGCCTGGGCCTATGAGGTCAGGGCCCCGGAGGATTTCCGGCACAGTCAATAATCGCCCCACGAAAAGGAAATAGAGCCGTGGGAGCTGTGCTGTGCAAGGAAAATGGTCTCTGAGTGCCTTATGTTTGGGGAACCACAGATTTCACAGATTTCACAGATGAGTGCTTCGCGCCTTTGCGGCTTTGGTCGCGATGACTTTATGTTAAAGACATCTTAATCTGTGAAATCTATGGTTTGACCTTATACCAACGGCCGAAGAAGGTTATTTCAACTCCGGAAACCCATGCTCCCGCAAAAAGGCCTTGGTGGCTTCGACGTCTGGCCCGGCGATCAGCCCCAGTTGCAGAGCCCCCAGCCACAGCACCAGCGCCGTCAGGACTGCCGTCGCGATCTGCCACGGGCGCGCCGGATGGAAGCGCGCGGCCTTGCGGATCGAGGCCGGATTGACACCGTAAGAGCCGGTTTCCAGCGCAAAGGCCATTTCGAATCCGTCCTGAAAACGCTCATCCGGGTTGGGGGCCAGAGACTGAAGGATGATGCTTTCCAGCCAGCCCGGCGCGTCATGGCGTTTGTGGGTCAGAAGATCCGGACGTTTCAGCGTCGGCTTGGTGAAGGGCTCGCTTTCGCCATAGGGGAAGGTGCCGCCGGTGAACAGGCGGTGCAGGGTGACCCCCAGCGCGAAGATGTCTGACCGCTCATCCCCCCACTGACCATCGAACAGCTCAGGGGCCATGTAGTTATTGGTGCCGGGCGGCAGGACGCCGGTCTTTTCGTCGAGCGCGGGCAGGCGCGCAAAGCCCAGATCGACCAGTTTCAGCCCGCCGTCTTTCAGCAGGATCACATTATCCGGCTTGACGTCACGATGGATGACGCCCGCCCGGTGCAGCGAGCCCAGCGCCTTGGCCAGCTTGGTGGCGATGTCGATGCCTTCGCTCAGGCCAATGGCCGGTTTGCGCGACAGGCGTTTTTCCAGCGTTTCGCCCTCATAGAAGGGCTGCGCCACATAGAGGCAGGTCTGGCGCTTGGGCGGCAGTTGCAGGACCGAGCCGATCCACATGTGCTGCACGCGGCTGGCTACCCAGGTTTCGCGCACGAAGGCCTGCCGGGCCAGGGTTTCGGCCCCCAGATTGTGCGGCTTGGGGAATTTGAGCACCACGGTCGAAAGCGGGCCGGTGGCCGACAGGTCGCGCGCCTTGAACACGCGGCTGTACATGCCGTCGGCCAGCATGACCTCCAGCCGGAAGTCGTCGATGGTTTCGCCCACCTCTGGCGGTTCGCGCATCGGCAGGCGCGAAATGGCGGCGTCGAGGTCCTTGACGGTGGCGGGGGGCAGTTCGAAGATGTCGATGATCAGCACGGTGGCGTTGTCATCGCCGCCATTGTGGATGGCCATATCGACCAGCTTCTGCGCCGTATCATCGGCCGATAGCCGTTCGGACAGGATGGCGTTGATCTGGGCTTCCGGCACCTTACCGTGCATCCCGTCGGAACACAGCAACAGCCGGTCGTGCGGGAAGATGTCGTGGATGCGGTAGTCGATGCGCACCACCTCTTCGAAGCCGATGGCGCGGGTGAGGTAGGGCGAATCTTCGCCGCCTTCGGGCTTGTGATCCTGCGTCATCTGACCCAGATAGCCCTCGCGCCAGCGATAGAGGCGCGTGTCACCGACGTGGAAGGAGTGCAGGCGGTTGCCCTTGATCACCACGCCGGTGAAGGCGCAACTCATGCCGCGGACGTTTTCGTCCTTCTGCCCCTGACGGTGGAGCCAGTAGTTGATGCTTTCCAGCGCGCGCCCGGCGGTCTTTTGCGGCGACAGGGCCTCGGTCTGGCTGAGATAGTCGTCGATGAAGGAACGCACGCTCAGTTCAGCCGCGACGCGCCCGCCCTTGCGCCCGCCAACCCCATCAGCCAGCGCCGCCACCAGCCCATGATGCGACCCGTCATCGGCCAGACACGAGGCCGCAAAGTCCTGATTGTCCTCGCGGCGGCCGATATGGCTGGCGAACCCGACGGCGGCCTTGAGACGGGTGGCGGTAGGCAGGCTGGCCATGCAGTGTCCTGTGTTTCGGACGCTCTTTGTGCCTGCGCCCGCGTGGGCCGGTATGCAAGACGTCCATCCTTCTGTCACAGAACGATAAAACGAAAACCGCGATTATGGCAAAAAATTAAAGCCGGATACCGATTCTAAATCCGCCCCAGTGTCTTCCGTGCACGATTATGGGCGCAGAGACGTCCTTCATCATGACAAATTCGCCATTGCCCATATCGCGGCGATAGGCCTGCACCAGAGGCGGGCCGTTGTTTTGCCCGGCACGCAGGCCGACGCGATCATTGAACAGGCGGCGATTGCGGCAATGGGCCGTGTTCCATTCCGGATCGTTGGGCCGCTGAGGCTGTGAGAATTTGCGGTTGTGCGTCGGCAGGAAACCATTGCGATCCACGGCGGCACAGAAGGCAATCTGAGGGTCGCTGCTGAGGATGGCTTCCTGAAGATCGGGCAGCAGACGGTCGGTCAGGGCCACAAATCGCGTCATGACCTGGGCGGGGTTTGTGCCGGGGATGGGGCGGTAATCGGCGTCAAACAGATCGGCCTGAGCGATCTCGCCCCTGGCCAGAGCGGCTTCGAACATCTGACGTATGCGCTCGGCGGCGTCTGTGGCCTTGCGCACAGTGGCGCTGTCGGCGTTTTCGACACCCGCCGATGATGTCAGTTGCATGATGGCTTCGGCGTCCATCGCCACCTTTTCGAGCCGCTGGCCACCCCCGGTCAGCAGGGTGTCCAGTTGGGCGACATCGGAGGCCAATTGCCCCAGCCCTTCGCGCAGTTCACCGGACCGGCCCTCAATGCGGCCCGCGCCTTCGGTGACGGCGCGCAGGGTGTCGCGCGCCTGATCAAAGGCTTCGCCGATACCGGCCAGAGATGAGTCCTGAGACGACGTTTTGCCGTTGCCCTGCCCGGATACGGCACGCGCCATGTCGAGATTGTCTTCGCTGATCTGCGTCAGGGTTTCGATTTCCTGCGTCAGGGCCGACAGGGTTTGCTGGATGTGGCGGGAGGCTTCGCGCGTTTGCGCCGACAGGGCCTTGACCTCGGCGGCAACGACCGCAAAGCCGCGCCCGGCCTCCCCGGCACGGGCCGCCTCAATGGTGGCATTCAGCGCCAGAAGGTTGGTGTTCGACGCGATGGTTTCGATGGACCGCGCCACCTGCGCCACCGAGGCGAGGCTGCTGGACAAGGCGGTGATGCGTGAGGCCTGCCCCTCAGCGCTGGTGACCCAGTGTTCCATCGCACCAATGGCTTGTGAGACGCGGCTTTCGGTGTCGCGCGCCGACTGATCCAGCCGGCCCTCGGCCTCACGGGCCAGATCGACCAGACGGGCGTTTTGCGCGGACACCTCAGCCGCCGCGTCGGCCAGTGTCTTCAGGGCGCGGGTCTGATCGGCATGGCGGCGCACCACCGTCTCGATATTGCCCGATACCGAAAGAAGCTCGAGCCCTACGGAACCGGCAATATCCGAGATGCGGTGGATGACCTGATGCGCGGAGGCTGTGTCCGTCGTCTCAGCGGACACCGGCGTCAGGCCAGACAGGGCGGCTTGCGTCATGGGGCGGTTCCTCGGCGGTTATGGGGTTTTGAGCCGAGGGTCCGCTGAAATGGTTTATAGGTGTTGAACAAGACGAAGCGGCTCAGGCGGCAGCCTCAGTTTAGCACGCGCCGGGTTTGCGGCGCATCCAGCGAGAACAGCGGCACCTGTATGGTCAGCCATTCGCCCTCATCCGTCACGCACATATAATGCCCGCCCATCGTACCGGAGTCCGTATCCAGCGGACAGCTAGACGCATAGCTGAAGCTATCCCCCGGACGAATGCGCGGGGTTTCGCCGACCACGCCTTCGCCATCGACCGTCTGCACGCGGCCCAGCGCATCGGTGATGCGCCAGTGTCGCGTCCTGAGCTGAAGGGCGCGGTTGGAGGCATTGGCAATGGTGATGTGATAGGTCCACAGCCATTTATGGGCGCGGATGGCGTCGTCATTGCGCGGAACGAACTGAACGCGGACGCTGACAGTCACGCCGTCGGTGGTGGCGGTATAGATCATGGGCGCAGAATAGGGCGCTTCGCGGCCTGTGTCAGTTTTTCTTTGCGCATTGTGTTTGAGCCGCTTAAATGCACCTCCCCTGCATTAAGAAAGTTGCGATTCCTGATGACCGTTTCCGGTATCCTGCCGCTGCAATCCATCCGTGAACTGGTTGATCAGAGCGCCATTATGAGCGCCTCCACGCTCGATGCCGACCAGATTCAGCCGGCCTCGATCGACCTGCGGCTTGGGGCGCGGGCCTGGCGTGTGCGCGCCTCCTACCTGCCGCGCGGCAAGCGGGTGATGGACCGCCTGCCCGACGTCATGATGCACGAAATGGACCTGACGCGGGGCGCGGTGTTCGAATCGGGCTGCGTCTATATCGCTGAGTTGCAGGAGTTTTTAAGCCTGCCCACCGGCGTTTCGGCGCGCGCCAACCCCAAAAGCTCGACCGGGCGCGTCGATGTCTTTGTGCGTCTGCTGTCGGATTTCGGCGACCTGTTTGACGATGTGCGCGAAGGCTACAAAGGCCCGATCTATGTCGAGATCGCGCCGCAGACCTTTTCGGTGCTGGCCCGCACGGGCACGCGCCTGAACCAGTTGCGCCTCAAGACCGGTGAGGTGCCCAAGCTCTATACGGCCGATTGCGGCGTGGACCTGATGACCGGCGATCTAGTCGGCTATCGTGCGCGCCGTCACGCCGGGGTCATCGATCTCGACCACGTCGATGGCCACAATCCGCGCGACTTCTGGGAGCCGCTTTATCAGAACAAGGGGCAGTTGCTGCTCGATCCGGGTGAGTTCTACATCCTCGCCTCGCAAACCGATGTCGTCATCCCGGTGACCGAAGCCGCTGAAATGCTGCCCATCGACCCCAGCGTCGGTGAATTTCGCGTCCACTATGCCGGTTTCTTCGATCCGGGCTTCGGCACCGAAGAGGCGGGCGGCATCGGTTCAAAAGGCGTGCTGGAAGTGCGCTGCCACGAGACGCCCTTCCTGCTGGAACACGGGCAGACCGTGGCGCGTCTGGTCTATGAGCCGCTGGTGGCCAAGCCGGAACAGCTCTACGGACAGGGCGGTTCGCACTACCAGAAGCAGGGATTGAAGCTCTCCAAACACTTCAGGCCTTGGTAAAAGTCTTGAATTTGGCGATCTGGGGCGTCGGCGTCGCTTGCCTGTATTCATATACGGGCGGCGCTAGCCTCCTAGCATCTCATCCAAATTGAAGCCTTTTACAGGCGGTGCGCGCGGCATATCGCTTTTTTGCGCCCGTGTGTGCCTGATGGTCCTTCAGACTATGGAGGATAGTATGGGCTATATGATTGGCGATACGGTTCAGCTCAAATCCGGAGGCCCGGCCATGACCGTCAATAATGTCGATCTCGACAACTATGTCTATTGCGACTGGTTCGACGAACACGGCGACCGTCATTCGGACAAGTTCAAGGCCGATCTGCTGGTCGCCGCCACTGCGGAAGCCGCGCCAAACGAACCCACACCCGTGGCATCGCCGTCGCTTTAGTTACGCCGCACGCTTCGACGGCACCGGCACTTCGACCCCCTCATCAAAGTGCAGGACTTCGGGACGGGTGTCGTCCAGCGTAAAGCGCGGTTTGAGCGGCGACTTGTTCCCATTATAGCCACCGGCCATCTTCACCAGACGCGCAAACACCACCTTGAACGGCTCCAGCCATTTGGGCGACTTCGCCAGAGCGGGTTTCAGACCCAGCCAGCGCCGCAGACAGCCATTGGCGTAGATGACATTGGCGCGCCAGATGGCCGCCGGGGTCATGAACTCGATCGACAAGGACACGTTCACCGAGTCCTGATTGACGATGCGGTGCGGGGCGTTTTGTTTCCAGGTGAGCATCTGGCCCGGCACGAACTCCACCTGCATCGCCTCTTCATCCCACGCCGGATCAAAGCGCAACTGCTCATCCGATTCGCGCAGGGCCACGCCTTCGAGGTCGTGATCGGAGACATAGGGGTCTTTGGGCGGATAGACATAGACGTGCTTGACGCCGCGTATCTGCCACAGGGTCACCAGCGGGATGTCGAGGTGATAGAAGACGTGGGCATTGGGCGAAGAGATCAGCAGGCCCAGATCTTCCTTCAGCGTGCTGACGCCGGTTTTGGCGCGAATCTCGGCAAACATGGCCTCGCACAGGGCGCCGATATCGGCGTCCGCATGATTGACCTTGCGCAGGTTGAGCCACAACCGCCCGGCCTTGACGCCTTCCATCAGCGCGCGTCCGTCATGCGCGCCGCGCCGGCCGAGGAACCATTGCCCCCAGTTGGTCGGGTCATAGCCCATGGTGAACACTTCTAGCTTGTCACGCGGATAGCGGTCGATCAGGGCGATCAGCGCCTCATCGGTAAACAGCGGGCTGTTGTGCAGGTCGTGCGTGAAGGTGAGGTTTTCACGGCCAAAGCCCGCCTTGTGCGCGTCGGTCCAGGTGAGAATGTCGGTCATGTCTATCTTCCGGCGGGATTGGGGCGCAGCAGGGCCGTGCCGTAAAAGCCGATCTTGTGAAACCAGATGAGTTTGCCAAGACCACGGGCGGCCTTGTCGAGGATACGCGCGGCAGCTTTTGAGCCAGCCGCATAAAGCGCCAGCCCGGCCCCGCCGAACAGCACCGCCTGCACCAGACCGTTGAGCATCCAGTAGGCGCAGGTCAGCGGCTTTTTCGGTGTGCCCGCCATGGCCGAGGTCGAAGGCCCCTGACCATAGGCGAAGGCACGCGGCAGGGTATAGCGCAGCGTGGCGCGGCTTTCGGGCACGTCTTCCCACACAAAGGCATCGGCCGCCCACACCATGCGCGCGCCCTCCTGTTTCAGCGCATAGAACAGCTTGTCATCCTCACCACCGCAGTTGTTGCGGTTGGTGTCGAAGGGCTGATCCCCGCTCAGCAGGGCGCGGCGGATCAGCGAATTGCCACAGCCGTAATAGTCGGGGATGGGGCCGCTGTGGGCCGGTCCGAAGCGCGAAAAGAAGGCTTCGAAATAGGGGCGGAATTTCGGATCGGCGGTTTTGAGCCGCGCCGTGACCGGGCCAAACACCACATCGGCGTCAAAGGCCTGTTGCGCGCTGAGCATCTTCGCCACCCAGTCGGACGGCGCTTCTTCGTCGTCATCGAGGAAGAGGATAAAGGGGTCACGCGCGGCCTTTACCGCCGTATTGCGGGCATTGGCGACACCGGGATTGGGCTCGTGCAGATAGGTCAGGGTTTGACCCGCACCGGGCGTCAGGCTCGTGACCTCAGCGCGCGCTGACCCTTCCGGGGAATTGTCGCAGACGATGATGTTCAAGGCCCCCTCAACGCCCGTCTGCGCAAAGACCGAGCTCAGCGCGGTCTTTAAGCCGTCCGGACGGCGGAAGGTGGGGATGATCAGGCTGACCGACATCTTACTGGCTCAACCGCTTGCGGGCATTGGCGAAGGCGTAGATCGTGCCGTTGACGCGCCCGCCGAGGTCCAGTTCGAGGCTGGCCAGATGGTCGAGGCGACGCCCCAGACGCCGCGTCAGATGCGACACGCCCAGCGCCTTGCCGCCGCTGTCGATCAGGCGCGACAGGGTTTCAGAGGTGCGACCCTGGCCGGAGGCGGCAAACAGGCGGCCATGCTGCACCACCGAATGGGTGTTACAGAAGGCGTTCTTGTAATGCTGCTGCCCGGTTGAGAGGTCGTAATAATTGACCCCCAGCTCACGCAGCGGCGTCTGGCAGCCTTGCAGGAAGATCTGACCGGGGGAATAGGCGCTGTAGGCCGGGTCAAAGGCCGAGACCCACGGATGGACGCGGTCGCCCAGACGCGGGCCAAAGTGCCAGATGATCGGCTTGCCGCCCGCCGTGACGGTGGTCAGGTGGCCATAAAGCTGCGTCTGAGTGTTGGCCGGGCGCACGAACAGGTGGCGCATCAGGGCCTGCACCCAGGGGGCCGACAGGAAGTCGTGGATGCCGGTCTGCGCCGTCTGGGCGCGCTTGATGGCCAGCATGGCGCCGAAATGTTCGGGCGTGAAATCCGGCAGTTCAAACCGCACCTCGCCGTGTTCTTCTTCGAGGCGGCGGCGCAGGCGGTTGATGTTTTTCAGGTGCTTCTTTTCGACATTATTGACCGTTTCACCATGCGTAAGGTCGATGCCATAGGCGTCTTCGGGTTCGCCCTCAAAGCCGTCAAAGGCTCCGTAAGGGTCGATCAGGCCCGACACCTGAAAGGCGCGAATCCCGGCCAGTGCCAGCGCTTCCCGAGCAGCGAAGGCCGTGTCCGGAAAACTGATCAGGGCCGTATAGTCGTTGAACGGCGCGCCGACGGGGCGCGCAAACTGCCCCGGACGGCGGTGGTGCGGCAGGAAGGCGAGGGTATTTCCGGCACGACGAAACACCGCCACCTTTATGTCGTCGCGCACCTGCGCCACGGCGGCGCAGAAGTCCCACGACAGGACGGGCGAGCCGAAGGCAAAGGTCTGGCGCGCCATGTCGCGCCACGCGGCCACGTCGGTTTCGCTAAGGTCGCGCGGGGCAATCAGGTCACAGGTAATCATACGGGTTCCGGAACGGGCCTGCGGTGGCCCCTTGTTTTACAGGGAATTCCTAACAGGGAAGGGTAAATATTCCCTATCTCAGGACAGTTACTTTTTTCAACGCACCTAAAACGTCACAAACGTTTTGCGGGGCGCTGTTACGGCGTGGAAGGGGCAGGGCATGACAAGTTTCGCAATCTTTTTGACAAGGGTGCTTGACATCGTAAATTGCCCCGGTGTAAAGGTTGCTTGTCTTTAACGGAGAGATGAAAGTGAAAAATCTGCGTGCAACCGCCGGATGGATGATGTCGGCCTTCGTGCTCATGAGCCTGATACTGGGCGGCATTATGGGTTATGATATTGCCTCGGGTACGGGGCTGATGCGCAACAATCCCACCGTGGCCTTTGTGGTCGTGGGTTTTGTGCTGATCGCCGCCATGGCCGTCAGTGTATTCTGGTGGCTGACCGTAGATGAGGCCCAAAGAGAGGCGCACAAATGGGCGTGGTATTGGGGTGGGTCCTCCGGGCTGCTGATATCGGTCTTTGCCTTTGTAGCGGCTCTGGCCGGTGGTGACGCCCTGATGATGCCCTATGTGCGCTTCATGGATTATGAGGGCCATCTGATGGCTTTGGGCATGATTACGTCTCTTGCCCCCGCGATCGCAGGCTATGGTATCGCCTGGCTCATCTGGTGGCTGCAACATCGTTGATTTCATAAGGAAAACTATCATGTTGAGAGAAAGAAAGCTTTCATTTGCGGGGACTTTGGCGCGCATTATGGGCATCAGTCTGTTGGGAAGCATAATGGCGTTCGCTATCGTCGCGGTGCTCATGCTGATCCAGCCCCAGAGCGACAAGGTTCAGGCCATGACCATTGCCGGGCTTATCGCGGGCGCACTGATCATGACGGCGGCGATGATCTACAGCGTACGCTGGTGGCGCGGCGTGGATGAGGCTGTGCGTCAGGCCCACAGCTGGTCCTGGTATTGGGGCGGGACGAGCGGGCTGGCATGCGTTGGCATATTCTATATCGCTTCCGTATTTACCGACGGCGTGGTCTCGCAGCGTTTGGTGGAAATGCTGAACGTTGTCGGTCGTGAGGTCGAACTGGGTGTAGGGATAGCGACTGTGCCTATGCTGCTCGGTTACGCCATCGCCTGGGGCCTCTGGTGGCTGCGGCACCGGTGAGCCCCAGATAAACCCATGAAAAACCGTCTCAAAGTCCTGCGTGCGGAACTGAACCTGTCTCAGGCCGATCTGGCCCAGAAGCTGGATGTGTCACGCCAGACCGTGAATGCCATCGAAACGGAGAAGTACGATCCCTCCCTGCCGCTGGCTTTCAAAATCGCCGACGTCTTCGGACTGAAAATCGAAGACATCTTTCAACCTTAACCTATAGTCTTTTTTTACACTCAAGAGGGGGTATCCCATGATCAATCTGAAACACACCCGCCGTGCGCTTCTGACCGGCTTTGTCGCTGTCGCCGCCCTGCTGCCGCTGGGGGCCGCGCAGGCCAAAGAGGCCGCACCCGCCCCGAAAATGTGGGTCATCACCGACGCGGACTCCACCATCTATCTCTATGGCTCATTCCATATTCTGAAAGCCGACACGCAATGGAAGACGCCCGCCCTCGACAAGGTGTTCAACAGCGCCGACACGCTTTATCTCGAAGTGCCCAATGTCGATGATCAGGCGGCGGCGGGCGCGCTGGTGCAAAAGTACGGGATCGACCCGACGGGCAGCCTTTTGAAGCCCTACACGCCCGAAGAACAGAAGCTGATCCGTGACACCTACGCCAAATATGGTCTCAATATCGACCAGTTGGTCATGCTGAAGCCGTGGCTGGCCAGCCTGATGCTGGTCCTAAAGCAGATGCAGACCGAAGGCTTTGATCCGAACTTAGGTGTGGACAAGACGCTTCTGGCGGCGGCGCGCGCCAAGAACCTGCCCGTCAAGGGACTGGAGACGATGGAAGACCAGATGAAGCTCATCTCTCAGGATGTGTTTGGTGAAGAGTCGAAGGCGCTGCTCGATACGGTCAAGGAAGACGCCAACGTCAAGGCGCAGTTCACCAAGCTGCTGACGGCATGGCAGACCGGCGACATCAAGGGGATGGAAGTCCTGATGATCGACGAGATGAAGACCAAGACGCCGAAGATGTACGAAGCCGTCATGGTCACCCGCAACCGCAACTGGGTGCAGCCGATCAAGGATGTGCTGGCCGGTTCGGGCACGCAGATGATCGTCGTCGGTGCCGGGCACCTCGCCGGTCCGGACAGCGTGCAGGCCCTGCTGAAAAAAGAAGGCATCAAGGTCGAACTGTACGACTATCAGTCGGCGAAGTAGGCCGCTGTGATCGTAACCCCTGTGCGTGATCGTGCAGGGGTTTTTATTGACATTGAGGCCGTTTTTATACACAAGGCGCGCCTAAGCCCCTTAAAGCTTAGAGTTTGGAATCCCCTTGGTCCCGTGCGGCTTTGGGGATGCTTCTTTTTTAAGGGATTCACGAAGATGAACACCACGCCTGAGACTGCCCCCGAAGATCACCTGTTCGGCGTTTATAACCGCGCCGCCATGGAGGTTGAACGCGGCGAAGGCGTGCGACTTTACGCCCGTGACGGGCGCGTGTTCATCGATCTGGTGCAGGGCGTGGCGACCAATGGCCTCGGCCACTGCCATCCCAAGCTGATCGAGGCGGTGAAAACCCAGTCCGAAAAGCTGTGGCACGTGTCCAATATTTTCCGCATTCCGGATCAGCAGACGCTGGCGGCGCGGCTGTGCGAAGACTCGTTTGCCGATCAGGTCTTCTTCACCAATTCGGGCACCGAGGCCGTTGAATGCGCGCTGAAGCTGGCGCGCAAGTATCACGACGCCAAGGGTCAGCCTGAGCGCATCGACATCATCACCTTTACCGGGGCCTTCCACGGCCGCTCCTATGGCGCGGTCAATGCCGGGGGCAATGACGCCTATCTGGCCGGGTTCGGCCCGAAGCTGCCGGGCTATGTGCATCTGTCGTTTGGCGACCATGAGGCCCTGAAAGCCGCCGCGGCCGCCCCCACGGCAGCGGCCATTCTGGTCGAGCCGGTGCAGGGCGAAGGCGGCACCCGTCAGGTGCCGGAACAATGCCTGCGCGGCTTACGTGATCTGTGCGATCAGTACGGCCTGCTGTTGATGTTTGATGAAATCCAGTGCGGCATGGGCCGTTCGGGCAAACTGTGGGCGCATCAGTGGTCGGGCGTCGAACCGGACGTCATGATGACGGCCAAGGCGCTTGGCGGCGGCTTCCCCATCGGGGCCTGTCTGGCCACCAAAGAGGCGGCGTCTGGCATGGTCTTTGGCAGCCACGGCTCGACCTTCGGCGGCAATCCGCTGGCCATGGCGGTCGGTCTGGTCGCCTATGGCGAGCTGTCGAGCCCCGAAATGCTCGATCACGTCAATCAGGTGTCGGGCTTCCTGCGTCAGCAACTTCAGGGCCTCAAGGCCGCCTTCCCGGACGTCATCGACGAAATCCGCGGCAAGGGCCTGCTGGTCGGGATCAAGGTCAAGCCGTCCAACCGTGACGTGATGGCTCTGGCGCGCGACAATGGCCTGCTGATCGCCGGCGGATCGGACAACTGCATCCGTCTGCTGCCGCCGCTCAACCTGACCATTGAGGAGGCGCGTGAGGCGCTGGCCCTGTTCGAACAGACCTGTCAGGCGGCGCGCGACACCCTGCTGGTTGGGGAGACCGCGTAATGGTGAAGCATTTTCTGGACATTTCCGACCTGAGCGCCGCTGACCTGCGCGCCATCCTCGATGACGCCCATGCGCGCAAAAAAGCGCGTCTGGGCTGGCCCAAGGGGCGCGTCGATGCCGATGCCCCGGCGCAGGACCGTGTGCTGGCCATGATCTTTGAAAAGAACTCGACGCGCACGCGCTTCTCGTTCGATGCGGCCATCCGCCAACTGGGCGGCGATGCCATCATCTCGACGGCGACCGACATGCAGCTCGGTCGCGGCGAGACCATCGAAGACACGGCCAAGGTCCTGTCGCGCATGGTCGATGCCATCATGATCCGCGCCAACCGCCATGAGGATGTCGAACGCCTGGCGCGCGCCGCCAGCGTGCCGGTGATCAACGGCCTGACCAACAAGAGCCACCCGTGTCAGATCCTCGCCGATCTTCAGACGATCGAGGAACATCGCGGCGACATCAAGGGCAAGACTCTGGCCTGGGTCGGTGACGGCAACAATGTCTGCGCCTCCTTCATCCATGCGGCGGCGCGTTTTGACTTCACGCTGAATATCGCCTGCCCGGCCAAGTACAAGCCCTCGAACGCCGACATGGTGTTTGCGGCGGAATCGCGCGCCCGTGTGACGGTGACGCAAGACCCCGAGGCCGCCGTGCGTGGCGCCGATGTGGTGATGGCCGATACCTGGGTGTCGATGGGCGACCTCGATCACGAGGAACGCCTTGAGGCCTTTGAGCCCTATCAGGTCAATGAGGCGCTGATGACGCTGGCCAAGTCCGACGCCCTGTTCCTGCACTGTCTGCCCGCCCATCGCGGCGAAGAGGTGACGGATGGCGTTATCGACGGCCCGCAATCGCAGGTCTGGGACGAGGCGGAAAACCGCATCCACGCCCAGAAGGCCGTTCTGGCGTGGTGTTTAAACTAACTCACTGAAAAGTTGCCCGACTGCGTCGGGTACTTTTCAGTGGAGACAATACGGTGAAAAATCTGTGGAGCCGCGTTTCGATGAACAGTATCGAAACGCGGCTCTATTTTTGTTTGGTCGCACATTCCGAAAACCGTTTCACACTTTTCGGAATATGCTCCGTGGACGGCCCTGCGAGATTTTTCGCTTTTCTTCCTTGCTCCGCCGGGCAGGCGGAGCAAGAGATAAGCAAAACCCCTCCGGTATGGGCCGGAGGGGTTTTGCTTTACTGCGCCGGGGCGGCGGCGGGTTTGTCCGCCGGCTTGACCTGAATGCGCAGCAGCTTCTCCTTGATCAGCCACTTCTTCGCCATGGCCTGAATGTCGGCAGGTGTCACCGCCTCGACCTCGGCCTTGCGTGTGCGGATGGCCGTCAGATCGCGCGGATCGGCCTGAATGCCGGGCAGGACGCCGATCCAGTAGCCGTTCGTCTTGACCTGAACGTCGTAACGATCCAGCACCGGCTTGCGGGCGCGCAGCAGTTCGTCGGCTTCCACCGGCTTGGCCTTCAGGTCTTCGGCAATGGCCAGCAGCGAGTCATAGAAGGTCTGATCGACTTCGGGCTTCACGGTGGCCTGCGCGGCCAGATAGCCATAACCCTTGAAGGTATTGGACATTACGCTGCCCGCCGATGAGCCGTAGGACGCCCCCTGCTTTTCGCGGATTTCGTCGATCAGGCGCAGCGTCATGACTTCGGCCAGCATTTCGGTGGCGCGGGCCTGCTTCGTATCGGCGAAGAAGTCCGTGGTCGGCCAGGCGACGTAGCTGAGGTTCTGATCGGCGCGGCCGGTGTGGGTCAGGACCTGATGCAGGTTGGTCGTGGGGAAGCTGAGCGTATCCGCGCCCTTGACCGGGGCGATGGTTTCGGCGCGCTTGGGCAGGGTGGCGAAGGTGGTGTCCAGAACCTTTTTGGCCTCTTCGACCGTTATGTCACCGACGATGGTGATTTCGATGGGCGCGGTGGTCAGGATACCGGTGACCAGCGCCTTGGCATCGTCGTTCTTCACCGCCAGAGCGGCGTCCTTTTCCGGCAGGCCGAAGCGGGTGTCGCCATTGCGCAGCAGGCGCGGGGCCTTGGTCGAGAAGACGCTGTTGGGCGTCGAGGACAGGGTCTGGTAATAGTTGGGCAGGAAGGATTTCAGACGATCCAGCGCCTGCGGACGATAGGCCGTGTCGGTGACGAAGGCCGTCAGCACCTGCATCTGAAGCGCGAAATCGCTCGGCGTCGTGTTGCCGGACAGGACCGCCGCCTCTTCGCCGATGCCGAAATTGGCCCCGTAGATGCGTCCGGCCAGCGTCTCCTTGATCTCTTCGGAATCGAGCTTGCCCAGACCGCCGTCGAAGACGCCGACCCAGTTGGCGGCCTGAAGCGGCAGGGCCTTGTCCTGACCGATGGTGGTCAGGCCGCCGTTGAAGCGGACATTGACCAGAATTTCGTTATCCTTGAAGGTCGTCGGCTTGATAGTGACCTTTACGCCGTTGGCATAGGCCAGTTCGGTGACGCCGATATCGGTCAGCAGCATCTCCTTTACGACAGAGGCCGGGGCCTTGCCAAAGGTTTCGTAAGGCCAGGCCTTTTTGACCGCGACCGCCGGTTTTTCAACGGTTTTGGCCTTGATGGCCTCATACGACGCCAGCATGGCCGGCTTGTCGAAGCCGCCCAGATCGGACGCCATATGCGTCAGAAGCGGGCCGTCACCGGCGAACAGCGTCTTGGCGCGGGCACTGACCGCCGCGGCGGTGAGGCGGCCCTTGATGCTGTTGAAGAAGGCGAGGTTCTGGCTGGGGGCCGTCATGACCTCCTTGTCCGCCACCGAACCGACCAGCGCATTGACGATGGCGCCGGTATTGCGCGTTTTTTCGCCCTTGGCCTGCGCCTCAAGGCTGGCGGCCATGTCGGCCAGCTCGCGCGTCACCTCGTCTTCGGTCACGCCATAGGTTTCGAACTGACGCACCATGGTAAAGGCCTGCTCAAAGGCGTCCTTTTCCTTGCCGGGCTTGGGCGTGATGCTCAGGCTGAGGGTTTCGGCGGTCTTGGCGACCGTGTCGTCGCCGGCCCCGGCGGCGGCAAAGGCGCTTTCCGGGGACTTAGCCTGACGCTCAAGGCGCTGGTTGAGGATGGACAGGGTCAGGTTATCGAGCGTGTCGTCGAAGTCCTTGGCCTGTGTTTCCCACGAATCGTCGAACGGCTTGAACCACGTCACCTGCATGGATTTGCTGAGGCCCGGCTCGACATAGGTATAGGCCGAGGCTTTTTGCGGCGTATAGGTGCCGAAGCTCAGCTTATCCAGCGGGCGCTTGGAACGGGGTGTCAGGTCCGAGAATTTCGCCTTGATCTTGGCTTCAATTGTGTCTGCATCGACATCACCGGCCACCACCACCGTGGTCAGTTCCGGGCGGTAGAAGTCGTTATAATAGTCAATAAAGGCCTGAGCCGGGGCCTCGGCGATGACCTTGGTCGAACCGATGGGCAGGCGGTGGCCGTAGAGCTGACCGGGGAAGGCGGCCTTGGCCCATTCGACATAGGCGCGGAAGCCTGGCGAATTGCGCGCGCGTTCTTCGCCCAGCACGACGCCGCGCTCACGGTCGATGGCCTTGGGGTCCAGCGTCAGATTGCCCGCTGTCTCGCGGAACAGGAACAGGCCGGTGTCGATGATCTCTTCGTCGTTCTTGGGCAGGTCCAGCATATAGACCGTCTCATCGAACGAGGTGTAGGCATTGGTGTCGGGGCCGAACTTCAGGCCGTGGCGCTCAAGGATCTTGACCATGTCGCCTTCGGGCACATTTTTCGAGCCGTTAAACGCCATGTGCTCAAGGAAGTGGGCGAGGCCAAGCTGCTGCTCAGACTCCATCAGCGAGCCGGTGCCGAAGCGCATGCGCAGGGCAACCACACCCGGCGGCGTCTTGTTCGGATAGATGATGTAGGTCAGGCCGTTGGGCAGGCGGCCGAAACGCGCCTGAGGGTCAGGTGTGATGTCGGAATGGGGCTGCGCGAATTCGACGCCGCCCGGCAGGACCGCCGGTGCCTTAGGCGCCGTCTGGGCATAGGCCACGGGCGTCAGCGCCGTCGCCGACAAAAGCCCGGTGGACAGGGCGGCAACCGCTGCGGCGGTCAGGAATTGGCTACGTATCGACATGAAAAGGTCGCCCCTCATAGGAAAATGTGGGGCGACCTTTTCAAAGTTTTGCGGCTGAATAAAGTTACGAAATCGTAATGTAGGTAACGACCTAGTTTTTGCCATTCCCCGACACGTAATAGGTCGCCGTATTGCCGATGGCGCGGCTGGTCGAAACGATGGCCCGGCCCGATCCGCCGATAGTCGTCGTTGTCGAAGCCGTCACATTGGCGTTGTTGACCTGAGAGTTGCGCACCGTCATGTCCGCTTCGCATTCGGCGCAGGCATAGGCATAGGCCGAGTTGCCCGTCGCTTCGGCGGTGACATAGGCGTCGTAACCCGTATGGCCTTCAAAGCTGGCCTGCACGTCGATCGGACCGTCGTTGAACTGCTCGGTATTGATGTTGACGTACTTGTCGCCGTTACCCGCCGTCAGGCTGTTGCCCACGCCGGTCGCGGTCGAATGCATCTCCCCATACTCATACCCGCTCAGGACGCTCATCGACTGCACCTGACCGCCATTGGCCTGACGCGTGTCGGTGACCAGCGAACCGCCGGTATTGTACAGCGTCACCGTGTTGGCGGCGGCGTCCGACTGCGTGGCCATGTGCCAGGCATTGCCCGCATTGGCCGAGACGTAGGATTCCGTGCGTCCGCTCGCATCCTGCGTGACCGTATGCTCCTGCGAGCCGCGATCGGTCGAGTTCGAAGCGTAGTAGTTGTTCATCGCCGAGGCGGTGTACAGGTTCGGTGACGGCGAATAGTGCAGCACCACGCCGGTGCGGGCGCGGGCTTCGGCATCCGACTGCTGATGGGCGGTCGATTCCAGACGTCCGTTGGTCACCTGATAGGCCTGATGGTTGGTGACCGCGACCGTATTGATCTCACCCGACTCATAGATGGAGTTGTTGGGGGAATTGACCTGCGTATCGGCGTGGACATTGACCGCATCGACATACTGCTGGGTATTGGCCACCAGCTTGCCGTCCGTGGTCGTCCCCGCGCCATAATTGCCGACGGCCTGCGTCGTCATATACAGAGGCGTGCCCAGCGACTTGCGGTAGTCTTCCGGAGCCGCCGTGCCATTGACCGTAGCCGTAGCCGTGACATTGCCCTGAAGCACCTGAACAGAGGTCAGCTTGGCATCAACCTGTTCATTGCCGACCGTCACCGCATTGCCGTGGCCTGACGTCTCGACCTTCAGAAGGTCGTAGTTTTCCACCACGTTCAGGGTCTGACCGGAGAAGATGTCGCCGGTCTGAACCTGATCATTGGTGATGTCGAGCCCGCCCGTAACCGGGGTCGTCGTCTGACTAGTAGCGGCCGTCGCCAGTGTTGCGGTTGCGAGTATTGTGCCAACGGCTAGGATCTTCGCGCGTACCCGCATTGTTGGTCTCCAGATTGTTATAGGCCGGGGTGTAGCCGCCGGTCTTGCCCAGCGTGGCGTCGTTGAGGAAGTCGTCTTTGGGGTTCAGGCAGATTTCGGGGCCTTGCACCCCATAGAGGTTGGCCATGAATTCCAGCGTGGCACGTTCAATCAGGGCACGCACCGCCAGTTGCATGGGCTCAAGCCCGCCTTCGCCCGCCGAAACGTCGAAGATGTTGCCGTTGAAGAAGTCGAACACGCCGGCCTTGATTTCGCGGCCGATGATCTGCTTCTGGTAAGAAATGACGTCCACCACTTCCAGCGTGCGGGTATCGACCAGACGCAGGTCCAGCGCGACATTCATCACATAGAGGCGGCCATTGACGATGCCCTTGGTGTCGCGGGCGTCAGCGTCGCCGACATAGGCGTCGATACCGGACGAGCGGATATTGTAGTTCAGCTCGGTGATACCGCCCACGATGTGGAAGTCGGAACCGGCGATCTGACCCGCCATGATGCGGCGGTATTCGCCGGCTTCGGTCGGGTTGGCGACCTCATTATCGGTGATCAGCTTGTTGTTGGTGTACTTCAGCTCCAGTTCCGACACCGACGTGTCAAAACGTTCGACCTGACGCGCGCCGGACTTGGCCAGAGCGGTCATCGCCATCAGCGAGGCACCCTGCGTTATCTTGCGCCCGCCTTCGTATTCCACCTTGCCGGTGTAGTCCGAGATGCGGCCCACCGCCATGCGCGGCGAAGCGAGGCTATGCTTGCGGGCATAGGAGCCGAGGCAGACCAGAGCGTCCGAATAGGCGGTCGGGTTGGCCGTCACCGGGGCATTGCCGATCGGCTTGGCATAGACGCCCGACGGACCGGCGACCGGCGACACACAGGCCGACAAGGTCATGGCGCCCGCCGCCAGAGCGATCAGGCTGAGGCCACGACGCACGCGGCGCGACGATTTCTTCGTATCAGAAGCCATTGAGATTTCCTGTAATGTCCGTGCCAGTGGCACCGGTGGCGGTTTGATTGCCATTGGTCGCCGTGACGTTGCCGTTGTTGGTCTGGGTCGAATTGACGATGACGGTGTTGTAGTTGCCGTTGACGACAACCGAGAGATTGTTGCCGATGGCGGTGGCCCCACCCACGGCACCGGCGCCGGAGTAGCTGTCGCCCGCGCCATAGGTCATCGACTTGGAATAGATGCTCTGGTCGCCGCCGGTGACGATGACGCCATCCAGCAGCACACGGTTGCCATTGGCATCGCGCGTCGAAGGGTCGATGGCGCGCTCCTCCTGACCGCGGGTACGGCCATAGCCGGTCTCAAAACCGGTCGAGGTCGTGCTCATGGTCTGCGCCAGGGCCGGGGCCCCGGTGAGGACGACGAGGCCTGCGGTGGCTGCGGCTATCTTGTAAAACGCCATGTTGGGCTCCTGTCAGGCTTACGCCTTCACTTGAGAGGCGAAAAGCAAATCGGATGCCACTGTGACCGCGAACCTTAAAAATTGGGTATATTTTGTCTTAAAAATCGCTAAAGGGTTTCAAAATCAGGGTTTAAGGGCTTCGCAAAGCGCTTTGCGGCCCTATATTCGCGGCTCAACCAGCCGATGGACGCTGTAGCCGGATAAGGGTTGCGTATGAATGAGACGACAAAAGAGCCGTTTTTCACGGCACCCTGGCCGGCCGTAGTCCTCAGCGGGCTCATTTTGGCACTGTTCGCCCTGCAATCTCAATTCGATACAAACGGCGATCTGGTCTATATGCTGGGCCTCAATCCGCGCCTTTTGTGGAAGTACGACACCTTCTACGCCCTGTTTACCACCTTGTTCCTGCACGGGAGCTGGATACACGCCGGTATGAATGCCGCCTTGGGGCTGGCCTTTGCCAGCGGCGTGGCGCGTGTTTTTGGCACACGCATCGGTGGTGCGGCACTCTTTTATATGTACTACCTGTTCTGCGGCGTTCTGGCCGGGGTGGTCTATTGCGCGATCTTCCCGGACCGTAACGTCCTGCTGATCGGCGCGTCCGGCGCCATTTCAGGTCTGATGGGGGCGGTCATCCGTATCGGCCCCGGCTATATGCTGCCTTTTACTGACCGCGGAGTGATGGGGATGACGATCGCGTGGACCGCTATCAACATCCTGTCGGCCTTTATCAGCATCATTCCGGCCGCGGGCACCATTGCCTGGGAAGTGCATCTGATCGGTTACGCAATTGGCCTTCTGACCATAGGGGTGTGGATGCGCCTGTTCCGGCCGCGTTTCTTTAGCGCGTGAATTTCCCGTAAAGAGACGTCTCACGCAAAATTGACATCGGGGTCAAATTAAGGCCTTGCCCTCTTAACGTCTTCGCATAACCCTGCTCTCTTGGTCCGGACATCGGGAGGTCCGGCTATAAAGGGAGAGAGCCTATGCTGATAAATCAGCTTTTGAACGCCAAAGGCCATCAGGTCTTCACCGTATCCCCCGAAGATACAGTGGCCGCGGTATCCGCCCTTCTGCATACGCGCAAGGTTGGGGCGTTTGTCGTCGCCGATCGTCTGGGACGTGTCGCCGGCATCGTCTCGGAACGCGACATCATAGGGGCGCTGGCGCAAAAGGGCGCTTTGGCGCTTGATATGCAGGTTCAGGACATCATGACCGCAGATGTGATCGTGGCGCGGCTGGGTGAAACCGTGGACTCCCTCCTTGAGCGCATGACCGACCGCCGTATCCGCCACCTGCCGGTGATGGAAGGCCCCAAACTGACCGGCATTGTCTCTATAGGGGATCTGGTCAAGGCGAAGATCGCACAGGCCGAACACGAGGCCCAGACACTCAAGGCCTATATTACGGCAGGCTGATACCCAAGGTCATTGGAAATGACTCTGGGTATGCCTTTCGAGCCTGTCTCATGTCCCGAAGACATATGAGACAGGCTCGTGTCTTCAACGGTCGGATGCGGTCAGCATCTTCGGCCGTTGGCATAACAGGCGGAACCCACGTAACGGGGATAGAATCCATTTTTGTGATTTTAGGGGTTGCGTCCCGCCGGGCGGTTTGTCTATAAGCCGCCCTCTCGACGGGACGCGCCGCCGACGAAGCAAGCCGGTTGAAAAACAGACTTGCCAATTCGTCTAAGCAGCGATATGTTCCGCACCTTCCGATTCTTCAGGGCCTGCATGGCCATCTCGCAAAGATGGTCTGGGTGGTTTTGTTGTCTTTAAAATGACCGGTTAAGCGGTTGTGGAAAAAGAAAAAAATCGGTTGACACGGTTTCGCGGCCCCTTTAAAAGCCGCTCTCCGCTTCGGCGGGTTAGGTCTTTGACATTGTGGAATGGGGAAGGGAAACGCAGGCGGCGGTGGTCTATGACGACTACTGTTGCAAGCGGTCTCTTTTAATAGACAACCATTTATGGGTTGGGGTTTTAGGCCCTGATCTATATGTGGGAACTCGTTAATATGAACGCAGAA